>JAZRHM010000039.1:0-2874 GCA_045644765.1 Alphaproteobacteria bacterium | reverse complement strand
CGAAATCTGATGCGTTTTAAAATCTGTTGAAATGGAATCATTTCTTATTGTATAAAGATATATGGCTTTTTTGCTCATATAAACTGTTTCTGCTTCTAAGTAACAAGGAACTATGCAGCTTAAATCCTCGCCTAAAGAAATAGCAGTATTGACACCCAGCTGATGTTTTGTTGCAAGTTCACGTTTTATTGCCTTACCCCACAAAAAGTAGAATATGTGGTTCATATTTTTATCTGACAAAAGCTTTGGGAAAATATGCTGCTCGATTTCCTTTTTGCGATACAAGCCCTCATCAACTAAATCGCAAACAGTTTCTCCTGTTTTCTCATTGATACTGCATTTATAAGAAAAAGAAACAATATCTGCATTGGTTTCTTTGATGATATTTTGTGCACTTTCTAATGCATCGTGAAGAACTGCATCATCTCCGTCAAGATGGAAGATATAATCTCCACTTGCCACTTTAATCCCTGCTTGTCTTGCACTGACTAAACCACCATTTTCTTTATGTATTACTTGTATCCTTTGGTCTTTTTTTGCATATTCATCACAAATTGCTCCGCAGTTGTCAGGGGAACCATCATCGACCAATATAAGCTCAAAATCAGTAAATGATTGCGAAAGAACACTATCAATGCATCTTTTTATGTATTTTTCAATATTATAAATCGGAACAATTACCGAAAACAGCATTGTAAAAAACTCCTATCTGTCTCTTAATACTACCATTAGCTTCTGAAGCAAAAATAATTTATACTTCATAGCAAATGCAAACGCCGCCTGTTTTACGGGCAACTTATACCAAGGGTATGATTTTAATACATTTTGAATTTTGTCCTGAGTGCAAATTTCTTTTAATCTTTTCTTGAGATGCGAAAACTTTATTTTCTTATCCCTTGCGTGCATAATCTCTTGGGAACACAATATTCTTCCAAACCCTTGCACCAATCTATCTAAATAAATCTTGTATTCTTCTTTTTTTATAGTATCTGAAATTCGTTTTTCAAGCTCATCTAAAAATACGATGCTTTTCTCAAAGCGCTCCTTGTTATATGATTTTGAAAGAGAATCTTCATTACGGCAATAACAGTAGTAGCTATCCGGAACACCAACTGCACTTTGGGAACTTTTTATAAAGTCCACCATAAACAATGTATCTTCAGACAGTATTTTCCTCTCAGATAAAAATTCTATTTTTCTTTCACGAATTACCGAAGTCTTAAATATATTTTTACATACACTTGCGCCGTAACGGCTGTCATCAGGCTCGTGAGGCAACGCACCCACAACACCTAAAAGAAGTTTTTTCATATCTTCTTTTTCAAACAGAGTCTCTTCCACAAAATACGATTTTTTTGTGTCACCACCGGACTCCGAAAACATATTTCCGCCAACAAAACAAATTCCTGATAAACAAAGGTCGGCATTATATTTTTTTGCCGTATTGTATAAGGTTTCATACATTGCCCTCTCTATATAATCATCAGAATCGACAAAACCTATATATTCACCCGTTGCTGCTTCAAGCCCCGTATTTCTTGCGAACCCAAGACCGCCGTTTTCCTTATGAATAACCTTAATTCGTGAATCTGTTTTTGAAATTTCATCGCAAAGCACGGCACACTCTTTCTTTGAACCGTCATCAACAATGATAATTTCTATATTTTTAAGAGTCTGATTCATTATAGAATCCATACATCTCTTAAGGTATTTTTCGGTATTATATACAGGCACAATGATGCTTATGCTCGGCTTTGTCACTTTCTTCACCTCTTGTCTATAAGGTTATTATATTGATCTATTAAGATGCCAGAATACTCTGTGACATCCATTATATTCTTGGCTTTAGTTTCACAGTTTGCTTTAAGTGTTTCATAGTATTCTGTATTACTAAGACATTTTTTTACTGCCTCAGCCAACGATTCAGGTGTTGGTGCAAATGCCAACGCACCCGTTTTTCCGTCTTCTACAAGTTCTGCCATTCCACCATAGTTCATCGTTACAACCGGAACCCCCATAGAATGAGCCTCCAATATGGATAAAGGATTATTTTCATAACAAACTGATGGAGCAATAAGAAGCTTTGCATTTGCCATCAAGTCAGCAAGCGCTTTGCCTGCAACAAAACCCTTTAAGGTAACATTAGGAATATCCTTTAAACATTCATCATCAGGACCGCTTCCCGCTACGACAAAATTAACCCCAGGCAAAAGCTTTGCGGCATCTGCTAAAAGCTCAACGCCTTTTTCCTTTGAAAGTCTGCCAACAAAAACAATATAGGGATTTTCACTATCTGTTTTAGCCGGAATATTATTCTTTTCAATAAAATTATGTATTGTAAATGTCTTTCCAATATATATATCCGAGCTACTAACAAGCTTATTTTCCAAAAATCTGCTCGGACAGATATATAAATCAACCTTTTTGTATGTTTTCAAAAATGAATACAACTTTGCCTCGATTACACCTAAAAGGCTTTTGACTTTGGAATTATGAATACAATTGTATTTAAGGCAATTCCATTTTGAGCCTTTTATACATCTGTCGCAAGGCTTTGCTTCACTAAAGCTATATAAAAGATGATTAGGGCAAATCATCTGATAGTCGTGAACAGTTTGCACAAGGGGGATATTTCTCTTTTTAACGGCATAAATGATTGATGGCGTAAGCTGAAAATTAATGTTATTCATATGAACTATATCGGGCTTAAAATCATCTAAAACTTTGCCGATTTTTTTATGCGCTTCCCTTGAGTATATTATTTTAAACGGATAGAGAAATCTATGTTTACCTTTTGAATGAAAATCCATATTGGTTGTGTAAAGTCCCAAAGAATTTCCCACTGTGTTTTGTGCGTCTATCATACCGAAATAT
>JAZRHM010000038.1:0-215744 GCA_045644765.1 Alphaproteobacteria bacterium | reverse complement strand
GCTTTTTTGATATAATCTTGCATTTACTTTCCTTTTATTAAATTAAGATGACTTGATTGTATGATTTAATGTTATAATGTCAATATATAATGTTTTTCTGCTTAACAAAAAAGCCCACCACATTTTACGTGGTTTTTTCTTTTTGGTGCGCGATGCTATGCAAATATCGGACTAATTTTTATAAGAATTTTAAGATTTTGAGCAGAAAACTTGAGATGCTTGAAAACAAAAAAATATATTTGAAAATCAAAATTTATTTTCGTAGTATATCTTAAAAGAGAGGTCACTATGAAAAAATTATATTTGCTTTTGTTTTTGTTATTATCAGGTTGTGCTACATCTGAAGGTTATAATAGAATATTAAATACATGGCTAGATTCCGATAAGCAAAATTTGATAGAGGCATGGGGTGTTCCAACAAGTACATATAAATTAAACGATCATATTGAATATCTTAGTTATTTGAGAACATCTATTTCGTCCATAAATGGTAATATTTATAACTGGAGATGCGAAACAACATTTACTATTGATGATAATAAGATAACTTCATGGAAATATAATGGAAACAGTTGTGAAGCATGTAATGAAGACTTTTGGGGTACATTATGCGAAATATTCTAAATATTGCATAAAATAGCTAGGTAATTTAATATATGGAAATAATTTTATTTATATTCTTTGTTTCGGTAAGTATAATATTTAAAATTTTACAGCCTAAAATTAAGGGATATTTAGGTGAAAAAAGTGTTTCTGTTATTTTATCATTTCTTCCTTCTGATAAATATAAAATAATTAACGATATATTGATTGAATCTAATGGTAAAACTACCCAGATAGACCATCTAGTTATTTCTATTTATGGAATATTTGTAATTGAAACTAAAAATTATAAAGGTTGGATTACAGGTTCAGACAATTCTGAATATTGGACTAAAAACGTATTTGGTAATAAATATAAATTTTACAATCCGATTAAACAAAATAAGGCTCATATTTTAGTTCTAAACAAACAATTAGGAATGAAACATAATGATTTTATACCAATTGTTGTTTTCTCAAATGGGGCTGATTTAAAAGTTAATACAGTACATAATGTTATTTATACCTCTCAACTCAATAGATTGATAAAAGAATATACCGATATAAAATTTTCAGAAACTGATATTCAAAAGCTCTGCGATAAAATTTCTTTACTTAATATTGTATCGCCTAAAGATAGAAAGCAACATGTGTTAGAGGTTCAAAATACGATTGCGACCAAACAACATTTAATACAACAAGGTATTTGTCCGAGATGTGGACAAGGTTTAATCCTCAGAAATGGAAAATATGGTGGTTTTTATGGGTGTAGTAGCTATCCTAAATGTAAATTTATCCAACCTATTGAGCATAGAGACAGCTATTTTCTAAACAAACTGGCTAAAAAGTTTGTTAGGAATTTGTTAAGATAGTTTTTTATCGGACTGGGATTTGATTTTCTAAATCACTTGATCTTGTTGTCCTTTTAACAAAAAGTCCGATAAGTTTGCCTAAAAGTGCCACTATGAAAACACTCAAAATCGGACTAAATAAATGATTGTTTAAAAAGAAAAAATCCGCAACAAATGCGGAAGTCTTAAAAATGGTGCGCTTTTATTTGAAAAAATATATTTTTTCTGGCCGGAATGGCTTCGCCGACCTTGCACACTCGGGCAAACCCGACCGGCGTATATATTCGCCTGTGTGCTACGGTTCAAACCGGCACCGTGCCGCTTCTTGCCCGTATATCATACCAACAAAAAAGCCCACCACAGGGGTGAGCTTTTTTATTGGTGCGCTAGGCCGGAATCGAACCGGCACGGGATTGCTCCCAACAGATTTTAAGTCTGCAGCGTCTACCTGTTCCGCCACAAGCGCATAATCTGAGAACTCTTATAAACATATTTTTTTTAAAATGCAACACTTATTTTGCAAAAATTTAATATATTTATTTTATAAGTACAATCTATGTATAGGAGATAAAGTATTATGACAATGTTTCAAGAAAAAATCAGGGTTATTCCGAACTTTCCTAAAAAGGAAATTATGTTTCAAGATATAACAACTCTTTTAAAAGATAAGCAAGCTTTTGCCGAAGTTATAGATTTATTGTTTGAAAAATTTAAGAATTATAACTTAGATTATATTGTGGCAATAGAATCCAGAGGATATTTATTTGGGGCTCCTTTGGCCTATAAGTTAGGTTGTGGTCTTGTCGTTGTCAGAAAACCAAATAAATTGCCGGCAGAAGTTGAACGCATCGAATATGGTTTGGAATATGGAAAAGATGTGCTTGAGATTCATAAAGATGCTGTTGAAGAAGGTAAAAGCGTTCTTATAATTGATGACTTGCTGGCAACCGGCGGAACCGTAAATGCTACACATTCTTTGGTAAACAGACTAGGCGGAAAAACAAAAGCATTTGCTTTTGTAATTGAATTGGAAAATTTAGGTGGCAGAAACAATCTTTCTAAAGATGTAGAATGCTTTTCGTTACTGAAGATAAGTTAATTTTTTATCAGTTTTCTTGCAGCTCCTGAAAGTTGCATGATAGTATAGCTTAAAATTTCTTGAGCAGGAAGATTAGTGGTTTTACAATCTCTTTCGCATTGATAAAGCAAATTGATGGCATCTAAAACAGATTGTTTTTTCCAAGTGTTTATTTGCAATCTTAAATCATCTTTTCTAAAAAACATTAAAGGAGGTCTGATGGAATTTATAATTTCATCGGGCCTTTTTCCTTGTTCAAAAGCATAAGCATAGCTGAGAAGATTAATAAAATGGGAGCTGATACTTCTTACAATTGTTACTGCTTCAAGGCCTTCATTTAAAAGTTCTTTGTATGAATCTATGGCTTTATCTGTTTTGCCTGTGCCGATAAAATAGCACAAATCTTCTATTGAAGAACTTGATGTATCGCTTACTGCAATTTTGATATCATCAATTTCAATGTTGCGTCTTGAACCTAAATAAGTAATCAGTTTATCCATTTCGCTCAAATTTGCTTTTTTATCATTTGACAAGCGCATACATAGCAAATCTGCTGCATTTTCAGATATGGTTACTTGATTTTTGATTAAATAATCTCTTACAAACTGTTTAATATCTTTTTCACGGTCTTCATAACATCCGATAACGGCAAAATCTTCTCTGTCTTTTCCTAAATTAACTAAAGATGATTTTGTGTTTAATGATGATGACGTAAGAATAAGCAAGGTGTCGGATTTATTATCATCAAACAATGTTTTTAAGTGTTTTGTGAGAATATCAGTGGCATCTTTAACAATTATAACACGTCTGCCTCCCAGTAAAGATTGAGCGTTATATTCGCCAAATAATGTTCCTATATCCTTGTTTACATTATCCATACTTAAATTTACGACTCTGAAAGCGTCGCTTAGATTTTGACATACTGTTTTTGCAAATTGTGAACAGTAGTCAGCAATTTTTCCTTCATTTGTGCCGAAAATTATTACACACTTGATGTTTAAATCAGGTGCTTTAAGATATTTTGTGATGTCAATATCCTTAAAATTCATTCGGGTTTCCACGTTTGGTTAATGTAGAATGAAAATATGCACCCATACGTAAAGATATATCATTAGCAATGATTTTTGCTGCGTCTTTTTCTATCTTTTTTTGAGCAAAAGTTGTAGAATAAGGGTTTGCCATGATATCATAACCTAAATAGGCAATGGAATTGCCACCTACCAATTCTTTATGGTCGCTAGCATTTAATAGACGATAATTTACAGTGTAACGAACTCTTTCACGTGTTGCAGTGATGTCATCTCGCATAGCTTGTTCGGTTACCTGTTTATTAATGTTATAAACTTCTAAAATATATTTTGAATTGCTTGAGACACCCCTGGGGGTTAAATTATCTAACAGATTATTTCTTATAAGTTGTCCCATTCTTTCGGCAATAGGAGCTATCTTGATTTGCGACATTTCTTCTGAAATAGATGTGTCAAATTCACCTTGATAATACCATTTTTCATCAGATTTGCGCTCAACATACAAAGGCTCAAAGCCGCAAGCAGTTAAAATTGTCAGCAAGATACAAAGTGTGGTATATATTCTAAATTTATGCAACAATGTTCACAATCCTATTTTTAACAACAATTATTTTTTTAATTTCTTTACCATCAATTTGGCGTGCAACATTTTCTAATGAAAGAGCAGCACTTTTTACATCTTCATCAGAACTGTCTTTAGGCATTTCTATTGTGCCACGCATTTTTCCGCATAATTGAACGGCAATGGTTACAGTATCATCTTGAGCAAGTTGTTGGTCACCTATTGGCCAGCTTTCTTTGATGATTAAACTGTCATAACCCAATCTTGCCCACATTTCTTCAGCTAAATGAGGAGTAAACGGGCTTAAAAGTTTTAAGAGTGTTTGATATAAAACAGCCGGAATTTCTTCCAAAGATGACATATAGTTTACATAACTCATTAATGAAGATACAGCCGTATTAAATTTCATTTGATCAATTCGTTCTGTTACTTCAAGTATACATTTATGCATAGCTCTCAAGTCTTTTATATCAGCATCTTTTGAGCATACTTTTTTGAATAAATTAAAGATTTTTCCGACAAATCTGTATACACCCATTAAACTGTCGTCAGACCATGCTGCCACCTGATCAAACGGTCCGATAAACATTTCATATAAACGGAATGTGTCAGCACCATAATTGTTTATAATTTCATCAGGGTTAATTACGTTACCGCGAGATTTTGACATTTTCTCGCCGTTTTCAGCTAAGATCATACCATGAGAAGTACGTCTGTTGTATGGTTCTTTAGTCGGGACATATCCGCAATCATACAAAAACTTATGCCAAAAACGAGAATATAATAAGTGTAATGTAGTGTGTTCCATGCCACCATTATACCAATCTACATTCATCCAATATTCTAAAGCTTCTTTTGAAGCAAATTCTTTGTCATTGTGTGGATCACAATAGCGCAAGAAATACCACGAAGATCCTGCCCAGTTTGGCATAACATCTGTTTCTCGTTTGGCATCGGCACCACATTTAGGACATTTTGTGTTTACCCAATCGGTCGCTTTAGATAAAGGCGAATCGCCTTCATCATTTGGTAAGTAGTCTGTTACTTCAGGTAACGTTAACGGTAAATCTTCTTCTTTTAAAGGTTGCCATCCGCAATGTTTACAATACACCATCGGAATTGGCTCACCCCAATAGCGTTGACGAGAAAAAATCCAGTCTCTTAATTTGAAATTTATTTTTGCTTGGCCGAATCCGTTCTTAACTGCAAAATCAATAGCAGCCTTCATACCTTCTTCTTTGTTGAGGCCATTTAAGAAATCTGAATTTATATGTAAGCCGTCTTCTTCATGAGCTTTTTCTGAGATATCTCCACCTTCCAAAACTTGGATAATAGGCAAATCAAAAGCTTTGGCAAAATCATAGTCGCGTTGATCATGTGCCGGAACAGCCATAATTGCGCCGGTACCATATCCTGTTAAAACATAGTCAGATATAAATACAGGTATCATTTTTCCGTTAAACGGATTTTTTGCTTTTATACCTTTTAATTCTACACCTGTTTTAGAATCTGAAGCCGTACGCTGTAAATCAGATTTTTTAGATGTCTCTTCAATATATTTTTTAATCTCGTCAGGATTTTCAAATTCATCCATATATTTTTGAACGAAATTATGCTCGGGAGCCATTACCATGTATGTTACACCAAAAGCCGTATCAGGACGAGTTGTAAACACTTTTAATTTGTCTTGACCAAACTCAAAATCAAGCTCAGCACCTTCTGATCTGCCAATCCAATTAGTTTGTTGTGCTTTAACCCTGTCAACAAAATCTAATCCGTCGAGGTCATCTATAAGTCTGTCAGCATACTTTGTAATAGCGATTACCCATTGTTCTTTATCTTTTCTTACAACTTCTGCGCCGCATCTTTCACAACAGCCGTTTACAACTTCTTCATTCGCAAGGCCGACTTTACATGCAGGACACCAGTTTATCGCCATTTTACTTTTATATGCTAAGCCTTTTTTGAAAAGCTCGATAAACATCCATTGTGTCCATTTATAATATTCAGGTGAGGATGTATCAATACATCTGTCCCAGTCAAAACTTAAGCCTATAGATTTTAATTGGCGAGTAAAGTTTTCAATGTTTGCTTTTGTAGAAACGGCGGGGTGAACACCTGTTTTGATAGCGTAGTTTTCAGCAGGTAAACCGAACGCATCAAAACCCATAGGATATAACACATTATAACCTTGCATGCGTTTTTTTCTGGCGATGGTATCTAATGCCACATACGAACGAGGATGCCCGACGTGCAACCCTGCACCTGACGGAAAAGGAAATTCTACCAAAGCGTAAAATTTTTCTTTTGTTTTATCTTCAATAACTTTATAGGCTTTTTCATCTTCCCAAATTTTTTGCCATTTTTGTTCAATGGTTCTAAAGTTGTATCTGTCTTCGAGTTGCCATTGCTGTTGCCATTGTTGAAAAGTTTGATTTCCGTTATAGCGTGCATTGCCGTTCATCTTAAGTTTCTCCATTTTATTTTATTTTGCTATAAATTATCATAAAAGATAAAAAAAACAAGCGCTATCTTTATACTAATGCACTTATTATTTTGCTTGCAAAAGTAACGCCTATGTGCTTAAATTCGGCATAAGAAAGGTTATAAAATGTCAGAACGTTCAGAATGTGTTGAAATTTTGCATAAAATTTTTGAGCAAAAAGTGTTTTACAGCACTTTAAAATCGCATATTACAGAAAAAAATATATCATTTTGCAATATGCTTGTTTTAAGTGTGTTAAGAAATTTAACCGGACTTGAAAATATAATAGCAAAATTCGTATTAAAAAAGATTCCGCAAAAGAATGTTATTCTTAAATATATTTTGCTGGCAGCTATTGCAGAAATTATGCTTTTAAAAACACCTGATTATGCAGTCATAAATGAATACGTCAATATAGCAAAGAAAAAAACTGATAAGTTTGCGGCAAATATGGTAAATGCCGTATTACGCAAAGTGTCGTCAAAGAAAAAAGAATTACAAATTATTGCAAAAATACCGCAAAATTTTTATGAAATTTTGAAAAAAGATTATACGCAATCAGAAATAGAAAGCATCAAAGAAGCTTGTTTTTGTGAATCTCCTTTGGATTTGAGCATAAAAGAAAATCATATATATTGGGCCAAACAACTCAACGGCACATTATTTTCCAATGGGACTGTTCGTATATTTGATGCAAAATCTAAAGTGTCTGAATTAGAAGGTTATAAAGAAGGCGCATGGTGGGTGCAGGATCTTGCAGCGTCATTACCGGTTATGTTACTGGGAAGTGTTAAAGATAAGAAAGTTCTTGATTTATGTGCAGCTCCGGGCGGTAAAACAGCTCAACTTTTGGTAAAAGGAGCAAAAGTTACGGCAGTTGATATAGATATATTGCGCATGGAAAAATTAAAACAAAATATTAAGCGTTTAAATTTGGAACAAAATCTTGAAACACAAATTGCTGATGGTTTAGTTTTTTTACAAAACAATAAAGATGTATTTGACATTATATTGCTAGATGCACCTTGTTCTGCTACGGGGACGTTCAGAAAGCACCCGGAAGTGTTGCATCTTAAGACAATTCAAGATGTAAAAAAACAATCTGATTTGCAGTTTGAAATGCTAAACGAAGCTATTAAATCGGTAAAAAAAGATGGTTTAGTATTATATTGCACTTGTTCGATTTCCAAAATTGAAGGTGAATATATTATAGAAAGAATCATGAAAGAATGTTCGCATATTGAGTTAGTTGTTCCCGATTTGAAAGAAATTAATATAGTTGATGGGAAAAAATTGCCGGAGGATATAATTGATAACGGTGTTTTAAGAACTTTACCTTATCATATAAAAAATTTTGGCGGGATGGATTCTTTTTTTGCTGTTTGTATAAAGAAAAAATAAAGCTATGGAGATCACAATGTTGTTGAACTTAATATATTTTATTGGATTAATTGGTTTGGGTTTTATATTTTCATTACCAATGTTTGTTTATGTGAGTAAAAACACGTTATATGAATATAAAATTAAAAATGATGTGTGGATTTATATGTGGTTTTTTAGCTTATTTTGTACATCTGCACTTTATTTTATTTTGCCTGATTTTAAGGATATGATATATGATCTTGAATATGGAAAAATTGTAGCTGTTTTTGCTTTGGCTGCTTTTATCTATATTGCATTTTTGCTGGAAAATAAATTGCTTATGTATATGGTGATGGCTCTTTCTTCCGCTATTGTAACGTTTTTAGTTCCGGATAATGTTTCAATTTTTGAAGGATATATTCCTTTATGGTCAGAAAGATTAATTGTTTTTGCAAGTGTGTTTTTTATAACTTTTTTTGCTAAAATACTAAATGGATTACCTGCTATTTTTGCAATCTTTATTTTATCTGGTTTGTTTGGAATGATGTGTCTTTCCGGTTTTGGAGGGGTTCCGTTATTGTTTGGAATATTTGCCGCATTACTGGGAGGAATGTGGCTTGGATTTTTAAGATTTAACTGGTATCCTAGTGAGATTGTATTAAATGAAGGAGCTTGTGCAAGCGCCGGTTTTCTGTTGTCAGGATTTTTACTTTTAGGAACAATAGAATTGTCAGGGCCCTCGATATTAGTCTTATTATCCTATTTATTCGCAGAAATTATTTGGGTGTTAATCAGAAGTTATTTATGGCGTATTAAGGAACCTGATTTATATAATAATACAGCATATTTTGTTTGTTATACAAAGGATATAAGTCTTGATGCAATATTGGTTTCTGTTGTTAAAATAGGAATTATTAATATTATATTTTCTTGTTTTCAGTTATACGCACCTAATCCATTTTCAATGCCGATTTTTACATTAGTGGTAAATTTGTGGTTGCTTAATATGCTCTACCATGCTTCGGAAAATAATTTAAGCTTTAGAGAAACAAATGAAGCTTTTGTTGATGATGTCAAAAAAGGATTGAGTACTGTAAAGGAAGCTTTTAAACGCAGGAAATAAGAAGTATGGTTTTAGGTTTTTTAAAAAAGAAAGAGATATCTCCTTATCAGAAAGATGAATCATCAAAAATACCTGTGATAAAATTAACGGTTGTGGCATTTGAAGATGATTGTCTTAATAATTCGGGAAAGATATTAGCACAGTTTTTAGAAAAAAACCCGCACTTTGAAGTGTGCTATTATGATGATGTATTTGATAAAAAATTTCTTGATTTACAAAGTCGGAATTTTTTTGATTTTATCGATACAGGAAAACAGATATTAAAAAAAACAAAGTCGGAAATTTTAATATGGGGACATCGTGAGCAAAATAATTTGCGCCTGAATTTTCAAACATCAGATCAGTATGAAAAATTTAAAATTCCGTTTTTTTCTTTGCTAAACAGTTTATATCTGCCTATTGATTATTTTCAGGAAAGAACTCTTTCTGCATCGGTATTGAATTTGATTGTTGCAATAATTTTTATGGTATCAAATAAACCCGAGTATATGAAAATTTTAAGTGAAACAGTAGAAAATATAAACAGCACAAACCCACCAAAAGATTTAGATATAAAGTATATGCCATATATACTAAATTTATTGGCATTAACATACTTAACTGCTGTTAAGGATAATCTGAAAAAGCAAGATATCAAGATTGTATCTTCAATTTTGAAAAGCGCATTAACATATTTAAAAACAGAAAACAAGTCAGTCCTTATCGGTCTTATTTATACTAATTTCGGACAAATTTATCAATTAGCTGCAGACTTAAATATTGATGATAAATACATAAATTGTAAGTTTGCGACAGATTTTTATAATTTAGCTTTAAAATATTTTCCTCGTTATACTTACCCCTATGATTTTGGACATACAGCTTATCAATTATCAAAGCTTTATTTTGATTATTGGAGATATTCTGCCGATATTCAATTTTTAAGAAATGCCGTATTTCAGTTGAGAGAAGCACAAAAAGTATTTACCCAAATTACGTTTCCGTATTTTTGGGCCACTATTCAAAAAGATTTGGGACAGTATCTTTCAATGATAGCAATTTTTAGTCGTAATAAAGAAATTGTTACAATTGCTATAGATGCTTATAAAAATTATCAAAAAGTGTATAATCCGAATGTTTACCCGATAGAATGGGCAGAAGTTCAGGAAAATATAGGAAATATATTATTTGAATGTGGTAAAATATATAATGACGAAGAATATTTTGATGATGCTATGGAATATTATGTTGAATCTTTAGATGTTTACGAAAAACATAATATTGCTAAAGGTAAAAAACGAGTTGAAGTTTGTTTAGCAAAAATTGATGAAAATATTTTTAGAATATCCAGTATGAACCTTTTATATTAGCTTTTTGTGTATAATAAAAACTTTGTTTTGACCTTTAATATAACCTATTATAACCTTTACTTACATCTTTTGAGATGTTTAATAATTTTTTGCAAAAAATGAAAAGAGAGAGAACTATGAAAAAAACTTTATTATTGGCAGGAATTGCCTCTTTAGTTGCTTTTAATGTTAGTGCAACAGAATATCTTCCATATGTTGCTGCTCGTGTAGCACGTGTAGAAGTAAAAAACGATATTAAATCTTCAGTATTTAAAGATAAGATAAATGATGATCAGTATGGTTATAGAATTGCTGGCGGTGTTATGGTTCCGTTCTGTGGCGGTTTAGCACAATCTGTTCGTGCTGAAGTTGAATATGGTTTATTAAATAAAACACATAATCATAATAATGTAAAAGCTTTACAAACAAATATTGGATTGCAAACACAGTTACAAACAGTTTTAGCAAATGTTTACTATGATTTAGATACAGGTACAGCTGTTACTCCTTATTTAGGCGTAGGTATCGGTTATGCTCGTATCGAAGAAAAAGCTTGGGAAAAAACAACAGAAGATAATTTAGCATGGAACATTGGTGTTGGTGTTAGTGTAAACTTAACATACAATATGGATGTAGAAGTTGGCTATCGTTATACTGATTATGGTAAAACAAAATCAAAAGTACTTGATGAGCATGTTAAGAGAAATTATGATTCTCAAGAAGTTCTTTTAGGTTTAAGATATACATTCTAAAAGATGCTGTTTAACCCCCGACATGCTAAATCGGGGGTTAAATTTTAAGATATGATAAATAATTTTAATAGAGAATACGAAAATTTTGCTCTGACGTAAAATAAAACATTGACATAAAAATATTTTAAGCATTAATATAGGCTTAATAAAAGGTTAATGATGAAAAAAAATTTTTCAAGATTATCTTATATAAATAGAATTTATTTGACATAACTCTAAATTTGAAAGGAATAAGATGAAAAAGTTAGTTTTAGCAATATGTTTAACCATAGGCTTATCAGCTTGTGCAAATAAATCTGTTGAATGTGAGAAAAAAGCTCCCGTGAAACCACAGCCGGCTGTTGCACAACCTGTTGCACAACCTGTTGCTCAACCTGCAACTTGTACAGGATGCCAAGGGTCTTCTTATACCGTATCAGAACCGGTTGAAGTTATTTATAAAAACACTGTATATAAAACAGTATATGAGCCCAAAACATATTCAACTGTTTCTTTTGTGAAAAAACCATATAATTGTGCTCAAAATGGTTTATGTAAACAAAACGCAAATCAGCAATAGAAATTGTAATGGATAAAAAGCCTCGTTTAACGAGGCTTTTTTATGGTCGCTTTTTGACAAATTTAACAAAAAAAGCTTGCAATGAAATAAAGTATGTGTTAGCCTACAATAAATATCAGTAATTTTGTAGTTATTAACTTTTAAAAAATAAACATTATGAGTCTAGAATTAATCGTAACAGGTTTTCTTGCTTCTCTGGCTTTGTTTTTGTGTTTGGTGCGCAAATGGCAGGTAGACGAGCTTGAAGATTTGGTTTCAAGAGTGAAACAACAAAGATCCGCTTCAAACAATGAAGCTGATGAAAATCCGGAAGATTCTGAAGGTCTTCATTTGTCTCATGGGGAGCCTCTCAGTGATGATCAAATCTTAGCGCTTTCTTTAAATGTTGAACGTTTGTTCGAGTTAAAAGAACAAGATTTAGACAAGCTTATCAACTATGTAGGCCATCGTTTAGATGAGCTTGGTAGTGGTGATGTTGACAATTTGGATGATACGCCAAGTGATAATCACGAGAGTGATGAATATCAGAAGTGGGAAGATGCATTCGAAACATTTTCTGCTGTGAGATATGGTTATTTCTAAAAATATAAGCGATATACAATTTGTGTATCGCTTATAGTAAGAAAATTATTTTAAATTCAAAAGATATGAAAACTTTAGGAAAATTATTTTTAGGTGGCATTTGGTCATCTCTCGGGCATTTGGCTCGATTCATTAAATGGGTTCTTATCGCAGCCGGCGTATTGGTGTTGGCTTCTGTTGTTATGGTTGGTGCAGCTTATATCCTGAAACAATGTGGTTATTGGTCAATTGTTTTACTTATTATGGATGCTGTTCTGCTATGGCTAAGTATAGAAGCAGCTGTTGTGGCACTTCCATCAAAATTGATGAAAACCCGAACATATATAGGCGTAATGCTTATGGTTGTGCTAAAAAATATAGCTATAGTGCTATTGGCAATTTTAGGTGTAGGTATATTGAATGTCGCTTTATGGGGGTTGGGATATTTAGTACTTTTACCATTTGGTGTAGTATTATCTATTGGCGCAACAGCCGTGATAGGACTTGTAGCATGTATACTTATAATTTTGCTGATTGCTTTTGTGATTTACGTTAGAGTTTACAGTTGGCGTGACGGGGTTCGTCTGATTGTACGTCTTTTAGGTGAGCTTTTACTGCCAATTTCTATTATCGCAATCACTATTTATATGCTTACTGCTTAAAAATCTTCCTCTCATTAAAGAAACGTGTTTGTTTTTTTGATGAGAGGCTTTTTTTATGCAAAAAAAATCCCGATTCTTGCGAATCGGGATATATCTTTTTTTTATTATTATTAATTTGCAGATTTCTTCTTAGCAATAGACTTTTTAATTTTCTTAGCTTCATCAGTCAATTTGCTGTTAGAAGTTGTTTCAAGATAAGAATCTAAACCACCATTGTGTTCGATAGAACGCAATGTTTTGGTGCAAACCTTTAATTTGAAAACTTTACCTAAAGTTTCACTCAATAAAGAAACAACATGCAAATTCGGCAAGAAACGACGACGAGTGCGATTGTTAGCGTGGCTTACATTGTTACCACTCATAACGCCGGTGCCTGAAATATCACATTTTTTAGCCATTTTTAAGTATCCTTTAAACAAATAAAAAACAATCTTGTTGCTTGTTAATACATATATTTGAAGCGTAAGTCAAGCAAAAATATAAAAAATATGAAAAAATGCTGGTAAAAAATATAAAAACATTATAATAGTATGCTGTAGATGATAATGTATCCGTAGCTCAATTGGATAGAGTGTTGGCTTCCGACGCCAAAGGTTGTGGGTTCAATTCCCGCCGGATACGCCATTTGATGCACCACCTATGCAAAGGTGGTGCTTTTAATATGAGCGGAAATTGAACCTAAAGGTTCATTCTTGCTACGTAAGCCTTGTTTTAATTAAAACTCGGCAACTTCGCTTCGGTCACTTGGTTTGTAACACTTGTATGATGTAATCTGTCGATTACATACAAGTTAACAAACCTACGCCTTCGTCATAAAACAATTTTCAATTGTTTTATTTTCTCAGCCCGCCGGATACGCCATTTGAAGCACCACCTATGCAAAGGTGGTGCTTTTAATATGAGCGGGAATTTAATATTATTATTTTCCGAAAACTGTATTTTTAAGTAAGCTTAAAGTGTTTTGTATAATTGGTCGGGCTTTTTTAGCACCATCTTCCAATTTTTCTTCAACTTCATCAAAGTGAGCCATATAATAGTTATATTTTTCGCGTGCTTCTTTTGTTTCTTTCAAAACAACATCAAGAAGCATATTTTTTATATGTCCGTAGCCAAGTTTTCCATGTCTTAATCCGTCAGCCATTTCAGCAATTTGTTGTTCTGAGGCAATGGCTTTATATATTTGGTATACTAAAATTTCATCCGGATCCTTAGGCTCTTCCATCGGGCGAGAATCGGTTTGTATGGAAAAAATAGCTTTTTTGATTGCTGAATCTTCAGCAAAAATTGGTATCACATTATTATATGATTTACTCATTTTCCTACCATCAACACCAATAATGGCTGCTGCATTGTCTTTTATACAATATGTCGGTAACTTTAATATACTTTTATTATAATGAGCATTAATAGCGCCGGCAATATCACGAGCAATTTCCACGTGCTGTATTTGGTCTTTACCAACGGGAACGATATCTGTGTTATAGGCTAAAATATCGGCTGCCATTAAGGTAGGATATGTATAAAGTCCCATATTTATACCATCATCGTCGGGTTTGTTGTTCAAACGATTTTTATCAACACAAGCTTTATAAGCGTGAGCTTTGTTCATGAAACCTTTGGGAGTGTATGCGTATAAAATGGTTGTAAATTCATGAATTTCAGGAATGTCAGATTGGCGATAAAAGACAGATTTATCGGTATCAAGCCCAAATGCAAGATAAACTGAGGCAACTTCTTTTATTTTTTGATTTAAAACGTTAGCATCTTTTTCAGCATTAATTGCATGATAATCAGCAATAAACATGAAATGTTTACCATTATTTTCCAGTGCTTTTTTACCTATATCCAGAGCCGGTTTAATAACGCCGAAATAATTGCCGATATGTGGTGTTCCTGTAGGTTTTACACCGGTTAAGATAGTTTTATTTTCAAACATCTTTCTTTTATCCTCGTTTTCTTGCTTTTTTTTAATTTTTAGTATTGTATTTAATTCTAAAAAAAGATAATCTGCTTTTTAGTTTAAATCAATATATTTTTAATAGGACGCTTAAAAGATGTTGGATATCAAATTTATTATCGAAAACGTAAATTTTGTTAAAGACGGTTTAGAGAAAAAAGGATACACGAAAGATGTTTTAGATTTAGATGCTTTAATTGCTTTACATAAAGAAATTAATAAGCTGAAAACATCTTCTCAATCGCTTGCAGAAGAAAAAAATAAATTAAGTAATGCTATAAAATCAGCTTCATCTGAAGAACGTCCGTCAATTATTGCAAAAAGTAAGGCTTTAGGCGAAGAGTTTAAGGTGTTGCAAGAGCAACTTAGCGTTAAACAGTCTGAATTTGATTTAATGATGTTGAAAATGCCTAATATGCCTTCTCCGGAATCTCCTATCGGACCTGATGACAGTGCAAATGTTGTACGTCGTAAAGTAGGTGAAATCAGAAAGTTTGAATTTGCACCTCGTGATCATATAGAGTTAATGGATATAAATGATTGGGCAGAAATGGAACGAATCGCGAAAGTTTCAGGTTCAAGAACCTATGCCATCAAAAATGATTTGGCGCAATTAGAACTTGCTATGCATATGATGGTGTTAGATAAACTTCGTGAGCATGGTTTCACCGTGATTACAGTGCCGTCTATTTCAAAAGAAAAACCTCTTTACGGACAAGGTTATTTACCTTTTTCAAGAGATGAAGTTTATCATTTGCCTAATGATGATATATATCTTTCCGGCACGGCTGAACTTATATTAAATTCTTTAAGAGCTGATGAAATTTTGCCCGAAAACGAATTGCCGATTTTGTATGCCGGATTTTCTCCTTGTTTCAGACGTGAAGCAGGTGCTGCCGGAAAAGATACAAGAGGTCTTGTTCGTGTTCACCAGTTTATGAAAACCGAACAATTTGTCATTTGTAAAAATGATATTGCTGAAAGTGAAAAATGGCATAAAAAATTGTTAGAAATTTCTGAAGAAGTTTTACAAGATTTGGAACTTCCTTATCAGGTGCTGGAAGTTTGTACCGGTGATATGGGTGCACCAAAATATCGCCAATATGATTTGGAAGCTTGGGTTCCAAGCCAAAATTGTTATCGTGAAACACACTCTTGCTCTAATATAACAGAGTGGCAAGCAAGAAGAACAAATTTAAGATATAGAGAAAATGCAGATGGAAAAGTAAAATTTGTTCATACGCTTAATAATACGGGTATTGCAACACCTCGTGCTTTGGTTCCGTTTATTGAAAATCATCAAAATGAGGACGGTACGGTAAATATTCCGGTAAAATTACAGCCTTATTTGGGTGGTAAAAAAGTTATCGGTAAAAATTGTTAGTTTAGAATCAGGCTTAATTTTTTAAAAGGGCATTTTTCAAAATGCCCTTGTTTTTATTAGTAAAACAATATCAAATAACCAATAAAAAGACCTCCCTTTTGGGAGGCTTTTTTCTTGGCTGGCAAAAAGAGGAATATGTAGAACGAAAATCAGCCCAACTTTATTGTATACTTGTTAATCACCGTTCCGAAATATTGGAAATGAAAGAACAAGTTCAATTAATAAGAAGTTTACTTGCCGCTTAAAATGGGATGCGGACAAAAAGCACAAGGCGAAAAAAACAAAATCATGATAAATCATTATTATGAGAACAAATGGTCATTTATCAAGAGATTTTTTCTTTTTTCTAATAGTTAATTGCATTAAAGCTTTGCCTAAATTGGTATCAGGTTCTTTATCAGAAGCATCCTTTTTCATAGGACCTTTTTCTTTCAAACGTTTATGTAATGTTTGCAGTTTCAAACGAATAAAATCTTCTGCTGTATTCTCGACACAATCTTCATCACTTTGATTCACTTTCTTACCTGAACAAAATGTATTCTTATCAGATAATTCTTCTTTTAAAGAGCTGTATTCATTATTTGCTAAAGTTTTTATATCTTCACAAGGAGGAATTATTGCTGAAAAATAATTTTTGAATTTTTTAATTTTTCTTTGAAGTTTATATTTATTAAACCAATTTTTAGCAGATAAATCAAATATCGCTTTTTTCATAGCAAGATTTGTTTTTACTGCAACAGGTTTATATGATTTATCATTATACAAATCAAAATCTAATTTTTTTGTGTATAATTCACTACGAGCAATAGATCCTATTAAATCATTAATTATATCAGTTCTGTAACTTTTTGATTTCAAATATTTAACATATTCATCACCGGATATCCTTAGTTTATCTATAGCATGCTCCATTAGCTTATGTCCTGGATAATTAAATGGAGTCATATAATCAAAATCTTTTATATCAAAGGTTGTATCTTTTTCTCCTTGAAAAAACGAAAACGATTTATCCAATTATATTGCACAGCTCCGCAAGATGTATGTATTCCTTTTTGTTGTAGTTGATTTTTTATTTCTTGCATTGTTTGTCCTGTACCAACATTATCGTCTAATAAAATAACAGAATTGGAATATTTTAATTCTGTTGAACTAGAAACTAAATCAAATATATCCGTTTTGGTATTTAATAGTTTTTTTTCTGCATCATCCCGAATATATGAACTCTTTAATAAATGGCTATAACTATTCCCTTTCATATGATGTAAAAATTCACCTAAATATAAAGAACCATATCCTGGAATTAAAATATGCTTATCATGAGGAATATCTATTGTTTTGCAATATATATACAGCAGAGCCTTATTATCTAGTTCAATAGCTCTTTCTGGGGTTTTGGTTGTTCCAACAGGTAATTTATGAGAGGCTTTTTTTATTTTACCACCATATAATACATTTATAATATTACTAACATCTTCCTTAAAACATTTTTTTGCTTGGTTATAAGTTGTTATTTCTCCGTGCAAAATATGATCTTTTAAGCTTGCATAATAGACCTTAGCTGAAGAATTTAACATATTTTCTAAAATCACAAAATTACGTTTACTGTTTTTTGTCGTTAATAGAGTATTTAAAAAATCTCTATCTGTCGAAAGTTCTGTAAAATTCTTAGGTTTATAATATTCTTTTGATCGAGATAAATACTGACCATCAGCCACTGATGTGACATAATCTTCAATTCCTGTCACTTCTTTCAGGGTAAATATACCCATGATATCAAAATCTGTTAAATTTACACGTTCTATTATCTATCTTGATCTATGTGTTTCAAAAACGCAGAAAGACTATTTAATTCTCTTTCAAACTCATAACGAGTGAATACAGTTTCACTTTTTAATGTTTTTCCGATAGAATGAATGATTGGATTTGTTACAGTTTTCAACGCTTGCCTATACAAAGGATTTTGCGCTGCTGAAATATATAATTCGTCCACCAACATATCATATTCTGAACTATCTCGTTTTATGGGGTTGCCTTGCCAATAAATATATCCTGTTTCTTTCCAATCGTAATGACTTGTTGCTTGAATATGATAGGCATCTGTTCCGTAATAATTAAAAATCATCTGCTGAATAATGGGATCTTTGAATTTAATACATTGGAAAAATGCTTCAATACTCTTTAAGTGAAAATTTCTAAAAACAAATTCATAGGGATATAGGTTAGAAAGTAACTTGGATAAAGAATTTTTAATTTTATACCCAACATTTATCCACTTATTACACTCAGGGATATAATTACCTTCTTCATCATAAATAGGAAAACCATCACAATATTGAATATTTCCCTTATTAATTATGTCCTTAAATGTAAATTGAAACTCTTTCTTAAAATTTACATATTCATACAATTCTTTTTCTATTTTCTTACTTATCACATCAGACATGAGAAAAATCCCTCATTATTACATATTTCATATTTATAAACTATATTTTGTGTGGTTCATACCATATTTAAGCTAAACTATCAAGTGTTAATTTAATTTCCATATAAAACAGATGTCTAGGGTTTTAGAAAGAAGATATAAAATGTATTAGTTTTCGTCAACTATACGCTCCGAACCAAAATCTTGGTTCTCGTCCTTTAAGCCACAAAAAAAACCACCTTTTCAGGTGGCTTTTTTTATGGCTGCTTGACCTGGATTGGGCACTCCCGCTTTGCGGGTCCTCCTCGTCTCGTATGTCTCAAACTTCTCACCTTAAAGGTGCTCGTTTTCGCCAACTATCGACTCCGAACTTTGGTTCTCTCCTAAGATCAAATAACCAATAAAAAGACCTCCCTTTTGGGAGGCTTTTTCTTGGCTGCTTGACCTGGATTCGAACCAAGATTAACGGAGTCAGAGTCCGCTGTCCTACCATTAGACGATCAAGCAATAAAACTTAACTTGTTTCCGGTTTTACGCTTTTTTATTTAATAAGTCAAATATTTTTTAATATCTTTTTTACAAAAACTCTATTACTATATATTAATATGTTTTAGGAGTATAATATGTTTAAAAATGCAAATCTTTTTATTACTGATTTTTTTAAATCATTGATAAATAAACAATCCGGTGAAGATATAACACCAAAAATTGCCGAATCTATCCAGAAAAAAGAATATTTCAGCTCTCTCAAGGGTTATGATAAAACATTTACTCCACCATATACATTAATTAGCTATCAGCTTATTAGTGAGAAAAACGAAATTTTTGAAGCTTCGGTATATTATCTATGCACAATCGCAAAAAATATGCCAAAATATAAATCTGAGATATACAGCATTCTAATGTCTTATTGCGAAGAGAATAAAAATCTTAAAAATAGAATAACCTATATACACTCACAAATGGAAACTTATAATCTTCTATAACAATCTTTAGTTGTATAAAATAAATAAAACATATTTTTTGACTTGACAATATAACTTTTAACTGTAATATAAATATCGTGACTTTAAGTAGACAGTCTATCAGTCTACAAATTTTTCAGAATTAACTTAAAAAATAAGAAAGGATCGATAATGTCTACTGGAACTGTAAAGTGGTTTAATAGTAAAAAAGGTTATGGTTTTATTCAACCCGAAACTGGCGGAAAAGATATTTTTGTTCATGTTACAAAACTGGAAGAAAAGGGTATAAAAAAGCTTTTTGATGGCCAAAAAGTCAGCTACGAAACATATGATGACCGAGGAAGAATTGCTGCCGGAAACATTGAAGTGTTGTAAAAATATAAAGCCTTGTTTGATAACAAGGCTTTAATTAAATAAAAAATTATAAATGCTCTATCTCATTTATTAATTGCTTTAAGTTTTCCGTTGTTTGGCTGATTGCAGTTGCAAGCTTTTCATCAACCCCGCTTAAATCTATATCTTTTGCAACTTCAACAATTTTTTCAATTTCAACAATCTTTTCTACCGGCTTTTCAACCTCCACAATTTTTTCTACTATTTTTTCTACTATTTTTTCTACCGGTTTCTCAACTTCTATTATTTTCTCAACAATTTGTGTTTCTGTTTTAGAAGAAGGTGCAACACCTTTTTTTGCATCTTCCAACTCATCCGCAAGCAAAAGCCCAACCATCGCAAGAAGCATATTCTCATTTATATGGCCATTTCCTGCTGTTAATTGTTTTGCTTTTTCATCAAGCATACGAGAAAGTTTTATAATATGAGCTTCTTGTCCATCACCACAAGCTATGCCATATTCACGAGAATTAATTGTTACTGTTACTTGAGCCATCTTCTTTTAACACCATATCAATTTTTTGAACCACTTTTGTTGTTTTATCCAAAACCTTCGCAACAACCGCTTTCATATCGTCTATTTGTTTATTTTTTTCCGACATATTATTTTTATATGACTGACGTTGTTGTAAAAGAGCGTTTTTTTTATTTTGTAAAACACCCTGAAAATCTTTCAAAGCAGCTTCCAATGCTTCAAAAGCTTTCTCTGTTTGAGGCAAATCTTTCATATCCATGTTATTTTTACTTCCTTTTTTTGAGGATTGGGTATATATTGTCATTAATGATACATTTTTTTAATTTTATTACAAGAAGCAAAAGAAGATTATGCAAAAGTTTATTATAAATATATCCCAACAAAATTTTGATCTTTTGGAAGACCAAAATTTAGAATGCTTTATTTTATCATCAAATTTAGCAGATTCGTTTAAAGCCGAATTTGCAAAAAAAGCCAAAGAAAAACAAAAGTTAGTTTTGTCGTTTGATGTTCAAACCGCTATCAATTTTGACCTGAACGGCGTTATAATAGATTTATCAAAATCTGAAAACATCACATCAGATTATAAAACCCTAACTCAGGGTTTGAAGAAAAAATTTATCGGTGCAATTTGTCGCAATCGGCGTCATGAAGCCATGCTTGTCGGAGAATGTGAGCCTGATTTTGTAATTTTCAGAGCCTGGAATGACGGAAAAGAAAAAGTGCAAGAATTAACATCTTGGTTTAATGAGATGTTTTTGCTCCAATCTGCATTATTACCGGTTGAAGATGTCGAATTTAAAGACTTTGAGACAGACTTTGTTATTTTAGATGACATAAAATATAAAAAATAAATTCATATAATTTTTTTGTTGCGAAATAATAAATATTGGAGTATGTTGCACTCACTTTTAACAAACAATCAAATTTAAAATTGTAAATATGGAGATAAAAACATGAAACAACTCGCAGGATCAATCAGAATCGGTTGGGTAATTGAATACAAAGGTAAACCTTGGACAATCACAAAGGCTTCTCACATCAAACCGGGTAAAGGCGGTGCTTTTATGCAGGTAGAAATGAAATCTGTTGAAGAAGGAACAAAAACCAACGAACGTTTCCGCACAGAAGATACAGTTGAAAAAATGATGGTTGAAGATAAAGATTGTCAATTTTTGTTTGAAGATTCTAACGGACTTACTTTTATGGAAAGCGAAACATTTGAACAATTCACCATGCCTTCTGACATTTTAGGCGATTCTCGTCCGTTTTTGACAGATGGTATGACTGTTCGCATTTCTCACATCAACTCACGCCCAATTTCTGTTGAATTACCTTTGCAAGTTGTTTGCACAATTGTTGAAACAGAACCTGTTGTTAAAGGACAAACAGCTGCTTCTTCTTACAAACCGGCAATTTTAGACAATGGCGTAAGAGTTATGGTTCCTCCGTTTATTAATACCGGTGATAAAATTGTTGTCGGTACCAACGAAGCTACATACGTTGAAAGAGCTAAATAATGTCATACATATCCCCTCTTTTAACATCTTTTGTTAATGCTGTTAAAAAATCGGCCTCTTCTTTAGATAGAGATTTTAATGAATTGGAAAAACTCCAAAACTCTATTAAAGGCAACAAAAATTTTGTTTTTAATTCATATTCTCGCATTGAGAAAAACTTAAAAACAGAACTTGCTAAAATTCGTCCGGATATGCCGATTTTTACACCGTCAGACAAAGTTACAGGCAACTCTTATTTTGCTATTTCGCCAATTGATGGTTTGATAAACTTTGCTCACGGAAACCCTAATTTTGCTGTTTGTGCAGCGTTGGTTGAAAACAACACAATTGTATGTTCGGTTGTATATAATCCTTCTCGTGATGAAACTTTTTTTGCCGAAAAAGGTAAAGGAGCATACAAAGAAGGTTATCGCAGTCATGAACGTTTGCGTGTTTCAGCAGTTAAAGATTTAGACCAAGCTTTAATTAGTATGTCGGCAAGTTCTGATAACACAGCAGAAAGCTCAAAAATTATGTCTTCTGTTGTTGCTAAGACAGGTGATATCAGAATAAGCGGTTCATATGCTCAAGATTTAGCATATTTAGCCGGCGGCAAGCTTGATGCTTTTGTATGCTTGAATGCACACATATCATCTATTGCATCAGGATTGTTGTTGGTTAAAGAAGCCGGCGGTTCTGTTCGTGGCATAAAACAAAAAGATACTCGTGTTGAAGATTTATCCCAAATTTTTAACACAGGCGATTTAGTGGCTTCAAACTTTAACTTGAACCAAAAAGTTTTTGAAATTTTTAAATAAACGGTAAAAAAACTCTTGATAAATTTATTTGATTAGGTTATAAGGGCATAAATTTGTTTGTAGAGTTTTAAATTTGGAGAAAAAAAATGAAAAAAGGTATTCATCCTGACTATCACGAAATCACATATGTGATGACTGACGGAACAGAATGCAAAGTTAACAGCACATGGGGTAAAGCCGGTGCTAAGATGAATTTGGAAATTGACCCTAAATCTCATCCGGCATGGACAGGTGTTCATCGTATGGTTGACACAGGTGGTCAAGTTTCTAAATTTAACAACAAGTTTGGCGCATTTGGTATTAAGAGTGGTACAAACTAGTTGTAAACTGCAAATCTTCAAAAGCACCTTTGAAAGGTGCTTTTTTTTATTGCTTTTCCAATTTTTCGAAGACAATTTTCTTATTAATGCTATCGTACATTATGCTTGACTTTCCTTTTCTGAAAGCAAGTGCGTGTTTTCCGAAAACATCATAACGCCAACCCAAAAGAGCCGGATTTGTTTTATCATTATTACCGCAAGCTATATCTCGCAAATCTTTTTCATCTGCAATTAAAAAATCTACCACATTGTTTTGTTCGCTGACAATTTTTAGTATCAATTTCAAAATTTCAAGCAAAGCTGCTGCACTTCCCGGTATGTTAACATGTCTTTCTTTTTCAATTTTTTTCAGATTTTTATCTACGGGTTTAGATAAGGCCTCATTTACCACTTCTAAAATTTCTTTTCCCAATTTTCCGTTTACGATATCAGAGCGTATATATCTTACATTTGCCAAATCCTCAACAGTTTGCGGTGCTAAAGAGGCAATATTTACCAAAATTTCGTCTTTAATCAGAGTTTTTCTGGGAATATTACATCTGATTGCTCGCTCTTCTCTCCAAGCTGCCAAATCTTTTAACACCATCAAAAACTGTGAGCTATGTGCCGAATGTCTAATTCTAAGCCACATATTTTCAGGTTGAGGTTTATAAATTTCTTCATTTAACAGATATTCCGTTTCTTCTTTTATCCAATCATGCCTGTTGTTTTCTTGCAAACTTTTATCTAAAAATTCATAACACGTAATTAAAAAAGTTACATCTCTAAGAGCATATTCCAATTGTTTTTTCTGTAGAGGACGCTTAGTCCAATCCGTTAAACGACTGGACTTATCAAGTTCGACACCTGTAATTACATGTACCAATGTGTCATAGGCCACGCTAACACCAAAACCACAAGCCATTGCAGCAATTTGCGTATCAAAAATAGGCGACGGAAGCTTACCCGACAGATTATAAAAAATTTCGATATCTTGTCTGCCCGAATGAAAAACCTTCAACACATTTTGATTAGTCAAAACTTCAAAAAAAGCTGATAAATCGAGCTCTTTAGCCAAAGGATCTATAATTGCGGCATCATCTGTCCAACCGACCTGTATCAAACAAAGATCCGGAAAATATGTTTTTTCACGAACAAATTCCGTATCAACAGTAATAAATTTTTGCTTATTTAAGTCTTGGCATAAAACATATAATTCTTCAGTTGTTTCAACGATTCTCATAACAAATTCCGCTTTAAATTATCCGTTTTTTCACTCTATCTGACATTACTTAATATTTTTTTAATTTTACTATTGCTTTTAGCTAAAGAATACTCTATCAATTTATATGGTTAAATTTTAATATTTTAGAGGTAAAAATGAACGAATATCGGACACATACCTGCGGCGAGCTCCGCAGTTCAGACATCGGTAAAGTTGTAAAACTTGCCGGTTGGATTCATCGTAAACGTAATTTGGGAAATTTATGCTTTGTTGATTTACGAGATCATTACGGCATCATACAATGCGTTGTCGATTCTTCGTCCGATTTATTTGATAAAATTGAAAATACTCGTGTTGAAAGCGTGGTTGAATTTGATGGCGAAGTGATTGCTCGTGAAAGCGTTAATAAAAATATGCCGACCGGCGATATTGAAATAAAAGTTGCATCAATGAAAATTCATTCAGAAGCTGACATTTTACCGATTCAGGTTTCCGGTCATGGCGATGAACCTGAAGAATTGCGTTTAAAATATCGTTTCTTAGACTTAAGACGTGAGCGTATCCACAGCAACATTATGCTTCGCTCAAAAGTAATTTCTCGTATGCGTGAATTGATGACGGAACAAGGTTTTACAGAATATCAAACACCGATTTTAACAGCTTCTTCTCCTGAAGGTGCTCGTGACTTTTTGGTTCCGTCACGCATTAACCCAGGAAGATTTTATGCCCTTCCTCAAGCCCCTCAACAATTTAAACAGCTTTTGATGGTATCAGGCTTTGACAGATATTTCCAAATTGCCCCATGTTTTAGAGATGAAGATCCTCGAGCAGACCGCAGCCCTGGAGAATTTTATCAACTCGATATGGAAATGAGTTTTGTTACTCAAGAAGACGTATTTAAAGTTCTTGAACACACAATGGGCTCTATCTTTAATGAATTTGCAAACGGAAAAACCGTTGACCAAGCTCCTTTTACGCGCATTCCGTTCAGAGAAGCTATGTTAAAATACGGTTCTGATAAACCTGACTTGAGAAACCCTTTAATAATTCAAGATGCTACATCATTTTTTAACAATTCAGGTTTCGGATTATACGATTCTAAAGTTCAAAACGGTGAACAAATAAGAGCAATTGTAGCGCCTAAAGCAGGTGATAAAGCTCGTTCATTTTTTGATAAATTTGATGCTTATGCAAAAGCAGAAAATATGGGCGGAATTGCTTATGTTGCATTTTCATCAAATGGTGCAAAAGGTATTGCAAAATATTTCAGCGAAGAAAAACTTGCCGAACTTAAATCTGTTTTCGGCTTAAACGAAGGCGATGCAGTTTTGTTTATGGGCGGCAACAAAAAACTCATTAACAAATTTGCAGGTAAAGTTCGCAATATGATAGGTGAAGAATTAGGCTTGTTTGATTATAATTCGTTCAAACTCTGCTGGATTGTGGATTTTCCGATGTATGAAGAAAACGACGAAACCGGCGCAGTTGAATTTTCTCACAACCCGTTTTCAATGCCTCAGGGCGGAATGGATGCTTTGTTAAACAAAAATCCTTTAGATATATTGGCTTATCAATATGATATGGTTTGTAACGGTGTCGAACTTGCATCAGGCGCTGTCAGAAACCATAAACCTGAAATTATGTATAAAGCTTTTGAAATTGCCGGATATGATAACTCTGTAGTTGATAACAAGTTTGGCGGTATGATAAACGCATTTAAATATGGCGCTCCACCGCACGCCGGTGCAGCTCCGGGAATTGATAGAACAATTATGCTTTTGCTTGATGAACCTATCATCAGAGATGTTATCATCTTCCCGTTAAACGGTAAAGCACAAGATTTGATGATGCAAGCTCCAAATACGGTAACGGAAAAACAACTTGAAGAATTGCATATCAAACTTGATATAAAAGAAAAATAAAAAACTTAAAAACATCGACACATAAAAAAAGATACCTTTGTTAAAGGTATCTTTTTGTGTTAGAATTATTTAGTTTTGTTCCATATATTCTCTAAGTGCATCTTGTCCAGCTGCAAATGCTGTGTCATTATAAACAACCGTAACTGTTGTAGAACCATGACATACTAATGATCTGGTAGATCCGCTTTATGAAAAAATATAATAAAATATAATATTGTCGTCCTTCGATTCCTCTAGGAATCGTCCAGGGACCAACCGATTTAAAAATTAATTCGTAGACCCCTTGAATTTTTTGCAAGCAAAAAATAGGGGTGACTATATAGGAATGCAGGCAAAAATAGGGGGTAAAAAAGCCCTCATGAAAAACATGAGGGCTGAAAATTGGTACATTTTATTCACCTTGTAAGAGTTTTTCAATAAGCTCTTTTGTAGTTGGAATGCCGTTTTTATACAAAGGATCTTCAGCAAAACGATATACTTGGTGTCCGGCAAACATAAGGTTCTTTTGAACATCACCACCATGACCGCCTTCATAAAGTGTTTTATGTATACAATATGTTCTCGGATCCGGTAATTTTCCGGTAGAAACAGTGGCTTTTGACCAAGCAGAAAACTGACATTGTGATAAACAACCTGCACAATCTGCTCTGTCAATTTTCATTTGATTCCAATCTTCCGGTGTTAAGAACACAACTGTGTTATCAGGTGTTTCTTGAACAACACTCAAACCGGCATCAATCTGATTTTGTGCTTTTTGCATGTCAGCAGGTTTTATATAAACATTACGAACAGCATTTAACGCTAAAGCGTGTGAAAATTCGGCATCGGGTTCTGCTTTATATTCAATTTCGTTATTTTTACGCTCAATTAATTTTGATAAAAATTCATTTTTAATTGCAGACGAATAAAAACCGGTAGGAGAAAATTTTTGTAAAATTACATCGCCTTTTTTAACATTTAAGAGCAATTGTTTCCATGCATCGCTTATAGGACTTTCTTTGGTTAACATCGGACGTGTTCCTAGTTGGAAGGCAATGTCGCCGATTTCCGGGTTGTTGATATAATCTTCCCAATCTTTTAAGCACCATACACCACCAGCTAAAATAATCGGAGTTTTTTCCAAACCGAGAGAACGTAAAGCTTTTCTTAATTCTACTAAACGATTGTAAGGAACTTCAGGTTCATTCGGATTTTCAGCATTTGATAATCCGTTGTGTCCGCCTGCAAGCCATGGGTCTTCATAAACAACACCGCCTAAAAATTCAGGGCATTTGGAATATGCTCTTTTCCATAAAATTTGAAATGCTCTGGCTGAAGATACAATAGGGTAATAATAAACACCGAAGCGAGATGTTAATTCTCCTAATTGATAAGGAAGGCCTGCACCACATGTTACACCATGGATAAGCCCTTTGGATCCTTCCAAAATGCCTTCGATTGTCCTTTGCGAATCGGCTAATTCCCACAACATATTCATATGAATACGCCCATTTCCGCCCGAAATTTCATGAGCAAGTTTTGCTTGAGAAATTCCGCCTTGGATAGCATATTCTACCAATTCTTCATGGCGATCTAGGCGCTTTTTTGTTTTAAAGCTCTCCATTATAACGTTTCCGTTATTGTCTAGAACGTCAGGTGTGACACCGGAAAATGTTCCAACGCAATTTTCTTTTGCCCAAGCTCCGGAACTGTATCCGTTACTGGCATTTATGCCCTTTCCACCCTCAATTAATGGTAAAACTTCTTTGCCTGATAAGATAATGGAGTTTAATTTTTTCAATATTTTTTCCTTTTATTAAAGTTAACTTTGCTTTTTTATAATGGTTTTTTTGTAAAAATAAAAGTAGGCACTTTGATAGAACATAGTTTCTTCAGGGAAACTATTGGAGTTTTCCAATGGTTCTAAAAAGAAAATATGTTAAAAACTATTTTGCAAGTTCTAAAACAGATAATGACAAATCGTTGATAAGTACAAATGCAACCAAAATATTTATAAGGGCATATATCTTTAAGGTTGTAAGTAAAATTTCATTGTTTAAAAGAGGTAATTTTTTTGGTAAAAATTCAGCAGTTTTATATATCAAACGCATAATTAAAGCAATTATGAGCAATTGCAAGAAGTATCCGCCGGATGTTATATATATTTTTATCGGACATAAAAGAAAATAAATTGAACTGAATAAAGTCAAATATAGAATAATTCCGAGAAGAGCAATTTTGTTGAGTTTAATAAATTCACGGTGTTTTTGTTTTTTTAGTTCTTTGTTCTTTTCTGTTGATAGCTCAGATATTTCCATACCTCTGATTTTTGTGGGCATTTGGCTTTCTTCTTTAACTTTTTGGAGGTTTTGCTGAATTTTTTGCTCAATTGCACATAGCCCACAACCTTTTGCCGTAAAATACACATGGTCAGGATTGTTTTTGCAAGATTTTAATTGTTTGAACAGCTCTTCAATGTGTTGTTGCCATTCTTTTGCTGAGGGGCGTTTCTGATTTTGCATAAATGCTCTGTCAAACAAATTTAAGGTTTTTTTATCAAAATATTCATGCATGCTGTATGGGTGTGCTGATTGATATGTATCCGGCCATAAACCATAAGCATAGTGATATTTTTCAATTCTGCTTTGTATCGGCAGCATTTCGTCTGTTTGTTTTCTCGGAGTTCCGGAAAAAGGATGAATGCCGTTATTGAGAAGTTTGAACAGTGTTACAGCTAAGGCAAATTTGTCTTGCTCTTCTCCCATGTCCTCACAATTTTGGCTCATCCCTTCAGGATAAATATATTCCTCGCTGACAAATTCTGCCGGATATCTAGTGCTTTCTCCTTTTATGGAAAAACCATCACAGTCAAACACTGCAACAATCATATTTTCTTTGTACAAAGAAACATTGGAGGGTTTTAAATCTACGATATAATGGCCACATTTATGAAGAGAAGCTACCATTGAGGCTAAGTTGTAAGCAGCATATAATCTGTGGGCATAGTTTTCAGGAATATTCATTTTTTGCCGTACGGCTTTTTGCATCATATGGTCTAATGAAACAGCTTCATTTGTGTCGATGTATGGCATTAGATATCCGACGCAAAATCCTTCATCATCTTCTAAAACTGCCTCTGGCCAAGCAAATTGTACAAACTGTCTACCATCGTGGGTGCAAAAAGAATTGTTTGGGCGATTTTGAAGCATAGCTTCCAGTTTGCGCCTGTTTGTATGGCTTTTACTTTTTTCGTGAAATATTTTTGCAACCAAATTGGGGTGAGAAATGCTTTTGTATATTTTCCCCGAAGCACCGCCCTTATTTATCATTTCTCCTAATTTTTCTCGTTCAAAATGACCATCACTAAAAATGGCGTTATAATATGTTATTTCTTGCTCTGTCATTTCAAACCTGCCCATAAAAATGTTTTATCATCGGGATTTATCTTCAAAGCTTTCGGATTTGCAAGAGTATTATTTAAGGCTCGTAGAGCTTTGTTTTTATTTTTTTCATTATGCAAAAATATATTAATAGGATTAACAAAACCTGTTTCGATTTCTTCATAATCATTTTTGAAAGCAAAATTAGTAACGCCATCAGTCATTAACATTAAGCTGTCAGCTTTTTCAAAAGTGGTAAAACGTAGACTATCTTTCCAATCGTCCATTGTGTAAAAATATGTTTCACATGCAAAAATACCGTTTTCCGGTTGAGAAATAACAGTATTACTGCTGTTTATAAACGCAATTGCCGCTCCATCACCAATATGGAAAAAAATGCCTTTGTTTTTGTGATAATACACACCTACTAATGTGGCTGCAAAATCTATTATACCGTTTTCGTGCTTACTTTTATTAAAACGATGTAAGATAAGCTTGTTACGAGCGACTTCTATTGCGCTTATAATTTTTTGTTTTATATCTTTAGCAGAAGTTGAAATAAGAATATCACAGAGAGTGTCACATACAATTTTTGCGCCTATTTTGCCGAATTTTGCCGAACCTGCGCCATCAGAGATAACAGCTACGATTTTTTCTCCACACTGTTTGTGTTTAAAATAATCTTGGCAAGGCAAATTTTTGCTTCTGTGATAACTTCCTGTCACAGATGAAGCTAAAATTTGTATGTTTTTCTTCTTATTTTTCATTCCAGGCTTCAATATCCTCTAACAAAGCATCGGCATTTGGGGCAGCTTTAGAAACACAAGACACGCTGCGACTGAGCCATAAGAAAAATTCGGTAAATTTTAACCCGGTTAAACGCTTTGGTGAATTGAGAGAGAACTTTGCAAGTTTTTCCAAGTTTGCGCCTTGTGTGCCCACTGCATGAATTATTACTTTTTTGTTTTGTTGTGCAATACGACATTTTTCAGCAGATTGCTCCCAACCATAGTCTGTAGGTTCTCCGTCACTAATTAAAAAAATCCAAGGACGTTTTGATGTAACGCCACAAGTATCATATAGATTTTTTTGATGTTCAATTTTTTCCAATGCCAATTCCATCGCTTTTCCCAACGGTGTTAAACCGGAAGCTTCCATTATAGGAGCAGTAAAGTTCATGGCATCTGTCCAATCAGAACTGATAACAGCTTCATCTTTGCCGAAAGCTTTAATGATAAGAATTTGAACACGAGAGCTGGCATCGATATCGTCTTTTAGCTCTTTTTCAAGGGCGCTTAACCCAGCGTTAAGTTGATTTATTGGTTCGCCACGCATGGATCCTGAACAATCTAACACCAAAACACAAGGAGTACGCTCATTGGCATTATCGGCAAATTCTACATATGGTATAATATCTTCTGAAAAGTTTTTATTTTCCATGGTTTGTCCTTTGTTAATATCTCGGATAGCTATGCGGATAGCCTGAACCATCAATCGGTTTTGGGTCAGAAGCTTTTCCACATGAAGCAACGTTTAAAATGCAAATTACTATAGCTGTACAAGTAAAAATTTTGAAAACATATTTCATTTTTTAACCTTTTTGTTGTATATAAGTTTAAAAAGATTATATTAAAAATATTCTTAAATACAAAGTAATTTTGAGGATTTTAACAGGTGAAAAGCAGACTCTATTCTTTTTTTTGTGTTTTAGGTTTATTTTGCTTAAGTTTTTTAAGTGAAGTTAATGCTGCTATCAATATATATCCTGAACCGAGACATTTGCCACAAAGCAAGATTGCTAATCAGAACGGAACGGAGTTTAGTCTCTCAGATTTTAAAGGCGACTTTATTTTAGCTCATTTTTGGTCACGGGATTGTGCCCCTTGCATAAAAGAACTCAAAGGCCTTAATAGCTTTCATAATAAAATAAAAAAATCGGGGGTCAGATTAATACTTATTTCTTTGAAAAATGAATGGCGCGATAGCAGTGAACAATGGCGATTTTTGAAAAGATATGGCGCTTCAGATTTGGAATTTTATGTTGAAGATGGCAGTTTGTCTGCGGATTTTGGAATTTTTACGACACCGCATACTGTTGTAATTAATACTAAAGGTCAGGAAATAGGGCGACTACGTGGCAGTGAAGAGTGGAATAAGCAAAAAGTTATAGATTATATAACAGATTTAAAGGAAAATCATATGTGATATAAGCTCCTTATTACATAAAAAATAATAGAAAAAACTTGACGACTCGGCTTTTGTATTATACTCTTTTAAAAGAAATTGAAATTTTTTGGGGCGGTTTGTTATGTTTAAGTTTCGCACATTATGTTTGTTTTTGTTTATTGCCTTTAGTTCCTCAGTCGTGAATGCGAGAGTTTGCTTTTTGCCGGGAGTTTTTGCCAGTGATGGTTGTATGAGCGGAGATGCGATGATAAGTTGTCAAACTCATTATACACAAACAACTCCTTGTGAGGAAGGTCAAGTTCAGCGTACATGTGTGGAAAATGGTGTAACTTATTATAAGTGCGATTGTCCGGAAACTAATATTATTTTTACAGATTATAAGTATCAATGTATAGGAAATTATGACCCTGTTTGTGGTTGCCCCAGTAATCAAACAAAATGTAGCGATATTTATTATCCGTTTAAAGGTTGTAGTGATTTTGAAAATTCATACGGTTCTGAAGATTTTTGCGATAGCCCTTCAGATGGTGAGAGGTATTATAGTTATTGCGAATGTTCTAGAAACGATTATCCTTACACCTGTGCGGATAAAGGATTAAAGGTTTCAAGTACGGCCGGAAAATGTACCGACTCTCATGGAAAAACATATTATGAATATTGCGATTGTGCTGATAATTGGTCAACGGGGGATTGCGCGGAGAATAGTGATGGTTGTACAGTCCTTGTTGATGGCCCGGTAGATAGAGGTGGAAGTTTGAATTGTTACAGATGTGGTTCTGAAGCTTGTTCGGATCCCTCACAACTGAATTTAGAAGCATACTTCTGTCTTAACCCTGATGTGGCTACAACAGTGGTTCAGTGCGAGAATTTAGGATATGTGTATAGTACAGACGGCATTTGTCCGGATGGTACAGCCGGTTTAAAATGTATATTTGATTCTAATTATATTTTTTGCGAAACTAAAACAGCCGTTGAGTGCAAATATGCTTCCGAGGCAGATTGTTTGGCGCCGGAAGGAAATGAAACATGTGTTGTAAACTATGATGGTTGTAATGTTGTTACAAAATGTAAACAAGGATATAAACTATCAGCCGATAGATCTCAGTGTGAAGAGATAGTATGTGATATTAACGAAAGAGAGTATCTTAATCAGTCAACTTGTTTAGCTTCTATGAAAAATGTAAAGTGCAAAAAGGATAGTAAGGGGTGTTATGTTGTTGACGGATGTGTCAATGGTTATCTGCTATCAGCTGACGGAACAACATGTGAAGCAGATTGCTCTTTGCAAGAGACTTATATGACTTGTGATAATGGTAAAGGCCTTTATGGCTCGGGCGATGAATGTGTTAATACGGCAATTCCTTCAACATCTTATCATGAAGCTTGTGTCGTTGGCGAAGATTGTTACAATGTTAATTCTAGTGATACCCCATATCGAGCAAATGGAGGTTATTGTGAGTTGGTGTTATCTGTTGAGCAAGCTAACAGATATTTAAGGAGTGGTTATTATCAGGTTGGGGATCCTTGTCAGCCTGTAAATGCAAATCTAGGTAAAAAAATTCGTCTTCACAGTTGTCAAAGCACATCTAGGGATTGTAAGGGAGGTTATTCTCCTGTGTATAATTATAAAACGGAATGCCTTAATAGTAATGATGCCGGTTTGACTAAAACATGTGGCGGGCAAAAATATACAGATTGTATATGTAATGATAGACAGGATTATGGCGGATGCTATGTCCGTGAAATCACAAAAGATACGAAAGTAGGCCTTATGAAAGATAACGATTATTATATATACACCGGAGAAGTTAAGAATGGTTGTGAAGGATATAAAAAACAGTATGGATATTTTAGATCTATTACAGGTTTGAAAAAATGTAAGAAAAGTAGTGAAAATATTGATGAAGCAGTAGCTGTTTGTACAAGTGGATCTAATAAATGTCCGGAGGGTTCTGAAATCCAATCAGCAAATTATTCCGGTACGGTTTATACACGTTGTAAGGTTCCATGTGTAAGTATAATGAGTTGTGAGCAATATGCACAAAATAATGGTATAAGCACTACCAGTAATTGTAAATTTTCAAGTAGTATTCCAAGTGGATATACAAAATTAGGTGAGGAAACAATTAGTGATGAGAATGGCTCTCGTAAGTGTTATTATTTGGCAAATTGTAAAAGCGATTTAGATGGAGTATGTGCAACATTAAATGCAAATTTTGAAAAGATACCGTCTAATTATGAAAATTGCGGTTACAATTCTTACAATGTTCCTAGTAATTTGGATTACAAAATTTGCAATTTATCTGTATACGCAGAAAAATGTTGTAAAAGCAAAAGTAATTGTAGTGTTAGCAATGATTATGAACAATTTAAGGGGTACATATCAACAGGAAGATATTATGAAGTTAATCCGGATAATGTAACGGAGGGATGCTTCTATTATAATTCATGTTCTTCGACTTCTACAGACTGTTCAGGAAAAGTTTCACCAATAAATAATGCCAAAACACAGGCACAGTGTGCGGCAGCAGGTGGCTTCGGTGTGAATCCGATTGCTGAATGTGGCGGAAAATATTTCGAAGCTTGTTCTTCGGAGTGTAAATATAAAAACACTGAAGAAAGTTGCTCGAAGCTAGGTATGAATTTCAGAGCTAAGTGCGTAGGTAACGACTTTAAGTATGGTGAATGTTATTAGTTTTATAATTTAATATTCAGCTGAATTTTAGATTACCATCTAATCTCCCGACATCTCTTGTATGTGTCGGGAGATATTTTTTTCGAAATAAAACTTGATTTTATAAACTTTAGGTTGTAAAATAATATTTATTAATCATAAATAATTTTAAAAAAGTCGTTTACCATGAAAGAAGATAAAAATAATTTTTTTGATAATATTGATATTAAAGCATATCTTATAGGATGTGCTATTTCGGATATAAGAAATAAACGCCATATCAGCATAGAAGATGTTTCGGAATGTTTACAAATTCCTGTTGAAGATTTAGAACTATATGAAAACGGCTTAAAGGACGTTGATGTAGAAACACTTTTCAAATTAAGCAGATTATTTAAGGTTAGAGTTAGTGATTTTTTTGAATATTGTAACAATATATAAAAAATGCCTGTTTTAAAAACAGGCATTTTAGAATGGTAAAAATTGTAACTATTTTACTTTTTCAACTTGCGAAAACTCTAATTCCACAGGTGTATAACGTCCAAAAATAGAAACCGAAACTTTCAAACGAGATTTTTCAGAATCAACATCTTCAACTACACCTATGAAAGAGGCAAAAGGACCATCAATCACTCTAATTTGTTCACCTACTTCAAAGTCAACAACTGTTTGAGGACGCTCAATACCTTCTTCCATTTGCTTGATAATACGTTCTGCTTCTGCATCGCTTATTGGTTGAGGTTTGTTACGGCTACCTAAAAATCCGCTAACACGAGGAGTGTTTCTTACAACGTGCCAACATTCATCAGACATTTCCATTTTTACTAAGATGTAACCGGGGAAAAACTTACGTTCGCTGTTAACTTTTGCACCTTTCTTAATTTCTACAACTTCTTCAGTAGGCACTAAAACATCTAAGATTCTATCTTCTAAGTTCTTTAATACAGCTTGTTCTTTCAAAGAAGCTGCAACCTTTTTTTCCGATCCGGAATATACATTAACTACATACCAACGTGCTGCCATCTGATTTATGCTCCTATACCCAAGACTAACTTAACAGCCCATGCTAAAACGACATCAGTAAAGAAAAAGAAAGTAGCTGCTATAACGACAAGTATAATCACCATTGTAGATGCTTGAGTGACTTCTTTTCTTGTTGGCCAAGTAACTTTTTTAACTTCTTGTTTAACTTGGCGTAAAAATTGTATAGGACTAATTTTCACCTTGGATCCTCATCAATTAAAAAATTAAACTTTTGATTTGATAAAAAATGGCAGGGGCAGCAGGATTTGAACCCACGACACTCGGTTTTGGAGACCGATGTTCTACCACTGAACTATACCCCTGTGATATATAATCCCGATTATCAAACCGATTTTAGCTATTGATACACACTTTGGTTGAATAAATCAAGAGTTTTTTGATTTATTTTAGCACATTTTTTTATTAAATAAATTTCCAGGCTATAGAACAGAGATCCTGGTGTCCGCAATCACAAGAACTATACGATTGTGTAATAAGGGATTGAGGTAAGTCTATAGAGTTAAAAGTGGTTTCGGTAGTATCAAATTTTGCTTCGACCAAACCGGAACTTTCAATAGTTAAATCGCCATTATTTTTTATAGTCATTCCTATAAAACCTGTCTGAATATCAGAACCCCAGTTTTCAGAAGCAATTTCACGACATGTTAAAGCATCAAAACCATTAAATATAATAATAAAAGCTCCTTCATCATCCTCTTCGGTTTTTGCAGATTTAACCAATATGCTTCCTTTGCTCCTGTTGATTAAAGAGGTTCTATCGGAAGAAATCATATAATCAGGAGCAATACCTGAGTTTATAACAGTTGTTTCGTTTAAATTTTTATAATTATTCTGAGTATAAAATACTGTGCGAATATTGGCAATTAGGTGAGATATGTCATCCTTTATTTTGTTTGTTCTGATTTGATGACTGGCTTTTACATAACCTGCAATACCACCTACGCTTAATACTCCAACAATCGCCAAGACGCCTATCATTTCAACCATACTTCTGCCAGACTGGTAAATCTGTTTAATAGAAAATATTTTATTTATTGTAGACATATCTGTTCCTAAAGCTGATAACGTTGAGTTTATAATATATGCGATTGTTCTAAATAGCAAGTATGTATTTAGTTATACAATAAAAAGCACTTAAATATAAGTGCTTTTTTATATTTTAGACATTTTCAATGCGAGAACGTTTACGCAAAATCGGGTCTAAAATTTTCTTTCTTAACCTTAAAGATTTTGGTGTAACTTCTAACAGTTCATCTGCTTGAATATATGATAAAGCTTGTTCCAAACTCATTTTTCTTGGTGGAATTAAGTCAATTGCTTCATCTTTTCCGGCTGCACGTATGTTAGTTAATTGTTTTGCTTTTGTTGGGTTTACTTCCAAATCGTTCGATTTTGTATGCTCTCCGATAATCATGCCTACATACACAGGAGAGTTGTGTTCAACAAACATAGGTCCTCTTTCTTGGAGTTTCCATAAGGCATAAGCAACAGCCGTTCCTGTTTCGCTTGAAATTAAGGCACCGGTTCTTCTTCCTTCTATTTCGCCTTTATATGGTTCATAAGCATGAAAGATACGGTTCATTACACCTGTTCCGCGAGTATCGGTTAAAAATTCTGAATGATAACCGATTAAGCCTCTGGAAGGAGCATGGAAAATCAATCTTACTTTGTTTCCAAGTTGCGATGGTATCATTTCAGTCATTTCTGCTCGACGTTGACCTAATTTTTCAACAACGGCACCGGAAAATTCTTCATCAACATCAATAACAACTTCTTCAATCGGTTCAAGAATATTACCATTTTCATCTTTTTGCATTAAAACTCTGGGTCTTGAAATTGAAAGTTCGAAACCTTCTCTTCTCATAGTTTCTATCAGAACGCCAAGTTGAAGTTCTCCACGTCCTGCTACCTCAAACGAATCGGTTGTATCGGTGCGAGAAATTTTTAGTGCAATGTTCCCTTCAGCTTCTTTTTCAAGTCTGTCCCAAATCATGCGAGAAGTAACTTTGTCTCCTTCACGTCCGGCAAGTGGCGAATCGTTAACTGAAAAGGTCATGGCAAGTGTCGGAGGGTCTATCGGTTGAGCTTTTATGGCCTCATTTACACTATAATCGCAAATTGTATCTGCAACTGTTCCTTTTACCACGCCCGCAACGGCAATAATATCACCGGCATGGGCTTCTGTTAAGGCAACTCTTTCTAACCCGCGATAAGCCAATATTTTGGTTATGCGAGTTTTTTCAATTTCACCATTATCATTGATAACTTTTACGGCATCGTTTAGTTTTAAGCTTCCGGATTGAATTTTTCCGCTTAAAATACGGCCTAAAAACTTATCTGCTTCCAATGTGGTTACAAGCATTGAAAAAGGTTTATCTGGTTCGCATTTGGGTTTACTTACATATGATAGAATAAGCTCAAATAACGGAGTTAAATCTTTTCTTTCGTCATTTAAATCTTTAACAGCCCAACCGTTTCTGCCTGATGCATACAAAACAGGAAAATCAAGTTGTTCATCATTTGCATCTAAGCTGACGAATAAATCAAAAATTTCGTTTAAAACTTCATCGGGACGAGCGTCTGCTTTGTCTGCTTTATTAATCACAACAATCGGTTTTAAGCCAATTTTTAATGCTTTACCAAGTACAAATTTTGTTTGTGGCATAGGACCTTCAGAAGAATCTACCAACAACACAACACCGTCAACCATAGATAAAATACGTTCAACTTCACCACCGAAATCTGCGTGTCCGGGTGTGTCAACAATGTTGATATGTGTGCCGTTCCAGTTAACAGAGGTACACTTTGAAAGGATGGTAATACCTCTTTCTCTTTCCAAATCATTGCTGTCCATAACACAATCGGCTACTTTTTGGTTGTCTCTGAAAGTGCCGCTTTGTCTTAATAGCCCATCTACCAATGTTGTTTTTCCGTGGTCAACGTGGGCAATTATCGCAATGTTTCTCATTTTATTTTTCTCCTAAATGGTTGCTATGTCACGAAATTATTCTTCATATACCTTTTGTGAACTTCGTCATTATATTATTTCCGGCGTAGTTTTTTATGAGAAAAGGATGAGTTAATTAATTTATGACATAAATTTTTTTTGCACATTAGCGCGTTTTTTTTAAATTTCAAGAAAAAAAACTTGTTTTTTGCAGAAAACATGCTATATTTTAGACAAATTATAATAATTAATATAATTACTAATTTAAAAAATCTATTTATTATGAGTCCAAGTTCTATTTTATGCACCATGTTTTGGGTCACTGCAATTGTCATGGCTATTGTAGTATTTATCATGATGATGTTAGCTTTTGAAGAGTGTACAGCTTTAACTAAAAGAAAAAGATTTATGCATTTAATTGCAGCAAATTTTTCCTTGATGTTGTACATGGTTTTGACTATGTTCACTTTTATGGGTGGTACGATTTCGGTGAATGATTACATGACAAACTTAGGCATTAGTGTGTTGGTCTATGTTTTTACCGGAATCTTGTTTACTCACGTGGTTAAAAAAATGGATAAGAATTTGATGTAAGTTTGCTTCAAGCAGAAAAAAAACACCGTGCTATTAAAGCACGGTGTTTAGTTTTAAACTTTAAGCTTTTTTACCATATTGCAGAAGTCTGTTTCGGACAAACCCTCTTAATGAAACTTCAGGTCTTGCCCCGTAGTGAGTTATTATCTCGGAGGCTGCCATACTTCCTATCATGGCGCATGTGCCTAAACTTCTTTCTTTGGTCATTCCATATAAAAATCCGGCGGCATATAAGTCTCCGGCACCGGTTGTATCTACAACGCCGTCAACTTTTTCTGCTTCAACAAAAATTTTTACCCTGCCGTTTACAACAACTGAACCTTTTGCATTGCGTGTGATGGCTGCAATTTCTACCATCGGTTTAATTAAATCTAGAGCTTTATAAAAATCTTCTACATCAAAGAGTGCTTTTATCTCATGTTCATTACAAAACAATATATCAACATGTTTATCAATAAATTCTAACAATTGCGGACGATGTCTTATTGTGCAGTTTTTATCAGAAAGCGTAAAAGCTACTTTACGTTTATGGAGGTGCGCAAGTTCGCATGCTTTTATAACAGCCATTCGGGCTTCTTCTTCGTCCCAAAGATATCCTTCAACAAAGGTATATTTTGCAGATTTTATGGTATTTTCATCAATATCTGCCATACTTAAACGAGTTGCGGCTCCCAAATAAGTAAACATTGAGCGTTCGGCATCGGGGGTGACAAGGACAATGCTTCTTCCTGTTGCGGGACCTTCTAACAGAGGAGGGGTGAAAAAGTCGATTCCGGCGGCTCCTATATCACGCTTGAAGTTTTGTCCGAGTTCGTCATCATGAACTTTACCGATAAAAGCACAATCAGCACCTAATGAGGCAAGACCTGCAACGGTGTTTGCCGCAGAGCCACCGGAAACTTCGCGTTCAGGCACAATGTCTGAATATATTTTTCCGGCCGTTGACGCATCAACAAGTGTCATACAACCTTTAATCAAATTTCTTTCGCTTAAAAAACCGTCGCCTACTTTTGCCAAAACGTCTACCATAGCGTTTCCTATGCCGACTACATCATAAATGGTGTCAATTTCGTTCATTTTATTCTCCTTAAAGCTTTAATATAATTCCGATAACAGCAGATAATAAGATATACAATATCGGACTTTTTTTGTATTTTAACATTATAATTGTTAATATAAAGAAAATACCAAGACTTAAATAATCAACAATACTGATTTTTGCAATCGACATTAGGGCAAATATGATAAGTGCCAATACGGCAGGTTTAATTGAACTTAAAACTAACTGAACGTTTGGGTTTTGTGCATAGTTTTTAAGGAGTTTTGCTATCAAAATTATGATAATGACAGATGGTGTAACAAGTCCGATTGTAGCAATTATTCCTCCTAATATTCCGGCAGTTTGAAAACCGGCAAAAGTTGCCATGTTTACGCCAATCGGACCAGGGGTTGATTCTGCAACAGCAATCATGTTTGTAAGATCTTCAAAACCAAACCACTTATATTTCTCGCTTAAATCAAATAAAAACGGAATGGTAGCAGCTCCACCGCCGATAGCAAAAAGACCAATTTTAAAAAACTCAACAAACAGTGTTAAATATATCATTTATTCCTCCATTTCAAAAATTTTGGAATAAAACCTATAACACCGGCCATAATTACTGTAACAACAGCGCTTATACCAGCAAATAAAAGGATTGCCAATGAAAGTATAAATATGAAAAAATGAAGGTGTTTATGGCAACTTTGAGAATATATTTTTTTAGCCATATCAAAAACTAATACACTTATAAGAGCGCAAACACCAAGTCTGATGCCGGCAAGAGCGTGAGTTACGTATGTGTTGTTTATATACATATTAAGTATAGCCGCAATAAGGCATATCACTATAATTGATGGGCATATTATCCCCAAGGTGGCTGTGATGGCACCTATTGTTTTTTTTAGTTTGTAACCGCAAAAAGTTGCTACATTAACGGCAATAATACCAGGAGTACATTGCCCGATTGAAAAATAATCCAAAAGCTCATCTTCGGTTATCCATTTTTGTTTTTCAACAACCTCAGCTTTTAATAGTGGTAACATGGCATATCCGCCACCGAAGGTAAACAAGCCTATTTTGAAAAATGAAATAAAAAGTTTTATAAGCATATTCATAATGTTAAATTTCATCTTGGTTTATGTTATATCGATATTATATTAAATATTATCAAAATAAAAGAGGAAAAAATGATAATCGGTGCATTAAGAGAAACAAAATATCAGGAAAGACGTGTGGCTATAATTCCTGATATTGTTGGTAAATATAAAAATCTGGGTTTTGAAATTATTATTGAAAGAGGATTAGGTATACAATCCGGCTTTAACGATGATGATTATATAAAAAATGGGGCTTTGGTTTTAAAAAATCGTAATGATATTTTAAAGCACGCAGACGTTTTGGTAAATGTATGGGCTTTGCCGGAGTATGAATATAAAAAATTAAAAAAAGGGCAAATTCTGATAGCAAATTTTGAAAGTGATATAAATTATATATCGCTTGCTGAAACCGGAGTGACAGCACTTGCTTTGGAAAGAGTGCCAAGAATTTCACGAGCGCAAAGTGTCGACATATTATCATCACAAAGTAATTTAAGCGGATATAAAGCAGCTTTAACCGCTATGAATATGTTAAATAGGGCTGTGCCGATGATGATAACATCTGCCGGCACAATAAAGCCTGTGAAAGTGTTGATAGTAGGGCTTGGTGTTGCCGGTTTACAAGCTTTGGCAACATTTAAGAGAATGGGGGCAATTGTTTATGCATCAGATACCAGAGCCGAAACAAAAGAAGAAACAATTTCTTTGGGAGGACGCTTTGTTGAATCTGATAATCTATCAGATATTTTAAGAACTGTTGATATCTTAATGACAACCGTTATGCCGCAAGGGAAAAAAGCTCCTTTATTGTTTACAAAAAAAGATTTGGAACAAATGCCGCCAAATTCTGTAATTGTAGATTTATCTTGCGCTAATGTGGAAACAAAAGGCTTAAGAAAAGATATAAAGCTAATACAAAATATGTTTTTTGCAAGCGATATTGCAGATTCTGCCAGTAGGCTTTTTTCAGAAAATGTGTTTAATTTGATAAAAGAAAACGGAGGAAATAGTTTCAAAATAAATTTTGATGATGAAATTATAGATTCTATGTGTTTGTGTTATGATTTTAAGATAAGAAAGGAATAATATGACGTCCTTATTTTTATTTACTATATTTATCCTAGCTTGTTTTATAGGCTATTTTGTTGTTTGGGGTGTTACTCCTGCTCTTCATTCTCCTTTAATGAGTGTTTCAAATGCAATTTCCGGAATTGTTATTATCGGCGCATTATATGTTGCCGCATATTCTGAAAGCGACTCAATAAGTGAAAATTTGAGTATTTGTGCCGTGTTTTTAGCTTCAGTAAATATTTTTGGCGGTTTTGCCGTGTCCGAAAGAATGTTGGCCATGTTTAAGAAAAAGGATGATAAACATGTTAAATAAAGAATTATATTTAATATATTTACTGGTTAGTCTGTTATTTATTATTACGATACGAGGGTTAGCAAAACCTAAGACAGCTCTTATATCTAACAGATTAGGTATGTTGGGTATGTTTTTTGCTGTTGCTGCCACATTATTTGTTTTGCCTGAACAAAACCATATTTGGATATTAATAGCCATCTTTCTTGGTGCTTTGGTTGGTGTGATATCAGGCTTGAAAGTAAAAATTACGGCTTTGCCGCAAATGGTGGCAGTGTTTAACGGTTTAGGGGGGCTATCTTCGGTTTTGGTTGCTTTAACCGAAATAAGAAATTCTAATGAGGCATATTTGGAAATGGCTTTATCTGTTATAATCGGAGCGGTTGCCTTTATGGGTTCTATGATTGCATATTTCAAATTACAAGGCATTGCAAGAACATATTTAAGAAAACTACCTTTACATAATATACTTAATTTGTTTTCTTTTTTGATTTTGGCGTTCGCTTTAGGTAACTTTTTAATAACACCTGATCTTGATACATTGTTTTATTTAATGTGTTTTGCTTTTTTATGGAGTGTTTTAGTTGTAATGCCGATTGGTGGCGCCGATATGCCAATTATTGTTTCCATGCTTAATGCCTGTTCGGGTTTAGCGGCAAGTGCTATTGGTTTTTCCGTAAGTAATGTTGTTCTTATAATAACAGGTGCTATCATTGGTGCAAGCGGCTGTATTTTAACTTTTATTATGACAAAAGCCATAAATCGTTCATTATTGGATGTGTTGTTTTTTAATAAAACTCAAAATGATATGGAAATTGAGCTTAAAGATAAAAAGGTTCATGTTGCAAGTGCAGAAGATGCAGCTTTTATACTTGAAAATTCTTCAAAAATCATTATCGTGCCAGGGTATGGCATGGCGGCGGCAGAAGCTCAATTTGCTCTAAAAAACATGGCAACAATATTAAAAAATAAATATGGGGCAAGTGTGAAATTTGCTATTCATCCGGTTGCAGGCAGAATGCCCGGACATATGAATGTTTTGTTGGCAGAAGCGGGTATAGATTATGATGATGTTTTTGAGATGGACGATATAAATCATGAATTTGCAACCGCCGATGTCGCCTATGTGATAGGCGCAAATGATATAACTAATCCGGTGGCTAAAACACTTACAACATCGCCACTATACGGTATGCCCGTACTAGATGTTTATAAAGCAAAAACAGTGTTTTTTGTTAAAAGAACTTTGGGCGCAGGATATTCTAAAACCGATAATCCGTTATTTTTTGCCGACAATACGATGATGTTGTTTGGCGATGCAAAAAAAGTGACGGAAAACATTGTAAAAGCTTTAGAGCAATAATGACATTAGTTTGTATCAAAAGCACTGATATATGGTTGTAATTGTTCGAGGGCTTTTTTATATACATCTTTTTTAAATAAGACAATTCGATTTATAGCCTCTTCAGGTTCTACCCACTCATGAGCTTTGAATTCAGGTTCTTTAGTATTAAGGTTTATCTCATCATCATTTCCGTAAAAAAACATTAAAGACCAATACATTTCCTGTCCTAAGTGTTTTTTGTTCGAAAATTTTGCTTTTGATAATACCTCGGAAGGATAATTATATCGTATCGGATTATCTAAAGTTATAATCGGTTGAACCGATACAATCGATGTCTCTTCCTTAAGCTCTCTTATGGCTGCATCTAAAAGTGTTTCGTGCGAATCTATTCCGCCTTGCGGAAATTGCCAATTAAATTCTTCATCATCATTACGAGCGCAAACAAGCACTTTTTTATCAGCATTAAAAACAATAATACCGGCGCATTTGCGATAAGTGCCCATTATTTTTCCTCCGCGGTTTTTTCAGGTAAACCACTTTTATATAATGATAAGGCTTTTACCAAATCAAGAGCGCGCAGAAGTTGATAATCTTCAATTTGTTTTTCTTCTTTATCTTTTGCTTCCTTTTTATCTTTTTTATTTGTGTTATCAGTTTCTTCTTCATTTTTTAATGCGCCGCTTAATTCAGCCTCTGTTAGGTTAAGCCCATAACGCTCCAAAGGTTTAACAGTGGCTGGTTTAACTACAATATCAGGTTCGATGCCTTTTGCTTGTATAGAATGTCCCGAAGGAGTATAATAGCGTGCTGTTGTTATACGCATTGCGCCGTATCCACCTAAAGGTACAACTGTTTGAACAGAACCTTTACCAAAAGATTTTTCTCCCAAAATTACACCACGTTTATGATCTTGCAAAGCTCCGGCCAAAATTTCAGAAGCAGATGCTGATCCTTCATTTATGATTACTACAATGGGTAAACCTTTTAATATATCACCATCTGTCGCACTATATTTAATAGTATCTTCTTCATTTCTTGACCTTGTTGAAACAATTTCTCCTTTATCTAAAAATAAATCTGATACTTTTACAGCTTGATCTAAAAGTCCTCCCGGATTATTTCTGACGTCAATAACCAGTCCTTTTAATTTATCGCCTAGTTTTTTATAAGCTTCTTCTACTGACTTGGTTATATTTTTGTCGTTTTCTTCAGCAAATGATGAAATCCTTACATATAATATATCGTCATTTTTAATTTCTGTTTTGACAGATTGAATTTTAATTTCTTGGCGTTTTATTGTGACATCAAAAGGTTTTTCATTAGCTCTTCTGATTGAGAGATTTACTTTTGTACCTATTTTTCCACGCATTTTGCTGACGGCTTCATTCAGGTTTAGGCCAATAACAGTTTCGTTATCAATGTGTGTGATATAGTCACCTGCTTTAATTCCTGCTTTGTGTGCAGGTGTGTCATCAATAGGGGATACAACTTTTACTAAGCCGTTTTCCATTGTGACTTCAATGCCCAAACCACCGAATTTGCCTTTTGTTTGTTCGTTCATATATTTAAAACTGTCGGCATCAAGATAACTGCTGTGAGGATCAAGAGATGTCAGCATGCCGTTGATTGCTGATTCTATAAGTTTTTTATCGGAAATTTCTTCTACGTAGCTTAATTTGGCACGTTCCATAACTTCACCAAACAAATTTAACAATTCATAAGTGTTAGGTTCTTTTTGTTTCTCTTTTTTAGGGGTGGCAACGGCTGTGTTGACACTTAGTAATACAATTGACAACATTAATAAAAACTTGTTTAACATTTTTCATTCCTTATTAAAATTTATTTTTCAAGCCATGGTTCAGGGTTTATGGGATTTTGATCTTTTCTGATTTCCATATATAGTTTTGCACTTTCATTATCCGGCATAATTCCTATGGGTTCACCGGCAAGAAGGCTTTGACCGGTTTGTGTGTCGGTGGAACTTAATCCGGCTAACAAAGATACATAACCTTTCCCGTGTTCAATAATAATTAAATTGCCATATCCCTTAAATGGACCGGAAAAAATTACAGATCCGTCATAAGGGGCAATAACTTGTGCCATATTTCTGGTTTTTATAATAATTCCTTTGGATGTTACACCTTTTGAAAGCTCTTGTCCATAAGAGGTAATAATTTCTCCTTTTGCCGGACGAGATAACCGTCCTTTTGCAGCTGCAAAATTTGCCGGATTAGATACTTCTTGAGGTTTGATTTTTTCAAGAGAATATATTTCGTCATGAGAGTAAAGATTTCCGCTTTCATCACTAAAGCCTTTTGTTTTACCTTCTTTTATTCTGCGATATTGTTCTTCCTCAAGTTTTTTAAAAGCTTCTTGTTCACGTTTTTTTGCGGCTCTTTTAATTTCAGCTTTGCGTCGACGATTTAACTCTTCATCTTTTTCCAATTTTTCAATAAGTTCTTTTAAGTTTGATGCTTCTGATGCTAATTTATCTGCTTGTTGTTTAAGGGCTAAACTTTCGCCTTCAAGTTTTTTTCTTACAGCAGTTTTTTGCTCAGACATTTTTTTAATTTTTTCTTGTTGTTTTACTAAAATTTTCTTTTGCTGCTCCAGCTTTTCTAGCGAACTGCTTATTTTGTTTTTTTGAATTTGAATTTTCTCTATGTCTTTTTTTAATTTATCGGTATTGTTTTTTATGTGTGGAACACATTCTCTCATTAAAATGGCACTTTGGATTATTTCAACAGGTGACAATGGCTGAATTACCAATGTCTCACTGGGGTATAATGCTAAATTTTGAACAGAAACCAAAGTTTGAACTAAATTTTGATGTTCTTTATAAAAATTTTCTTCACTAACTTTAAGCTTTCTTGTTAAAAGGTCCAGTTGCTTTTCCATTTGAGTGGTTTTTTCTTCATCAGCTTGAATTTTATTTGCTGCTTTTATCATATCCTTATTGAGTTTAGCTAATTCTAAACTTAAAGCAACAGCTTCAGCTTGTTTCTTTTTGAGTTCCATTTCTTTGGAATAAGCTTGGTTTTCAATTTTCTCAAGTTGTTGACGAGATATTTTTGCAGAACATACCCCAATTTGCCACGAAAGCAAAATGCTTATGGCTAAAATGATATATGTTCTGCATTTTATCATCATTATTTTTCCAATAAAGATTGTCCGCTCATTTCTTGCGGTTTTTCAATATTTAACAAATCAAGCAAGGTTGGAGAAATGTCTGCTAAACGACCATTTTTTAATGCTTTAATATTTGGAGCATTATATAAAACAGCCTGAACTTTACCCACTGTATGAGCCGTGTATGGTTCACCTGTTGTTTCATCAACCATTTTTTCGGCATTTCCGTGATCTGCAGTAACAAGTAATATCCCGTCTGCTTTTTTGATGGCACTCATAACGCGGCCTAAGTTTTCATCAACAGCAGCTACAGCTTTGAGAGTTGCATCCATAATTCCGGTATGGCCTACCATATCGCCATTAGCAAAGTTACAAACGATTACATCAAAACGATTATTATCTATAGCGTCTACTAATGCGTCCGTTACTTCATATACACTCATTTCAGGTTTTAAATCATATGTTGCAACTTTCGGACTTGGTATCAAAATTCGGCTTTCTCCTTCAAATTCTTTTTCTTCTCCGCCATTAAAGAAAAATGTTACATGAGCATATTTTTCTGTTTCGGCAATACGAAGTTGAGTAAGTGAATTTTTAGCAATTACTTCGCCGAAAATGTTGTTTAAACTTTGCGGGGCAAACAAAGTTTTCATAAAACGATTATGATCAACCGAATATTCGCTCATGCCGACAGACGTTATAAAATTGACGATTTTTTTACGTTCGAATCCGTTAAATTCTTTATCTGATAAGGCATATAAAATTTCTCTTGCTCTGTCAGCTCTGTAGTTTGCCATCAAAACGGCATCGCCATCTTTTGCACCGGTATAATCGCCAATTACACAAGGAAGCACAAATTCATCGGTGGTGTTGTTAGCATAAGATGTTTTGATTGCCTCATCAGAAGTGCTGAATTTTTCTCCATTTGCTAATATGATATTATTATAAGCAAGCTCTACGCGATCCCAACGTTTGTCTCTATCCATTGCATAAAAACGTCCGGAAATAGTTGCAATTTTAACTAAAGGCATGTCTTTTATTGCATTTTCAAATTCGGCTAAAAACCCTTCGGCTGATGATGGTGGGGTGTCGCGTCCATCTAAAAACGCATGAACGGCAACCTTAATGTTGTTGTCGTTTAGGATTTTAGCGAGCGCAACAATATGGTTTTGGTGCGAGTGAACACCGCCGGGAGACATTAATCCCATCAAATGACAAGTGCCATTGCTTTGTTTAAGCGAATCTATCAAATCTGTTAAAATTTGATTTTGTGCTAAAGTATTATTTTCAATTGCATGGTCAATTCGTGGTAGGTCTTGCATAACAACTCTACCTGCACCTAAATTCATATGACCTACTTCTGAGTTGCCCATTTGTCCTTTAGGAAGACCTACATCAAAACCAGATGTTTCAATTAATGAGTGTGGACAGTTTTCAAGTAAATAGTGCCAATTTGGTGTATCCCCGTTTTCAATGGCGTTGTCCGGTGTAATATGTTCTCGATAGCCCCAACCATCAAGAATTAAAAGCATAACTGGTTTTTGCATTTTTATCCTTTCTAAAATTTTATATCATAATCTTGTTGCCATTATATATAATAATTCTGATTTTAAAAGCACTATTTTTATTTTTTTGAAAACAATTTTTTATAGTTTTACAGTTTATAATTGACTTTTGAGTTTCGTAAATTTAAACTTCAAGCGAACTTTAGAGGATTTTTGAATGAAACGCCTTGCTTTTATTTGTGGTTTGTTATTGATGAACATTGTTTATCCGACTTATGCCGGAAACTTTGAATATGATGTAAATTCTAAAATACGAGCTTTATACGGATACAATTTTCCGGCTGATAATTTTAAGAAAAATCAAAAAAGAGATCACATGCCTTTATATGCAGATATAGAAGGCGAAGTCGGTTATAAAACAGATGATGTTGAGTTGAATTTATACGGAACATTAAAAAGTAAACTTTCAAACAATCTTGAAAATTTAAATCAGGGACATTGGGGAGAAGAAGTATATTTTAGTGTTTTTTCGGATTTTGGAGATTTTTATGTAGGACAAATGCCAAATGCCGCCGCTATGAATGCGGTTATAAAATCGAATATTTCGGTTTGGCAACCGAATAATGATGAAATTGTAGATTTTATAAATAATCCGAATTGGTATCAAACAAATAAAACTAAATATTATTCGACGCTTGTTTCTACCAATCCGAACACTGACGGAAGCTCTCTAAAAATTGCATATTTCACACCTGAATATAAAGCATCGTCTATTGGTATCTCTTATACACCGAATAATAATGCCAATGATTCCTTAATCAGTAAATTTGCACCATATTATAATAATGGTTCATATTCGGTATCTTTTTATAATCATCAGGAATTTGATTTTTTTGATGCAGAATTTTATATGAGTTTTTCTGATTATGAAAATTCACATTCTGAATATGCAACAGGCTTTTCTTTTTATCGCAAAGGATGGACCTTTTTAGCATCTTATCTAAAAAGTGAAACAAAAGGTTCGGATAAACCTATTAATACGGTTACATTATCTAAAAATAAAAAAGCATATTTTGATGATTTTAGAGATTCTACGGCATATAATTTTGCTGTTTCATATGAGTTTGCTTTTTTAACATCTACTTTGTCATATTTTGATTCATTTTCAAAAAACACTAAAGCTTCTAATCGTATAATTAACTTGCATAACAGCTTAAAATTTGATAAAGCATATTCTGTATATTTAGGTGCAGCCTATACACATTTCAAAAGTGCTGAAGATAATATAAAAGGTAATAAAGGACTTGCGGTTTATACAGGTGTCCAGTTTGATTTTTAGGAGATTTTATGCCAAACTTATTTATTGTTTCAGAAAATGATTTATTTAAACAAGACATACTGTTTCAGATTAAGAAAAATTGCCCTGAACTTGTTCCTATTACAGAAGAAGGCGATGTTATTGATATAATCATTGTTGATGAAAATCTTGAAAAAGTTTCTCGTTATGCAAATAAGTATCCTCATGCTCCGGTTTTTGTTTTACTGAAAAAAGGTATGGAAAAACCACAGGATAAAAAGCTAATAACATATATTCAAAAGCCGTTATCTCTTTGTCGGTTTCTTGATCAATTAAATTCAGCAATAAATTTAGCTGTAAATTCAGAAAACGGAAAATTGACATTTAACAAATATGAATTAAATCCGGCAAGAAAAGAGATTCTTAATTTAAGAAATAAAGAAATTGTAAAACTTACGGAAAAAGAAGTATCAATATTGCAATATCTTTATAAAATTAGAGATAGAATCGTAACTAAATCTGAACTTTTGCAAGAAGTGTGGGGATATAATCCGGACGTTACTACTCATACAATTGAAACTCATATATATCGTTTACGCCAAAAAGTTGAACATGAAGATAAAAATGCTCAACTTATTATCACAGAAGAAGGTGGTTATTTCTTAAAAAAATAAAAAACACCATTTCTCTATAAAAGAAAAATGGTGTTCGTAATTTAATGGTGCACTTAGAAGTAGATTTTTGGGCTTTTCAAAACGTCAGTCAACACTGCATCAGATGTGGTTGTTGCACGAAAACGTAGATTGTCTTGTTGTTTGACAAATAGATTAAATAATTCAGGGTACATAAAATAAAAATTTTTTAAGATTAATAATTATTTGATGTCTGAAATATAAGTTTTTTGACAATATTTGTCAAGGAGAAATATTATCATATGTAATAAGCATTGAGGTATTTTTCTTTGTAAAAACACACTTTCATGATTTGTTATATTCGACTTTGAAAAAATGGATATCATACAATAAAAGAGGTTGTTTGCACAACCTCTTTTATTTGTTTTCTTTTACACATATGCCGTAATACTGAAATTTTTGCCTTGAATTTAGAATGTAAAATTCAAATTATCAAATGAATCAATTAAGACGACATCCGATGTGCCTTCACTATAGGAAACATTAACCTTGTGGCCGGGTTTAGTCCATTTCAGTTCTCGGAAAAATTCCGTTGAACCGGTAAACTCTTTACCCTTAACTTCATTGAAGAGAACATAATAAGTTGTTCCTTCTAGAGTTATGTTTCTTACAGTGTAAGTTTTTACTTCAACCACAGTAACTGTGCCATCTACGATGTTGTCGTTGCCGCTTCTTCGCAAAGATTGGAGATATCTGGTCTCAGCTTCTTTCTTAGAAATTCCGACGCCGACAGCTTCACGATTTGTAACTGCAACGAAAGCATATCCTGTGACATTTCCGCTTGAACCTTTGAGTGTCATAAAGTAAGTAGGAGTACCTTTTACATTATATAAGACAGGAGGGGTAGCGTAATATCCGGCAGCTTTTGCAAAGTTTTGATCCTCTGCAATCCGCTTTGCTTCAATTTCATTTACACCGGCAACTTTGTAGTACTTAGCCTCTTTGGTACGTGCGTTTACTAGCATAAAACCTGATGTGGCAGTGTTGCCTGATGCATCAAGTTTTGAAGCTGAAATGCCGGTATACCAGTAGGATTGGCCTTCTGAATATACAAGTACCATACCGGGAGTAGGTTTCTGTACGCCATCCATGGCAAGCAATGAGTTCCACCAACCTTTTTTATATTCACCCCAATATCTGATTTGAGATTCTATAAAATATTCCGGTTGGATGTGATCAATCCATTGAGGGGCAGATGCCATATCATACTGCTCAACTACGCCATTTTGGATATCAACGGTTATCACGCCTTTTGAATCTACACCTCCGGAAAAACCGATTGTAGGTTCATAGTTGCATAAAACCCAATAAGGACGACCATTAGGATCAATCTCAAAATTGTGTTCTGTGATACCTGTTGATAAATATCCGTTTGTGCGGATATGGCGTTCAATGTCATCACCAAAGCATGCGCTCTCAAGATATTTCATCTTAAGATTTTGACCGTTTACTTCGGTTACCAAATAGCGTTTAGTCGGATCATTAGCGTATACAATGACATAACCGGGAGTTACATCATTTTTTACCCATCTCCAAAAACCTGAGTGCTCAAGAGGAGCAACCCAAACCAAATCATTGTCAAACTCTAGCTTAACGCCATTGTTTATGGTAAATGATCCAGTCAAATTTTGTAAGGTCATACGTCCGACATCACAGCGAGAACCTAAACCAGGATCTTCTTCGAGTTTGTCTTCAGCAACTTTTTGGGCGAGGTCATAATCGGCAACAATCATCTTGTCGACCGGTATTACATTAACATCTTCGGCGAAGTTGTCAAATGTTACCTCTTCAACCTCAAGCATCTTCTGATATCGGTAGCTATTACACATTTCTGATGATGTAATGCCTAAGACAATCCATACAACCAAAAAAGCTAGTGGTATCCAACAAGCATTACACCACTCATCTCGATATATGTAAGCAGCAATTGCTCCAACTGTAAGAGTTAAGAACAATTCAGTCAGAATACCATTGTAACCCCAACCGAGAGTAGGAAGACACAAAAAGTTAACGATTCCCATGAAAAGAAACCATACTACACCTGTTACTACAGTAAAAACTGTATTGCGCTCTTCAGAGCACCAAACCATTCCTGAGAATATCATTCCAAGAATGAGAGATACAAAAAAATAAGCCATAATATTATATAATTTAATTAATGTTTGAGCTCACATTATACGACAATTTTAAATGTTTGTCAATGTAAGAAAAAGCTCCTTGTTTAAGGAGCTTTTATAAAAAATAAGCCTAATTTGTTTCGATATTTTTTTTATTGATGCTTATTTTCTTAAATTTATGTTTTTCGTCTTGAGATTTAGCTATTTGCAAGCTTAGAACACCATTTTCATAATCTGCCTGAGCGGTGTTATAGTCTAAATCCCAAGGAAGCGGGATGGTACGTTTGAACATCCCGTACGAAATTTCTTTAAAATAATTATTTTTTGAAGTTTTTTCGCTGACATTTTGTTTTTCACCGGAAATTGTAAGATATCCGTCTTCAGATATTTTTATATCAATATCATCTTCTTTAATTCCGGGGATTTCTGCTACAATGGTAACAGAATCTTTATTGTCGACAACATCAATTTTAGGTTCTAAATTTTCCATACCGGTGTTGCCAAAGTCAAAAAAATAGTTCCAAAAATTACGAAAGTCGTGGCTGTGTTGCGCATTCGCAGTTGCCTCGTTTTTTTTGTTTGCAGATGAAACAATGTCTTTCATAATATTACTCCTTTCAAACACAGATTAATAATCAAATTGGTCTTCTTCAATTTCAATTACTTCCTCATCCATTGGAGCTGCTGTTTTGCAACCGCAACCACAACCTTTAGACGGATGAGATTTTGCAGAATCTTTCGGATAAGCGCTACTGGTAGCGTTTTCATTAGTGTTAGATTGAGTAGATTGATTTTTTTTGTTAAACATATTTCCTCTCTTTCATGATTGTTGTTGTGTAATTAGTCGTTTTGCAATCAAACTGCACCAACTAAGATATGTTCATGATATGTTTTTTTTAAGCTAAACGATAGGCTAGCGAGGTAAATAAATTGCTTGAAAATATATTAAGCTTTGTGTTATCCTTTAAAAAAGGAGAGATTTATGTTTGGCTTAAAACATGTACTTGAAAATTTTGATAAATTAAGGTTGGAAGTATACGATAAATATGATGATGCAGAGATACCATCAGTAAGCGAATCTTTGTCATATTTTTCCAGATGTTTTTTTTATTTGTATAAACTCATATTTAAAGAAAAAGAAATTATTACATTTGCTGCTTTACATTTTATTTGTGTTTGTTTGGGATATTATTCTTTTGTAGCACTTATAGATTGGATACATGATGTAGGACCATCTAATGAAGCTTTCAGAACGGCTGGATATCAGTGGGCAGGTTATTTGTTAATAATATATGTCCCTATTTGCTTTATTATAATAACAATTTGTTTAGGGATATTATCTTCTTTTATGGGGGCCGCATATTTTTTGCATAAAAAATATAAAGAATCGACAATAGTAAGATGTTTATATATTGTCTTGATAAGAAGTTGGTATATTTTTTTGTTTTGTTGCATTAACAGTTGTTGGAAAATTGGCAGGATAAAAAATCATATACCTTTAAAAATGCTCAGGAATGTGTCTGAAAGAAAAAATTCAAGTTACGCAGCTGACAGATGGATGAGAGAGGCTGTATATCAAGCGTGGAAAGTGGCTTCAATAGGGGTTTTCCCGGCATTGATTGTCGGGCGAAGCATAAAAAACAGTTGTAAAGATTCGTCAGAAATGTTGAAAACACATTTTAATGCGGTCAGTAAGATAGAAATGGCTTATTCAACCCTTTGTTGGTGGATATATATAAGTTCTTACATTTTTGTGCCGTTATTTGTGTCTTACATCTTTCCGCTGATATATTCTGAAAGAGCTTTGTTTCAGTTTTTTTTCCCGCTGATGTTTGCTTCGTTTTTTATTCAGGTGTTTTTAAAACCTATTTATATATTATCCGCATGCCGCATTTATTTAAATTATGCTAATGAAAAAAATATTAAAATAGATTTGCCGAAAGTTTCTAGCTTTTTCGAGATTTTAATATTATTCTTAATTATCGGTGTTGTTTTTTTGAAACTGTAAAGGGATCTAAATATGCTTAGTACTAAATATATACGTGAAAAATTGTTTGAGTTAAAACAAGATGCTTATGACAAATATGATGAAGAAGAAAAACCTTCAAAAAAAGAATCTGTATCATATTTTGGGCGATGCGTATTTTATTCGTCTAAGCTCATATTTAAGGAGAAAGAAATCATTGTCTTTGCTTTTTTACAACTTGTTTGTATAGCTTTGGGATATTATTTATGGGTGCAAGTGTTAGATTGGATACCAGAAGAAGTTTGGGAAAGTGCCAAACACTCGAAAAATGGTTCTGTTGCAGATATAGTTTTGCTTTTATGGTCGTTTGTATGTGTCGGACTTACCACATACCCTTTGGGTTTATTATCTGCTTGTATGGGTGCTGCTCATTTCTTGCATGAAAACGGTGAAGAATCGACAATTGCAAAATGTTTACGCATTGTTTTAGCAAGAGCATGGCCTATTTGGATTTTTAGTTGGCTTGACGGTTGGTGGACAGTTTGCAGAATTTTAGATCGCCTTCCCAGAAAAAATGATAACAGATCAACATCGGACAAATTGATGGCAGAAGCAATGTATCAAGCGTGGAAAATTGCCTCTCTCGGTTTTTTGCCGGCATTAATTGTAGGACGAGGAGTTATAAATGGTTGCAAAGATTCTTTAGGGATTTTGAAAACTCACTTTAAAACTATATGTCAGTTACGAATCGCTTATTCAACTCTTTGTTGGTTGTTTGGTATCGGCGCATATGTAGGATGTATCTTTCTGATACCATATATTAAACCTTATATGTCATCAGAAAATGATATGTATACATTGTACTTTTTTGCCGGTGTACCGATGATATTTGCATTGTTTTTTATTCAAGTGTGTTTCAGACCTATTTATATATTATCCGCATGCCGTATTTACTTAAATTATGCTAACGAAACAAATATTAAATTTGATTTGCCGAAAGTTTCTAAATTTTCAAGCTCGGTTGTCGCTTTTTTGATTTTAGCCTTAATATTAGGAACAGTGTTTTTGTATAGAGATGATTTAGGAATTACAGAACTTTTATCAATTCCGTATAAATGATCATAAAAAACACCCGCTAAGGGTGTTTTTTATGTTTATATCAGATGTAATTTAAAAAAGATTTCGGCTTTTAACCCATGATAAATAATTATGTTCATCATCGGTCTCATAAATATAATCTTTATCAGGATTAAAATTATCAATCAATTTTATTGCTTCTGTAAATATTGCATTTTCGGTTTTTCCTGCAATATCAATCTGCACCTCATTTGGTAGCAATTTTCTGTTCTTAATCACAGAATTTGCCCTTTCAACATATTTCGGTTGGTATAAACCGCCTTCATTCTGTTTTCTTTTTTCCATTTGTTTTTTAATCTGATTGGGGTCAGTTGATATAAGTTTAATGATTATAAAATTATATCCGTGAAAAATTTTTGGAAGTTCTCTTGCTCTAATATCATCAAAATCTAAAACAACAATATTTTTTAACCCTTTATCATAAAAGAATCTTGTTTGAGTCAAGGTATTTTCCCAACATAGTTGCTCCTCATATATCCCTATATCTTCTACATCATTGGGAATAATAAATTCAGGAACCATATTTTGCTCAATATATACTCCATTGTAGTGTTTATATAATTTTTTTGCTAATGTTGTTTTACCGACGGCACTTGGCCCTGTTATAAATATAAAATCCATGATTTTAATGCCTGTGTATATTAAATATTAACAAAAAACACCCTTAAAGGGTGTTTTAATGGTTGCGGGGGAAGGATTTGAACCAACGACCTTCAGGTTATGAGCCTGACGAGCTACCTAGCTGCTCTACCCCGCGATAACAAGATGTTGGGCTTTATATACGCTCTAATTTAAAGCTTGTCAAGAACTTTTTTGCCATTAATTAAAAAACATTAATGCAAAACTAACAAGAAAAACAATCAATAAAGCCAAAATATGCCAAATGTTCATCTTAAAACAGCAAACTTATAACAATGGCAAATATAAAAACCAGTGTGATAATGAGTTTTTTCATTTTCCCTCCTTACAAGAATATATAAACCTTGTAAGTAAAAGATTAAAGGGACTACATTTTAGAGATTTTTTTATATTTTGCGTATCTGACAATTCCACAACCGAACAAAGATACCAAATCTTTTGCAAAAAGGTCTTTTAATTCGGCAGAAAAAGTTTCATACATTTTTTCTTTAATATCAGAAGGTGCTTTTTGACAACGTTTAAGCTGATTTTTCAACAGTTTGGGCAGAAGCTTGTTTTTAATTTGCTTTAATTCTTTTTTAAGCTCAGGCTTGTTGTAAGCGTTATACACATATTTAATGCCTTGATGAAAATCTTCCAATTGTTTTACGGTAATTTTCTGATTAGAAATAGACTGCATATTTAAAGTATAAAAGTATAGTTTTGCATTTATCGAAATTGTTTGAGGACTTTTAGCCAAAACAGAGTAGGTGTGAGGATAATCTTCATAATGTATGTTTTTAATGAACTCAATCTCATTAAGAATTTCACGTTTGTAAAGTTTGGTCCATACATTAAAAGGAATCCGAAATTTTGAGTTTGATAATGCCAAACTAAGAGGTTTATCGGTTATTTTATATTGAAGATTATTAATATCTATCTCTTTAGGATTATATTCTTCTCCGTCCGATTTTTCATAGCCGAAACAAACAAGCTCTGCTTGATGGGTTGAGGCAAAATGATAAGCAATTTCTAAAAGTTGGGGATGAATTGCATCATCAGAATCTAAAAAATAAATATAGTCACCTTGGGCGATTTTCAGACCATTGTTACGGGCCATTGAAAGCCCTTGGTTTTTTTGTGTAACAATTTTTATGCGAGAATCTTTTGAAGCATATTCTTCTAATATGTGTAAAGACTTATCTGGAGAACCATCATTTACACAAATTGCCTCAAAATCTGTAAACGTTTGTTTCAAAACGCTGTCTAAACATCGCCTTAAATATTTTTCAACATTGTATATGGGTAAAATTACAGAAATCTTGGGCATGATGTACTCCTTTAAAATTTGTACTAGCATATAAAGCGCCAAGCCAAGAGTCAAATGATTTTTTATTATGCACTATAGTACAATATCTTATTGACACTATATAACCTCATATGTATATTTGTTGTCAATTAATATTAATTTTCTAAGGATAATGTTTTTATGAACATTTCACATTTTTTATTCAATTTACTACCTGTTAAGAAAGGTAAAATAGTTTTTCGCAGTTTTTCAAAAAGCTATGGATGTAATCCTAAGTATATTGCTCAAGAGGTGCTAAAGCAAAAACTTCCTTATGAGATTGTTTTTATTGCTAAAAAGGGACAAGAAAAAAGTTTCCCTAAAGGGATTAATGTTGTTACTTCGAAAATTAAAGAGTATTTTGCTCTTTCAACAGCGAATGTAATTGTAGCCAATTCTCGTATCGGTAACTATTTCCTTAAAGGATTTAAGAAAAAAAAGAATCAGCTTTACATTCAGACATGGCACGGCTCATTGGGTATAAAAAAGATGGAAGCAGATTGTGATAACTTGTCTGCAAAGTATGTCCAAGAAGCAAAGATTGATTCTGCAAATATTGATTATTTACTTTCTAACAGTAAATGGTTAACTGATACGTATAATTCATCATTTTTTTATGATGGCAAAATTATTGAAACAGGAAATGCCAGAAACGATATTTTCTTTACGAGTAACAAAGACATAAGGCAAAAAGTTTGTGAATATTTCGAAATTAAAGGAAATATGAAAATTTGTCTTTATGCTCCAACTTTTAGGGACGATAAAAATTTAGATTGTTATAGTATAAATTACAAAAAGTTGCTTCAAACGCTAAATGAAAAATTTGGAGGAAATTGGATTGCGATTTCTCGATTACATCCTAATTTATCAAAACTAAAGAATGTTATTCCACAAATTGAAGGGGTTTATAACGGAGGAAAATATCCGGATATTCAAGAGCTTTTAGTTGCGGCAGATATAATGATAACAGACTATTCAAGTTGTATGTTTGATTTTATGATATCTGAAAAACCCGCATTTATTTTCGCAACTGATATTGAAAAATATAATACAGACAGAGGTTTTTATTATACATTGGAAACAACTCCGTTTGCAATAGCAGATAACAATCAAAAGCTTATCAGAAATATTTCAACTTTTGATGAAAAACGTTATCAAGAGGCGGTTAAAAAGTTTCTTAAAGAAAAAGGTTGTGCCGATAAAGGTAATGCGGCCAAACAAATTGTAGATTTAATTAAACAACATATAGAAAGGATATAATATGTTATATGGTGTAATATTAGCTTCCGGTTTAGGAACTCGTTTTAGCGATGATTTACCTAAACAGTTTGCAAAAGTTGCCGGCAAGACGGTTTTGGAGCACACAATTGAAATTTTTGAAAAATCTGAATATATAGATAGAGTCATACTTGTGATAACACCTCAGTATAGACATATTTTAGAAGAGATTTTACTTAAAAATCATTACAATAAAATTTATAAGGTCTTAAACGGTGGCGATACCAGAAAAGAAAGCTCTTCTATTGCGATTTCTTCTATTGATGAAGATGATGCTCTTGTTATGATACATGATTGCGCTCGTCCGTTTTTATCTGATAATATAATCAAAAATTGTGTTGAAGCGTTAAAGACGTATGATGCTATTGATGTGGCCATTCCATCGGCTGATACTTTAATTGAAGTTGATGATGAAAAAATTATTAAAAGCATTCCTGAAAGAAAATATATGCGTAGAGGTCAAACTCCACAATGTTTTAAAGTGTCTCTAATTAAGAAAGCGCATGAATTATCTAAAGGAGATGAGAATTTTACAGATGACTGCGGTTTAATTGTAAAATATAACTTGGCTCCGGTTTATGTAGTTGATGGAGAAAGCAAAAACTTTAAGGTAACCATGCCCGAAGATATTTTTATGGCAGATAAAATTTTTCAGGTAAATAGCACAAAAGCTCCTGAAACAAACAATTTTAGCCAGATGAAAGATAAGGTTGTGGTCGTTTTTGGCGGCCATAGCGGTATTGGCGAATGCACGATGAATTTAGCTCTTGAAAATGGGGCGAAGGCTTATGCTTTTTCACTTGAAAATGGTTGTGATGTATCAAACTATGAGAATGTATCTCAAAAATTAAAACAAGTTTATGAAACAGAGGGAAAAATAGACTATGTAATAAATACAGCCGGAATCTTAAATATCGGTAAATTAATGGATAGAGACATCTTGCATATTCAAAAAGAAATAGCTGTTAATTATATGGGAAGCATAAATGTTTCCAAAGCGTCAATTCCATATTTATTAGAAACTAAAGGATGCATTTTATTGTTTACATCATCATCTTACACAAGAGGTAGAGCTTTATATTCAACATATTCTTCAACAAAAGCCGGACTTGTTAATTTAACTCAGGCTTTATCAGAGGAATTGTATCATGATGGTATCAGAATAAATGTGATTAATCCGGAAAGGACAGCAACACCAATGCGTTATAAAAGCTTTGGAAAAGAGCCGGAGGGTAGCTTGCTTGCACCGGAAAAAGTAGCTGAAGCTTGCCTAAATACGGTTTTATCTAAACTTACAGGACAAGTAATAGATGTTAGAAGAAAGGGATAACTTTTATGTCTGACTGGAGTATTAATACACAAGATATAAAAAACTTTTTTTGCAAATCTTACAAGAACGGGTATATAAGAGGTAAACGTATTTTGGGGATTACGGTAAAATATGTTAAAGGGCCTGTTTATGCTAATTTAATTCATCTTTTGCAATATATTAAACCTTGCGTGGAAACTGATGTTACAGACATAATTGCTGATTTTAAGCATAAATATAAGAAAAAACATGTTTCAGCCAAACAGTATCAAAATGATAAAGAAAAAATAGCCAATATTTTAGATAACATAGACCCGAAAAAATTACCCCAATTTGATGGGGAGTTTAGAAAACTTCAACTTGATACGATGTATTTTGCCAAGGAACTGATAGATGATATTGAAAAAAATACCGATGTTTTATTATGGCTCGGTGGCGGCTCTTTGTTGGGAGCTGTGCGCCATGAGGGGTTTATTCCTTGGGATGATGATATCGATATAGATATGATGCGACCTGATTTTGAAAAGCTGAAAAAATATTTGTCGGAAAAATATCTTAGTATTGATACTTCTTCTTGGGAAATTTATGATTATGGTAAAAAAATTAAAAGCATATTGGCTCAATATCCCGACAAAATTATAACCTTAAAATTATATGATGTTTTTAAGTGTGTAAAAGGAACTCCGGATAACTTTGTATCGGTGGATTTTTTTGCTTGGGATTATTATAACAATGCTCACAATGTGGAAACTGTTCGCAACTATATCGGCAAGATAAATCTGCAATTAAAGAAAATAAGAAATAATCAAGAATTATTTGATTTTTACGAAAAAGAAATCGCTAAAAATGTTGATATTGTCAAAGACAGTGATTGTATTGCTGCCGGAATAGATAATCATGCATTCAGAGTATATCCTGTAAAAGAGTTGGTAAGAAAAACAGATATATTTCCGTTAAAAAAAGCAAAGTTTGAAAATTTGGAATTTAATGTTCCCAATAATCCGCATATTTACTTAAAAAGCCTTTATAATTTTTATATGAAAATTCCGGTTGAAGGCTTAGGTATTGCTTGTCATAGCAATGTTAAGGGTATGAATTGTTTTAAAATAGATTAGGTTTGTACATGTTAAATAATATAATAAAATTTTTCTCCTGTATTATTTTTTGGAGTTCTAAAAGAAGAAGAAATTTTAGATCTAAAATGAAATCTTTTTTGTGCTCTCCTTTTGAAAAGAATAACACTTTAATATTAATAACCGATAAAGGAGAAAAAAGGATTAAACGATACTATTCAAAGAAAATTCATATAGAAGTAATCGGATTTAATAATGTTGTTAAAATTCCACAAAATGCACATTATAAAAACTGCAAAATCATTATAAAAGGCAATAATAATCACATTGAAATAAATAATACAAAAAACGATGTAAAATTTGACATTTATTCTCAATATGTAAATAATACAAAGCTTATTATAGGAAAAAATGTATCATCGGTTGGTACAAAAATACATATATGTGAAGATAATGCTGAGCTTATTATTGGAGATGATTGTATGCTTTCGTATGGTGTTGAGATTTGGGCATCTGATGCACATAGTATTATAGATAAAGATAGCAAAAAATTGCTTAATAGAGTTTGTAAACCGGTTATTATAGGGAATCATTGTTGGTTAGGATGTAAAGCTATTATTACGAAAAATGCTCGATTACCAAATAATACCATTGTTGGTGCCGGTAGTGTTGTATGTAAACCTTTTGAGCAAGAATATATCGCTCTTGCCGGTAATCCGGCAAAAATAGTCAAAGAAAATGTAGATTGGGCAAGATGTAAAGCTCATAATTATACAGAAGATATACAAGAATAATAAAAAAATTATTATCATACAGAGTTAACACTTTATTTTGAGAGATTGCTATGAGTTGGATTTATAAAAAAGAAAAGAAAAAAAATAAAATTGTTTATCGTATATTAGGCTTAAAATTTACACTAAAGCGTAGACATGAAAAGAAAATATTGCTCGATGTGGAAGAATTTATTCGTCGTTCAATTTCTCCTGAATCTCTCCCAAAAGCCACAGGTGTCCTTAGAGACATTCAAATGGCATCTTTAAAAATACTTTTAGAAGTTGATAGAGTTTGCAAAAAAAATAAAATTCCGTACTGGATAGATTTTGGCACTTTATTAGGTGCTGTGCGTCATAAAGACTTTATTCCGTGGGATGACGATATAGATATCAGTATGTTAAGAGAAGATTATGATAAGTTTGTAAAAAACTTTGATAAACTTACATCTGATAAAAATTTATATATTAAGTTACATTTTAATGCTAAGCGTAATAGCAGTGTTATTAAAGTGTGTCATAAACAAATAGATAATATTTTTGTAGATATATTTCCGTATGATTTATATACATCTAAGCTTGATTTGAAGGGAAAATTAGATTTAAGCAATAAGTTAAGAAAACTTAAAAAGCCGCTTTTGAATAAAACACCAAAAAATGAGCAAGAAAAACAAGCTTTCTTGAAAGAGTTTGCTGAAATGCGTGATAAATTTATATATGAAGGAAAAGTTCCGAACCCGAAAGATAAGCCTTCTTTGTTTTTTGGTATGGCGTTTGATCATATATGGGGTAGATGGGCTTTTGATTATGAAGAATTTTTCCCGTTGTCTGAAATTGAGTTTTGTGGACACAAGTTTTCGGCACCGGCAGATGTTGATTTGCATTTGACATCGCTCTATCGTGACTATATGTCTTTACCTCAATCGCTTCAATATCATACAGATTTATCGCAAATTTCAATTGAGGAAATTATGCAAATAAAAAAATATGTAAAAGAATAAATAAAAAAACCTCGCTACACAGCGAGGTTTTTTTTAACAAGTTAAATAAAAAATTATTTACCGAGTTGAGCAGCAACTTCAGCGGCGAAGTCTTCTTCTTTTTTCTGTAAGCCTTCACCTAATTTGAAGCATACATAATCTTTCAAGACAACTTCTGTGCCAAGTTCTTTTGCTGCGTCAGCAATAACTTGTTTAATTTTCTTATCAGGATCCATAATGTAAGCTTGTTCTTCTAAAACAACTTCTTCATAATATTTACGGATTCTGCCTTCAACCATTTTTTCAATGATGTTTTCTGGCTTGCCTGATGCTTTTGCTTGTTCTGCAAAAATTGCTCTTTCGCGATCAACAGCAGCGCTGTCAACACTTGCAATGTTTAAGAACAATGGGTTTGAAGCAGCAATATGCATAGCAATGTGTTTGCCAAGTTCAGCTAATTTTGCTTTGTCAGCAGCTGATTCTAGAGCAACCAACACGCCGATACGACCTAAGTTAGGACGAAGAGCGCTGTGCATATATGAAGCAATAACACCGTTTTCAACGCTTAATACTTTTGCACGACGTAAATTCATGTTTTCGCCGATTTTTGCAATCATATCTGTTAAGCGTTCTTCAAAAGATTTGTTGCATTTCGGGCAAGCAAAAGTTTTCATGTCGCAAACTTCACCGTTTGCAGCCAAAGCAACTTTTGCAGCATCTTCAACATATTCTTGGAAAATGTCGTTTTTAGCAACAAAGTCTGTTTCAGAGTTAACTTCAACAACTGCTCCTCTGTTGCCTTCAACAGCAACAGATACCAAACCTTCAGCAGCAATACGGCTGGCTTTTTTAGCAGCAGATGCTAACCCTTTTTTTCTGAGCCAGTCAACAGCTTGTTCCATATCACCGTTTGTTTCCATCAAAGCCTTTTTGCAATCAAGCATGCCGGCACTTGTTGTTTCTCTTAATTCTTTAACCATAGCGGCTGTAATTTCTGCCATTGTTTTTTTTCCTTTTAATTGGTAAAATTTTTTGAACTCTGGCGGCAACTGTCAGCTGCCGCCAATTATATCAAAACTTAAAATTAAGCTTCAACAGTTTCTTCTTTAGCTTTTTTAGAAGCGCGCTTTTTAGCAGGTTTTGCTTCAGCAACAGCTTCTTCAACTTTAACACCTTGAGCAGCAATTTCAGCTTGCATACCATCTAAGATAGCACCTGATACTAACTCACAGTATAAAGAGATTGCTCTGATAGCATCGTCGTTACCCGGAACCGGATAATCAACTTCGTTAGGGTTAGCATTGGTATCAACAATACCAATTACAGGAATACCCAATTTTTTAGCTTCTTTAATTGCTAAAGATTCTTTTGGTGTGTCAATAACAAACAACATGTCAGGCTGACCGCCCATGTTCATGATACCGTTTAAAGACATAGCCAATTTTTCTTGTTCTTTTTTCAAGTTCATAAGTTCTTTTTTGGTATAGCCTTCGGTTTCATTTTTTTCAAACATGCTGTTTAATTTAACCAAACGATTGATTGATTTGTAAACAGTTTTCCAGTTGGTCATCATACCACCCAACCAACGATAGTTTACATAATATTGTCCGCATCTTTCAGCATGCTCTTTAACAATTTCTTGAGCTTGCTTTTTGGTAGCAACAAACAAAACCTTACCGCCGTTGGCAGCAACTTCACGAACAGCATTTAATGCGTTGTAAAGCATAGGATATGTTTTTTGCAAGTTGATAATGTGTACATTATCTTTTTTACCATAGATGTATGGAGCCATTTGTGGATTCCAACGACGAGCGTGGTGTCCGAAGTGTGCACCAGCTTCAACAAGCTGACGCAATGTAAATGTAGGAATAGTCATTTTTAAAAATCCTTCTTTTCCGGTTAAACCTCCGCAAGACTTTCGGCTTTATTAAAAGCACCGGAGCGAAACAGCTTATGTTAGAAGCTTTCCGCAATCTTGCGTGTGAAATTAAATGTCGGCACCATTACCGACACCTGTCTTTTTACACATTTTTTACTAATTTGCAAGTGTTTTTTTACAAATTTTTTTTGCCTTTTTCAGTTTAATTTCAAACCATAAACTCAAATTAATTAAAATTTTAAAAACCTTACCAATTTTATTTTTTATTGTTTTTTATTGTTTTTTTATTTATAATATGATTTGAAAGGTGCCGATATGCGTAAGTTGTATGTTTTTTTTGCTTTTTTAATGAGCTTGTTTTTGATAAGTGAGGCTTCCGCTTATGATGCACGCCATGAATGGTACATGAATTTTGTAGCAAATGTTCCAAGACAATTGGAAAATAATCCCAGACGTCTGGCTAAATATCTCGCATATCCAATGCGAAATGATTATGATAGAGCTCAGGCTTTTGCTTATTGGATTGCAATGCATATAATTTATGACAGATATCTTTATAATAATGGTAGAGGCACAAAATTATTAAAACATTATAAAGGTCAAACTCTAAAAGAGATTATAAAAAACAGAGTAGGAATATGTAATGATTTTGCACGCTTGTTTGATTATATGTGTAAAGAAACCGGTGTTAAGTCCGGAATAATAAGCGGATATGTTTTAGAAGAAAGAGAGCGCAAGAGCGAGAATACGAGACATGCGTGGAATTATTTTATGTATAGAGGAAGAAAGGTTTATGTCGATACAACCTTTATGGGAGGGGGAAAGCTTACAATTAATGGGTACGTCAGCAGATTGGAACGTAAAAGAGCTATTCAAAAACATGTACAAAAAAATAAAAGAAAAAGTGTATTATATCCGGTAAAACCTTATTATTTTGACTTTTCCTATAAAGATGAATATATAAAAAGTGGACATAAAAGAATAGAAAGATAGATTGTTTTATGTGACAAATTTTTAATTTTGTTACTTTTTAAACTTGTTTATTGTAAGGGTTTTTTACTTGAGAATTAAATAAAAACAATATATTTTAGCGAACATAATTGGTTATTTTACAGAGGAAATAATGTCAGACTTATTTGAATCTACAACTGTGGCAAAAACAGAATATTCGGCACAAGATATTGAAGTTTTGGAAGGCTTAGAGCCGGTTCGTCATCGCCCTGGTATGTATATCGGCGGAACAGATGAACAAGCGCTTCATCACTTGGTCGCTGAAATTTTGGATAACTCTATGGATGAAGCGGTTGCAGGTTATGCTAATCGAATTGAAGTTTGCTTAAATGCCGACAATTCAATCACCATAACAGATAACGGGCGAGGTATTCCTGTTGACGAGCATCCGAAATATCCCGGAAAATCTGCTTTAGAGGTTATTATGACCACACTTCACTCCGGCGGTAAATTTTCATCAAGCGTGTATAAAGTGTCCGGTGGTTTGCATGGCGTTGGTTTATCGGTTGTAAATGCCTTATCCGAAAAACTTGTTGTTGAAATTGCTCGTGATAAAAAACTTTATCGTCAGGTATATTCAAAAGGCAGACCTCAAACCGCTTTAGAATTTATCGGAAACGCTCCAAACAGAAGAGGAACAAGCATAACATTTAAGCCTGATGAAGAAATTTTTAATGGTGCTTCAACGTTTATTCCAAACCGTATTTATCGTATGGCTCGTTCTAAGGCGTTTTTGTTCAAAGGTATCAAAATTTTATTTAAATGTGCGCCTGAGCTTATCTCTGAAGGTGATACCACACCTTTAGAAAATGAGCTTCATTTTCCTAATGGTTTGAGAGATTTCTTAAATTATCAAATAGGTAGCAGAACGACCATCAATCGTGCTATGTTTGCAGGAGATTCTGAGCTTGCAAACGATGAAGGCCGTGTTGAATGGGCAATCACTTGGCCTGAAGATGAAAACGGTTTTTCTTATTCGTACTGCAATACGGTTGTGACACCATTTGGCGGGACACATGAACAAGGTTTCAAAAATGCTTTGCTTAAAGGCTTAAAAGAATATGCCGATATGGCAAATGTTAAAAAGGCTGCCAATGTCACTGCGGAAGATTTTTTAAGTGATGCGGCAATTATGCTTTCGGTGTTTATTACCGATCCGCAATTTCAAGGACAAACTAAAGATAAGCTCACTTCATCAAAAGCAACTCGTTTGGTAGAAAATGCAGTTAAAGATTCTTTTGATCACTGGTTATCATCTGATCCGGAAAATGCATCAGCTTTACTTGAATATGTTATAGACAGAGCTGAATTAAGAAAAAAACGTAAAGAGGAAAAAGTACAACAACGCAAAACTCCGACTAAAAAGTTGCGTTTACCCGGAAAATTGGCCGATTGTTCTCAATCTGCTGCCGAAGATACCGAAATTTTTATTGTTGAGGGAGATTCTGCAGGCGGTTCGGCAAAACAAGGCCGTGACAGAGTTACGCAAGCTATTTTGCCTTTGCGCGGAAAAATTTTGAATGTGGCCAGTGCTTCTATTGAGCGTATTACGCAAAATCAAGAGATCAAAGATATGATAGAGGCTTTAGGTTGTGGTGTTAAAGAAAACTACAAAGAGGAAAATTTGCGCTATGAAAAAATCATAATCATGACTGATGCCGATGTTGATGGCGCGCATATTACGTCTTTGTTAATGACATTTTTCTATCAACATATGCCAAAGCTGATAGAAAACGGACATTTATATATTGCTACACCTCCTTTATATAAAATTGTAGTTGGCGGCAAAAACTACTATGCTTTAGATGATGAAGAAAAAGATAAAATATTGGCAAAAGTGTTAAAAGGTAATCAAAAGCCGGATATAAGCCGTTTTAAAGGTCTTGGCGAAATGAGTGCTATGCAATTAAAAGAAACCACTATGGATAAAAACAATCGTATCTTATTAAGAGTTACGCTTCCTAATACCAGCACCGAAGAGGGTAAAGAAGATGCTTTTGAAACAAGAAGACGCGTTGAACAACTTATGGGAAAAAATCCGGAACTGCGCTTTAAGTTTATTGTTGAACGAGCAAAATTTGTTGATGATTTGGATATTTAGTAAAAGTTATAAAAAATATACTTGCAAAAGCATCTAAAATCTATAATATAGCACTGTTGCCAAATGGCAATGGTGCTTCAAAAACATCTTTAATGTAAAACTCCATGTAAAGGGGAGTTTCCGATATAAGGCTTTTGCTCGAATAAGGAAAGCTGAACATTAACAGTTTTTGAGCTCCCCACCTTAAATGTTTTAAGGTGGTTTTTTATTAACCGGAGTTATATTAAAAGTTTTTACTTGCAAAAGCATCTAAAATCTATAATATGAGCATTATCGCCAAATGGTGATGGTGTCTCAAAAACATCTTACAAGAAAAACTCCTAAATTTTGGGGAGTGAGTGATATAAGGTATTTATACACGAATAAACTCGTCTGTTCTTGTACAGTTTTTGAGCTCCCCACCTTGAATGTTTTAAGGTGGTTTTTTATTAATCAGAAAATTTGGAGTTTAAAAATATGAAATATAAAATATCAAATAAACAAAATTTAAAAAGACAAGTTGGATTTGCATTAAATAGATATATCTTAAAATATGATATTGATATATCAACTTTTTCAGCTACGACATGTGTACCTAAAACAACTATTATTAAAATATGTTTAGGTAAAAATTATCATTGGAATGATTTGTTTAAGATATTAAGTGCTCTCAACTTACAACTCAAAATCGGTTTGGAACATAATAACACATAACAAAAAAATCCGGAAAGTTTAGCTTTCCGGATTTTTTATTGTTCTGATAAATCTTATTTTTTCAAAATAGATTTGCCGGCATAAACAGCCATATCGCCCAATTCTTCTTCAATACGAATAAGTTGGTTATATTTTGCCATACGGTCTGTTCTTGACATAGAACCTGTTTTGATTTGACCACAGTTTGTAGCAACAGCGATATCAGCAATTGTTGTGTCTTCTGTTTCGCCGGAACGGTGAGAAAGAACAGCTGTATATTTGTTGCGTTGAGCCAAATCAACAGCTTTTAATGTTTCTGTTAATGAACCGATTTGGTTAACTTTAACCAAAATTGAGTTTGCAACACCTTTTTCAATACCCATAGCCAAACGTTTTGGGTTTGTAACAAACAAGTCATCACCAACGAGTTGAACTTTGTCACCAATTGCATCTGTGAGCATTTTCCAACCTTCCCAATCGTCTTCAGCCATACCATCTTCAATTGAGAAAATAGGGAATCTTTCGCATAAATCTTTATAGAATTCAACCATTTGAGCAGAAGTATAAGATTTTCCTTCACCTTCCATCTCATATTTACCGTTTTTGTAAAATTCTGAAGATGCAGCATCAATTGCAAGAACAACATCATCACCAGGAACAAAACCGGCATCAGAGATAGATTTTACGATAAATGTCAAAGCTTCTTCAGCAGATTTTAAGTTAGGAGCAAAACCACCTTCGTCACCAACGTTTGTGTTGTGACCGGCTGCTTTTAAGTTCTTTTTCAATGTGTGGAAAATTTCTGCACCCATGCGAACAGCTTCTTTAACGGAAGTTGCGCTAACAGGCATAATCATAAATTCTTGAATATCAATCGGGTTATCAGCGTGTTGACCGCCATTAACGATATTCATCATCGGAACAGGCAAAGTTCTTGCCATTGTGCCACCTAAGTAACGATATAAAGGAAGACCGGCTTCTTCTGCCTGAGCTTTTGCAACAGCCATAGAAACAGCCAAAATTGCGTTAGCGCCTAATTTGCCTTTGTTTTCAGTGCCATCTAATTCAATCATAGTTGTATCGATTGCAATTTGGTCTTCAGCTTCTAAACCGGCTAAAGCATCGTAGATAACGTCGTTTACGTTAGCAACGGCTTTTTCTACACCTTTGCCCATATAACGAGATTTATCACCATCTCTTAATTCAACAGCTTCGTGAACACCTGTTGAAGCTCCTGAAGGAACTGCAGCGCGTCCGAAAGCGCCACTTTGTAAAACAACATCAGCTTCAACTGTCGGGTTACCGCGTGAATCTAAAATTTCGCGTGCATGAATATCAATAATCGCACTCATTTTTTTCTCCTTAAATTTTATAAAAAACACTGCACATAACTTGGGATATTTTTTCTCTCTTGTCAAGCCTTACCTGTTAAAAAATACACTTTTTATTGTATTTATTTGAACTCTAGGTATACTGGAATAAATTTGTATCTATATGGAGGTTTTTTATGTTTTCGGATAAATGGCATTATCGCTTTATGGAACTTGCTTTTTTAATTGCATCTTGGTCTAAAGACCCGTCAACCAAAACCGGAGCTGTTGTTGTAGGTCCGGATAAAGAAATTAGGGCAACCGGTTATAACGGATTGGTAAGAGGCGTTGATGATGAAGTTAAAGAACGTATGGAACGTCCCACAAAGTATGATTTTTTTGAACATGCCGAAAGAAATGCTGTGTATAATGCTTGTCTTACCGGTACATCACTAAAGGGGTGTGTAATGTATGCAACGCATACTCCTTGTACCGATTGTGCAAGAGCAATAATTCAATCCGGCATAAAAACAGTTGTTACCAATAAAATTATTATTGATGAAAACACTCCGAAAGGTACATGGCGTGACAAACTTGATTTTTCTGCTCAAATGTTTAAGGAAGCAGGAGTAGAGTATATTGAACTTGATCCTATAGAAAAATAAGTAAAATTTTTGTTTCCCCTCTTTAAATAGAATGTTTAGCAATTATATTTGCAAAGACTGATTTAAGATTGTAATAAAAGGAGGGGCTAAAGATGAAAGTTTTAATTGCTGATGATCATGCACTTTTTAGAGATGGTCTGGCTATGCGTTTAGAAGAAATAAATCCTGATATCATTTTGCATCAGGCGGCAACTTTTTCTCAAGCCTTAAAAATCTTGGATAAAGAATTTGATACGGATATTATTATTGCTGATTTGGATATGCCTGACATGAAATGGGAAGACGGAATTGCCGAATTGAAGAAGAAAGTGCCTGATGCAGCATTGATTGTTATATCTGCATCGGAAGATATAAGAAATATTCGTAAAATTTTAACAGCAGGTATAAAAGGATATATTCCTAAGCGTTCAGATCCTAAAATTATGCATAATGCTTTGAAACTTATTTTGGAAGGAGGAACGTATATCCCGCCTGCATTCATTGAAAACACTTCCGAGAATTTATCAAATATGGGAAGAAGTAACGGTAAAACTCTTACGAATCGACAATCGCAAGTTTTAGATTTAATTGCTCAAGGAAAATCAAATAAGCAAATAGCTTATGAAATGGGGGTTTCTGAGGCAACCGTAAAATTACACATCAATGCACTGTTAAGATCATTAAAAGTAAATAATCGAACACAGGCTGTTGTAACAGCTCAAAAAATGGGCTTAATTTAGTTATCTTGCGGCAACTAAAGAAACTGATGAAATTGTATCTCCCATTCCGACAAGAGTGATAGGCTTTTCTATTAAGATTGTAGGTACAACAATCAAATCCCAATTGCGATAACGGGAAATTCCGTTGACATCAAGGTCACATTGTCCGATAGAAGTAGCTAAACGGTCAGCTTCAATCAAACCTACATCTGAAACGGTATTGCCATGTGCAAACAATAAGTTTTCTATAGTGCCGGTTCCGGCTTTTGCTGCCGCAACAGTTGCTGCTGTCATCATGCCTTTTAAGTTTTGTTCGGGAGTTATTTTAAAGCCTGTATCTTGCAAAGTTACATAAAGTCCGAACATGTGTAGTTGCACTCTTTTAATGTCTAATCTTTCTTTGATTTTTACAATTCCGGCAAACAAATTTTCAGCAGTGGTTTTTTCCGAACATCTTTTAGCCAGATCAGTTTCTCCGATTGCTTCCAAAACATCAATTGCTTCTCGTTCATTTATCCCGATAGAATCCATTAAAGGAGCAATTTTACAGACGATAGCTTTTCTTACTTCTATATCTTGAGTAGAGGCAATTTCTAAATGGAAAATTCCGTTTAGATTGTGTTCTTTCCATTGTCTAATTTGAGGAACAATTTGGTCAATGAGACCTACACCGTTGTTGTTTGTTGTTAGTGCGTGAAAACCTGACAATATAACATATTCGCTTTCGTTTTTTTTCACATAATCCATAAACGGTTTATCTATTACAAGTTTCAAATTTAACGGATCATAAGTGGCAATAAAACGATTTGATTTAGGACATTTGAATTTTTGACCTTCAATTTCTAATATATCACCACGATTAAATTCTATAATCCAGTGTATGAGCGCTGTGTCATTTGAACGATTTATTTTATGAGCCGGCATTAAATTTGCATTTTCATCAAATGAAAATAGGTTGTCTTTTTTAGCAAATTGTTCGGCTTGAAGTTTGGGAAGAGAGTTTGCATGAGCGACAACTTTTTTAATTCCGATATTAGCTAAAGCATTGGCAACAATACCTCCTTGTCCGCCGATTTGTAATCGGTCGTATCCGATGTTTTCGTTTAGCCAATCGTAAACGGCTTTTTCTTCGGTTATCCATTCTTCTGCAATACCATTCTTAAAGCATTTAAAAATTCCTTTTACAACATCTTGAGGAGTATAAATTTTGGTTTGTTTGATATTTTCTAATTCTGCTAAAGTTAAATTAAGTTTTTTTATCAGAGTTTGTAAAAATTCCGGTGTTATTTTGAGAACGGCATCTATATTGGCATTAAAAGCTGTCACGGCGGAATTTATTTCTTTTATCTTTTGTAATTGTTCGGGAACAATTGCATATTTTTTTAGCCATATTTTTTTTAAATCTGCCATATCCATAATTATTTCTCCTCTTTCTGTTTTTCTTTTTCTTTTATTGCAAATAAGTGCCATTCAAAACTTCCTGTTTCGCCACATTTTTTACAATAAGAATGCCACTTAGATGACACTTTACCGCATACTGAACAAACCCACATATTGTCATCAACACAATTGAGAGATTTTTTCTTCCAGTTTGTGGCGGCTTGCTCATTATTGTTAGCTTTTTTCTCATAATAAGCGATGGTTTTTGCTAATTTTTTTGTGGCAGGATTATTAATTAAGAATATTTCAAACTCACTTTTTGCTTTTGCCCATAAATTTGCTTTACAGTATAATTCTGATAACATTATATTGTTTACGGAAGGATTTTTTCCGTTTGTTAAAGCCAAAGTTTCCATGCGATGAACTCTTTCAAGGTCTGTGTCTTCCGGCCATAAATTAAGATAAGCTTCGGCAATTTCGGTTGTCGGATTTATTTTCCAAATTTTACTCAAAATTTTTGCAGCTTTTCGTACTTGTCTGTCATTTTCCATATAATATTCAGCTAATGCCAGAGCAACAGGAACTAATTTTGGCTCTAATTCAAATGATTGAGAGCAAAATTTGAAAAAGTTGATACTATCACCATCTTTTTTAGATTTTTTTGCTAATTCATATAGAACAACGGCTTTCAAAGATGTATATTTTTCTTGATTGATTAGTTTTTTTTGATAACCGGAGTCTAAAACTTGTAAAGCTCCCTCCCAATCCTTTGATTTGACACGTAAACTAAATGCACTTTCAATGACCCAATATAAATCTTGCCTTATTTCAAAAGCTTTATTGGCATTTTTTAGGGCTTGCTCAAATTCTTTTTTTTGCATTTGAGCTTCAATAGCTGCTTTAAAACCTATAAGTTGTAAGTTTGGATTTGATAATATCTTTTCTGAAAGTTCTTCCATCTTATCAAAGTTTTTTTCACCTTTATAGATTTTTAAAAGCAGTATATCAATGATAGCATCGTTGCCGATAATTTGCTTTAAATCTGCTAAAGATGTTTTAGCCTTTATCATATCTCCTTCAGTGATTGCTGTCATTGTTTCAACCAACAGCATCATCGCTGAATTTATTTCTTTTCTGTTTAATACAATATTTTCTTCCTCATAATCAGAGGTTGTTTTTTGCATAATTTTCAAAACTTCGTCTGCTTGCTTTTTGAAATAAATATGTACCAAATGATTCAGTAAAGTTATAAAAGCACTGATTATTGCAAGTAAAATAATAAACAAACTTAAAGATATATGGCTGTTAAAAGAACGCCAAGAAATATATATTTCAGAATTTTTATCTCCTGCATAAACCAGTAAAACCAAAAAAGCAACGATACCTAAAAAAGTAAAATTCTTTTTCATTTTAACATCCTTTCAGGAGAATTTATTCTCGTCTTAAGCTTTCGGTTTTCATAAAAGCTAGCGTTAATGCTTCGAGTTGTCTTAATGAACGATCAAAAGAATCTCTTGATGCAACATTTTTACTCCAGTTATCAAATTCAGGAGTTTGATATTCTTTATTATATTTCATTTTTTCAATGGCCAATTCTAAGAAACCATCATTTACAAGTTTATATATTTCATCTTCTGTTTTTATTTCCTGAACTTGATTATCTTTTTCATTGGTGCGTTCAATGACAATTAATTCACTTAATTTAGAGTTTAGTTTGTCTTTCCAACTTACAGGTTCCGGAGATGTGTTTTCACTATTTTCTGTTTGATCTTCTTTTTGAGATTTTTCATTATAGAGTGAATTAAACTCTTTTATTAGAGTTTTCTTACACTTTACACCTGTTTTGGCATGTTTATAAATTTCTTCTGCCGGTTGTGCCATTGATGTGTCGGCAGCAAGATATTTTAACACTTCTGCTTCATATTCAAACGGACCTTTATAAGCATTGTCTTTAACAAGCATGCTGGCTGTTAAAACAAGAGCACCTTGAGAACTGACTTTGCCGAGATTTTTAACTTTACTGTCAAGCTCGTCAACCCGTCCCATTAAACCTAAAACATGAGATGTGTCTGCTTTCGAATCTAAAATTTTTTGATTAAAGTCTGATACCATATTGATTTTATCATTCAACATAGCTAAATCTGCTGTTGAAACTTCTGCTTTTGGGGCTTTTTCAAGTTCGTTAAGTCGTAAATTCAGATTATCAATTTGATATTGAAGGTTGGTAACAATATCCGATTCTGTATTTTGATGTTTAAAAAAATCGAGAATTTTCGGATTTTTTTGAATATATACTGCTGCCCCACCTATTAATAACAGGATAACCATAAAAACTGTAATAGTTTTATAAGATTTTGTTTTAACATTGTTTTGTGTGTTTTCTGTTTCTTTAATTTCAACCATTTTTTTAATCCTTATTTGAATTTTCTTGGCAACTATATTTTTATAGTTTATATAATTATAAAAAAACTGCAATAAAATACATTGGATTATACAAAATGATTGTTTTAGGTATTGAAAGTAGCTGTGATGAAACAGCTTGTGCCATTGTAAATGACGAGCGTCAAATTTTAGGACATTGTGTATTATCGCAACAAGAACATAAGAGTTTTGGCGGTGTCGTCCCTGAGATAGCCGCTCGTGCACATTTGGAACATATTGATGAAATTATAGAAACAGCAGTTAAGCAAGCAAAAATTCAGCTTGATGATGTTGATGCAATTGCGGTTGCCGCAGGTCCTGGCTTGATTGGTGGAGTTGTTGTTGGCGTGATGGCTGCCAAAGCCTTGGCTCTTGCGTTAAACAAACCGCTCGTTGCCGTCAATCATTTAGAAGGGCATGCTTTATGTGCCCGACTTTCAAATGATGTGAAATATCCATATTTGTTATTGCTGGTTTCCGGTGGCCATTGTCAGATACTTATTGTTAAAGATGTTGGCGATTATGAGCGTTTAGGTACAACAATTGATGATGCGGCAGGTGAGGCGTTTGATAAGGTTGCCAAAATGTTGGGGCTTGGTTATCCTGGTGGTCCGATGATAGAAAAAAGAGCTGCTGTCGGCAATGAAACAAGGTTTTCTCTTCCTCGTCCTTTAATCGGTTCTAATGATTGTAATTTATCGTTTTCGGGGCTTAAAACTGCTGTAAGAAAACTTATAGAATCGTATTCTCCGGACGGAACTTTAGAACACGCAGATGTTCCGACACAAGATGTTTCGGATATTTGTGCATGTTTTCAATATGCTGCTACCGATTGTTTGGTCAGAAAACTTAAAAAAGCAATTGCCATATTTAAGCAAAAATATCCCGAAGCTACAGATTTAGTTGTGTCAGGAGGGGTTGCCGCTAATACATATTTGCGTACAAAGTTACAAAAATTGGCAGAAGATAATAACTTAGAATTTTCTGCTCCGCCAATTAAGTATTGCACGGATAACGGAGTGATGATTGCGTGGGCAGGTCTTGAAAGATTTCAAAAAGGTTATGTAAATGGGCTTGATTTTAAGCCCAGACCGCGTTGGCCTTTAGATGAAAATGCACCTAAAGCAGCAGGAGCCGGAGGGGTTAAGGCGTGAGAGATAAAAATGAAGTTTTGGAAATTGTAAAAATTTTCGAACAAAATAATCCGAATCCTGAATGTGAATTGAATTTTACAAATGCATATACATTGCTTGTGGCGGTGGTTTTGTCGGCTCAAAGCACAGACAAAGGTGTAAATAAGGCAACGGAAAAACTGTTTGAGGTTGCTGACACTCCACAAAAAATGGTTGAACTTGGCATTGATAGATTAAAAGAATATATCAAAACTATCGGGCTTTATAACAATAAGGCGAAAAGTATAATATCTCTGAGCCAAGATTTGGTAGAAAAATTTGGCGGTGTTGTTCCCTCTGACAGAGCAGATTTAGAAAGTTTGGCCGGCGTTGGCAGAAAAACTGCTAATGTGGTGTTAAATGTTTGGTTTAATCAGCCTACAATTGCTGTTGATACACATGTTTTCAGAATCGCTCATCGTTTAGGTTTAAGTAATGGCAAAACTCCGAACGAGGTGGAAAAAGATTTAAATAAAGTTTTAGAACCAAAGTATGCAAAAAATGCCAATCATTGGTTTGTTCTGTTTGGCAGATATGTTTGCAAAGCTCAAAGGCCCGATTGTGCAAATTGCCCAATACTGCATCTTTGCTATTCTGAAGACAAAAAGGTTTAATCTAAAGCTGGAACCGTTCTTTTAGATAATTTTTAACGGTGTTAATTATTATATCGATTTTTTTCGGTTCGATTTGTAAATCTGTCATAATTTTTTCAAATCCTTCTAAGTGTTTTAAGCGCATACAATATTCAACGGAATATTTGTAATTTAGATCAAAACACCATGCAATAACGGATAAAATTGTATCTGCATTGGTTTTTATATGATTTCTCGGAGTTATTTTACCATTAATAAAAGCTTCCCAAATTTTATCGCTGATGATACCTTGTTTTAAGCTTGTATCATTAGGATAAGGAAGCCAAACAAGACGCATATTTTCATATTCTTTGGTTAAAATTTGCCAGTTTGCAATTTTATCCGCATCACGAACGGCAAAAATTATATGCCTGATTTGATCTTTCAGTTCTTCATCGTTGATGTCATTATATTCTTTATCTGCATAAAATTCTTCGATCATATGACCATGATGTTTAACAGGCAATACAATCAACGGATTATTAAAATCGGAAATTTCAGATAAAAGTTTTGCCCCTTCAACTCCGTGGTCAATTTTTTTATTTTCCTGATAGTTTAATCTTATTTCATTAAAACGAAAAATATCATGTAATAAAATGGCAGTTTTTGCAATTTCCATAAATTTTGCCGATTTATTTTGGAAGTATGCTTCGTTTCTTAAAATGCCGTTTCCGGCGCCGGCAACTTGCAAAGAGTGTCTGATTTTTTCGTTTGCATAGCTTTTGTGATATAAGCTGCCTTTTACGATTTCAAAATTTCTTTTATATTCAGAATGTAACAATTCTTGTGCTTTTTTATATAAACTCATTATAATCCTCGTATAACATATTTGTATCATGCCGGAGATGTTTTGTAACAAAATGTAACATCTTTTTAAGAGCCTTTTGCTTCAAAATATGGTATAAGAGCTTAAATTTTTGTAAACTATTCAAGGAAATGATATGACAAATACAATTAAAGTTGCCGTTATCGGCGCCGGCGTTATGGGTAAAAACCATCTCAAAACATATAAAGGCCTTCAAGGAGTAGAGCTTGTTGGTGTTTATGATATTTTCCCCGAAGCTGCAAACAATGCTGCTACAATGTTTGGAATTAAAGCTTTTTCATCTTTGGAAGAGGTGGCTGCAAATGTAGATGCAGTTAGTGTTGTTACAACTTCTGTTACTCACGCCGATGTCGGTGAGTTTTTCTTATCAAGAGGTATACACTGCTTAATTGAAAAACCTTTGGCAACTACAGAAGAAGAATGCCATCGCTTAATGAATGCCGCTAAGGAAAATAATGTAACTTTGTTGGTAGGTCATATTGAACGTTTTAATCCGGCAGTAGAACAAATGTCAAAAATCTTGTCAGATACTTCAAAAATCAGATCTTTGACAGCTCAACGTATGTCAGCTGCCAGTGGTCGTATTACAGATGTTGATGTGTCGATGGATTTGATGATACACGATGTGGAAGTTATTCAATCTTTAGTAAAATCTGAAGTTGTAAATATTCATGCTTGTTCTGTTAGAACAGCTGATAAACCTGAAGGTAAAGACTATATCACAGCAATTTTAGAATTTGAAAACGGTGCAACCGCAAACTTAACGGCAAGCCGTATTACACAAGCTCGTGTTCGTACACTTACGGTTACAACCGATACAAACTATATTGATATGGATTTTATCAATCAGAGTATCAATGTCCATTCTCAAGGTCGTATGCCTTACATTAATCAAGAAAGTATTCCGGATTGGATGAATTATGGCTTGAAAGGAAGCGTTGAACAGTTGTTTATTCCGACAAATCAACCTTTGGCGGCTGAACTTAATCACTTCTTAGATTGTGTAAGAGGAAAGGCTACGCCTCGTATTAATGGCGAAAGCGCTTTGAAAGCTTTGAAAGTTATTTGGGAGATTCAACGTAAACTTGGCTTTATTAAAAATACTGAGAAGTCTTATTTGAGTGTTGCGGCTGAGTAATATAAACTTTCAAAAATAAAAAAAACCGTCGAATTTACGACGGTTTTTTTATATAAGATTTACTTAAGCACAAACATAATCAAATTCTTTTTTCAAGCTTCTTTCAAACATAGATTTGATAGTTTCTTTTATATCTGCATCTTCATAAATTACTCGATATAGAGCTTGACAGATAGGCATATCAATATTTTCTTTATCGGCAATTATTTTAACGGCTTTTAATGTTGCCACACCTTCGGCCAGTTTGCCAAATCTTTCGCCTTTTGCAAACATTTCACCATAAGTTCTGTTATGCGAATGCTTAGAAAACAATGTTGCTTCATAATCGCCCAAATGTGCAAGACCATATGCAGTAAAAGGATTTCCACCAAAGTGTTTGATTAAACGTCCAACCTCAACCGGGGCTCTTGCCATTAAGGCTCCTTTAAGGCCATACCATTCCAGACCGTCTAAAATGCCGGCGGCAATCCCGATAACATTTTTTAATGCAGCACCGATTTGGTTGCCAATTACGTCGTTTCCGTAGTAAAAACGGATTAAATCGCTCTGAAGAAGATTAATCCAATTGTTTTTTGTTTCTTCATCATGACTGTCTATTACAGCGCAAGACGGAACTTTTTTCATATAGTCTTGAACGTGTCCCGGTCCGCCTAAGCATGCAACGGAAATGTCTTGATTTATTTCTTCTTTGAATACATCAATCAAAGTTTTTGCACTTGGCTCTTCAAGACCTTTCATAGCAAGCAAGAAAGATTTTCCGGATATATTATAACCGTTAAGTTGTTTTGCCAAAGTTCTTAAATGTTGGCAACCTATGGATATAATTATGTGGTCATTTTTTAAGATATTATTCAAGTCCGGAGTTAACACCATATTATCGCTTAACGTAAGATAAGAGTTTTTCCTGGTTTCGTTTAATTCGATAAAATTTGGTGATGTCGGAAGATCATACATAAGTACACTATCAACACAATAGTTTGCAGCATACCACGCTAAAAAAGCTCCCCAACGGCCACAGCCGATAACTGATATTTGTTTCATGAAAAGACCTCTTTTAAAAAGTTCAATAAAGTTTATGTAGGGTAGTTTATATTTTTAATCCGATTATTGCAATTAGAAACAACAAGAAGTTAACAATCAGATTATTACATGTTTTTTTTCATGCGTTGACGGCCTATTATGGCGTTGATATAGTCAAATTCTTGGAATGATTTATAAGCCAGATCGAAACTTTTCTTATCGTAAATGTAAAAAACTTTGTTTGCCATGCTTTTTATAGCATTGTCAATCTTTGCAAAAGCTTCGTTATAGTCTTTGTTATATGTATTGCGAGATTTTTTTTGCATGATATTGTGATAAGCTGATATAACTTTTGCTGTTTCATCAGCTGAATTAGAGTAACCTTTTTGCTCAAAATCGTGCATGATTTGAGCAGTGGTTTGGTAGTAGCACTTATTTGTTAAAATATTTCTTTGCGAACCATCGTTGCTATTTATAATCATAACAAACTAACATCTCCAATTAAAACAAATCGATATCTATATATCATATTTTTACTGCTGTGACAAGGGATATTTATCAAGATGTTAAACTTTATACTTTTGATTTTGAATTTTTGATAAAAAATATGCTTAAAAACGTTGATATCTTTAATTTAATTCTTGGTTATTTTGACACTTTGTTGTATATTTTCGCAAGAAATAAACATGAAAAATTAGGGGTCATGATGACAGAATTAACAGAAGAAGAAATATTAAAAGGTGAACAAGCTTATAATGCTGATTCTATTAAGGTGCTAAAAGGTTTAGACGCAGTACGTAAACGCCCGGGTATGTACATCGGCGACACTGATGACGGTTCGGGTTTGCATCATATGATTTATGAAGTTTTAGATAATGCAATTGATGAAGCTTTAGCCGGATATTGTGATAAAACAGAGGTCGTGCTAAATCCGGACGGCTCTGCTACAATCAGAGATAATGGTCGCGGTATGCCTGTTGATATTCATAAGGAAGAAGGTGTTTCGGCTGCAGAAGTTATTATGACTGAATTACACTCAGGCGGTAAGTTTGATAACAATTCTTACAAAGTGTCCGGCGGTTTGCATGGCGTGGGCGTTTCTGTTGTTAATGCTCTTTCAACATGGTTAAAACTGCGTATTTGGCGCGACAATAAAGAGCATTATGCCGAATTTGCTGACGGAAACGTTGTTAAACACGTTGAAGTTGTCGGTGAAGCTCCGAATCGTCACGGAACTGAAGTTTCGTTTTTGCCTTCAGCTCAAACTTTTACACAAACAGAATTCAGCTTTGAAACATTGGAACGTGCAATCAGAGAAAAGGCATTCTTAAACTCCGGTGTATATTTGAAGCTTATTGATAACAGAGGTGTAGAACCTAAAGAAGAAGTTTTTCATTATGAAGGCGGTTTATCGGCATTTGTCAGTCACTTAAACAAAGCAAAAGCTCCATTACATGATAATATTATCTCTTTTGTTGGAGAAGAAAATGATATCCAAGTTGATATCGCTATGCAATGGACTAACGCTTACAATGAAAGTATGCTTTGTTTTACAAACAATATTCCTCAAAAAGACGGTGGAACCCACTTGGCCGGTTTTAGAGGTGCTTTAACCAGAACAATCAATAACTATATTACCGAAAACGGATTACTTAAAAAAGAAAAAAGTGTTATCACCGGTGAGGATATGCGTGAAGGTTTAACATGTGTGTTATCGGTTAAAGCTCCGGATCCGAAGTTTTCTTCTCAAACAAAAGATAAGTTGGTATCTTCTGAAGTTCGTCCTGTGGTTGAGGGCGTTGTTGCTGACAAACTTAAAGAATGGCTTGATGAACATCCTGCCGAAGCAAAAGTTATTGTCGGTAAAATTGTTGAAGCAGCAACAGCGCGTGAAGCGGCTCGTAAGGCTCGTGAACTTACTCGCCGTAAAGGTGTTTTGGATATTTCATCATTACCGGGTAAGCTTGCCGATTGTTCTGAAAAAGATCCTGCTTTATCCGAAGTGTTCATCGTGGAGGGAGATTCTGCAGGCGGTTCGGCAAAACAAGGTAGAGATAGAAAAAATCAGGCAATTATGCCTTTAAGAGGTAAAATTTTGAATGTGGAAAGAGCTCGTTTTGATAAAATGCTGAATTCTGCAGAAATTGGAACTATTATTACGGCTCTTGGTACAGGTATCGGACGTGATGATTTTAATGCAGACAAATGTCGTTATCATAAGATTGTAATTATGACCGATGCCGACGTTGACGGATCTCACATCAGAACATTGTTGTTAACATTTTTCTATCGTCAAATGCCTGAGCTTATTGAACGTGGCTATGTATACATTGCTCAACCTCCGCTTTATAAAGCTAAAAGAGGTAATTCAATTATATATCTCAAAGATGATAGAGAAATGGAAGATTATCTTATCCGCGGTGGTTGTGATGAGGCAGTTTTGGAAAAATCTGACGGGGAAAAACTTTTCGGACAGGATTTAATCAGTTTTGTTGAACGAACAATTAAAGCCCGCAGTTTGATTTCAAGTTTGAGCATTAAGGCTCCGGAAAAAATTGTTGAACAAATGGCTGTATGTGGGTTGTTTGATGCAGAAATTTTATCTGATAGAGAAACTATTACATCAGAAGTAAATAAATTAGCTCAAAAACTTGATATGGCAGAAGCCGAATATGATAAGGGTTGGAAAGCTGATGTTTTATCAGATGGTTCAATTTCATTTTACAGAACATTAAGAGGTGTTAAGGAAGAACATGTTGTTGGTGCAACCATCACAGATAGTGTTGAAGCAAGAGCTCTAAATGAGATGAAATCTTTCTTATGTGATAATTTCTCAGGTATGTCTACTTTAATTTCGAAAAATGGTGGAGAAAAGAAAATTAACGGACCTGTAGGTTTGGTTGATGCTGTGATGAGTGCCGGCAAAAAAGGTATTTCGTTGCAACGTTACAAAGGTTTGGGAGAGATGAACCCTGAACAACTTTGGGAAACAACTTTAGATCCTCAGGCTCGCTCATTGTTACAGGTTAAAATTGATCATATGGAAGAAGCTGATGAAGTGTTCTCAACATTGATGGGTGATGTGGTTGAACCTCGTAAAGAGTTTATCCAAGAAAACGCTCTGAATGTGGTTAATTTGGATATTTAATCTTTACTTACCTTCAAATCTAAAAGAGTGCTTTTTAACAGGAAGCGCTCTTTTTTGTGCCTATTATCACATAAATATAAAATCAACATAGTGTTATTTATATAAATATATTGATTTTAATATATTGCTGCCCTATATATTATAATGATAGCGCTATCATTTTTGTTAATTTTAATAAGAAAGGAAAAAAATATGGTAAATAAAATAGTGACTAGGGCAGCAAAATATGCCCTTAAAAGAACCAAAAACAGAGTGGCTAACAAAGTGGCTGAAAAAGTAATTGAGCCCTATGAACGTATGAATCGTAGATTGTTCGGTATCTCTGATTTAAATGTTGGAGAAAGAGAAACCATCAACTGTTTGCAGAATCCACATAATAGTTTGGATTATTGTAAATCTGTTGGTAACAATGTAAGGAGGAAATACAGAAAAACAGGAACATATTGATGTAAAAATAAAAAACGGCAAAGGCAATAATTATATTGCTTTTGCTTGTGTTTTTTGATAATAACTAATAGAGAGGTTTTGATGATTAATTTTAAGAAAATAGGATTTTTTGTTGCAGGAATATATTTAGTTCCGCTGATTTTAAGTTTTTTAACAGCAATTTTATTGAAAGCTGATTATACCGATTTTATGGGTTTGTTTGGTGTAATGTATGTCCTGATTTATATTTTGTTTCCTTGTTTTTATCAGGGAAAAATAAAAGAGAAAATATCTAATCGATATGTTTTCTATTTTATGTTATACTTTGTTGCTTGGATATTAAGCTATATTTTTATTTTGGAGTAAACAAAATTAATCTGATAAAAAGAGTGCTTTTTAACAGGAAGCGCTCTTTTTTGTGCCTATTATCACATAAATATAAAATCAATATGGTGTTATTTATATAAATATATTGATTTTAATATATTGCTACCCTATATATTATAATGATAGCGCTATCATTTTTGTTAATTTTAATAAGAAAGGAAAAAATATGCCTAGAAAAAGTAAATTAAATAAATTGAAAGAAACTATTTTAGCTGTTCAAGACCTAAATAGAAACTATTGGGATATGAAAAGAGATAATACAGTTAAAGGAGATGATTATTTTCACTGTAAAGCAAATTATGAAGCAACTTCAAGAGGCGTTACAGGTGAAAGAGTTGCTAAAAAATTAGGTAATGCAAAAGAAAATTTTGATTATTATTATAATCAGATATGGAAAGGATTATCTAAAAAAGCTGCTCTAAAAGATAAAGCTCATGACAAAGCGGTTAACAAAACCGGTAGACAAAGAGCTAAAAGTGGTGTATACATGAATGCTAAAGATGCTTGTAAATTATACCGTGTGCGAGGAATAAATGATAAATATTAATTTTAAAAAAATCATTTGGAAAATATTTCTTGTCTTTTGGAATATTTTTGCTTTTATTGGCTTTGGTGTTACTGCTTATTTTTTATATTTGGTATTTGATGATGCCGGATATTGTATAAGTGAAGAACATGGGGTTTGGGATGAGGAACAAAAAATTTGTCGTCATGATTGTGCCAAGTGGGATAAAGAACACGGTTGTATAACTTCTGATATGCTAAAAGATAAAAAAAGATAATTTTACAAGGAGGTAATTTAATGAAATCTTTTTTACAGCAAATTTTGATGTTTGGAGGTGTTTAGTTTATTACTTCCCTGCTTGTTTCTTTTTTTGAAACGCTATCTATGGTTTTGTTTTTCTTATTTATCGTTTTGTTAAAACCTATAAAGAAGAATTATCTAATATAGTTGGTTTATATTATGGCTTGGGTAAATTTAAATTTGAAGAAGTTTTGAAAACGATTGCAAAACAACTTCTTGCAGATTTAAACGAAGTAGCACCTACATTAAAAATAAAAAAATAATTACAAAAAATATGTAATATCATCTAGCACCTTATTTTGCATAATAAGGTGCTTTTATAATCAGAAAGTAAATCAAAAATCTCTTGAGTTATTTTTAAGGTTGTTTAATATAAATCTTGTTATAATTTGTTTTAAGTGAGAATTTATGAGATTTTTATTTACCGCTGATTTACACGGAAATGAGTTTCAATATAACAAAGTCTTTCAGTATGTAAAAGAGCAACATATTGAATTGCTTGTTTTGGGTGGTGATTTATCACCAAAAGATAAAGAAAAAAGAAATCCCACTTCACAAAAAGATTTTTTTCAAAATATACTTTTCCCATTAACAAAAACGAGTAATGCTAAAACATTGTTGATTTTAGGTAATGATGACTATCGCACTAATTTAAATTTCTTAAAAGAAAACGAATCAATGTGTAATTATAAAATAATTGATACCCCGTATTGTTTCAATGAATACTGTTTTATCGGATACTCATATGTTCCTCATACTCCCTTTATTTGGAAAGATTGGGAAAAAAGAGACCTTACATCCGACACCGTAAAAGATTTAAGAGAAGATGTTTTAACTGTCGGAAAAATTGATTTTGATAACCCTTATGACATATTGCAAAATTATTTAAAATCCAGCATTGAAGATGATTTGGATAAATTATGCAAAGATATTCCATCAAATAAACTAATATTAATTACTCATGCTCCACCTTTTGAAACCGTTTGTGATTTAACAAAAGATAAAGCAGGAAAATTAAGACATATCGGAAGTCGAGCTGTTCGCAAAATTATAGAAAGCAAAAAACCGCTTTTGACATTGCACGGACATATTCACGATAGTGTAGTTAATTCAGGGGATTTTATGCAAAAAATAGGGGAAACAATATCTGCAACCGTGGGTAATGACCATTTAACCGAAAATGTTTTTGTTCTTGATGTGTGTGTAGATAAACAAGTTGTTGTGAACAGGCTGGAACTATAATAAAAGAATAGGAAATGAAAATATTTAAGTTAAGAAAAAATAAATGCTTGCAATTAAGTGTATTATATGTTACAAGCCCAGTTGAAATAAAAATCTTTATGCATGAGCTTAATATAAGAATCCGTGGTAAAGGTTGTTGGTTTTATCCGCTTTGAGTTTCAAAGCACTAGAGAAAAGAAAGGAAAATTAAAATGAGACATGGTGATAAACATAGAAAGTTTAATATGCCTAAAAGTCAACGTAGAGCTTTGTTTGCAAATTTGACTAATGCTTTATTGACACACGAACAAATCAATATTACATTGCCTCGTGCAAAAGAATTGAGAACATTTGCCGATAATATGATTTCTTATGCTAAGAAAGGTGATTTGAATAGCCGTAGATTAGCTTTGTCATTTTTAAGAGATAAAGAAGTTGTTTCTAAACTTTTCTCTACATTGGCAGAACGTTACAAAGAACGTAACGGCGGTTATACTCGCGTATTAAAAGCTGGTTTCCGTTATGGTGACTGCGCTCCTATGGCAATTATTGAATTGGTTGATCGTGATGTAAACGCTAAAGGCGCTAAAGATTTGGCTCGCGTAGCTCAAGAAAAAGCTGCTGCAGCTGAAGCTGAAAACGCATCTGCTGAGTAAGTAAAAAGTTTGCTGTAAGCTGAAAAACGAATCGGAATTTCCGGTTCGTTTTTTTTAACCCCTAATTGATTTCTGCAATTAGGGGTTAAAAATTGGTTTGATAAAATTTATGGTAATAATGGTGACCAAGCCGGATCAGAAGCTTCGGCAGGTGTTACTACCAAACGCTCGTTATATCCGCTTACATCGATTGTATATAAACGAACAGGTGCGTTTTTACGTCTTGTGCCTCTGTCTTGTTTGAAATACATCAAAACACGTCCGTTTGGCGACCATGTCGGACCTTCTACCAAATATCCGCTTGCAAGTAAACGTTCTCCTGATCCGTCAGGATGCATAACTCCTATATAAAATTCGCCGCCGGCCATTTTTGTAAAGGCAATATAATCTCCACGAGGTGACCAAACAGGTGTTGCATAACGACCGTTACCAAAGCTTATACGTTCAACATTTGAGCCATCGGCGTTCATTATATAGAGTTGTTGGTTGCCACCTCTGTCAGAATTGAATATTATTTTTTCACCATCAGGAGAATATGTCGGAGATGTATCAATAGCAGGGTGTTTTGTTAATTGGCGACTTGTTTTGTTTTTCAAATCCATTTCATATATTTCCGTATTACCGTTGGCAGCAAAAGAAAGTAAAATCTTAGAACTGTCCGGAGAAAATACGGGTGCAAAAGTCATGCCAGGGAAATTTCCCAACAATTCTTGTTTACCGGTTTCAACATCCATTACGTAAACTTTTGGAGCCGACCCCGTAAAGGATAAATAAGAAACTTTTTGTAAGTTAGGTGAAAATCTCGGAGTTAAAGCCATCGCAGCACCTGAGGTCAAAAATTTATGATTTTCTCCATCTTGATCCATAATGGCTAAACGTTTTACACGTTTAGTTGCCGGTCCGCTTTCTGAAATGTATACAATACGCGAATCAAAATATCCTTTTTCACCGGTTAAGCGCTCGTATATTGCATCAGATATAATATGCGCAATACGGCGCCAATTATCTTTTGTGGTGGTGTATGATTGACCATGCAATTGATCTTGAGCTACAACATCCCATAATCTGAATTCGACTTTTAATTTGCCATCGGGATTTTCATGAACTGCTCCTTGAATTAAGGCATGAGCTCTTATTGCTTGCCAATCTACAAAAGTTGGTTTCTGATTGATAGATGTTATATCTTCAATGTAACTGTTTTCATCAATAAGACGGAAAAGCCCGCTTCTTTCCAAGTCGGCTAAGATAACGCTTCTTATTTTGTTACTATATGTTCCTAACCATTGCATACTTGTTGTATTGTCTATCATTTCAGGAAATGCAATAGGCATAGGTTCACGAGTTGCGCCGGTAATATCAATTTCCAACTCAGCCTGAGCTGAAATGCTAAAAAAACATAAGAAACAAATAAGCAGACTTTTGATTTTCATTTTAATACCCTTAAAAAACAATTTTGTATATGTTAATGTAATATTATTAAAAATCAATTAGCAAAAAGTATATTTATTTTGTATTTAAGGTAAGATATCAATTATTGTGCCGACTTTAGTATAGTTCCATAGTTGCTTTACGTCATTATTACTAAGAGCAATGTTTCCGTCTGTCCAATCTTTGTTTTTTAATAACATGTTTCCAAGCCAATCAGGATAAATATTAGGATATCCTTGTATCATAACGTTTTCCCCTGGATGAACCTGTCTTTTACGCGCATTTAATATATCTTGCTTGCTTGGATATGATATTTTCAAAGATAAGGTATTTTTACTGTTAGCTATTTTTTCTGCGATGAAGTACCTACCTTCAGGAGTTCTGCCGTCATCTTTTTTTTCTTTATTACCGGTAGGGTTAAAACCAAGACTAATGTCGTAAATCGCTATAACATCGTTTTTAGATAATAATGTCATTTTCCGCAAAGCTTTTTCGACGACAATTCTCTCTATTAATTTTACATGATCTTCTGAAGGTGTAGTTCTTGGTATGCAATATGATCCGAACCACCAACCTAAAAGAGCATCAATAGAAAAAAATATAGCAAGACATATTATAATGATTTTATTTTTTTTCATACTTTTCTACTTCTAAAATTACGCCGTCAATTACACCGGTAACTTTTACTTTATCGCCTTTTTTTAAATTTTCATTTTTGCTTTCTACCAACCAAAACGAATCGCCAACCTTAGCTTTTCCTCTTCCATCAACTATATCTTGACTGAGTTGATATATTTTACCGATATGAGAGCCTGCAATATCGTTTAGATTTTTATTTTTTTCTGAGTTTTTTTTCAATAGTTTTGTATAAGTCCACCAGCCTAAAGCAGAATAAACAGTAGCCAATAAAGCAAAAATCACACATGTTTCAATAGGAGTAAATGTTATAAAATGAGCTAATATACCCATTGAAAAAGAGGCAAAGCCAAACCACAGTAAATATACTCCCGGAACGAAAAACTCCAAAATGGTAAATAAAAGGCCTATTGTAAACCAAGCCAGATAGCTCATTTGTGTAATCCAATTAAAATATTCCATAGTATCCTCACAAATCCTATTTTTTATCCATAACTTCTTTTGCTATTTCGGCAATACCGGCTAAAGCTCCGGCAACATTTGTAGTATCTGTCGGAAGCATTAAGAGTTTTTGGTTAGGTGAAGTTACAATGCCTTGTAGAGCTTCAATATATTTTTGACCTAAAAAGTAGTTGAGAGCTTGCGGATTGCCTTCTCTTATGGCATCAGATACCATTCTTGTGGCAACGGCTTCAGCTTCAGCTAAGCGCTCTCTTGCTTCAGCTTCTCTATAGGCTACTTCTTTTTGCGCTTCAGCTGCTAAAATAGCAGATTGTTTTTGTGCTTCAGCTGCTAAAATTGCTGCTTGTTTTTCGCCTTCAGCTTTTAAAATTTCAGATTGCCTTATACCTTCTGCCTCTAAAATATTAGCACGTTTATCACGTTCAGCTTTCATTTGGCGAGCCATAGAATTAATCAAATCAGTAGGTGGGGTGATATCTTTAATTTCAACACGAGTAACTTTAACACCCCAAGGAATAGTTGCTTCATCAACAACAGAAAGAAGTCTGTGATTGATATCATCACGTTGTGACAACAACTCGTCAATTTCCATAGAACCGATAACGGTTCTGATGTTAGTCATAATCAGGTTTAAGATAGCATATGTCAAATCGCTTACTTGGTATGTTGCATAAGAAGTTTTTTGCACTTGATAAAACAAAACGCCATCTACTCTGACCATAGCATTATCTTTTGTAATTACATCTTGTGATGGAACATCTAAAACTTGTTCCATGCGACTGACTTTTGCTCCGATCTTTTCAATTATCGGGGTAATGATATGAAGACCTGGCGCAAGTGTTCTTGTGTATCTTCCCCATGTTTCAACGGTCCATTCATATCCTTGAGGTACAATTTTAATTGATGATGCAAGAACAATAAAACAGAATACAACTAATACTAATGCAAATTCCATAATAAACCTCCTAAAAAATAAAAAATTTTATTAATAGTAAAGCATATTCATAAAATTTTGCAATGAAAATATTTGATTTTTTAACTATGATATATTACTGCATAGCATACATTTATGAAAGCGTTTTGATGAGATTTTTAAATTTGGTATAATATTTTGCAATTAATATAATATATTGTTATGAAAAAGAATGTTTCTTTATGAGTTAAAGCTCCGTATTTTTACGGAGTTTTTTTATTGTAATTTAGAAAAATATTAATATTTTTTATAATAGAATTTTTCACATATTTTAGAAATTAGCAAAAAGAGATAATAAAATGCATGGAATACACCCTTTGATTGTGGATTTAACGTTGATTACGATTTATGCGGCAATAACAACACTTATTTTTAAGAAGCTTAAGCAACCTATGGTTTTGGGGTATTTGCTTGCCGGAATTTTTGCAGGGCCATATTTTAATTTGGTTCCGACGGTGACCGATCGTGCAAATTTGGCATTGTGGGCCGATATAGGTGTTATATTTTTACTTTTTAGTTTGGGTTTGGAGTTTAGTTTTAAAAAAATGGTCAGTGTCGGAAAATCGGCCATGATTACGGCAACATTAAATATATTTTTGATGTTGTTTGTCGGGTACTACATCGGTTTGTTTTTGGGCTGGAGCACTATGGATAGCTTTTTCTTAGGCTCAATGATTTCTATGTCATCAACAACTATCATTATTAAAGCATTTGACGATTTAAATATTAAAAAACAAAAGTTTACCGATTTGGTTTTCGGTGTGTTGGTAATTGAAGATATTATGGGTATTTTGCTGTTGGTCTTATTGCCTACTGTTGCTATCGGACGCGGTATCAATAGTGAAGCATTAGGTTTAAGCACGTTAAAGCTTTTATTGTTTTTGATTTTGTGTTTTGTGATAGGAATTTATATTGTTCCGACCGTGCTTAAAAAGTTGGTTAATTTTTTAAATGATGAAATGTTGTTGCTTGTAACAATAGCATTAAGCTTGAGTATGGTATATTTGGCAGTATATTCAGGATTTTCTTCTGCATTAGGGGCTTTTATTATGGGATCAATACTGTCTGAAACCGGAGTGATAAAACGTATAGAAAATGTTATAAAACCACTAAAAGATTTTTTTGGAGCGGTGTTTTTTGTAACTGTCGGTATGATGGTAAATCCGGAAATGTTTATAATATATGCTTATCCGATTATGGTTATTACATTAGTCGTTTTAATCGGTAAGGTGATGTTTTCTGTCTTCGGATTTGTTGTATCAGGACAAAACTTAAAAACTTCTGTGTATAGCGGTTTTTCATTGGCTCAGGTTGGTGAATTTGCATTTATTATTGCTTCTTTGGGTATGAGTTTGAAAGTTATTGATGATTTTGTATATCCGATTATTGTGGCAGTTTCGGTTATTACAACATTTTTGACTCCGATTATGATAAAAACATCTAATTATACATATAAGTTTTTAGATAAAATATTGCCGCAAAAATGGCTTAATTATATAGATCAAAGTTCTAAAGGGGCTGTTACTGCAGTTACGGAAGAAAAGTTATGGAGTGCATTGTTTAAGAGCTATTTTATACGAATTATTTTATTTTCTATCATACTTTATGCAATCATAGCGTTTGTTAATCAAGGTATAAAACCTTATACTGTGAGATGGCTTCCTAACGTTCCTATGCGTATTTTCTTGACATTTATAACTTTACTTTTGATGTCGCCGTTCTTAAAAGCTCTTATCGGTTGGAATACCGTGATTCCGGAATTGGCAAATGATGTTTTGGTAAAACTGCATCTTAAAAAAATAAAAAAAGAAGACGATAAAGAATGTGATGAATTGGCTATAAATGAAAATTGTATGCCGGCAAGTAAATCTTTGTTAGAAAATGTGTTATCGGAAAATAAAGAAATGGTAAAAGATTTGTTTATTTCTAATGGGAGAATTGCCCGTATATCGGCTGTTTTGTGGTATTCCAGAAAAGCAAATCGCATACCTCTTTTAATATTAACTTCGTTCAGATTGTTTGTCGTTGCCTTTTTTATTGTAACGGCCGTACACCAATTTTTAACAGAGAATCCGAAGGTGATTTTTGTATTGTTGATTGCTTCAGTGTTTTTGATTATGCAATCTAAGTGGTTGTTAAACCAGTATATGAAAATGGAAAATCAGTTTTTGGATAATCTAAAAGGCGAAAAAGAAGATATAACCGAATAAAAAAAGACGCATATATTGCATATGCGTCTTGAATAGTTGCTTACAATCTAAAGTTTTTACAAGTTGATACCAATACCGGCAGTTAGATTGAGACCATCGCGCTCGCCATGTAATCTGTAGTGATGAGCGTTAGGGATAATGTAACTTAAATCTATATTAAAAAATAGATGATTAGTTACAAATAAATTAGCGCCTACTTTAACTTTTCCTCTTAGACTATTACCCAACGAAGAAGGTGTTGTGTAGCCATCTGTTGTTGGATAACCTGTTGTTGGAAACTCGTTAACACCCCAATTAGTGATTCCTGCCATAACGTATATTGCGTGGCCGAACTCGTAAGTGTAACCGACCATAGCAGATACGGCGCATAGGTTTTGAGTTGTTAAATCAGGTAATCTGAATTGAGCCCATCCAACTTCGATTTCTGTTCGGATACCGAAGATTTGAACAGCAACAGCGCCACTGGCGAGAGGTGCGTTCTCTAAAGCATTGTAACCTCCTCGGGCAGTGATGTCGAAAGAAGCAGTTTTACCTGTAGGATACCAAGCGTGTGCCGAAAGCGGCAAAATAGCTGTAAGTAACAGCACAATGATAATCTTTTTCATGTCTATAAAAATTTGGTTCTGGACAAATTATAATATAATATATTTTTTATGTCAAGTTTTATTTATATAAAAAACCCCACGATGTACGTGGGGAAAGTTTAAATCTTGAAACCAAGACCTGCTGATAAAAACAAACTTGAGAAATCTCTGTAGCAATGTTGTTCGGTAGAGCGTTCTATATGAGGGCAAATTCCACTAAAGTCAATATTAAAAATTAGATTTTTAGTTATCAAGAAGTTGCAACCTATTTTAATTTTTCCACGAAAAGCATCACGTAGTGCATATTGAGAATGATTATCAGGATTTAATTCAATTAAAGCCCAATTTGTGATGCCAATCATTGCGTAAACAGAATGTTTATCTCCAAAGGTAAAACCACACATAGTAGCAGCATAAGGTAGATTGTATTTGGATAAATCAGGAAATGTAAGTTGTGTTCCTCCAATTTCAAGTTCTAGCTTTAACCATCCTATTGAAGCACCAACGCCTCCGTTAATAATAGGGGTTCTACCAATAAAATCATACCCTCCACGAGCAATTACTGTAAATGTGTGTTCCTCTGTAGGCCAGTAGTTGAGAGCCGAAACCGGCAAGCAAGCTGTAAGTAACAGCGCGATAATAAATTTCTTCATATTTCTATAATAATTAAATTTTATATGGATTGTAGTACAAAAAAAGAATTATGTCAAGTTTTTGTTTATTTTTTGAAGTAGTATGTGTTATATTGTTTGATACTGAATTTTTATTATTGATATACAATATGATAGTCTGGATTTAAAAAGTTTTTGTATTTTTTAAATAAACGACAAAAGCGACCATTTGTAGGTCGCTTTTGGTTAGATTTTCACACCTAAACCTGCTGTTAAGTTTAAGCCGGTGTAGGTGGTGTAAAATTCCGGATGTTTTTTTAGCGGTGGCCAAATGTAGCTCAAATCGATGTTAAAGAACAATTTTTTAGTCACAAATAAATTGCAACCGACTTTAACTTTTCCTCGCATCATACTTTCTAGTGTGTACGGAAGACTCTCATCTGTTGTAATTTCCGTAGCACCACAATTAGCAATGCCAATCAATGCATAAAACGAATGTTTTGTTATATAAGAGTATCCGATCATGGTGGATATACAACAAAAATTACTTTTGGAATTATCAGGTAAAGTAAACTGGGTCCAGCCAATATCCATTTCTGTTCTGATACTCCAAAGTTGCATTACGATAGCGCAACTGGTAATAGGTGCATTTTCTAAAAAGTTATAACCTCCACGAGCAATTAACTCTATATTGCAAGATTGTTCTTCGGGAGTAGTCGCTTTGAGCGAAAAGGGCACGGCAACTGTTAGTAACAGCACAATAATTAATTTTTTCATAGCCCATAATAAATTAGATTTTATATTAAATCTAATTTATTATGTTTTTTATGTCAAGTTTTGTTTTTGTATTTAATTTTTTAGCTATTTTCTTAAATTAGCTGCAGATTGCCACATTTTTTCAATATTATAAAATTCTCTTACTTCAGGTTTGAAAATATGAACAATGACGTCAAAAGCATCAATTAAAACCCAATCGGCTTTCTCTTCACCTTCCATGGATGATTTAAAGCCTGATTTTTTCAAGTTTTCGAAAACTTTTTCGGCAATAGAAGCTACGTGACGTTGTGAGTTACCACTTGCAACAACCATGAATCCGGCAATTGATGTTTTGCCTTTTAAGTCAATAACTACAATATCTTCAGCCTTGTTGTCGTCTAAAGTTGTCTTTACAATTTCTAAAATTTTTTCTTCAGCGTTTTCCACTTTTAATTCTCCTTTAATCTAGTGGCGACCAGGGTTTTTTAACCTCAGGTTCAATCTCTTCGTTTTTGCGTAAATTGCGAGTTACAAATTGGGCTACATCACGTAAACAGTCGGTAACACCTTGTTTTGCAATAGCCGATATTGCATAAACCTTATGTCCGCACGCTTTTTCAAGAGCTTTTACTTTTTGTTTGATTTCTTTTTCTGTTAAGCTGTCGCACTTATTTAATGCAACAATTTCCGGCTTTTTGATTAAATCAGATTTGTATAGTTCTAATTCTTTACGAATCGTAGAGTATGGTGTGGTAACATCTTCTGTGGTTCCGTCGATAAGATGTAAAAATGCCGCACATCTTTCGACATGTTTTAAAAATCTGTCACCTAAACCTACGCCTTCATGAGCGCCTTCAATAAGACCGGGAATGTCGGCTATGACAATTTCTCTATTATCAATCCATGCCACACCTAAATGAGGGTGCATGGTCGTGAAAGGATAATCAGCAATTTTTGGTCTTGCTCTGGTTACAGAAGTTAAAAAGGTGGATTTTCCGGCATTTGGTAGACCTATTAACCCGACATCAGCAATGATTTTTAGCTTTAACCAAACCCACATTTCCTCTCCGGGCCATCCCGGTTCTGCATAACGAGGAGCCTGATTGGTTGAAGTTTTGAAGCGAGTATTACCTCTTCCTCCATCTCCCCCTTTGGCAATTAAGAAACGTTGTCCGGGTGTTATCATATCAGCTAAAACAGTTTGTCCGTCTTCGGCCACAATTTCTGTTCCGACTGGAACCTTGATGATTAAATCTTCACCTTTAGCTCCTGCCATTTCCGAACCCATACCATGTTGTCCGCGCGGAGCCTTGAAGTGTTGTTGATAACGAAAATCTATCAATGTGTTTAAGTTTTCGACTGCTTCAAAAATAACACTTCCGCCTTTACCACCGTCACCACCGTTTGGACCACCAAACTCAATATATTTTTCACGACGAAACGATACGCAACCTCTGCCACCGTCGCCGGATTTTACAAATATTTTTGCCTGATCTAAAAATTTCATATCGCTTCAACCTATAAAAAATTATTTTGTAAAACAAAGGGGGTAAAAAATTACCCCCTCCGCCTGAAATGTTTTTCAAACTATTCGGTAACTACAGAAACAAAGACTTTGTCATCTTTTTTCTTAAATTCAACCTTGCCTTCTGCTACAGCAAAAATTGTATGGTCTTTACCCATATCAACATTTGTTCCCGGGTGATATTTTGTTCCGCGTTGACGGATAATAATGTTGCCCGGAATAACAGCTTCGCCGCCGAATTTTTTTACACCTAAACGACGTCCGATAGAATCGCGACCGTTTGATGAGCTACCACCTGACTTCTTATGTGCCATTTGTCTTACTCCTTATCTCTTATTTGCCACAAACATCAGTGATTTTAACTAATGTGATTTGTTGTCTGTGACCGTTTTTACGACGATAATTTTGTCTTCTTTTTTTCTTGAAGATAATAACTTTAGCGTCTTTAGCTTGTTTTAATACAAGAGCTTTTACAGAAGCTCCAGCAACTAAAGGAGTTCCAACGTTTTCACCTAAAGCCAAAACTTCATTAAAGATTACTTCTTTACCTTCTTCACCGGCGATTTTTTCAATTTTTACAACATCACCTGTTGCTACTTTATATTGTTTTCCGCCTGTCTTAATTACTGCGTACATTTTTATTCACCTAAACTTTTAAATTTAAACATAAATAGTTGAATGCAATATACATAACTTTTTAAATGTGTCAACAAGAATCTGTCTTATTTTGAAATATTTTTTTTATTGTTTTTATATTTATTTAAAATTCTGAATAATTCGGGGCGCATAAACTTGCCTTGCCATATTCCTCTTTTAAGTTTTTTGGCTTTGTTTTCATGTTTTTGATATGTATCATGGATGTATGTTATGGCATATCCTGATTTTACCATAGCTTTATTTATATTTGTTTTTCCGATAAAACATTCACTTAGATCTCGTTTATATTTATCTTTACCTTTTTTATTACATTTTAGTTTTTGATTTTGTCTTAAGCCGTTTTCAACTAAAATTTTTAAAAACATATAAGCTTCTTGTCCACAGTCATATTCTGAATTATTATCATCAAAACAAGTTTGATTATATTCAGGAGCATCTATCCCGATAAGTCTTATTTCTTTATCACCGATTGTTAAACTGTCTCCATCTATAACATACTTTTCTGCCTTAACGTTGGAAGCAAAAAAGAGCATGAAAATCAATATAAATTTCATTAATATCTCCTTTTTTATGCAAATTATAAAACTCAAATAAAAATTAAGCAAGTTTATTTTTGTTTACTTTTCTTTCATATTATTGATTTATAGTATGCTATATTTAGTGTGTCACTTGTTTAAAGGAATTAACCGTGATTAAGAAATTAAGCTTATGTTTATTGACTGTAAGTGCCGGATTTATTGCTTCTTGTACTAATCCGTTCTATGTTAACAGTGTTCGTCGAGCTGAAAATTGGCAACCTCAGATAGAAATGCCATCTTCCGTGGTTGTGTGTAGGCAAAGACAATGTGCTCCGGCAAAACTTTCGATGTCAAAAGAATATATATATAATTCTTTGTTACATTTATTAGATAACAATTCGCAAAATAAAGCTATATTGTGTAGAGCTGATGCAACCAGCCGTGTTTGTACGGAAGAGTATCTTACAATTCCTGTGACAGTAGGTGTAACTCCTGCAAATATGTATATTGACGATGTTAAAATTACGGATGTTTCCGCATCTATTGGTAATAAGTCGCTTAATGTGATATTAAACTACAATGTTTCGTATAATGGACAAACACCGGTTTGTAAGCCGGCCAATACATTGGTTTATGTTAAAAATACTCAAAATATTATAATGGAAGATGCCGGATACAGTTGCAAAATGACAACCATCGGTAACACAACAATTAAAACTTTGTTTGCTATTGATTATATTGATTTAGATTATGGCTATATAGGAGGATACTATTCTATAGGTCTTTCAGGCCCTGCGTTTGGCGGTGATTCTGGTTATATGATTATGAGATTACCCCAAGATGCTTATCCTTTATCGCCGGATTTAATCTTAAAAGAAGAACCTGAACCTGAGGCTGAGGTAGAAACAGAAGTTAAAGAACCAACAGAAGTTCAGCCAGCTGATTTAACTGGCGGACAGCCATTAACACAAAGCGCTAATCAAAATATGGCACCTGTACCTGTAGAAAATATGGCACCTGTGCCTGTAGATGGAATTCCGGTTCCGATGATAATTGATGCAAATGGCAATCCTATTCCAGTGGTTTTAGATGAAACGGGTAAACCTGTTCCTATGGTTGTTGATGTAAATGGAATTATGGTTCCTGCTCAAATGTCACATACGGCTGTAGTCGGACAGGAGATACTAGAGCCTCAAAATATTCAAATCCCTCCACAAGAGAAACTTAAGGCTAAAAAATCATCTCAGATAGAGAAAAAGGTTACCACTAGGACTGTTGCTGTTGATAAAACATCTAATGCTGCAAAGATTGCGCCCAAAACCGAAACTAAAAAAGTTGATAACCAACATGAAGGTGTAAAAGTCTTTCCTCTTCCCATGAAGAAGAAAAATTTAACATCTGATAAAAAAACAACTTTGAAAGATGAAATTGCAGAAAAGACAGAGTAGATAGTACAAACAAAAAAGAACCTTGCTTGTGTAAGCAAGGTTCTTTTTTCAGTAATAAATAGTATATAAAAATAATTTTAAAATCAAGTTATTTATTTTTATTTCCCGAAGATAAAATTCTTGATTTTTTCCATTTTTTTTGGTAGTATAAATACATAAAGGGCAGGCTGTCTGATATGTTATATTCCGCATGGTCTATCCGAGCCAACGTTAATAATATAGGGAGCTGTCACTGTTCAAATCGTGGTTTGATTATATGGCACCCACCTGATCCTTGCGGTTCGATATGATATGTAATAAACGATCAGATGGCTTGTATAAAACTTTTGCACCCGATGTTATCGGGTGTTTTTTTAGATATAAAAGTACTAATTTCTTATCTTTTACGACGCTTGTTTTTTGTAGTCTTCTTAAATTTAAATAGATCTTCGCTCAGTGTTGTGTTCTGATTAATGTCGTACAAGGATAAAGTAACTTCAATGCTTTGAGGATCTATGATTTTCCACTGTTTAAGCTCAAATGGATTATTTGAAAAGACTAGGGTTATTGGACCTATATTCTCAGAGTTTGAGTGCTTCAATGTTATGGTTGTTGTGCCGGCATCTTTGTAAAAATCTGCAATTTTTAATGTGTTATTGTCGATTTTGATTGAGTTTGCTAAAATCATCGTCGCCGGAATATCTTCATAATCAATGTTTGTTACTTGGTCCAGTTCTTTATCGTTGAAAACGATATAATCACCATTTCCGACAATCAAAACAGAGGTAGGATCGGCATATTCCATGCGTATCTTATTAGGTTTTGCAATATAAATTTGTCCTTCGGAAGTGTTTCCGTTACTTGCTGTTTGAACAAAATTTGCTTGTAAAGATTGCATATTATTAAGATAGTTTTCTATCTTTTCTATATCTGCTGCTGTTTGCGCTTGAGCTATGTTTGCATATATAAATAAAGCAAAAAATAAACTTTTTTTCATTTTAACAATCCTCTAATCAAAAACACCCCTAATATAATGTGATAAATATTAAAATACAACAATTTTTAAATTAATACAAAAAAACCCTTAGTTTTACCAAGGGTTTTTTGTAGGTTAACTAAGATTAGTATCTTTTAGCCATTTCTGATAGAGGTATAACTTTAATTTTATCGCCAAAGCCAGCAGCTCCAAACTCAATGTAACGAGCTTCACAAACTTTTTGCATTTCTTCAATGGCCGGTTTAAGATATTTGCGTGGGTCAAATTCTTTCGGATTTTCAGCAAACACCTTACGGATTGCTCCGGTAATTGCCATGCGGCAGTCTGTGTCAACATTTACTTTTCTTACACCGGATTTAATACCTCTGACGATTTCTTCAACCGGTACACCATAAGTTTGAGGAATAGCTCCTCCATAAGCATTAATAAGATCTTGTAATTCTTGAGGAACGGAAGAAGAACCGTGCATAACCATGTGTGTATTAGGCAATTTTTGGTGAATTTTTTCAATTACATCAATAGCCAATATATCACCATCCGGTTTACGTGTAAATTTATATGCGCCATGTGATGTACCTACAGCAACTGCTAAGGCGTCAACATTTGTTTCTGCGACAAAGCGAGCTGCTTCATCAGGATCTGTTACCAAACGTTTTTTATCAATTATGCCTTCAGCACCATGCCCGTCTTCTTTATCACCTTTACCGGTTTCTAATGAACCTATAACGCCCAATTCGCCTTCAACGGAAGCACCAACAGCATGAGCACGTGCAACAACTTCTTTAGTAACTTTAACGTTATATTCAAAAGAAGAAGGTGTTTTACCGTCAGCTTCTAAAGAACCGTCCATCATAACTGAAGAATAGCCGTTTACGATGGCAGATTGGCAAATGTCGATTGATGAACCATGATCTTGGTGCAAACAAATCGGTAATTCGGGGAACATTTCGATTCCGGCTTGAACCATATGGCGAATCATCGGATCTCCGGCAAATTTACGAGCTCCGGTAGATGTTTGCAAAATTACCGGTGCATTAACTTTTTTTGCAGCTTGTAAAACAGCAATTACTTGCTCCATATCATTAATGTTAAAAGCAGGAACTCCGTAACCGTTTTCGGCTGCATGGTCAAGAATTTGACGCATAGAAACTAAAGGCATGATATTCTCCTTTTGAAAAAATATATTAAAACTCAAGGCAAATATAAGACAAATATACTAATTTGCAAGTATATTTTATCAATATATAAACAATGAAAAATTATGATGCGGTTGTTTATTTTAACTGTTGTTGCAAGGTATAAAATTTGTAATATTCATTTTTATCTTTAAGCAACTGTTTATGTGTTCCTCTTTCTACTATTTTACCTTTTTTAAGCACAATCAGTTCATCCATTTCGTTTAATGTTGATAAACGGTGGGCGATAGCAATAACGGTTTTGCCTTTCATAAGCTGTTTTAAGGATTTTTGAATATATCGTTCGCTTTCACTGTCTAGAGCAGAGGTCGCTTCATCTAAAATTAAAATTGGTGCATTTTTTAAAACAGCTCTTGCAATGGCAATGCGTTGTCTTTCTCCACCGGAAAGCATAACACCTCTTTCTCCTACTTTACTTTCATATTTATTAGGTAAACTCATAATAAAATCATGAATATATGCTTTTTTAGCTGCTTCTATAACTTGTTGGTCGGTGGCTTTAGGATTTCCGTAACGTATATTTTCCATAATGGAACGATTAAAAAGAGAACTTTCTTGAGGAATTAAAGCAATGTGTTTTCGTAAAGACTCTTGGGTTACATCAGCAATGTTTGTTCCATCAATCAGAATTTTCCCCTTATTGACATCATAATAGCGAGATATCAGTTTTATCAAGGTAGATTTGCCGGCTCCCGAATGTCCGACAAGGCCTACTTTTTTGTTTGCTCCAATCGTTAAGTTAAACTTATTAAACAGTTTTTTGTTTTGTTTATAACAGTATGAAACATTTTCAAACACAATATCGTTGTTTTTGATTTTTAAATTAGTGGCACCAGGTTTATCAACAACTTCGCAAGGTTTATTTAAAAGTTCCAATCCGTCTTTGACTGAGCCGAAAACTTGGGCAAAATTGCTGGCTAAATAGCCCATGTTTCTGATAGCGTTAGTCATTGTTGTAAACAATGATGTTACAAGCACGACATCTGCAACACTTAAATTATATTTGTACCAAAAATAAAAAACTAGAGCATAAGATAATACGTATAATATATCAAAAGATGTTTTAGATATCCAGTTTACTTTAGCTATTTTGAAAAACTCTTTTCGTTGAGCTTTTGAGGCCTTTTTTACAGCTTTAAAGAAAGTATGCTTTTCATAAAAATAGTTGGCGAAGCTTTTAACTAATGCTGAATTGCTTATTGTGTCAACAAATATACCGTTTGCTTCGGCATTGAGCCTTGATTTTACTTCTGAATAAGAAGAAACTTGTTTTCTGAAATATAAAGTAAAAATCATAAGTGATATATTAAGTATGCCAAGTAAGAGGGCTAGGGTTTTATTTGCAATGGCAATAAAAACCAAACTCATTCCAATCTCCATAATAGGAACTGCAACACCAAACAAAAGGTGCATATACATATTTTCGACATTAGAAGCAATATTTTTTACCTTACCGGAAATGTTGCCGGACATTTCTTCTTCAAAAAAACGAATAGAATGTTTATGCGTCATTATAAACAAGTCTTTTGTAACTTTAGCATTAAAAAACGGAATAAAATAGGCTTCAACAATGCGTCTTAAAGCATCTCCGGAACTTAAACAGAGGATGACAACGGTAAACCAAAATAAGTATTTTACCAGTTCTGAAACAATGTTTTCATAGTTTGAAGCATTAGTGATTATGCCTATCATTTCGGCAATCAGAAAATTTTCCATACGCATTAAAAAGCTGGCAGCAAAAAACATAAGTAACAGCAAAATGACCATATATTTTGCTTGCTTTACATATTTATATAAAAATGCCCATACTTTTGTGTTGCTCATAATATTCTCGTTTAATATATATCAAAATATGTTTTGTATTATATATTATAAGGATTTATGTTGCAACAGGTTTTATGATTTTAAAAACTCACGGATATTGCTTAGCATATTTAAAGCATCATATCTTCCAAGTTCATACATCTGTTTAATGGTTTCAATATTTGTTTCCATACGGCTTATTTTTATAAGTTTGCTCGGACGTAAAACCAAAATTTTTCCCTGTTTTTCCAAGTCTTTTATATAATTAATTGTTTGATTATAATCTTTGTGTCTGTTTTTTAAGGTCGCTATAAAATTTGGAAATTTACGATAAAAAATTTTTGCAAGCCATAACATTGAAAAAGGTTTTTTAACATATCCTGCCGGACGAGTTAATACTACAATGTTTTTTTGATACCCTAAATCAAATGCCGCTTTTACGGGAATGCTATCTGATATTCCTCCGTCAAGGTAGTAATTATTGTTTAATTTTACAATTTGTGAAACCAAGGGCATTGAAGCTGAAGCTCTTAAATAATCAATATGGTTTTCTCTTAAATCCGGACATAAAATATATTCTGGCTTTCCGGTTTCTAAGTTTGTACATGTGGCATAAAATTTTGTATCAGCTTTTTCAAATGCTTCATGGTCAAAAGGGTCTAATTTATCAGGAAGTTCATGATAAGCAAATTTTGTATCTACCATATTGCCGGTTTTGAGAAGAGATTTAAAACTCATAAAACGATAATCATCATTATATTTTATATTGTATCTGATGCTTCTTCCTAATTGTTTTGCTACATATGAACAACCATGTATTGCACCGGCAGATACACCTATTACACCATTGGTTAGTATGTCGTTTTCAAGTAAAACATCTAAGACACCGGCTGTATAAATGCCTCTTTTGGCGCCACCTTCTAAAACTAAACAGCTTTTCATAATTTTTATCTTTCTTGATTAATTAAGGTATTAAATGAAGATTTCAACAAACTAATTGCCCATTTTAAGATAATAAATCCTCCTAGCATACCGATTAGCGGATCTAACAAAATAAGACCAAAATATTTTCCTAAAACTAAAGCAATTATAGCCATAATCGAGGTTAATACATCTGCTAAAATGTGTAAATATGCAGCTTTGAAATTTAAATTTTCAGTATGTTTGTGATGGCAATCGCAACAATGATTATGGTGGCCTTTTCCTGACATAATAGCAATACATATAATGTTTACTATAAGACCTATAACTGTTACTAATATGGCTTCGTTAAAAGAAATGTGGTGAGGTTTTATAAAACGATGAGCAGATTCAAAAATTATACCGATTGCGGTAGCAAACAGAACTATAGCACTTGTGTACCCGCCCAATGCATTTAATATTTTTTCTTTGTCTTTAAGCTTTGAAATAATATGGCAAACAGCATATGTAATGCTTAAAGCAAAAACATGCGTTGCCATATGAACTCCGTCAGCAGTTAGTGACATAGAACCGCTTAATATACCAAAACCTATTTCTAAAAACATAGTCAGAAGAGTTACAATAATGACTAATAAGGTTTTATTTTTTAGAGTGTCATTGTTCATAAATATCTTCCTTTTATGAGTTTACGAATCGTTATTTAATGCTTCTTCAAGTTCTTCGTAATCTTGCTCATCAAGTTCTTGGGCGGCAACAGCGTAAGAACCGTTAAACCAACGGCCTAAATCAACATCGGCACAATGTTTTGAGCAAAAAGGTCTATATTTTTCGTTGTCGGTTTCTTGCCCGCATATAGGACATTTGTGTTTTTTTGCCATTATTTTTCAACCCTGCCGGTGCCTTGGCAATTGGAACATTCTTCAGTATATATATCTAGCAATGATGGTCTGCGACGTTGACGCAAAATTTCAATGTTGCCGGCTTTACTTAAGCCTAGAACTCTTGCTCTGCAAGGATCATCAGCAAGCTCGGTTTGTAAAATGTCAATTACAGATTTCATAAAGCGATATTCTGAAGAGCCTGCAAAATCAATGATGATTTTACCGGATAAGTTTTTCAGCCTGATTTGACGAGCAATTTCAATAGCAGCTTCATCATTTGCTTTTGAAACATTGCCTCCTGATTTCAAATCAGCGGTATCAACATCTATGGTAACACAAGCTCGTGTTTGTTCGATATGAACACTTCCTCCGCTTGTTAAAGAAATTGTTCGATTTAATGCTTCTATAATCTGTTCTTCAAGGCCATATTCCGCAAACGGTTTAGCATTAAATTCTGACATATCGTCACCAAGAACATTTTCCAGTTCATTAATCAGGTTATGGTTGTTTACCACAACTGTTTTTAAGGTGTCTTTATAGCGACGAATATATTCATATAAAGGATTTTCACGCACATATAACAGAGCAGGGGCCGCAGCATTGCGAGCTTTAATCCTGATATTTTCGTAGATGTTACGCAATTTTACCATTTCTTCTAAAACATCATCTATCGGAAACTCAACGGCAACAGTTCTTAAGGCCCAACCTTCCTGACCTGTGATGTTATTCCATACAGCATTTTTATATTCTTTGGCCAATTCTTTATCGTCAATTTTGGAAGATACTTCTACTCCCATTTTGAATGGGCGATATACTAAAGTAGTGCCGACAATTTGAATGTTGCGAACAACTTTTGCTCCTTTTTCGGCACGTTTTTCTTGCGATACTTGGACTACAATGCTTTGTCCTTCGCTCATGTTTATTTCTTTTAAATCATGTTCAAAAGCGTTTAAAAATGCTTCTTCATCATCTCCTATGTCAACCAAAAATCCGGTGTGATTATTAGCTAAGTTTATTTTCTTTTTGATGCGTCCTAAATATATATTGCCTTCAACCGCATTATTTTCATTATAGATATCAAACTCAACCATAGAACCGTTATCTAATGCAGCTAAACGAATCTCGTTATTGTTTTTTTCATATACTAAAGTGTCTGCAATCATTTTATTCCTGCTCCTATTAATAAATTTCTGGTTTCATACAAAGGCAACCCGACAACGCCGGTAAATGACCCTACCATATTTTTTACAAAACCGGCTAAAATTCCTTCAATTTTATATCCGCAAACGCCAACCCATTCATTGCTTTTTATATAATCATAAATTTCATCTTCAGATAATTTTTTCATGCTAATGCGAGTTGTGACCGTGCGCTGAGATATTTTTCCATTTTTATCAATTAAACAAACCGAGCTGATAACTTTGTGATTTCTGCCTGAAAGTAAACGCATAACATGTTCTTGTTCTTCAGCATTTTTTGATTTATGTAAAATGCGTAAGCCGACAGTTACAATAGTGTCACTGGCTAAAATATTTTCATTTGGATAAAGTTTGGCAACAGCTTTTGCTTTTTCTAAAGCCATACGTTTAACATAAGGTAACGGACGCTCGTGTAAAAGACATTGTTCATCAATGTCTGCAGGGTGGATTTTTTTAGGAACAAATCCTATTTGTTCCAAAAGTCTTAAGCGCTGAGGAGAACCTGATGCTAATATAAAGTTATTTGAATTGCTCATATTGTTTAGGCTTCATCATCGTATGTTTTTTCCATTCTTTCATGGCGTTCTTGTGCTTCTATAGAAAGAGTGGCAATAGGACGAGCTTCTAGACGATCTAATCCGATAGGCTCTCCGGTTTCTTCGCAAAAACCGTAAGAACCATCTTCAATGCGTTCTAAAGCATCATTTATTTTGCTTATAAGTTTTCGAGCACGATCTTTTGTTCTTAAATCAATAGACTTGTCAGTTTCAAGTGAAGCTCTATCGATGTCATCAGGTTGGTTTAAACCTCCCATGCGTAATTCGTCTAAAGTGTCTTTTGATTGGTTAAGTAAAGATTTTTTCCAAGCCTCAAGTTTTTGGCGAAAATATTCAAGATGCATTTCGCACATATAATCTTCATTAGCAGACGGTTTATAATCGTGTGGTAAAATTACTGAACTGACCATATCTGTTTCTCCTTATAAATAATTTATGATAAATGCTAACAACAACATTTTGTTATTTCAAGCATTTTAGACTACATAATAACAAAAAAGCTAGTTGAAATACCATTTTATTGATTTTTTTTCTTCTGTATTGCAAACTTCAGCAACGTCGGTTGGTTTTGCCGGAAGTTCATAATCAGGTGTTCCTTCATAAATGGAGTATTTCCACGCCCATGTTTTTTTATTATTTATGGTTAATGCATCTAAATCAGAACCATCGTTTGTAATCCATAATTTTGAACCAAGTTCGACACATGCTTGAGTCGGAATGTCGTCAAATTGGATATAATAGGTCTTACCGTCTTTATCTCCTTTACCTATTGTTATATCACCGCCAAAAGCGTGCTTTTGATCTCTAACTTCGTGTGGAACTATTTTTTCATTTATAAGAGTATCAAACTTAACACCCACAAAGTTTTCTGCTGCAACATATCGTTGGCTTATAACCTTTTTTAAATCAACAACTTGTTGGTTTATGCGCCCCAAACGAAAACGATGATACCCAGAGTTAACTGCCGCTGTGAGAGAGACAGTAATGGTTATCATAATGCTAATGTAACCGATTGCTTCAATCATGGATCGTCCTGCTTGTCCTATCAAATGTTTTTTTATCATTTATCTCTCCTGTGCATATATAAAATGTATTATACCTTAAAAATATAAATACTCAAGTTTTTTAAGATATTAACTTTTTATTTTAATTTAGTATATTATTATTAAAGAAAGTTGTAAAATAATTAAAAGGAAGAAAAAATGAAAAAAATATTTTCCATCGGACTTTTTTTATCGGTTTTCTTTTTTGCTTTTGTTGCAAATGCGACTGATAATTTTGAATATATTCCATATGTTGGTATAGATTATGGATATGTGGATGCAAAAACATCTTATGCCAAACCAAGTTATCATTTATTAAATTTAAATGTAGGAACTAAATATAATCAAAATTTTGGAACAGAAGCATTTTTTACACAATCGTCATCTGATACCACTAAAATAGATGATAGTAAGAAGTTTAAAACATCATATAGAGCATACGGACTCGATGTTTTTGCATATTTACCGTTGGGTTGTTATAAAACATTTGAATTGTTTGGAACAATAGGTGCCGGAGAATATGTTTTTGAAAGTAAGTTGAATAAAGATAAACATAATACGGAAAGTGCTTTTGGTTATCGTTTTGGTGGTGGCTTTATTTACAATATAGATGAAAATATTAGTTTTAAAGCAGTTATGCGCTATATTGACTTAAATGATATATCTAAAGTAAATCATTTGTATGAATATAGCCTTGGTTTACGTTATTACTTTTATTAAGGAGTAAAATAATGATGAAAAAGATTATTGCAGGTTTGTTTTTGGTTGTCGTAGCTATTGCAACAATATATTGTTTTGTTGGAAAAGAAAACGATACCGAATCGAAAACAGTTTCAGAACAGGTTGTGAAAAAAAATACGCAAGCAGTTGAAGATGTTGTTTTTGAATATAAAAAAGACAGTTTGTTGAATGATTGTACTCAAGATTCTAAAATGTTGTGCGCTGTAGATTTTGCTACAAAATGCACTATTAATCCTGATTTTGCAGGTTGTAAAGAATCCAGACTCCCGAAATTCATTTTTATGAATGATGAAAGTCTGAAACGACCTACTGAGATTAGTTTTAAGGTACATAAAATTAAGCCTATTTCGGCAGATTTAGTAGAAATACACACGGATAGCGTTTGCAATGGAAATTGGTTTGGGTTATGTCAAGGACGTGTGATTTATGTGGTCGTTCCGGATGGAGAATCTTGGAGAGTAAAAGACATATATGCTATTGAAAGTAATAATATATAGAAAATAAAAACACCGGAGATTGTTTCTCCGGTGTTTTTATATGTTATTTTTATTTTTTTGTTGTTGCTTTCTTTTTAGATGTAGCCTTCTTTTTGGTTGTTGCTTTCTTTTTAACGGCAACTTTTTTCTTAGCTACTTCTTTCTTTTTAGCAGTTGTTTTTTTCTTTGTTTTTTTAGCTTCTTTCTCCATTTTCAATGCTGCTTTTTCAGCTTTGGCTTTTACGGTATTTATGGCAAGTTCTAAATCCTTTTCTGTACACAAACCTACAGCTACCGGATTTTTGGCGCGTAAATTAGCCATATCTTTATGAGTGCCGTTTTTAATTGCAGCTATTGTCGGATTGGTTGTGCCAATAAGTTTTCTGATTTGCGAATCGGTAACTTCAGGACAATTTTTGATAAGCCATAATATAGCGGCAGGTTTATCGTTACGTTGAGAAGGTGAAAGAACTTTTTTATTTTTACTGTTTTGTTCTTTAACATTGCGTTCCATAATGTTTGCAACCAAATTTTTGGAAGCATCTTCTTCGCAACGTTTTATTTCTTCTGCAGTAAGTTGTCCGTTAGCAATAGGGCTTATGCCGATAATGTTATAAGCAACATCACCATCGGCAATGGCTTGAATTTCAAGTTCGTGTAATTCGCAAAAAGCAGCAATTTGTCTGAATGTTAATGCTGTATTTTCAACTAACCATACAGCAGTTGCTTTTGGCATTAAAGGTGCGGTCATAGCTATATCCTTTCAATTAAAGTTTTTATTGCTCTAACAATAAAAAATATCATCTCTATATACAAGTTTTTTTTTAAGTTTTTGAAATGATTGTTAGTTTTTTTATGAAAAATTTGTCAAAAAGAGTCTATTCTTTAAAATTTTACTTGTAAGTAAAGACTTTTTGTGCTACATTATTTTTGAAATATAAGATTTATGTTAGAGATTATGGGTATTATTGAAAAGTTTGAAAAGATTTTTCATTAATTTGTTTTACCTTATTGAATATGATAATAATTTTAACAATAATAAGATATGACGACAAAAAAAATTACTGCATTCGTTGCAGTTGTTATGATGGTGTTTTTTACTTCGTGTGAAGATTCATCATTTGTGGGGTTAAATTCTGTAGAGATGCAATCCGTTCCGACAGTTTACACAACAGATGAAGTTGAAAAAACTTTACCTGAGTTTTGGGGAAAAGTTGTTGGAATAGGTATATCGGCTGTTCCGGCTGATGACGTTGACGGTGCATATGCTAAAAAGTGTATGGTTATACGTTGTGAATATGGAGCAGCTATTGTGACTTTTGATATGGAGCAAATTTTGCCTGATAAAAAGGCTATATCTACCGGATATTTTGTTGAGGGAAACTTCGGTGCAGAATATAATGGTGGTATTTATTTATCCGATCATTGGGAACCGGCAATATCACATGATTTATCTGACAGAATTGCGTACTATCAAGGTGATACTTGTAAACGCAATCTTCGACACTCCACGTTAAAGTGCTGGAATTGGCGAAACGGTAACTGGTCAACAGTTATTGAAGGCTATTCTTTCGTAGTAGATGGCAATGGTTCTATCTCTATTTCTTATGAAGGGGAATTATATATGGTTCTCCGTTAATTTATTTTACTTGATTTAATAACGAGAGTTTCTCTCATAAAACAAAGTGTACAATGAAAAAGATCTTTTTCGCTACCATGTTTGTATTGGTAGCTATTAATCTTGACGCGAGTCAAGATAGCCTGTTTATTAACAGGTATTTAAATAATCTACCACAGTTTCAAACCGTTACAGTCTATGAGGAAGACAGTTTGGTGGCCGCTAAGGGAGCTGAGGCTTTCGGTCACGGAATCGAAATCTTCGCCGGTGCAGGATTTATGCGTAATTCAATTAACAATGGAGCTTTTATTACTCCTGAAGTTGGTTTGCGTTACCGTCACGATTGGCAAAGAGTGTCTTTGACGGTTGGCGCATCAGTATTGACACGTCAGTATAATTCTGAAGCAATTGATGCAGGAAAGAGGTATTTTTCCTATGGCACTGATGCTACGTTCCATGTTAACGTATTGCGATTAGGCCAATATGAGCACATATTAAATTTATACGCTCAAGGAGGATATATCTTCGGTAAACACCGTAAGGCTGTAGAAGAGCTTAATGGAGCTCCTCTATACCATAATGGTTCCGGTTTAACGTGGGGCGGCGGTATTGAATATCGTTGGCAAATCCACGCAACAGGTAATGCTTTGACATTACGTGCAGGATATAAAGATATTCCCAGTACGTTCGTTAATGATACGAAACATCCCGGAATGCTTTATGTTCAAGTCGGATTTAACATAGGTGTCAAGCGTATGCGAATTAACACCTTTTAGATTATTTAAGGATTATGTAAAAGAACGGCGCTTTCAGCGCCGTTTTTTGGTGTTTATTCCATTTCTGCCAAGCGACGAGTTTGGTCTTCAGTGATAAGTGCATCAACAATTTCATCTAACGCTTCACCGCAAACAACATCATCAAGTTTGTATAATGTTAAATTTATTCGGTGGTCTGTAACACGACCCTGAGGATAATTGTACGTTCTGATACGTTCACTCCTGTCGCCACTGCCTATTTGAAGTTTTCTTGTTTCTGAATAGTTAGCATCAATAGTTTCCTTTTGCATATCATAAAGCTTTGCTCGAAGGTGATTCATAGCTTTTTCTTTGTTTTTAAATTGTGAACGATCATCTTGACACTGAACAACAACTCCGGTTGGAATATGAGTTATTCTTACAGCCGATTCTGTTCTGTTTACGTGCTGTCCGCCTGCACCGGATGCCCTATATACATCAATTTTTAGATCAGCAGGATTGATGTATAAATCTACTTCTTCAATTTCCGGTAAAACGGCAACCGTTGCGGCAGATGTATGAACTCTTCCTTGTGATTCTGTTACAGGTACGCGTTGAACGCGGTGCGCTCCGGATTCAAATTTGAGTTTTGCAAAAACATCGGTGCCGGTGATTTTAGCTGAGGCTTCTTTATATCCGCCTATACCATTTTCGTTTGCATCTATAACTTCGAATTTCCAACCTTGTTTTTGACTGTATCTTTGGTACATTTCGAACAAAACAGCAGCAAAAAGGGCTGCTTCATCACCACCGGTTCCGGCGCGAACTTCTAAGATAGCATTTTTTTCATCATCACTTGATTTTGGTAATAATAAAACTTTTATGTTTTTTTCTATTGTAGGCATTTGTTCTTTTAGTTCATAAAATTCAATTTCAGCCATATCACGCATTTCTTTATCCAAAGATGTATCTTCCATCATTTCTTTTGCGTCATTAAAATTGGCCAAATGTTTTTGATATTCTTTGATAGCTTCTACAATAGGTGTCAGAGAAGATAGTTCTTTATTGAGCTTAACCATCTCATCAGGAGAAATATTGGATGAGAGCAAGGCCTCAATTTCTTCATGACGGCGAACAACATTTGAAAGTTTTTCTTCTAAATTCATCTTAAATTTCCTTAACCAAATTATCAATATTTACCAGTGTTTGTGCTCCGGAATCCAGATCTTTAACTGTAACCTTGCCTGATGATAGCTCATCTGAACCGAGAATTATAGCTTTATAGGCATTAGCTTTATTTGCTTTCATCATGCGTTTTTTTAGATTTCCGCTATATCCGTGTTCTACTTTGAAACCTGCTTTTCTTAATTTATATGCAATTTGAAGCGCTGTATCTTTTACATCTTCACCAACTTCAATAACGGCAACAGGCCTTATATCTTCTATATCCTTTTCCAACAACATAGATAATCTTTCAACACCACAAGCCCAACCGATACCTGAAATGTCTGCTCCACCCATTTGTGCAACTAATCCGTCGTAACGTCCTCCGCCAAGTACGGTTCCTTGAGCACCAAGTTTATCGGTTGTAAGTTCAAAAACAGTATGAGCATAATAATCTAATCCGCGAACAAGTCGGTCATTTACTCTATATTTAATACCTAACAAGTCAAGCCCGTGTAAAACTGCAGCAAAAAAATCAGCTGATTTTTGGTTTAAGCTATCTCTGTATAGAGGAGCATTTTTAACTATCTCTTTATCGCATTCTTCCTTAGAATCTAATACTCGTAAAGGGTTTTTTTCTAAACGAGCTTTACTTTCTGCAGACAGTTTATCAAAATTTTCTTTTAAATATGCTACCAGTTTTTCGCGATAAGTATCTCGGCTTTCTTTGTCGCCCAATGAATTAATTTCTACAGTTACAGCTCCGTTTAAACCTAAATTTTCTAAAAATTCATATGCCATAGCTATAACTTCAATGTCAGCTTGTGGTGAATCAACGCCTAGCATTTCAACGCCGAATTGTGTGAATTGACGTTGGCGTCCTTTTTGTGGACGTTCATATCTGAACATTGGCCCATTATAGTAAAGTTTTACAGGTAAATTTTGTTGCATACCTTCAGAGATAAATGAGCGAACAATTCCGGCAGTTCCTTCCGGTCTTAGAGTTAAACTTTCTCCCCCCCTATCTTGGAAGACGTACATTTCCTTGGTTACAATATCAGAAGTATCGCCTAAATTACGCGAAAAAACTTCAGTAAATTCGAAAATAGGTGTTTCAATTTCTTCAAAACCATATTTTTCTGCCACAGCAGATGCTGTAGCTATAACTTTTTTAGCTTTTTTCTTTGCCATGGAATATAAATCGTATGTTCCTCTAACACATTGTAGTCTTGCCATTGTTCTTCCTCTTCTTTTATAGAATAAGAAACGGCACAGAAATCTGAGCCATTTCTTTTTTATTTCTATGTATCACTAATGATTTAAAAATTCATCAAGGTTAATGTTTGTTTGTTTTTTAGGACCTGCTACTTGTGTCAACTTGTCATTTATAAACACATCAACATTAAAGTAGCGTCCTACGGAAATAATTAAATTTGGGACATCCGGAAGCTCATATTCAAAACCTTCTTTGTATGTACCGCTGATATAAACAGTTTCATTATCTTTAACTTCAAACCAAGATTCACCTTTAAATTTTGCAATAACTTTATTTTTGATAATTGGTGTTTCCGGTTGTAAAACAGTTGGTTCAGAATTATCGGTTTCTTCTGTTGTTTTTGTTTCTTTGTTTGTTTCTTTTATTTCTTCATTTTCTTCTGTTTTTGTTTCTTCAGTTTCATCAAATTGTTCTATAGCAGGTTGAATAGCATTTTCTTCAAGTTTATTTTCTTCGGAAGTTATATCAACCATTTCTTCGATTTCGGTCGGTAAAGAAATTTCTTCTTGGATTTGTGTTAAATTGTTAGAATATCTTACAGCCAATACTATAAAATACAGTCCTAAAACTAAAGAAATCCCGATTAATATATGCTTACGATTAGGTATGGTAAGTGCTGTATGCTTTTTTATAATTGTTTCATTTGTGTTTATATTTTTCTTCGGCATAGTTTCTTCCTTATAGCACTGAACTATACGCTCTACATTGAGGCCCAAAAAATCAGCATAAGAACGGACAAAACCTATACCATATGGTACTGGAGGCAATTCTTTAAAATCACTTTCCTCTATGGCATTTATATATACTTTTCTGATACACAATGCTTTAGACACAGTTTCAATAGACTTTTTTTGGTTTTGCCTTGTGTATCTTAAAAACATACCAACGGTAGTTGCTTCTTGAGGTGTTTCTTGTCTTTTTATATTATCTTGTTCCACTTTATTTGCCCTTTTACTAAAAATTTTGGTTATTAAAACATATTTTTTATTATATTGCAATAGCATGATCAACAGCATATGATAATAATTGAGGTCTTAGTGTCCTTTTTGGTGATTTAAATAAAATTTGAACATAGTCGGAAATGTCTTGAACGTTTAATGAACGAATCATGTTTTTGATGTTTGCATAAGCAGACCCTGCTACGGATAATCGCCTGTATCCTAAGCCTATCAATACCATCGCTTCAATCGGATTGCTGGCCATTTCGCCACAAACAGAACATTCAACACCTGCTTTATCGGCTTTTTTTACTATTTCTCTTAATATTTTTAAAAAAGGCGCAGATAATACATCATATCTGTCAGAAATACGAGGATTCCCTCGATCGCAAGCAAACACAAATTGTGCTAAATCGTTAGTACCGACAGAAATAAAATCGGCATGTTTTAAAATTTCATCTAATTGAAAAATAACAGAAGGAACTTCTATCATTAAACCTACTTTTATTTTATTTGGGACGGATTGTCCTTTTCTTTTTTCTTTTTCATATTCAAGCATGAGAGTTTCTTTAGCATCTAAAAATTCTTCCAAACTTGCTATCATAGGAAACATTACATTTAATTCTTTACCGGCAGCAGATCTTAAAAAAGCCTTCATTTGTTTCCGTAGTATGGCACGACGATCAAGCGTTATGCGAATCGATCTCCAACCGATTGCCGGATTATCTTCATCCATATTATTCCAATATGGAAGGAGTTTGTCTGAACCGACATCAAGACTTCTGAACACTACGCTTTTGTTTCCGGCTTTATCTATAAGCTTTTTATAAAAAGAAATTTGTTGATTAACGTCAGGCATTTTTTCTGCTGTCATAAATGGTATTTCTGTCCTGTAGAGCCCGATGCCATCACACTTTGTTGATGATAAATATTCCATATCAAAGTCAAGCCCAATGTTTATATTTAACTTAATTTTTATACCATCAAGAGTTTTGTTCGGGTATTTATTAAGTTTTTCAAGTTGCTTTAATATAACGGATAAATCTTTTTGGCGTGATTTAAATTTTTCTTTTATATCGTCAGCCGGATTTATGTATACATATCCTTCGTGACCGTCAATTCCTAATATTTCACCATCTTTTACATCTTTGAAAATGCCACGTATTTTAGCAATAACAGGAATGTTTAATGCTTTTGCAACAATTGCAACATGCATTGTCGGAGTTCCGTCTTCAATTATAAGGCCTCTTATTTTTTTATAGTCATAATCCATTAAATCAGCAGGGCCCATAGTTTGTGCAACGATAATTATATCATCACATATATTATCTTTATTTAAGTCATCGCCACTTAAGAATGAACGTAACCTATCTGCTACATCTCGTAAATCAAGTAAACGTTCTTTTAAATATATATCGGAACTTGAAGACAGTTTGTTCCACATATCCTCATAAGCACGTTCAATAGCTGCTTCAGCAGTTAATCCGCTGTCAATGTTGTTTGAAATTTTTTTGTACCAACCTTTATCATTTGCAAACATACGATAAGTTTCTAAAATGTCTGTATGTTCTCCGATACCTAAGCGTGTCGCATTAAATTTTTCATCTAAATTTTTATTCATTCGTATTTTTGCGTCTTCAAGGCGCGCTAGCTCAATATTTTTATCTTCTGCAAAAATTTTAACAATAGCTTGTCTTCTTTGGTGAACAACAGCACAGCCTACGCCAAACCCTTTATTTAATACTACGCCTTTTAATCTGTCTTTTAAATTTAATCCGCGAGATTTTATGAGTTGCTTCTTGTATAAATTAATTTCTTCTGTGGCAAAAAAAGTTGTAAGAAACATTGCTATTGTTTCAAGCATGGATACTTCTTCATCGGTAAATTGTCTTAGCTGTTTGCTGATAAGTAAAATTACACCGGAAGTTTTATTCCACCGAAGCATAGGAGATCCTACTGCTGATTTAAAAATAGTATGATTTTCATCGCTACGTTGCATGGAGCATCTTTGAGAAGCAATTTCACCGGTAAATGTTTCGCCATAGCGTATATTACCTTTATATTCACTATCTATGCCATGCTTACAAAAAAGCTCCAGATAAGTATCATCAACAGTAATGTAACAAGCACTTGCATCAACATTAAAGCCATCAGCAATAAGTTTCATAACATGCTCTAATTTAACAGATATTTCTTTGTCTTCAGAAATATCACGTTGAATTTTTTGTAAAATAGCCATAGCTTTTGTTGCAGCGTTCAACGATATGTTCTCCATTATATATTCAGAATTTATTTATTTATATAATTTATATTTTATTTCATCAAGAACATTCTTGACTTGTTAGTAAGATAAATGGAGTATTTGAAATACTTTTTGGGGTGTTGATGATAAAATAAAAAAATGACTTGCTATTTATGAATATTTTTAGTTTTTGTATTGCAATAATAAGGAGATTAATATGGTAAGTTTATATAAGAAGGGAGATCAAGATATACGTCCTTGGGGTGTGTGGTCAGTTTTAGATACGGATACTAATTTTTGCGTGAAGAAAATTTGTGTTAAACCCCATAGCCAACTTTCTTTACAATTGCATCATCATAGAAGTGAACATTGGATTATTGTTAAGGGAATAGCTAAAGTTTCTTTGGGAGATGATGTTTTTGTGTGCAAAACTAACGAATCTGTTTATATTCCGGCGGAAACTAAACACAGAATCGAAAATGATACAGATGGCTTTGTGGAATTTATAGAAATTCAGATAGGCGATAATCTAGATGAAAATGATATTGTCCGTTTTGAAGATGTTTACGGAAGAAAGTAATATAAAAAATATTGACAATATATGATAACAATGTTAATAAAACGAGTGACCGAAGCGACCGACGGGAGCAAGAAGCGCTTGAATAAAGCGCTCGGCTTTATAGAAAATTATTTTGGGGTTGTAGCTCAGTTGGGAGAGCGCTTGAATGGCATTCAAGAGGTCAGGGGTTCGATTCCCCTCAGCTCCACCAGTTTTAACAAAGGTTCTGAAACAGAGCCTTTTTTTAATTTTAAATTATCGATAAAGGGGAATCTCACCCCAAGGGGTTCGGTCTTGCTTCGTAAACCTCGTTTTAGAAAAAAACTCGGTAACTTCGCTTCGGTCAAGATTTCGGTAATAATCAAACATAACCTGTTCGGTTAGGTTTGATTTAACCTCATCTGATAAGCATTTACAAAAACAATTTACAGGATTGTTTTTGATAAACGCTTACCCCTCAGCTCCACCAGTTTTAACAAAGGTTCTGAAACAGAGCCTTTTTTTAATTTTAAATTATCGATAAAGGGGAATCTCACCCAAGGGGTTCGGTCTTGTTTTGCTAAAGTTGTTATTAAAATAATATTAGTTTAAAAAGTCTTGACAATAGATGAAAACTGTTATACATACCTGAATGTATGTAAAAAACAAAGAGGTTATATATTGAAAAAAACTAAGGAAGAAGCTCAAGAGACAAGAAAAGCAATATTACAATCTGCTCTTGATACATTTTATGAAAAGGGATATTCTAAGACTACATTTGATGAAATTGCAAAGCGTATAGGATATACTAAAGGCGCAGTTTATTGGCATTTCCGCAATAAGCCTGATTTGGTTACGGCGCTTATAAATGATTATATTGAAAATCAGGTAGAATATATAAACGCCAGATTGTCGGTTATTAAAACTATTGATGATATAATATTATATTTTTTGCATATGGCAGATTATATTCTCAGTAGTGAAAATACCAGAAAGTGTGCATTTTTTATGTTATGTCAGATGGAATGGTCCGAAACCTTAATTACAAAGGTTAAAATAGGCGTTGATGATAATAAGTTAAAAATATTAAATAACATCAAAGAAGCCTTGACATTGTTGCAAAAAAATGGCGATATAAGCGCCGATATAAATGTAGAACATAAAACATATATAATAATGGGAATCTGGAGTGGTATGTTAGGAGATTTCTTATCACATCGCTGTCCGTTTGATTTAAAGGTTATGTTAAAAGAAAGTTTAAGTTTAATTTTTAATGGTTTGGTTAAAGAAAGGGTTCAAAATGCAAGTAAGTAAACCACATAAGAGTGTTATTATCAAAAAATTGGTATTTATTTTGGTATGTGTAGCTTTAGGATGGTATTTAAAGGGGCGCACAATACCGAATCAGGCAATGGGTATGGGGGGAGCTCAAACACCATATGTTTTGGTTCAAGAAGTTAAATCGCAAGACACGACCAGAGTTGAGAATCAGATTGCGCATGTTGAATCTATTAATAGTGTAAATTTACTTCCAAAAGTTAGCGGAACCATAAAAGAAGTTTTATTTAAAGAAGGAAGTTTTGTAGAAGAAGGAACTCTTTTATTTGTTATAGATTCTTCAAGTTATGAAGCTTCTGTTGCCTTGAGAGAGGCTGAACTTGCGCAAGCAGAAGCAAAGTTAAAAGAAGCTGAAAGAAACTATAATCGTCAAGTTAAATTAAGCAAGCAAAACATTGCGTCAAAAGCAACTTTTGATTCTGCAGAAAGTGCATATTTACAAGCAAAAGCATCTGTAAAATATGCAAAAGCCAATCTTTCATTAGCAAAAGACGATTTAGATGATACGCAAGTAAGAGCGCCGATTAGCGGTTACATAGGCAAAGCTCTTGTTACAAAAGGAAACTATGTTGTTGCAACGACACAACCTTTAGCCAGAATTGTTCAAGTAAGTCCGGTAAGAGTTACATTTTCTTTAACTGATAAAGAATTTTTAAACTTAAAACAAAAATATGAAAACAACAGAGGAGTAAAATTAAAAGCTCGTATTGTTTTGCCTAACGAAGATATTTTATTTGAAGAGTTTGATCAGTTTTTTGTTAACAATGAAGTTAGCTCAGATACGGCTACCGTTTCCGTTTACACAGATTTAGCAAATAAAGATGAAAAGCTTATTCCCGGAAACTATGTTCAAATTGCCGTATTAGATGATAAACCGAAAATGAATGTTTTGATTTCTCAAAGTTCATTAGCACAAGATGAACATGGCTTTTATACGTTTGTTGTAGGCCAAGACAATATTGCTCAAGAACGTCGTTTGGAATTAGGCGAAGTAATCGGTTCAAGTCAGGTTGTAAAAAGTGGTTTGAATGCCGGTGAAAAGGTTATAATTCAAGGTTTGCAGAAAGTTCAAAACGGTGCTCCCGTAAATGCCGCATTAGTTAAATCAGATTTATAGTCTAAAGGAAAATAAAAAATGTTTTCGAAAATTTTTATTGAAAGACCTCGTTTTGCAATTGTTATTGCACTTGTTATGACAATTGCCGGTGTAATTTCGTTGTTTTCGCTTCCTATTGCTTTATATCCGCAGATTACACCTCCGGAAATTAATATTTCTGCATCATATACCGGTGCAAGTGCTGAGGTTGTGGCTAACAGTATAGGTATTCCGATTGAGCAAGAAGTTAATGGTGTTGAAGATATGATTTATATGTCTTCGTCGTCTTCAAACTCAGGTTCATATAGTTTGTCAGTCAGTTTTGAAGTGGGAACAGATCCTGATATGGCGCAAGTTAAAGTACAGAATCGTGTTCAACAAGCCATGAGTAAACTTCCGTCGGAGGTACAAAAAAACGGTATCAGAGTTAAAAGACGTTCATCAGATATTTTAGGATTTTTAAGTGTTCGTTCTCCTAACGGAACATATGATACTCAATTTTTGAGTAACTATGTTGAAAACAACATTAAAAACAGTTTAAGCCGTGTATATGGTGTTGGTGATGTAAGTGTGCATGCAGCACCTTTGAGTATGAGAGTGTGGCTTGATGCAAACAAAATTACGGCACTTAATATACCGATATCTTCCGTAAGATCTGCCATAGAAAGTCAGAACTATCAACCATCATTAGGTTCTGTAGGTTCAATGCCGGGCGATGGCGGACAGCAAATGGTATATTCTTTGCAAACCAAGGGTCGTTTAAATGAAGTAAAAGACTTTGAAAACATCATTATTCGCACTGAAGAAAATGGCGGTTTAGTTCGTTTAAAAGACATTGCTAAAGTAGAAATTGGTTCTGAAAGATATATGTTTAAATCAATGGTTAACGGTATGCCGTCGGTTGCCATTTCTTTAAACACATTGTCAGGTGCAAATGCAATTCAGGCGATGAAGGCTTTGAGAGCAGAGTTAAAGCGTTTGGAACAGTTTTATCCTGAAGATTTTGAAGTAGAAGTGTTTTTTGATGCAACCGATTATATTAAAGCGTCAATTCATGAAGTTATATTAACTTTGGTTTTAACTTTTGCTTTGGTTGTATTGGTTTGTTATATCTTTTTGCAAGATTGGCGTTCAACACTGGTTCCGTCAATTGCAATTCCGGTATCATTACTTGCCACATTTGCCGTTATGTTGGCGCTAGGATATAGCTTAAATATTTTAACTTTGTTTGGTTTAGTTTTAGCTATTGGTCTTGTGGTAGATGATGCAATTGTGGTGGTTGAACGTGTGTTGGCAATTATGGACGAAGAGAAACTTTCGCCAAAAGAAGCAACAATTAAAACCATGGAGCAGGTTTCAAGTGCTATTGTTGCAACAACATTGGTTTTACTTGCAATTTTTGTGCCGATTGCATTTTTAGGCGGAATTACCGGTAAAATTTATCAACAATTTGCAATTTCAATTTCTTTTGCCGTGGCCTTTTCTTCCGTTAATGCGTTGACATTGTCTCCGGCTTTATGCGCAACCATATTGAAACCTTTAAAACCTGTAAATAGGGGACCTTTGTTGTGGTTTAATAAAATTTTAGACAGATGTCGTAACAGATATTTGGCCATTGTCGGATACATTGCACGTAAGATTAGTGTAATTGGTTTAATTTTAGGTTTGTTGTTCTTGTTTAACGGTGTGTTCTTAAAAATAAGTGCAACAACATTTATACCGCCTGAAGATCAGGGTGTTATTTTAGCAAATATACAACTTCCTGAGGGTGCAACACAACCTCGAACCTTAAAAGTTATCGAAAATATTATTCCGATGATTAAAGAAGAAAAAGCTATCAATTCTGTAATGAACATTACCGGTTTTAGTATGCTTTCGGGACAAGGTGAAAATGTCGGTATGGGGGTTATACAATTAAAGCCTTGGGATCAAAGAACAGATGATGCCTCATATTCTACTAATGTATTAAACAGATTAAAGGCAAAGTTTGCACAAATTCCGAATGCAAATATAAACTTGTTTGAGTTTCCTGCCATTCCGGGACTTGGTGCAACCGGTGGTATGGATTTCAGATTACAAGCTTTGGATAATACGGATCCTAAAAAACTTGAAGCTGTTTTGAAAGGCTTTATTGCCAAAGTTAATCAGTTACCTGAAATTATGTATGCTTTTTCTACATATACAGCTGAAACACCACATGCTTATATAGAAATAAATAAAGAAAAAGCTGAGGTAATGAAAGTTCCTGTCAGCAACATATATTCTGTTTTACAAAATTATTTGGGAGCAGGTTATGTAAATGACATTAACATCGGTACTCAAGTTAATAAGGTTATGATTCAAGCAGATTGGGAACATCGTAAAGACATTGAGAGCATTAAAAAGCTTTATGTTAAAAGTTCTAATAATACGATGGTTCCTCTTGGAAGTTTGGTTGATATAAAAATTATTCAAGCTCCGAGAAGTTATGATCGATATAACCAATATCCAAGTGCCTCAATTACGGCGATGGCAAAACCCGGAGTTAGTAGCGGACAAGCTATGGCTGCAATGGAAAAACTTGCGGTAGAAGCATTGCCTGCGGGATATAGTTATGACTGGTCAACTATGAGCTATCAAGAAAAGAAATCCAGCGGTCAGGTCGGATTACTCATATTCTTAGCAATTTTGTTTGGTTATTTGTTCTTGGTTGCACAGTATGAAAGTTGGATGTTACCGGTTTCGGTGTTAACATCGGTAACTGTTGCGATGCTTGGCGCTTTTGCCGGTATGTTTATATATTCGATGTCTCTGAGTATATATGCGCAACTAGGTCTGATTTTGCTTGTTGGTTTGGCTGCTAAAAATGCGATTTTGATTGTTGAGTTTGCTCGTGATGAAAGAGCAAAAGGAACAAACATTGAAAAAGCAGCTTTGATAGCTACCAAAGAACGTTTCAGAGCTGTTTTGATGACTGCCTTTACGTTTATTTTGGGTGTGTTCCCGATGATTGTGGCAACAGGTGCAGGTGCAGGAAGCCGTGTTGCAATCGGTGTTCCCGTGTTCTACGGAATGCTCATCGGAACAGCCGGTGGTTTGGTTGTGATACCGCTTTTGTATGTGTTGGTACAAACCATAACTGAGCGTTATAGTAAAAAATAGTTGATGGCTATGAATAAAAAACTCCATTAGTGTGAGCTGGTGGAGTTTTTTTTATATGTGTTAACGATTTAATGAGTTTTTTGTTTTAGACTACATACAGAGGTGTGTTAAAATGAAAATAAGTCAATGCGGCAGATCAATGGTGGAAATGTTAGGAGTGCTTGCTATTATAGGAGTGCTCTCTGTTGGCGCGATTGCCGGCTATTCTTCTGCTATGACTAAAATTAAAAAAAATAAACACACTTCGCAAATAAATCAGATATTTAATGTTGTGTACAGGTATCTTGATGACATAAAAAAGCAAGGCCATAGCTATAGTTGGTTTCCTGTTTTTATCAAAATGGGCGAATTTCCTGAGGATATGTACACGAGTAAATCTTCAACGTCTCTTAAAGATGTTTTTAAATCTACATATACATTTACGTATCATGATACCGGATATATCGGCATATTTTCACAACTTAATAAAGGACCAAATTCACAAATGGCATGTGAAAATGTTTATGAGGTTGCAAAAGAATGGCATGAACAATTAAGATCGGTACAAATTCTTTTGGGAACAGGTTCATATCAGAATAGTGCATCTTATTACGGTAAGCAAATGTGTACGGGTTCTAATAAGTGTCTGAAAGATTTGACAGTTGAGAAAATTGCCGGTGTGTGTAATGTGTGCGAAGAAGGCCAACTTTGTCGCTTATTAATCAGATTTAAGTAAATCTATTGTTGTTAAGAATCGGAAGATGCCTTGAATTTTTTGCAAGCAAAAAATAGGCATGACAGGTTTTGTTTTTTTTTCGTTTTGGAGGCATAACAGTCTACAAAGTCATCGCTCGATTGCGTTTAGCAATCGTCAAGCGATCTTCGAATTAGTTTAAAAAATCAATCATCGGAAGCTGTGTTAGTTGGGGAAAATTAATCGGTAGATGCCTTGAATTTTTTGCAAGCAAAAAATAGGCATGACAGGTTTTGTTTTTTTCGTTTTGGAGGCATAACGGTCTACAAAGTCATCGCTCGATTGCGTTTAGCAATCGTCAAGCGATCTTCGAATTAGTTTAAAAATATCTGTCATCGTATGCGTTGTTAGTTGGGGAAAATTAATCGGAAGATGCCTTGAATTTTTTGCAAGCAAAAAATAGGCATGACATAAAAAATAAATGTCACCCCTATTTGTGAGTGGAACGAACAAATTCAAGGGGTCTCCGAATTAGTTTAAAAAATCAATCATCGGAAGCTGTGTTAGTTGGGGAAAATTAATCGGGAGATGCCTTGAATTTTTTGCAAGCAAAAAATAGGCATGACGTTGTTAGGTGTTTTTGGGAATCGAGGGACGACGGGTTGTGTTTTTTTAAGGTTTAAAAGAATAAAAATGTTGCAATATTGCTTTATTTTTTTTGAAAATGAGAATCGGGGGAAAGTGTTTATTTACAATGGATTCAGAGTTTTTAAATTGCTGCAAAAAAACCTACGTTTAAATCAAGCAGTTTTTTAAACATTTTTAACGTTTTCCAAATCAAACTAACTATTTGAAAAACAATAAAAAGCAAAAATTTTATTTTGCATTTTTCTTAAATTTCACCTGCTGCACAAAAACGTACGTTTAAATTACACTACTTATGTGCTGAAAAAACTTGGAAATCTGCACCAAAGCGCTTGGTGTGGTTGTTTGTTTTTTTAGCCTATGTAACGTTACTTATAGGAGATTTATTATGAAAAAAACTTTATTGCTTGCCACAACAGCAATGCTTTTATCTACCGTTGCTATGAACACAAATGCAGCATCAAACAGTGCTGAGTTAGTAATTCATGCGCAATTTATTAAACCAATGGAACTAATAAGTGAACAATATCTTGGTTTCGGTTTGATTTTAGCTGATGAAGGCGGTAAAACCGTGATTGTTAAAAACGATGGCACATTAGACCCAACATCTACTGCTACCATGCTCTCAACAGCATCTTTTACAAATTATAGTGATACTAGAATTGCACATGCTTCACTTAATGAAGGTTTGATCAGAGCTAAAGGTGCTTTGCTTGATAGCAATGCTGACCAAACAGAATTTATAGATATCACTGAAGATGCTGTAAATGTATTATATAAACTTAACTTTAGTGATGAAACAGTAGAATTAACAGATATTGATGGTATTGCATGCGGAACTGTAAGTGATTTTAATTATAGATTTACAATAGATGGTGATGATATTTTAGCTCACATAGGAGGAACATTAACTACGGCAAATTTAAGCACCATCACAGGAACTGCAACTTGTTTTGGTTATACAACAGTTACAACTGTCGTGAACGAAGATAACTATGCCGCAATTCAAAATTCTGCTATACAAAATGATGGCTATTAATATAGCCCCATAAAAAAACAATAATATATCAAGAGCCTAACAACTGTTTTTGGTGTTAGGCTTTTGATAAAATTAAGGACCATATAATACAAAAAAATCTGTTATGAAAAAGTTTTTATACATTTTTTATATCTGTTTATTGTCTTTTAAGGCAGATGCCGAAGTGTTTGTTATAGCTGATGAGCTAAATTTTGGTAAGTTTGTGCAAGTTAATGGCGACACTTCTACAATCATCATAGATGCCAACGGACTTAGGACTATGTTTGGGGCGGTTAACGCCTCAAACATTCCGCCTAAAGAGGGGCGTCTTACTTTTGTGTCTGATAACACAACTTATACAAGCAAAGAAAACAAGTTTGTCTTAAACCCTAAAAATCAGGAAAGTTTACCTCATTGTATGGCAAGTATAAAAAACTTGACCTTTAGCAACCAAGAAAATGTTATCGGGCAAGAAACAACTTCAAGTGTTTCAACCGGTGTCGGTGCCACTTTAGAACTGGGCGGATATTGCAAAGAAGGACTTTATACCGGTTCTTTGATGTTAGATTATGAACATATTATAAGCTTAAACAACACGGAAGAAACATCTTCAAACAATGTGGTAATGTTAAATTTTGCTTTTGAGGTAGAAGAACCTCTCAGTGCAAATGTGAAACAAGATATGTTTTTTGGAACATACATTTTACCTTCAACCGATGCAACCATTGTTTTAACTCCAAATGGTGCAAACATACAAAATATATCCGTTGTGGGGACCAAACAACCACACGGAGCAACAGTTGAAATTGAGGGCGTGAGCAACCGAAGTGTCAGCATAAGTTTTAGTGCTGATGAGGTATATCTAACTCATTCCAAAGATGAAGATGTCACACCATTAAAAGCTGACAATTTTACACTTTATCCCGCCGGAACCATTCGTCTTCCGGATTTAGGCGAAACAGTAAGCGCAAAACAAGATGTTTTTATCGGGGCAACTTTGCATGTGCCTCAAAGCACGGCACCTGGGGAATATAAGGGAAATGTAACACTAACTTTTTTATACAATTATGAATAAGGAGAAAAAAATGCTTAAGAAAATTTGTTTAATTACACTCTTTTGCTTGTGTGCAAGCAATGGTTTTGCCAAGGTCGGAATTTTTCCGCAATCTTTATATTTTGATGCAAATTCAAAACAAAAATCGCAAACCGTTACGGTGATAAACGAAACTCCCTTACCGCAAGCATATCAAATTTCGGTTAAAGATTATGAACCGGACGGCAAAGGTCAAATGAAAGAGGTTGAAAAAACCGCAAATTCTGCCAAAGATTTTATAATGTTTTCTCCTAAGCGTTTTACTCTTCCTCCGAAAAAAACTCAAAATGTGCGTGTTGCCATCAGAAAAACATCGGAAGCAAAAGATGGAGAATACAGCTCTTTTTTACATGTTTCCGAAATTGAAAACAACTTTGGTAAAAAACAAGAAGCTCCCAAAGATCAAGAAGGTGTTTCTTTTAATGTGAAAATGTATATGGCAACCGCTATTCCGGTTACAATCGCAAAAGGAAATTTGGTGGCTCAAACCGATGTCTTAGGTTATAAGCAAAAAGGCAATATGTTTGAGGTTGAACTGCAAAGAAAAGGAACAAAAAGCTCAAGAGTAAATGTCGTTGTGCTTGATGCTGATAAAAAAGAAATCGGCAGAGCTAACGGAGTTGTTATCAAAAAACCGGACGGAAAACGCACAATCGGTGTCAAACTTAAAGAAACAGAATCTGAGAATAAGCCTACATTCTTAAAACTTGAAGATGCAATTACAAATAAAGAAATTTCGCGTCAAAAACTCAGTTTATAAAATTTTCTTATTCGGACTGTTTTTAGGACTGCCGGCAACCTTACCTGCCAATGAACCAAGCCAAGAAACGGAAGTTTCTTTGGCTGATTCTGGTGTGTCGGAACAAACTGAAAGTGTTATAAACAAGACTGTTGAAGAATATGTTCCCGAAGATACTGAGCTTATATTATCTTACAGTTTACAAGGTCATGCAACAGATGATGTTATCTATGCTTATCTTTATGATAAAATGTTATATTTGCCGTTTTCACAACTTGCAAATGCAATCGGTATAAAATATGAGATAAAAAACGATGTTGTTACGGCTTATTATCAAAATGAACAAAATCGTGTTTTTAGCATAAACTTAACTGATTTTACGGCTAAAGAAAATTCTACCGATATAAAAATAAGTGAAAAAGATTATAAAAACATTGAGGATACAATTTTCTTTTCGGCAGAATTATATTCAAAGGTGTTTGAAGTTGATATTGCCGTAAACTATTTTTCTATGGAAATGCTTGTTGACGGCAAAAAAGAATTTCCGACACTTATAAAACTTAATGCCGCAAAAAAACGTAAAATTAGCGAATACACACCTCAGGATAAAAGCTTTAAGGATTATGAATTTGACGAACGTCTGATAGGTATGCCTGTTCTTGATTTGCAACTCGGAAAATCGTGGGGATATTCAAATGCAAGCAAAAAATATAATAATTCTGATTCTTATGCCCTTAATTTTTCAGGTATTGCCGCCGGACTTGATTTTAACAGCTATATATCCGGAAATTCTGCTAACAATCATGAACCGACAATAAGGTTTAATGCCGGTCGCACTTTTTTAGATGAACCGTCTAATATGTTTAATTTGAAAACCTTAAAACTTGGCGATATTAGCGGAATGAACGGCTCTTATTTTGCCAAAGGAAGCGCCGGTCGGGGTGTTAGCGTTTCAAGCTTTAAAAATTTGGTTATGTCTGCCGATAAAACCATTGATATCACAGGCCCTTTAACAGAAGGTTGGGAAGTTGAGCTATATTGGAACGATATGCTTTTAGGATATAAGCAAAACAGTATAAACGGCGAATATAATTTTCCGAATATTCCGGTTTCTTACGGCTTAAACAAATTTAAGCTTGTCTTTTACGGACCGTATGGCGAAGTCAGAACCGAAGAAAGACGCTACTATTCAGGAACATCTCCGGTGGCAAAAGGTGAAATCGGGTATACAATAGCTGCATATCAACCGGAAAAATATATGTTTGAAAATAAAGAAAATAAAAATTCTAAAGGGGATAGTCCTGTCGTCGATAGCAATTTTTACTACGGTTTAAGCGATTATGTAACACTTATCGGCGGATTTACTTATACACCGGATGCAATCTTACCAGACGAAGCGCAAAAATTCGGTATGTTCGGTTTTCAATATGCAGTTAAAGGAAGTTCTTTACAATATAACTTACAACAAAATATTGATACCGGCAAATTAGGTCATCATGTCGAATGGCAAGGAGATGCTTATGTCGGAACTGTTTATGCTTCTTATGATGCTTATAACAAAATTCATTCGCCTAAGTCTTATCAAGGTGATGAATATCTGAAAAATAAACTCGAGTTTCGCTTTAGCGGTCATACTCCGTGGCGTATACCATATAGCGTTTCATACCAAACAGGTAAAAAAGAAAGCAACAACACATCTTATGAAGATATAACTGCCCGTATTTCAAAAAATTTGGCAAGAAGCTGGTATTTATCAATTGAAGACAGCTATTCTGTTATGCTGAAAATAAACGAAATTAAAACAAGTTTATATCATAGTTGGAGCAATTTTACTTGGCAAACAGATTTAAGTTATACCAATAAGCCTAAAAGCCAATTTACGGATCTTAATTCGCAACTGACATATAGAACCGATCGTTATACGTATTATACTTTTAAATATCGTCGTGATTTGCAATCTAAAATGGATTATTATTCCGTATCAGGCTCGAAAGTGTTTCCTTTCGGAGGACTTTCATTAAGCGCTTCTATGGATAGAGATAAAAACTTTTCTATATCTCTTAATTATAATATGAGCTTTACAAAAGAACCTGATAAAATCGGAATTTTGACATCCGCAAAGTCTAAACTTTCCAATTCAGGTTCTGTTTACGTCAGAGCAAAAGATGAAACAGGTGCACCCGTTGAAGGTGTTACACTGAGCGCAAACAGTTCTTCCGATCAGACACAAACCGATGAGAATGGAAACGCTTTTCTTACCGACCTTTCCGCTTATGAAAAAACTATAATTAATATTGAAACGGAAAATGTTGCAGATTTTACCCTAAAACCACTGTTTGAAAATAAAAAACTGGTATTGCGACCGGGAACACTGAAAACAATAGAATTGCCGTTTACTCATGTCGGTATGCTTGAAGGACAAATCGCCAATCCGACCGGCAAAAGATTATACGGATATAAAGTTGCGCTCATTAATGATAAAAATGAAGAAAAAGCCTATACTTTTGCAGATTTGGACGGATATTTCTTAATGGAAAATGTCCCGTATGGAACTTATAAACTGGTAGTGTCTAAAGATGAGGTATCTTTGCACGTTTTACCTGATATAAAAATTGAAGATTTTGAATTATATCTTGGTAATATCAATATAACCGGAAGTTCCGTGTCGGAAAATGCTGTTGATTGATAAAAATGAATCGGTAAATTAAAAATATATAATACCGCAAACAGCTAAAAAAGTATAAATCAACAACCCAAGAGGATATGAAAAGGCAACCTTAAAATCTGTTGATGAAGGAACGGCGTTCTCAATGATTATGGTTTGTAACAAAATATAAAGTATGTAGTTAAAGATGTTTATATTTACATTGTCAAAGTACCAAATGTTTAAATAGTAGCCTATTGGTAGTAAAAACAAAGGGGCCAGTGCCGCAGGAAGTGCGTTATATGATGTGATGTTTCTGAAACCTACGCTTCCCATAACATAATTTCCGTTACCGTCTCTTCTGGGGATAAGGTCATAGCTTGTCGGACGCGCATTCATAAGCGCACCTACCAAAAAGTGCATGGTTTCATGTAAGATTGTGCCCGGGATGTTTATTATGGCACTTAACCATAAACTTGAATATGTTGCATATTTAAGCTTTAGTAAAACAATTACAAGCAACAACATCAAGAATCGATTGTTTACAATCCATTCTAAGTTTTGCGGATTTGATATAAAATTGTTTATTTTCAATATAACCAGTTGAATAAAGTCCATGATTTTTCTCTTAATTATGAAGCTTTTTCTAAAACTTTCATTCCGGCCAGATATGTGTTGAGTAACAACTCGCATAAAGTGTATTTATTTATCTTGCTGAAACTGTCTAAAGCATCAGTGGTTAAAAAAGAACTGAGTGAAAACAAAGAAAGCCACAGTACTTGTATAGATAATGTACGTTCAGGCATCTCTATTTCAGGAAACATATTTTTAAATGCACTTTCAACCAATTTTGTAATTTGAACTACTCGTTTAAGATAAATTTTTGAGAAGTGGCGATTGTTATTTAATAAATGGAAATTATGTACCAAAAACCACAGATTTTTATTCTCAATTACAAAATTGATAAATTCTTTGACATATAAATTCAGCCTTTGGTATGGTGTACCTGATGTTTGAAGTTTGACCAGAGATGTATATAATTGTTCTAAAGTGAGATAATTTTGTATTAAAATAAAATTATCCATGTTACCAAACTGATTATATATGGTGCCAACTGAATATCCTGAAGCATCAGAAAGTTTGCGAGCAGTTAAGAAATCAGCTCCTTTTTCTCTGATAAGTTCTCGACCTTTGTTAACTAAATTTTCTTGAATCTTGTCTTTACTCATGATAAATCTTATATCTAAATTAACACTTTTCTTATATTATATTCATACATATATACCAAAAATGAACAATGTTCAATTTTTTTCTTTATTAATAGGGGGTTTTTATGAATAAGTTATTTTATGCTTTATTAGCCGCGGCAATGTCGTTTTCTTTTAATTCATTTGCTAAAGATGATTTTTTTGATGATATTATGCAAACAGAAGAAATGAAGCAAGGTGCAAAAGAAGAACAAACAGTTGAAAAAGGACAGATGGATGCGGCAAAACTGTTGGCCAGTAAACCGAAAGCTCTTAAAATTGAAAAAAGAAAAATAAAAATTGAAGAAAAATCAGATAAGTTTAATCCTAAGGTATATGAACACGCTCCAATGGGCCTTTTATGGTTGGCTCCCGTTTCAGAAATAGAATACATTAAAGTTCAACTTACTCCGGTTGAATTAAAAGATTATCCCAATACTTATAAGGCGACAAATTTACCAAAGCCATTACCTGATATGAGAGAAGTTATGATAAGTTTTGGGGAATCTAATTCGTTGTGGCGCATTGTTTCATACGGTAATTTGATTGAAGATAATAGCAAAGCATCAAAAGGGTTGGCCCAATATAATAAATATTATGAAATGCTTGAGAAAAAATATGGTAATGCGCAAGAATTTTATACTCCGGCAATGTTTAATGTAGAGGAAAGCGTGCCGAATCCTGATGGTACAACATCTACAGCCATAAGACAGGTTAAAATGGAAATCGGAGATGAAGGATTTTTGGAAAAATTAGCATCAGGTGAAGCTGTGCTATATTCTACATTTAATAATGAAATGGTTGGCGTTACTTTAGCCCTCTTTGCAAATGAAGATAATCAGACCTTTATAGTTATTGATTACAAAAATTTGATTTCGCAGAAAAAAACAAATGATGATATTTATGATGCACTCTAAATGTTTTTGAGGAACTATCTATGAGACAAGTCAGTTTTTGCGGAATATCCGGTAGCGGGATGAGTGCTCTTGCTCAAGTTTTAAAACTTAAAGGTTTTGATGTTTCAGGGTCAGACAGAAGTTTTGATTGCGGAAAAGATACAAAAAGTAAAAAAGCTCTTGAAGAAATCGGTATTAAAATTTTTCCGCAAGATGGCTCTGCCATTAGTAAAAGTACAGAGTGTTTATATGTTTCAACAGCAGTAGAAGATACTATTCCTGATATAAAAAAAGCTAAAGAATTGGGTGTTGATATTAAAAAAAGATCTGATTTGTTGGCTGAAATTTTTAATTTGGCAAAATATGGTATTGCGGTTGGAGGAACAAGCGGAAAAACAACTGTTACTGCTATGATAGGGTTTATTCTTGATCAGTTAAATTATAAACCTGTTATGATAAATGGAGGATTGCTGAAAAATTATGAAAATAAACAAGGTATTCCTAATGTTATTTTAAATGATAACAGTGAAATTTGTGTAATAGAAGCAGATGAAAGCGATGGATCAATTGAAAAATATTATCCGTATATTGCTGTTGTTAACAATATTAGCATTGATCATAAGCCGATTGCCGAATTACAACATTTGTTTACAACATTTGTGGAAAAGGCATCAAAGGGAGCAGTAGTAAATTTAGACTGCAAAAATTCTGAAGTTTTATTAAATAAGAAAAATGTCGTAACATTCTCAATCAAAAATCAAAAGGCCGATGTTTATGTTTATGATATATTTCCTCTGCAAAATGCAATAGAATATAAACTAAATAGAGCAACATACAGATTGAACCTAACAGGTGCTTTTAATGTTGCAAATGCAGCTTGTGCAATTGCAGTTTGTAAAATTATGGGTATAAAAGAAGATGTTGCAGCAAAAACTTTGGAAGGATTTGTAGGAACTAAGCGTCGTTTAGATGTTATAGGTGTTAAAAAACAAATTACAGTAATTGATGATTTTGCTCATAATCCGGATAAAGTTGCTGCTTCAATGTCAGCATTAAAAGATTATGACGGTCGCCTTTTAATCATGTTTCAACCTCATGGCTTTGCACCTATGCGTATGATGGGACGAGATATTATGGATAGCTTTGCTAGATTTATGAAAAAAGAAGATATCCTTGTTATGCCTGAAATTTTTTATGCCGGAGGAAGTGTTACAAGGGATATTTCTTCAAAAGATTTGGTAGATTATGCAAAAAAAATAGGCGTTAATGCTGAGTTTTATCAAACAAGAGATGAAATAAAAAACAGATTCCTGAGTTTGGCCGAAGCCGGTGACAGAATCGTAGTTATGGGAGCAAGAGATAATTCTTTGCCTGATTTTTGTGAAGATATACTTGAAAGATTGTGATATGGTTTTGTTAAAAAAAGGTGATAAAATTGCAATAGTATCTCCGTCAGCGTGTATTGAAAAAGAATCGCTCAATCGAGGTGTTCACTGGCTTAAAAACAAAGGTTTGGACGTTGTTTTGATGCCGCATGTGTATGCTTCAAATTTATACATGGCAGGAACGGACGAAGAAAGAGCTAATGATGTAAACAATGCATTTGCAGATAGTTCGGTTAAAGCAATCTTTTGTTCAAGAGGAGGCGCAGGAGCTACAAAAATACTCGATTTATTAGATTTTGAATTAATAAAAAATAATCAAAAGCCTGTCTTCGGATTAAGTGATTCTACAGCTCTTCAAAACGCATTATATCAAAAATCAGGAGTTGTTTCTTATACCGGATTTTTGCCGATTTATGATTTTAAAACAGAACACCTTGATGCAAAAATTGAAAAATCAATGCAAAATATTTTTGATTGTTTATCGCAAAAATTGCATAGCGGAAAACAAATTGTCGGAGGAAAAACAGAAGGAATTCTGGTGGGTGGAAATTTAAGTGTTTTATGTTATTTGTGTGGAACACCGTATTTCCCTGATTTAGAAAATAAGATTTTATTATTAGAAGATGTTGGCGAGAAGTCATATAAGATAGATTTGATGTTAAACCAACTTAAACAACAGAAAAATTTTGATAAATTAAAAGGAATAATTTTCGGTTCATTTACCCAATGCGTTGAAGATAATATTAAAGATGGTTCTGTTGATGATATTATTTTGCGTTTTGCTAAACAATTATCAATTCCATCAATTTATTGTTTTGAATACGGCCATATAGCAAGTCGATATGTTTTACCGATTGGCTTGAATATAGAGTTAGATGCTGATAAATCAGAAGTTAAATATTAAGTTGATAATACGTTCTAAGTTTTCAAGGTTAAGCTTATTTATAATATCAAAATAAATTTTTACACCTTCCCAACCTTTAGCGTTATAAGCTAAAAAACTTCCGATAATCCAAAAATTGGCTCCCGGTAAAAACATCCAACAAAATTTATAGCTTACTTTAGGTAAATCTGTTTGTTTGTCATGAATTTGGGATCCGACAGTGTCCATATGGTAGCCTAAGAAATATCCTAATATACCATTGAAAACTAAAGTTTCGGGTAAATATGCCATAATGAGCATATAGAAAAAACCAAATAATGGAAAAAAATATGGTGCAATTACAATTAACCAGTTACCATCTCCGACAAATCCCATTTCTCCACCTGAACCGTCAGGATCTAATCTGATGTGTTTAACTTTATGAAAAGTAATAAGAGCAAAAAATGAATGGGTGAGTTCATGTGCAACAATTTGCATAGATGTCTTTACCGATGAATCTGCCATGGTGCGCGCAATAAAATACATGAAAAATCCGGCCCCTAAGGTTATGTATTTAAAGCTTGCAAATTTAAAATAATCTAGAGATGAAAAAAAAGCCGGAAGAGAATACAGCATATAAAATGCAATCGGCCATTTTAACAAATTTATAATTTTATCTAAAATTTTTGCCATAATAAAACCTTTCATTTATGCTTTTATATATAATACTTTCTGTTTTTTTTCATCCTTTTTAGTTGATATATTAACATCAAGATAAAATATATGATAATATGTTCCCTTTATATTAAATAAAAAACTTGTAAATTATTTTATTCTCTTTAATATAACAAAAAATACTTTTAATTTAGGAGAATATTATGGTTGAAAATGCAATGTATGATTTTGTTGTTAATGATGAAGATGAAGTTTTGCTTTTGTTATATGCCGGTAAAACAGAGCCTAAAGATGCAAGAATTGTTTTAAATGTGGCTACTAATAGTGCTGAACTTTATCGTAATGAGGCTGAATGTGTTATTCTTGACAATATTCCTAACGATATTTTTGATAGTTTAGCTGACACAGATAAGCTTTTAATTTGTGAAATTTCTGATACGGAAAAAGAAGAAGATAGCGAAATTGTTTTTGCTTACGAAGCTGATATTGAGGATTAAGACTATTTTTTAAGCGCAGTTCTAAAATGAGCATGCGTTATGGCAATAGCTAGTGCATCTGCTGAGTCGTTGTTTTTGGGTTTTGCAGTCGGAAGTAAAATTTTTACCATGGTTTCAACTTGAGATTTTTCAGCTCTACCAACACCAACTGTTGCTTTTTTAACTTTATTAGGCTCATATTCCGTAAGCGGAAGATTATAGCTTCCGGCAGATAAAACAACCACACCTCTTGCCATGCTAAGTTTTAAAGAACTTGCAGGATTAGAGTTCAAAAATGTTTGTTCGATAGATACTTCATCAGGTTTATATGTTTCGATAACGTTGCATAAAGTGCGGTAAATTATATCTAAACGTTGTTCAATAGGAAGCTTTGCATCAGTTGGGATAAAACCGTCTGCAATATATGTCAGACGGTTGTTGCTTGCCTCAATGATGCCCCAGCCGGTTGAGGAAAGACTGGGGTCAAGTCCTAATATTTTTACCAACTTATTCTTTTTCCAATTCAGCCATAACAGAATCCGCAATCTCAGCATTATGATAAACATGCTGAACATCATCGTCTTCTTCTAAGGCATCAATAAAATCTAAGAATTTTTTTGCTGTTTCAACATCTGTGATATCTACTTTAACTGTTGGTTTAAAGTCTAATCTGGAAGCTGACGGGGTGCCGAATTTTGCTTCCAAAGATTCTGTTACAACAGCTAAATCATCAGGTAAAGTTTCAATTTCGTGAAACTCTTCATCAGATACTACATCATTTGCACCGGCTTCCAAAGCTGTTTCAAACATGGTGTCAGCGTCAGAAACACTGGCCGGATATTGTATAAAACCGATACGCTCAAAATTAAAGGCAACAGAACCTGTTTCACCCATAGCGCCACCACGTTTACCGAAAATGGTTCTTACATTGCTTGCTGTACGATTTTTGTTATCTGTTAAAGCTTCAACAATAACGGCTGCTTTATTAGGAGCAAAACCTTCATAACGCATAGATACAAAATCTGCACCACCGGCTGTTTGATTGGCTTTTGCAATTGCACGTTCTATATTATCTTTGGGCATACTTTCAGCGCGTGCTGCTTGTATAGCTAAACGCAAACGCGGATTTTTGTCAGGCTCCGGAATGCCACTTTTCGCTGCCACTGTTATTTCTCGGGCCAATTTTGCAAATACGCGAGCTTTTTTTGCATCTTGAGCTCCTTTTCTGTACATAATATTCTTAAATTGTGAATGTCCTGCCATTTTTATCTCCTTAAAATCTTTTTATGCTTTATATCTTACGCAAAAAAATATCGCAAGAATTTTTTTATTTAAATTCATTTTTTACAAGCTCTCCCTTTACCAATAGAAAAGCTGGTGTTTTATCCCCGAAATTACGATACTTTTCAGCTAGATTTACGGCTTCAAAATCTGTTTTTACTTCTTTTATCGGATTTTTCTTTTTTGTACTTTCTTTTTTTGTTTCTGTGTCAGTTTTTAGAGTTTCTTGCTTAGTAATCGGTATATCTTTTGTTTCATCTTCTTTGTTTTTATTAATTTTAATTTCGGCCGGTGTTTTTAGAATTTTATCTAAAATATCTTGCGTTTCTTTTGAGCGTCTGTTGGTAAATACGATATTTTGTTTTTCAATCGGCAATTTTTCTAAAACTTTCTCTAAATTTGCCAGTTGGTGTTTTTTCTTTATTAAATTAATATCATCGACAACTAATATGTTTATTGAATTAAAATCAATCTTATTTTCGGCTGAAATATCGAGTAATAAATCAGGTGTTGCGATAATGACATTTGCTTCTGAATTTATTTCTTGATTATTATCTTGCAAAGTTTCTTCACAGATTTCATGATATTTATTAAAAATTGCTAATCTGTCTGATATAATAACCGATTGAGATGAATCTGCCGTAATAATTAAGATATTTTGTCCTTGACGACGAGATATAATATCTATAAGTGGAAAAACATAAGAACATGTTTTTCCGCATTTTCCCGGAGCAATTGCAAATATATCTTTTCCTTCCAAAATTGATGGAATAACGTCAATTTGAACGGTGGTTGGTTTTTTAATACCTAATTCTTCAATGGCTTTTATAGTTTTTTCGCTTAAACCCAAATCTTTAAAATTCATATCAAATCCTTTGTTTGTTACGTCATAAATTATGAAGTATCATATAGCTTTGGCTTTAAGAGTCAAGATTTTATGATTAGAAATAAACTTTAGATTTTGTTTCATGGTATAATAGACTTGACAAAACAAGTTTTTTTATGTTAAAACCAAATGATAGATTACAATTTTTATTTAATAACAATTTTTAATTTAATTATCATATGTCAGAAATTAAAATTATTTCACGTGTTGATCGTTTAGCACGTTTTGTTGAACTTCGCCCTAATGAAGCAATTGAGTTGATTGCTTTAGGTGAACCTGTATCAATAGCTTTGTTAAAGGCTGTTAATAAGAAAAATAAGCAGATTATAGATCAAATCTTTCAGGTGGATTTTGATATCAATTGTTCTTATGATCCGTATTCTGTTTATGGACCAACTTGTGAGGATGATACTATCGCTATTTATAACTTCATGCAAAGTTATTATGGTAAGTACTACTTGAATGTGATTTTAAATCGTGTAGCATTATGGGAAAACTTCTTGGTTTGTGCTACTGCTTCGCTTTTTAAATCAGGTAAGCTGACTGAAAGGCTGAAAGAGTTTCTTGAAGCTAAAGATTATGATAAGGCTTCACAATTTGTAGGTTGTTGTAACAGTAGCTATTATAAAAAGCTGCAATACAGCATTCCGGTGGAGCTGTTATTGGAGTTTTTTGAATATGCAACAGAACATAACTGTGCAATAGCTAAAAGCTTTTTCGATGTTAGATATTTGGCGAACAAAAATCTGCTGACAGAAAGTGTTGTAAAAGCATATTTAGCCAGTTATCCTACTTTGCAAAAAGGTGTAAAAAATCTATTGCGTAAAAAAGGTGGATTTGAAGCTCTTATGCAGCTTAATGATGCAAAAATTGTAGGTATTGTCTACTCATTAGGAAAGAGGTAATTTTGTATTCCCCCGAAAGACATCTTTCGGGGGAATGTGTTATCTTTTTTTTGAAATTTTTATTTCAATTAATTTTAGTCCTAAGAAATATACAATTTTTTTATAATCATAAGCTTCCATAATTTTAAAAATAGTAGAGCCTAAAAATCTTATTTTTGTTTTTTTATCCCAATTGGGTTTAATTTTCATTTTATATTTTTCCATAAAGCTTCGTTGAAATTTATGGGCATGAGATTGATCAAGTAATTTTTTTGAATCGGAATATGTTGTGTTAACAATGGAATTGTTGTTGTGCCTATAATTATATCCTACAGATGGTATCATAACAGCTAAATTTGAGAATTCCATAGCTTGTGATGACCATATAATATCCTCATAACACATACCTGTTGGAAAAAACAATTCGTTTTTAATAATCATGTCTTTTTTATAAATTTTGTTCCAAACGTAATTGTTTGATGGCATTTTAAAAATTTTAAATTTTTCTTCTGGTGTTGTTGCTGTTTTGATTTCTTTAACGGAATGCAATGTTTTTTTCTTATTATTCTTTACGCTGCAAAATCCCATGCCTACAATGTCGGCTTGAGATTCTTTGGCGACTTTATACAAATTTTGATAAAAATCCGCCTCTACCCAATCGTCAGGATCTACAAAACTGATATATTCTCCGCTTGCATATTTTATACCGGTATTTCTTGCAACACTAACTCCTTCGTTTTTTTTGTTTATAACAATAATCCTGTTATCTTTTTTTATATAATCGTCTAAAATTTTAGAACAATTATCAGGAGAACCGTCGTTAACACAGATTATTTCTAATTCTGTATGCGTTTGTGTCAGTAAACTATCTAAACATTGCGGTAAAAATTTTTCTACATTATAAATGGGAACAATTACTGATATTTTTTTCATCTGAAACTCCATATAAAATTAAACCACCAAAATAGGTGGTCAGGGAGTTCAGAAATCATATATCAGGAATGACTCTTTTAGCCTTTAGGATAACCATTGAACATACGCTAAAAGCTCCCCGACCATAATAAATATGAATCGGGGATATATTTGTTGTTATCTTAAATTTAAAGACAACAATTTACGATGTTATATCCTAACACCGCCTGATATACAGCTTCTGACAGCTGGCACCTATCCGGTACATATAAAATATTATCCGTTTATTTGAAAAATGTAAATAAAAAAGTCAGATATTTATATTTTAAAAATCTGACTTTTATTATATGATGCGTTTATCGGCTTAGTAAATAGGAAATTCGCGACAAAGAGATATCATTTTTTGTGCGGTCTCTTCTATTATGGAATCGGCATTTCCTGAAGATAAAGCATCTACAACATCACCTATGGCGTTTCCGATATAGATAAACTCTTTTTCTTTAAAACCTCTGGTTGTTCCGGCTGGTGTTCCGACTCTGATGCCTGATGTAACTTTTGGCGGCATCGGATCAAAAGGAATTGCATTTTTGTTGCATGTAATATGAGCTTTTTCCAATGCTTCAGCTACAACGTCTCCGGTTAATCCTTTAGGCCTCAAGTCAACAAGTAAAAGGTGTGTATCTGTTCCGCCTGATACCAGATTTAAGCCTCTTGCTTTTAAAGTGTCGCCTAAAACTTTTGCGTTACGAACAACTTGTTCGGCATATATTTTAAAATCGGAGCTTAAATTTTCCTTGAAGCATACAGCTTTACCTGCAATTACATGCATTAAAGGGCCGCCTTGTGTTCCGGGAAAAATCGCAGAATTGATTTTTTTAGCTATTTCTTCATTATTTGTTAAAATCATGCCGCCTCTCGGTCCTCTTAAAGTTTTGTGCGTTGTGGTGGTGACAACATCGGCAAATTCCAGAGGATTGGTATGCACTCCCCCAGCGACAAGACCGGCAAAATGAGCCATATCAACCATAAGATATGCACCAACCTTGTCAGCAATCTCTCTAAAACGGGCAAAGTTTATTTGTCTCGGATAAGCTGAACCGCCGGCAATTATAAGTTTTGGTTTTGTATCTAAAGCTAAACACTCAACTTCGTCGTAATCAATGAGACCGGTATCTTGACGTACACCATATTGAACAGATTTTAACCATTTACCTGAAATGGAAACTTTTGAACCATGTGTTAAATGTCCTCCGGCATCAAGGCTCATTCCCATAATGGTATCATTTGGTTTTAACAAAGCTACATAAACTGCAGTATTCGCTTGAGATCCGGAATGGGGCTGAACATTTGCAAATTTTGCATTAAAAAGCTGTTTCGCTCTTTCTATGGCAAGTGTTTCAACTTGATCAACAAATTCGCAACCATGATAATAACGCTTATTAGGATATCCTTCCGCATATTTATTTGTTAAAATTGATCCTTGAGCTTCTAAAACTGCTTTAGAAACATAGTTTTCTGAAGCAATCAGTTCAATTTGATCTGATTGACGACAAGCTTCACCATTAATGGCATCAAAAATTTCTTTATCCGTAGTTTCTAAGTCTTGAGTAAAATTCATACTTAATTCCTTTTAATCATCGAGTTTATTTAATCTGTTTTGGTGACGACCACTTTCAAATTTGGTATTAATAAAAATTGTACAATATTTTATAACATCTTCAATATTCATTGTCCTTCCTCCAAAAACAATAATATTGGCATTATTGTGGGCTTTTGCCATTTGAGCTACAAATTCATCATAAATTAGAGCGGCTCTGATACCTTTGTGTCTGTTAGCAGCAATTGAAATTCCGACTCCGGTGCCACAAACTAAAATTCCTAATTCTGCTTTTTGAGCTAAAATATGTTCAGCCATTTTGTCAGCATAATCTGGATAATCAACCGAATCGATAGAATTTGTACCTAAATCATCAATATCAAAACCTTGCTTTGCAAAGTGCTGTACGAGAGCATTTTTCATATCAAGACCACCATGATCAGAGGCTATTGCAATTTTCATTATTATTCTCCTTTGTAAATTTGCCTCAGTTGAGCATATTTTGAAACTTAAAAAAAGCATTTTTTCACATATATGCAAAAAAAAATGAAAAAAAATGAAAAAAAGTGTTGACGTGAGCAAAAATATTTGTATATATGTAAATCACCGCGAAGGTACGGGAGGGCCGGTTGGCAGAATGGCTCATGCAGAGGACTGCAAATCCTTCTATATCGGTTCGATTCCGGTACCGGCCTCCAAGTCATTCCGACTTAGCTCAGCGGTAGAGCAATCGGCTGTTAACCGATCGGTCATCTGTTCGAATCAGATAGTCGGAGCCAAAATAAACCACCCGCAAGGGTGGTTTTTTTGTTTATTGTTGATGTAACGATGAGGAAAGCATGGAAAAAATATATAAACGCATTTTTATATTGACCGGTGCGGGAATATCTGCCGAATCCGGAATTGGAACTTTTCGAGATGCAAACGGATTGTGGAATAATCATAAAGTAGAAGATGTGGCAACTGTTGAAGCTTTTGAAAAAAATCCGCAATATGTTCATCGTTTTTATAATGAACTTAAGCCTAATTTATTAGAGGCAAAACCTAATTTGGCTCATCTTTGTTTAACAAAATTGCAAGAACAATATAAAGGCCAAGTTGATATCATAACACAAAATGTAGATGTGTTACATGAAAAAGCAGGTTCTAAAAATATATATCATATGCATGGAAAAATTGATGAAGCAATTTGTTTAAATTGCGGACATATACTACAATCAAATGATGATGTAGATATGAGTACGATATGTCCACATTGTGCTATGGCAGGTTTTATGAAACCTAATATAGTTTTTTTTGGTGAAATGCCGCTTTATATGCCTGAAATTGAGAAAAAATTAAGAGAGTGTGATTTATTTATTTCAATAGGCACTTCCGGAGTTGTTTATCCTGCTGCCGGATTTGTGCATACAGCTAAATATTATGGAGCTTATACAATAGAATTTAATTTAGAAAGAACATCGAATAATTATTTGTTTGATGAACATGTATGTGGTAAATGTACTCAAACGTTGCCGGAATTTGTAGAAAAGTTACTTTCAATGCAAGAATAGGGTGGAGAATAAGAATGGAAATTGATGAACAAACAAAAAGAAAAAAAATGGCTCTGAAATTGATAATAAAGACACTTATTTACTCGTTTGCAATTTTCGGAATCTTATTTATTTTAATTTTGATCGGTGTTGTAGGCCTTGTAAGTCCTAAAATGAGAATTGCCGGAGTTCCGGATAAAGCTATTCTTGAAATAGATTTTAATAATGCATATGCAGAACTTAGAAGTGATGATTTTTTTGCTGAGTGGACCGGTGCTTCTTCTTACTCTGTTTTTGATTTGGTAAGAGCAATTAATATAGCATCAGATGATAACAGAATAAAAGCTTTGAAAGCAAATATAAATTCTTCTTCTCTTGGTATGGCTCAAATACAAGATATTGTTAATGCAATTAAAGTTTTTAAAGCTAAAGGTAAAAAGACTTATATTTATTCGAGTTCAATAGGAAGTTTCGGCGGTGGCAGTAAAGATTATTATTTAGCATCTGTTTTTGATGAAATATGGATACAACCATCAGGAGAAATTGGAGTTTTCGGTGTAAATATTGAAGTTCCGTTTTTTAAGAATGTGCTCCAAAAGATTGGTGTAGAGCCTGAATTTTATTCTCGTTATGAGTATAAGACCGCAGTTAGTTCTCTTATAAGTTCTGATTTTACTAAGGAATATCGTCAAGAGCTTAATAAAATAGGAGGCGGACTTTACAATCAGTTGGTTGATGGTGTTTCAAAAAATCGAAATTTATCGGTTAATGATGTAAAAAAAGCAATTAATGAAGCCCCTCTTTGGGCAACTAAAGCAGTTGAAGTGGGCTTTGCAGATAAAACTGGTTATTTACAAGATTTAAATTCTTATCTTAATACAGAATATGGGGCAGAATTTGTAAATATTGATGATTATATGTCTGCTATTAATGATTATGATGATAAAAAGATACCATTAATTGCTTTTATGGTTTTGGATGGAGTTATTGAAGACGGAATTAGTTCGAATAGTCCGTTGAATGAGGCTGTGATAGGTTCTCAAAGTGTGTTGTTACAAATAGAAGAGCTTAAACAAAAGAAAAACTTAAAAGCTCTTGTATTGCGTATTAATTCTCCCGGAGGAAGTTATAGTGCGTCAGATGAAATAAGATATGCTTTGGAAAATTTGAAAAAAGAAAAAAATATTCCTATTGTTGTGTCTATGTCAGATTATGCTGCATCAGGGGGATATTTTATTGCGTTGGCAGCAGATTATATTGTTGCGGAACCCGCGACGCTTACCGGTTCGATAGGCGTGGTCGGAGGAAAAATTGTACTTGAACAATTATGGAAAAAACTTGGTGTTAAATGGGGTGAAATAGGTTTTGGAGAAAATTCTTCAATGTTGAGTATTAATCATAAATTTAGCACTAAAGAGAAAAAATTGTTCAACGAATCTCTTGATAGAGTTTATAAAGATTTTACCCAAAAAGTTATGCAAACAAGAAAATTTGATGAGAAGAAAATTGATGAGGTTGCAAGAGGAAGAGTTTGGCTTGGAAAAGATGCTTTTGAAATTGGGTTGGTTGACGCCTTGGGTTCAGTTGATGTGGCATTGTTTCAGGCAAAAAATTTAGCAAATATAAAACAGGGGGATAAATTTTCTTTGATGTATTATCCTAGAAAACAAAGTTTTCAAGAAAAACTTACTAAATATATCGAAAATGGTGGTGGTTTACCGGCCGTAAAGTTGATGCAAAAATACGACACCATATCTGAAGATATAAATATGCTTTTACGTTTGCGTTTTGATGCAATTGCTTTGCCGTTTAAAGTGTCAATGTGATAGTTTTTTCTTGCAAGTAATTATGTAAGTTGTTAAAACAACAAAGAGAGTTTAAGAAGAAAGGTAAAATTATGGCAGTTGATAATCAGATGGTTAAACAAATTGCGTTTCTTTCAAAATTAAAAATAGAAGACGATAAATTGGAAGAAACAAAAGACGAATTTAATAAAATTTTAGCATGGGTAGAAGAATTAAAAGAAGTAGATGTAGAAAATACGGAACAATTGATATCCGTAAATGAAGAAAATTTAGTCTGCCGAGATGATATTGTAAAGGACGGAAACAAAAAAGAAGAAGTGCTCAAAAATGCGCCGTCAAGTGAGTTCGGATATTTTGCCGTTCCGAAGTTTGTGGAGTAGAAAAATGACAGATTTAACAGATTTAACCATATCGCAAGCTATATCCGGTTTAAAAAATAAGGAGTTTAAGGCAACAGAATTAACTAAAGCCTATATCCGTAATATGGAAAGCGGACGCAAGTATAATGCATATGTTACAGAATGCACGGAAAAAGCTTTGGAACAAGCAGAAGTATCTGATGAAAAATATGCTAAAGGTATCGCCGGAGCTTTAGAAGGTATACCACTTGGAGTTAAAGATTTATTTTGTACTAAAGATATAAGAACTACAGCTTGTTCACATATTTTGGAAAATTTTGTTCCTCAATACGAATCGACCGTGACCAAGAAATTGTTAGATTCCGGTGCCGTATTTTTAGGTAAGTTAAATATGGATGAATTTGCAATGGGCGGTAGTAATGAGACCAGTTTTTTTGGCCCTTGTATAAATCCATGGAGTAAGGATGTCGATTTGGTCTCCGGAGGATCATCAGGTGGTTCGGCATCGGCAGTTTGTGCTAAAATGTGTGCCGGTGCAACCGGAACAGATACGGGAGGTTCAATAAGACAGCCAGCTTCTTTTTGCGGAATTACCGGTATTAAACCGACATATGGCAGATGTTCTCGATATGGAGTTATTGCATTTGCTTCATCTTTAGATCAAGCAGGTCCGATGGCAAAAGATGTAACCGATTGTGCTATTATGTTAAAACAAATGGCCGGATTTGATGAAAAAGATTCTACATCTGCCAGAGTTGAAGTCCCTGATTTTGAAAAAGTTTTAGGCAATGATATTAAAGGATTGAAGGTAGGCATTCCATCAGAATATCGTGTTGACGGCTTAAATCCTGAAATTGTTAAAGCATGGGATAAGGCGGCTGAGATGTTAAAATCAAGAGGCGCAGAAATTGTTGATATAACATTGCCACATGCAAAATATGCCTTGCCTGTATATTACATTATTGCTCCGGCTGAAGCTTCTTCCAATTTGGCACGTTATGATGGTTTGAGATATGGTGAGCGTGTTGACGGAAAGAGTTTGGATGAACTTTATATTAATACCAGAACAGCAGGTTTTGGTAAGGAAGTTCAGCGTCGTATTATGATCGGAACATATGTTTTATCTGCAGGATACTATGATGCTTATTATGTCAAAGCACAAAAAGTTCGTCGTAAGATAAGAGAAGATTTTGTTAAAGCGTTTGAAAAATGTGATATTATTTTAGCCCCAACTTCTCCTGTTACGGCGTTCCCGATTGGTGATAAATCTATGAAAGAAAATCCGATTAATATGTATCTTAATGACGTATTTACGGTATCTGTAAATTTAGCCGGGTTGCCTGCTATGAGCTTGCCGATCGGCCTTTCGGAAAATGGTTTGCCGATTGGTATGCAATTAATCGGAAAATCTTTTGATGAAGAAACTATTTTTAAAACGGGTTTTGCATTGGAACAAGATGCAAATTTTCAGAGGAAATAAAAAATGGCAGAAAATATTATAGAAACACCAAATGGTAAATGGGAAATTATTTGTGGTTTGGAGATTCATTGCCAGATTATTTCCAAATCTAAAATTTTCAGTTCGGCATCAACCGAATATGGAGCAGATGCAAATGAAAATGTGTCTTTTGTAGATGCCGGCATGCCGGGGATGTTGCCGGTTTTGAATATGGAGTGTGTAAGACAAGCTGTTAAAACAGGTTTAGGTTTAAATGCTAAAATAAATAATCGCTCGGTTTTTTCTCGTAAAAATTATTTTTATGCAGATTTGCCGCAAGGTTATCAAATTACTCAGTATGAATATCCGCTTGTGGGAGAAGGTGAAGTTACAATAGATTTAGCAAATGGCGAATCGAAAAAAATCGGCATAGAGCGAATCCATATTGAACAAGACACAGGAAAATCTATTCATGATATAAATCCGAAAATAAGTTATATAGATTATAACAGGGCAGGCGTAGGTTTGATGGAACTTGTGACAAAGCCGGATTTCAGATCATCTGAAGAAGCTGGTGCTTTTTTAAGAAAATTACGCTCAATTGTTCGCTATTTGGGAACTTGTGACGGCAATATGGATGAGGGATCTATGCGTTGTGATGCAAGTGTTTCCGTTAGACCGGTAGGAAGTTCGGAATTAAGAGCCAGAGCTGAAATTAAAAATGTGAATTCTGTAAAATTTGCTATGCAAGCAATTGATTTTGAAGCTCGTCGCCAAATAGAGGTTTATGAAACCGGAGGAACGATTGAGCAACAAACCAGAAATTTTGATCAAAACACAGGAGAAACAAAATTCTTACGAATAAAAGAAAATGCAAATGAGTATCGTTATTTTCCTGAACCGGATTTACCCCCATTGGTTTTGTCTGATGAGTTTATCGAAAGCATAAAAAAAGAAATGGTTGAACTTCCGGATGCCAAAAAAGAACGCTTTGTTAATGAACTTAAATTAACGCCTTATGATGCAAGTGTTTTATGCGAAAATAAAGAAACGGCAGACTTTTTTGAAAAAGCAGCAACAGGAAGAGATGCTAAAAAAGTGGCTAACTGGATTATGGGAGATTTTTTTGCTATGTTGAATGCAAAGCATTTAACTTTAGAAAATTCTCCGGTATCTGCTGAACAATTAGGTGCTTTGGTCGATTTGATTTCCGATAATACAATTAACGGTAAAACAGCAAAAGATGTTTTTGCGATTATGGTTGAAACCGGTAAGGAACCTAACGTAATTGTTGAGGAAAAGGGCTTAAAACAAGTGACTGATACAGGTGCTATTGAAGCTATTGTAGATGCTGTTTTAGAGGCTAATCCTGATAATGTTGCTGCATATAAAGGCGGAAAACAAAATCTGATGGGATGGTTTGTCGGACAAGTGATGAAACAATCTAAAGGGACGGCGAATCCGACATTGGTTAATCAAATTTTGAATGATAAATTGGGATAAAATGGCAAAGAAAAAAAAGGAACGTAAAATACCTGAGGTATTGGTTTTTACCGATATTAATAATTATCACGATGATTTAGCGTCGATGGTGGTTTTGGCTTATTTAGCTGAACATAATTATATTAATATAAAAGGTATTGTTACCGAACTTGGAGTTTATGAAGTAAAACGCCGCAGAGCAATGTATGTAAAAGGTGCAATGTCATATTTAGGACAACCGTTTGTCAGAGTTGTTCCCGGTGGTGATTATGATGTTATAGATGAAATATCAGAAAACAATTATCCTGAAAATGAATTTTCCAAGATTTTTGAAAATGCCGGAATGACAATTTTACGAAGCGGTGTAGTGTTTTTGCAAGAATATATAAAATCAGTCAAAGACAGAAATATATTTATTTTACTTAATGCTCCGTTTGCTGATTTTGCAAAGTATATTAAAGGTTCGCAAGATGCATTAAAGAAAAAAGTTAAAAAGATTGTTGCCGTTGGCGATGTTTTGGAAAATAAAACAGAAACAGGATATTATTTACCGAATCCGGAATGTTTTAATTTTAAAATTGGTTATCCTGCAGCAGAAACTTTGTTCGAATATGTACAAGAAAAAGATTTGAAAATGATTTTGGTTCCAAGTCGAAATATTAAAAAACTTGGTATGAAATATGAATTTTTAGATAAAATAAGATCAAGCAAAAATCCTGTCGCAAGAGCGCTTGTTGAAGCTTCAAAAGAAAATAATCCGATTTCAATGCATTATGATATGATATCAGCATTAGCTTTAGCTGAAGGATTGTATAAAAAGTCAGGCGGAAGTATAGAAAAAGAAGAAAACAGTGATAAGCAAATTTTCTTTGCAGATATTGTTGATCCTGAACTTATGAAAGAAAAATTTGTAGAAATTTTTGCAGATAAGTTAATGCCTAAAAAAATAACTTTAGCACAATTGACACGTAAAAAAGAAGAGGTTGCAGATGGATCTGATTAGTACTTCTTTTTTAGGCGGTTTTATGGCATCATTTATTGCCGGTATATTTACCGGTTTAGGCGGATTTTGTATTTTTTTGAAGAAAAAATATTCAAAAGATAATATAAATATTATGCTTAATATTGCTGCCGGTGTTATGTTATCTGCATCCGTGTTTTCACTGTTGGTTCCTGCTATGACTGAAATTATGGGTTCAAATATTAATTCATATGTCGGGGCGCTTCATTATTGCGGAGCAGTTTTTTTTGGTGTTGCATTTGTTTGGTTATTGAACGATGTTTTGCCACATGAACATAATCATATAGGTCATCACGGACCTTCGTTTGATTTGAAAAAAGCTTGGCTTTTTATTATTGCAATTTCTCTTCATAAATTGCCTGAAGGTTTGGCAGTGGGTGTGGCTTATGGGGCACATGAATTATTAAATCCTACCAGTTTGGTTTTGGGAATTGCAATTCATAATATACCGGAAGGATTAATTATGGCAATTGCTTTATATGGAGCAGGGAAATCAAAAATAAATGCGGCGATGGTTTCTTTGGCAATGGGTATGTTGCAACCTGTAGGTTCACTTATAGGTCTTTTAATTACGGGATTTAATGTACATATCATACCATCGGTAATGGCAATGGCCGGAGGTATTTTGATGTTTGTGGTGATTAATGAAATTTTGCCGGAAACGTATGGAACCAAAAAAACAGATAAATCTGCAGCAGCAGTTTTTGGTGGATTTATTTTAATGACTTTTATCTTTATGGTTTTGCATTAAGAGGTAAAAATGGCGGATATAAAACACGGACTTGAAGTTTTGCAAAATAATGTAAAAGTTGCGCCTTCAAAAGCCGGTGTTTATCGCATGATAAGTAAAACAGGCGAGGTGTTATATGTTGGTAAAGCCAAAAATATAAAAAACAGAATTGTAGCGTATACTCATTTTGATAAGCTTCCGACAAGATTAAAGAAAATGGTATCGGAAGTTGACAGTATGGAGTTTATTGTTGTTGAAAACGAAACAAAAGCCCTACTGTTGGAAAATGAATTAATCAAGCAATTTTCTCCTCGTTTTAATATTTTGCTAAAAGATGATAAATCGTTTCCTCTGATTATGATTAATATGCAAGAAGATTATCCTTCTTTAAGAAAATTCAGAGGCAAAAAGAATAATAAAAATAAATATTTCGGACCTTTTGCAAGTGCAACGGCTGTTAATGAAACATTAGATTTTGTTCAAAAAGCCTTTTTGTTACGTTCTTGCAGAGATAGTGTGTTTTGTAATAGGCAAAGACCTTGTTTGTTGTATCAGATAAAAAGATGTTCAGCACCATGTGTGAGAAAAATATCTAAAAAAGATTATCAAAAATCTGTTAAAGATGCGGTAGATTTTTTGGAAGGTAAAAATACAAGAATCGTTGACGAATTGACCTTAAAAATGAATCAGGCAAGTGATAATGCAGATTTTGAACAAGCTATAATTTTGCGAGACAGAATTAAATTTTTAACATCAATTTGGAACGGCAAAAATGTTGAATATTCTAATATAAAATCAGCAGATATTATTGGTTTTGCCTTTAAAAATTCTGTAGCGTGTATTGAAGTTTTTATTGTACGTAACGGGCAAAATTGCGGTAATGTATCTTTTTTTCCGAAGCAAATAAACGATGCTGAACGTGAAGAAATATTAGAAGCATTTATAAGTGATTTTTATACTTCTAATGTTGTCCCTAAAGAAATATATATACCGTTTGAATTGAGTAATCATGATTTTTTACAAAAAGCTCTTAATACAAAAATATTAATACCGATAAAAGGAGATAAATACAAATTGGTAGAAATGGCAAATATAAATGCCATGGAATCACTTGAAAGAAAAATTGCATTAAATTCGTCAGTGAATAAAAATTTACAAGAATTAAAAGAAATTTTTTCATTGCCGGTAGTCCCAAAAAGAATCGAAATTTATGACAATTCACATATTCAGGGGGCATATGCTGTAGGAGCAATGGTTGTTGCAACCGATCAAGGATTTGATAAAAAATCGTATAGAACATTTAACATCAAAAATACGGAAATTACAAATGATGACTTTGCTATGATGAAAGAAGTCTTGCGTAGACGTTTTGATAATTTGACCGAGCAAAATAAACCTGATGTTATTTTAATTGACGGAGGTTTGGGACAATTAAATGCTGTTCATGAGGCATTAAAAGATTATAACCTTGATGATATATATATAATTGCGATTTCAAAAGGAAAAGAAAGAAATGCGGGAAAAGAATTTTACCATATTAAAGGAAAAGAAAGCTTTGCTCTTGAGTATAGGTCTTCTTTAGCTTTTTATTTGCAGACTTTACGAGATGAAGCGCATCGTTTTGCTATTGGGACACATCGTAAAAAACGAAGTAAGTCAATATCTAAATCAAGGCTTGATGAAATAGAAGGAATTGGGGCTAAAAGAAAACGTGATTTACTTATTTATTTTGGTTCGGCGGATGATGTTGCAGGTGCCGGAACAGAAGATTTGAAAAAAGTTTCCGGTATAAGTAAAAAAACAGCTGAAAAAATTTATAATTACTTTCATAAATGATTTTTTTGTTTTATGATGATATCAGTCTTAAGATTATAATTAATTTTTATAAGGGGAAGTCACGTGTATAATTTGCCTAATATTTTAACAATTTCCAGAATTTTGGTAATTCCGGTTATCTTTTTATCTTTATATGTTAATTCATTTGCATGGACAATGTTTATCGGAATATTGTTTGTGGCAGCTGCCGTTACAGATTATTTTGACGGCTATTTAGCAAGATGCAGAAATCAGACATCCGCTTTCGGACGATTACTTGATCCGATTGCAGATAAGCTTTTGGTAGCTTCTGCTTTGGTTGTTATTTTGGTAAAACCTGATATGATATGGACAAAGTTAAGTTATATTCCTGTATTTGTGATTTTATGCAGAGAAATTTTAGTTTCTGGACTTAGAGAATTTTTACGCGAAGTAAATGTCGGTTTGCCCGTAACACGTTTGGCAAAATGGAAAACAGGTTTTCAAATGACAGCATTGGCTATGATGCTTTTTAACGGTTTATGGGTATGGCACTATATTGGGGAACTTTTGCTTTGGATTGCAGGTATTTTAACGTTTATTACCGGTTATCAATATTTCCAAAAAAGTGTTGATTATGTTAAGTCTTTAGAAAAAGCAAAAACTGTTGAAGCTAAAGTTGTGGCGGTAAAAAATGTAAAACAACCGGCTAAAAAAATAGCTAAAAAAACAGCTAAAAAGACTACAAAAAAAGTATCAACAAAAAAAACAACTAAAAAATAATGGAAAAAGAAAAACAACATATTTTGGTTGTTGATGACGACACCAGACTGAGGAGCCTGTTAGAACGTTTTTTACGTGAACAAGGCTTTTCTGTGTCCGGAGCTAAAGATGCAACAGATGCTGTTTATATGCTTGAACAGTATAAGTTTGATATGCTGATTGTCGATGTTATGATGCCAGGTATCAGTGGTGTCGATTTTTTGAAGAAATTACGTTTAGAAAGTAATGTCCCGGTTATTATGCTTACAGCTATGGGCGAAACAGCCGATAGAATTGTGGGGTTAGAAGCTGGTGCAGACGATTATTTGCCTAAGCCGTTTGAACCCAAAGAGCTTGTTTTGAGAATTAAGAATATATTTAAAAGGGCTCCTCAGGAACAAACAGATATTAATGCTCCCCTTAATTTGGGTTTGTGTTTATATGATATTGTAAAAAAAGAATTGATGACCAAACAAGGTGCTATTATTCATATAACTCCTGTTGAACAGATGTTATTAAGTGTTTTAAGTCAAAAACCGGGACAGATTTTTACAAGAGAAAAATTGGCGGATATTTTAGGTTCGGGACAAAGTCCAAGATCAATAGATGTGCAGATAACACGACTGAGAAAGAAGATAGAAAAAGATTCAAAAAATCCAAGGTACTTGCAAACTATCCGAGGAAAGGGATATATGCTTTTACCTGAATAATTTAATAAGGAGGAAGATATGCATATTCGATTTCCTAAAAAAGTTGAAGGAACTTTGCGTTATTTGAAACTGAAGTTGCTGCCTAAAACACTGTTTTTCCGTACGATGCTTTTAATTATTATTCCGCTGATTGTGGTTCAGATAGTTTCTGTTATTGCCTATTTTAGTGGTAGTTGGGGAAAAGTAGGTCGTCGTTTATCTGATAATTTAAGTTCTAATATGGCTTTTGTAGTTAATTTGTCAGAACAAAATTATGATAATTTTGAAAACATTAAAAATTTGAGTAAAAAACTTTATGGTATAGAAGTTGAGTATTTTGATAATGAAAATAAATATTCGGAAATGAATGAAACTTCTCGAAACAATAAAATGGTCACGGGTTTTTTTGAAGAATCATTAAGACGAGATTTTCCTGATGCCGTTACACATTTATATCTTCCCGCAGAAGGTTCTAATTTGATAGCTATGGTTGATACGCAAAATGGTTTATATAAGTTTATGACACCAACTAAGAATATTTTTTCATCATCACTGTTTGGTTTTATCGCTTGGATGGTTGGAACTTCTTTGTTGTTATTTATTGTTTCGTCATTATTTTTACGCACACAAGCTCGTTCAATCAGGCAGTTGGCAGAAGCAGCTGAAGATTTTGGTAAAGGAATTGATACCCCATTTAAGCCTTATGGTTCATCAGAAGTTAGAAAAGCAGGTATTGCTTTTACCAAAATGAAAGAAAGAATACATCGTCAAATTTCGGAACGCACACAGATGCTTGCAGGTGTTTCGCATGATTTAAGAACTCCACTTACACGTATGAAACTTCAACTTGCTATGCTTCCTAAAAATGAGGATAATGAAGAATTTATAGATGATATTTCTGAAATGGAGAAAATGCTTGATGGCTATTTGGCTTTTGTGAGTGGTGAAGGTGGAGAAACAAATACATTTGTTGATATGAATGAGATGATTTTGAGTATTTTAAATAAGTTTCGCAATTCTAAAACCATGATAAGATATACTACAAATGATCAGGTAAGTGCAATTCAGGGACGTGAACAAGCTCTAAAACGTGCAGTTACCAATATTATTTCTAATGCTTTTTATTATGGTAAAACCGTAGCAGTGGTTTTAGAAAGTAATAATAGTAAGATGGAAATTAAAGTTGATGACGACGGACCGGGGATTCCTGAAGACAAAAGAGAAGAAGTGTTTAAGGCTTTTTATAGAATCGAAGGATCTCGTAACAAGGAGACGGGAGGTGTCGGGTTAGGCTTATCCATTGCACGTGATATTATAGTTTCGCATGGCGGAACAATTGAGTTAGGACAAAGTGATATGGGAGGCTTGAGGGTACTCATTAGTATTCCCTTATAGTTCGCATATCAGAAAATATGTGTTTAAATGAGAATAGGTGGCCTTTGGCCACCTTATTCTATTGTTCCGGAGAAATAAATTCGTATTCATTCAAATTAATATTTCGGTTAATTTGCAGAAATTTCTTTTTCAGAATGTATATTGCGGGATATACATTTTTTCTTTTTTCATTTCCCCATCCATACTCTTTGATACCAAACTCACTGATAAGAATTCGGCGATAGGTCGTGTCAAAATTTTTTTTACCAGATGTGTGACATGACACAATACATGGCTTGGTACAGTTTTTGTTTGCCAACAAACAAATTTCCGGTTTCGGTAAGATCACGCGCCCTTTATTATAGTAGTGGCGGTAGTTTTTACTAATCCAAATACGACAAGATTCAATAGCCTTACTCATGTCCGCATCATGATCAATAGGATCTAAAAACATGATTTGAAGTTTGTCATCAGAAAATTCGTTTACAATTGCTTTTGCACAAGCAACATCAGATACGACTCTTAATTGAGCGTCAACATAAAGTTTCTTTTTCATAATTATTTTTTTATTTAATAGTTGATAATAATCTAATTTCGACTTTATTGTAGACAAAAAAACATCGGTTGTCAATATAAAAAATATTAACACTCATTGTAAGCATGCGGAAAAATATATTTAGGGTTTATAAATTACGACTCATCGCAAGAAATTTTTCAGTTCTTTGCTTTTTGAGTTCGTCTCCATTTAGTTTCCCGAGTTCGCTAAGATGCTTTTGTAAAGATTTACGAAGGTTTTCAAAAACAACTTGATGATTGCGATGAGCTCCTCCAAGAGGTTCTGCTATAATTTCATCAATAACGCCAAAAGATTTTAGATCTTGCGCGGTTAGTTTTAAGGCTTCGGTAGCTTCTTTAGTTTTATCTGCACTGCGCCACAGAATTGATGCGCAACCTTCTGGAGATATAACAGAATATATAGAATGCTCCAGCATCATTACAACATTTGCAGTGGCAATAGCAATAGCTCCTCCGGACCCCCCTTCACCTATTATGGTGGAAATTATGGGAGCTTTTACTTGAAAACATTTTTCAATGGATGAAGCAATTGCTTCAGCTTGTCCTCTTGCTTCTGCATCAATTCCGGGGTATGCTCCGGCAGTGTCTACAAAAGATAATACAGGCATATTAAAACGAGATGCCATATCCATAAGTCTTTGAGCTTTTCTGTACCCTTCAGGTTTGGCCATCCCAAAATTATGTTTCATACGAGTTTCTAAATTGTGACCTTTTTCTTGTCCGATTACAACAACTGAGATGCCGTCAAATTTACCGATTCCGGCTATCATAGCTTCATCATCGCTAAAGCAACGATCACCACAAAGTAAAACAAAATCATCAATGAGAGCGTTAATATAATCAAGGCAATGAGGTCTGTTGGGATGTCTTGCGATTTGGGCTTTTTGCCATGCTGTCAGATTTTGGTATACAGTACTCAACGATTTGTTTAGTTTTTGTTCCAACCTTTTAATTTCGGATGTTATATCAATATCTTCATCTTTAAGCAGAGCTTTGAGATGTTCGATTTTTTCTTCTATTTCAACAATGTTCTTTTCAAAATCGAGTACAACTTGTTCAGAGCCTGTTATCATTTGTTCCTCACTTAAAATTAATCTTACAGTATTCTTAACACTTTTTTAAAAAAAATCATCAGTATTTTTTTTGCCTGTTAATTTTTCTTGTCAAATATGTGCTAATTTTGGTTGAAAATCGGCTTAAACTTTAATAATATGAGGAAAATCAGTTTTATATTTGGAGTGGAAAATTGCTGACGATTTTGTTTTTTGTATCGGTGTTTTCATCGTTAACATGGGTGGTATATATTATATTATACCTCAATTCTAAACTTGCCGGAAATGATTTAAGTTCTTTGCCGGTTAGTGATGTCGCTTTATATATCGGGTTGATTATAGCGCCTGTTTGGGCAGTGTGGCAACTTTTTGGTCTTATAAGTCAGCATAAAAATAATCTGGGCGTACAACAAAAGCTTTTACAACTTCATACTCAGATGAAAAAAAATCAGGATTATACAGATTTAGTTGTCAGAGTTATGCTTGATGCAGAACACGAAATTAAAGATGGTTTTGTTATTAATAAGTTTGATGTTTTTATTGATGATATGAATGAAATTTTAGCTGATATTGTACAAAGATGTAATGCCGCTTCGTCAATGCAGATGGAACAACTTTGGAATAAGGTTAAAAATGGTGAAAGATGGGCAATAGCTAAGCGCTTGGTTGAAACTTCAAAAAATTATGAAGATTTTTCTTCTTATTTGGCTGAAAAATCTCGTAAAGATGTAGTTTTTAAGGGGACGCTCTTAGAGTTTTGTTACAGATATCAGAACTTAACAGCTTTGTTGGAAAAACACGATAGGGAACGCACTTTTATTACTATTTTAGAAACAGGAGTTATGGGAAAAGCTTATACTATTTTAGCACCTGTTGTAGATAGTGTGGATGCTTCTTATGAAGAAATTAAAGAAACTACGCTTGAACAAGAAGAAACGATGGAAGTGTCTCCGAAAATTTTAGAAATGAAAGAGCCTGAGGCTGTTGACAATGCAATTTCCAAATGGAAAAAATTCAGTTTGTTCAAAAAAACAAAATCTGTTACATCTGATATAGATGAAAGTGTTGAAAATGACGAATTTTTTGCTGCTCTTGAAAAAAGTATGAATTCTCCTGAAGAACAACACAAGAATTATAATAACGATAATGATGAATATGAGACTTTTGATGAAGATTTACCACGTTTAGGGTTGTCTTCTGAGCAATCTTTTGATACAGATTTTTCTCCTCGTTTAAGTGTGCCTATGGATAATATTGAAGAAAAGGTAGAACCATTGATTAAATTGGGTGCAAATGATGAAGAATCATATGTAGGTGCAACAGAAGAGAAAAATGAGCAAAAAGAAGATAATTTTGCTTATCCGTTTGGTGGTTGGATAAATGAAGAAAATTATAAGAAATAGCTTAGCTGTATTTTTAAGTTGTTTAGTTTTTACAGCTAATGCTACTCAAAAAAATATTTCGCTTTATAATGCGCCAAAATATAAAACAGGTTTTGAAAATTTTGAATATGTTAATCCTAAAGCGCCGAAGGGCGGAAAAATTGTAATGCCTGAATATGGCAGTTTTGATAACTTTAATCCGTTTATATTTAAAGGTTCAGCATCAGGAACTGTGGCCGGTTTAATTTGGGACAGTTTGGGATATTCTCCGACTGATGATATTGCTACAGTTTATCCTTTAATTGCTAAAGAGTTTGAATATACATCAGAATATGTCGGTTTTATTATAGATGAAAATGCAAAATTTGCAGACGGCTCAAAAATAAGTGCAGATGATGTGATTTTTAGTTTTAATATTTTGATTGAAAAAGGAGCCCCAATTTATAAGGTGTATTATTCCGATGTTGAGAAAGTTGAAAAAATAAATAATTATCATGTACGATTTTATTTTAAAAAAGGCTCAAACAATAAGGAATTACCGCTTATTTTATCTCAGTTTAAAATTTTTTCATCCAAATATTGGCAGGATAAAGATTTTGCTAAACCAAGTTTGGAAATTCCACTCGGTAACGGCCCATATAAAATAAAAAAATTCAGTGCCGGTAAGTATGTTATATTGGAGCGAGATAAAAACTATTGGGCGCAAAATTTAGCATCTCGGAAAGGGCATTTTAATTTTGATGAAATAAGGATCGATTATTACCAAGATACGACCGTAACTTTGCAAGCCTTATTTGCCGGTAATATTGATGTGAGAGAAGAATATATTGCTAAAATTTGGGCTACAGGTTATGATAATGAGTTGGTAAAAAGCGGTGATGTTGTAAAGCAAAGCTTTTCACATCAAGAGCCTGCCGTGTTACAGCATTTTGCATTTAATTTAAGAAAAGATATATTCAAAGATAAACGTGTCAGAAGAGCAATTGATTTAGCTTTTAATTTTGAGTGGGCAAACAGTAAATTATTTTATAATCAGTATAAGCGTTTGGATAGCTATTTTACAAATTCTTCAATGGAAGCATACGGATTGCCTAAGGGATTAGAAAAACAAATATTAGAGCAATATAAAGATAAACTTGATGAGCAAATTTTTACAACAAGTTTTTCATTGCCGGATAATTCTACGCCTGAAAAATTAAGAGAAAACTTAAAACAAGCCGTTTTATTGTTACAACAATCAGGTTTTGATTTTGTTGATGGAAAAATGACCAATTTGGCAACAGGATTGCCCTTAAAGTTTGAAATTATAAGCAATTCGGCAAACGGATCAACTTTTACAAGAGTTATGCTGCCATTTATTGCCAATTTAAAAAAGATAGGCATAGAGGCAAGCTTTAGAACAATTGATGTAAATGTTTTTAAGAATCGTATGGATAATTTTGAGTTTGATATGGCAATTATGTCATATCGTATGAGCCAAATGCCAGGAAATGAACTAAAAGAAATGTTTGGTTCGGCATCAGCAGATGTTAAAGGTAGTTATAACATCATGGGAATTAAGAATGATGTTGTTGATAGCTTGATAAACAAAATTGTAAGTGCTCAAACAAAAGAAGAATATGTTGCTTCGGTTAAAGCCTTAGACAGAGTTATGCTTAATGAATATTATCTTATTTTTCAGTGGTATTCCGGAGTAAATCGTGTCGGGTATCGTAATAAGTTTGGTATGCCAAATACAGATTTAAAAATAGGGTATCAGCCTTTTTTGTGGTGGGATAAAAAAGCGGAGATAAAAAAATGAGGAATTATATCATAAAAAGGCTATTGTTAATTCCATTTACATTGTTTGGCATATTGGCAATTAATTTTGCTATTATACAATTTGCACCCGGAGGTCCGGTGGAATATATGTTGGCAAAATATCAGGGATTAAATGTTGATGCAAAAGCGCAGTTTACTTCTACGGCAAATGTAAAGAATACATCTTCTCAGAGCCAATATAGAGGGGCTCAGGGAGTGCCGGAAGATTTGGTAAAAGAACTGGAAAAACAGTTTGGTTTTGATAAGCCGTGGTATGAACGTTTTGTAAAAATGCTTACAGATTATGCTAAGTTTGATTTCGGGCGTAGCTATTATCAAGATAAAAGCGTGGGAGAACTTATAGTTGAACGTATGCCTGTTTCTGTTTCATTGGGATTATGGTCAACTTTGATAATATATTTAATATCTATACCTTTGGGTATCAAAAAAGCGTTGGTTGACGGTTCCAAATTTGATACATTTTCTTCATTTGCAATTATATTTGGATCTGCGGTTCCTGTATTTTTATTTGCTGTTTTTTTGATTGTCTTCTTTGCCGGTGGGGTATATTTACAGTGGTTTCCTCTAAGAGGGCTTACATCGGATAATTGGGATGATTTAAATATGTTGCATAAGGTTTTAGACTATTTTCATCACATAGCTTTGCCGGTTCTTTCAATTGTGATTGGTGGTTTTGCAACCTTAACTATGCTTACAAAAAATTCGTTTCTTGATGAGATAGGAAAACAATATGTTTTAACAGCCAAAGCAAAAGGATTAAGTGAAAAACAAATTTTATATAAACATGTGTTCCGTAATGCAATGCTGATCATTATTGCCGGTTTTCCGTCTTTATTGATAAAAATGTTATTTACGGGATCTTTACTTATAGAAGTGGTGTTTTCATTAAACGGACTGGGCTTATTGGGGTATGAAGCAATTATGACCAGAGATTATCCAATTATATTTGGTACATTATATATTTTTGCATTGTTGGGGCTATGCCTAAAGCTTTTAAGCGATATAACATATTCATTAGTGGATCCGAGAATAAATTTTGATAAGATATAACAAAAAAGAGAGCCCAGCTATGCTCTCTTTTTTGTAAAGCATATAGCCTTACAGGAATGTGATTTTTTTAAATTAGTAGTACTTCCACATTACTGTGTAACCTGATCCAGCATTATCAGCTCCATCACAAGCTTTTACAGCATTAGAAACAGAAATAGGTGTTGGTGAGTCTGAATCACCAGGTTTAGCTGTAACTAATCCATCATTAGCTGCTGGTGTACCATCATCAATTAGTAAAGAAGAGAGATTTTCTAAGTCGTCTGTAATACCAGCGCCCATGGCAATCAAACCGGAAGCCTGGCCTGATCCCCAGTCACCTGTTGCAATGGTAACACATGCTTCTGACGATAAACCATCGTATCTAATTGTAAAAGCTTCATTTTCTTTACTATCTCCACTTCTTGCTTTGTCGTATGCTATTGTAACATCACCACCGAAAGCATTTTTTAAACTAGAGCTAGTATCACCATACATATCATTTGGGACAACGCCAAATTTTCTGGCACCTGCGTTATCTAATTCATCATAGTTACCTTGAGAAGAGAATATTGTTCTGAGGTTTGCAACAAGCATGGAAACTTGGTCTGTTGTTTTGTTGATTTTATATTTGTTCATGGCTTTTGAGTAACCTGCAATACCACCGACTGATAAAACACCGATAATTGCAAGCACACCAAGCATTTCAACCATAGAACGCCCATTTTCATTTATATATTTCATAATTATCTTCCTTTTTTTAAATAAGTTACTTACATAAAAAAATCGCTTCTTACAAAAGCGACTGGAAGCTAACAACTATAATAACGAAATAGCGCGGTATATTGACCGCAAGGCTTATTTTACCGCCTTCCAGTCATTTTTTTAAATAACCAGTCGGCGTATAAAATTTAACGTCCCTATACTAAAGACGCGTTACATAGGAATTGTTAGGTTCCGGACGGCCAATTCGACCATCTGCCTTAAATGCTAATATAAACTTTGATAAATGTCAAGAAGTAAACATAAAAAAATGCTTCCGGCTATTCAACCGGAAGCTAAGGACTTCAATTACGATAAATGCGGGCTTAAAAACATAAAAGCTTACCGCACATTGAAATAGTAATGATTATTATTGTGAAAGTCAATAAATAATTATAACTATCGGTTAATTTGTTATCTTGCATAGGGATTATCTGATTTTCTGACTGTAATCCTGATGGGAACACCACCTAAATTAAAAGTATCTCGCAAACTGTTTACCAAATATCTCAGATATGAATCCGGTAATCCTTCAGGGTTGCTTGAAAAAATATAAAATGATGGCGGACGGGTTTTTGCTTGTGTTATATATTTTAATTTAATACGTCGTTTATTTTTTCCTAATGGTGGAGTGTTTTGTTCTTGTACATCAATAAACCATTTGTTCAAAGGTGCTGTTGGAATCCGCATATTCCAACGATCATACACCTTAAACACGGCACTCATCAATTTATCCAAACCTTCTTTTTTGAGCGCAGATATTGTAACTGTCGGAATACCTGTTACTTGGGTTAATGATGTTTGAAGTTTATCATTTAAGCGTTGTAAAGCTTCGGAACGTTTTGCTATATCCCATTTATTTATAGCAATAACCAACGCTCTTCCTTCATCTATAACTTGACGTGCAATGGTTAAATCTTGTTTATCTAAAACAGCATCAGCATCTAAAACCAAGACAACAACTTGGGCCATAAAAGCGGCATGTTTTGTGCTGGCTGCTGACATTTTTTCAAGAGAATCTGTTATTTTTGAATGTTTTCTTAAACCGGCAGTGTCCACTAAATTGACTTTACGTCCGTTCCATTCCCATTTTGTAGTTATGGCATCTCGAGTAATGCCGGCTTCTGGACCAGTAAGCATTCTTTCATCTTTTAAAAGTGCATTTACAAGGGTTGATTTTCCGACGTTAGGACGTCCGACAATGGCTAATTGTATGGGTTTTGTGGTATTTTCTTCATTTTCTTGTTCTTTTGTGTCTTCATCTTTTTCATATTCCAACAAAGATGAATATAAATCATCAAGTCCCAAACCATGTTCGGCAGAAAAAGCAATCGGTTCACCAAGCCCTAATTTATAAGCTTCGAAAATGCTATTTTCTTGAGTTTTACCCTCGCATTTGTTGACTAGTAATATTACAGGCTTTTGGCTTTGTCTCACTAAATCGGCAAATGTTTCGTCAAAAGGATGAAGACCGGTTCTTGCGTCTGTCATAAATAAACAAACATCAGCTTCGTCTATGGCTCTGGATGTTTGCTTAAACATCCTGCTTTCTATATTGTCATCAGTAGAATATTCAAAGCCGGCTGTATCTATAATGCTTAAATTTAAATCTCGTAATTTTGCAGGGGCTTCTTTTCTGTCACGAGTAACACCCGGTTTGTCATGAACGATTGCAAGTTTGTGTCCGACAAGCCTGTTAAACAATGTCGATTTTCCAACATTTGGACGACCTATTATCGCAATTTTTAAGACCATTTTTACCTCTATTTATAAACAATCAAATTTGCTTTGGATGTTGCGAAAACAACGGAATTATTCGCACTTATCGGAGAATATGGTAATTCTTCTTTTAAATCAATTTTGTGTTCAATTGTTCCATCATAAGGAGATATAGCGTAAACAACCCCGTTTGAGGCTGTAACTAACAATTTACCATTTGTCATAATCGGACCACTCAAATATATGCCGTTTTTTTCTTTTAAATCATATTCGGTAAGCAGTTTAACACCATATATAATTTCTCCCGAAATTTTATCAACACATATAAGATCATTGTTATCGGATATAATATACATATATTTTCCCGCTATCCAAGGTGTGTTTGTTGAGCTGATTTCTTGTGACCAAATTGTTTCTCCGGTACGATAATCTGTCGCTATAAGCATATCATTATTACCGATGGCGTATACAATATCTCCATCAATAATCGGTGACGCTTTTATGGCATTTATGTTAGTGTTTAAGCTTCCGTTTTTAGGATTTACTAAATTAACAGTCCATAAAGGATAACCCAAATCTGCATTGAAAGCTTCTACTTGTCCGTTGGAAAATCCGGCAACAATTATGCCTTTTTCATTTGAACAAGCCGGAACAGCACCGCCGGCCAAAATAGTGTCTTCACTAGAAGTGTTATATTTAAATCTTTCCGAACCATCGGTTGTATTTAACACTATAAGTTTATTATCAAGTGTTTGAATAATTAATTTATCGGAACAGATACTAGGTGATGTTCTAACCAGTGTGTTAAGATCTATGCGCCAAATTTGTTTGCCGTCTTTTGCATCAAGTGCTATAATACTGCCAAAACCCGTTACGGCAAATATTTTGTGTTCGTCTGATGCTAATCCGATACCATTTAATCCGTTATCAGATATGTTTTTATTTGCCGGTTTAATTTTTGTTTTCCATATTTGATTGCCTGTTTTTAAGTTAAAGGCTTTAACAGTGGCTTCTACATCTTGTGTGTATATGGTATCATTTACTATTATCGGTTGAGCAAGCATCAAATTGCGTTTATCTGCGCCTTTACCAAACTTGGTTTTCCAGCTTTCAAACATATTTTTGCTTCCACCAATATTGCCGACTACATGTGCTGAATTTCCTCCGCTTTGGAGCCAATTTTTGTCTGATGTCGCAATTGGTATGGAATTTACGGCTTTGTTGGCAAAGTTTGTGTAGCTATATTTCGTATCTAAAATAGAAACTCTTTTGCCGGTAGGCAGATCTTTGTCTCCGTTAAAGATAGAACAAGAGCAAAGAGTTGCTACACATAAAATCATTCCAATTTTTTTTATATTGGTATAAAACATTTCTTCTCCTGTCAGAATACTAACCGCCGATTGTGACGGCGGTTTTTTTGTTTTTACATATCATTCAAAGAAGAGAGCATATCTTGAATATGGCTTCTAAAGTTTTCTGATATTGCAGTATTTTGCAATAATCCATTGTAAATTGTGCGTGCTTCTTCAAATTTACCTTCTTCGATAGATATCATTGCAAGCATGTCTTGAGCTAAAGGTGACCAAGCGTTGTTAGCATCTGCAACCGGCTTTAATAAAGCATGTAGCTCTTCATGAGTTGCTGTATCTATTTTATATGTGGCAAGTTTTAGCGCTGCCAAACTGCGAACTTTAGGACTAAGCTCATCATTATCAGTAATAGATTGTAGCATATTGAGTGCATCTTCTGTTTTATTTTGTTCAAACAATATATCTGCAATTTGTATACGAGCTAATTCACTGTAAATTCCAAATTTTCCTGCTGCAATTTTTTCTAACGATTTTATTGATACCTCATAATCAGCTGTTTGAACCATAGATGAAATGTATGCTTCAGTTTTAGCTTGAAGTTGTTTATGATGCCATCCTCTGATGGTTTCGAAACCGACGGCAGCGCTCACGGAAATAACTACAAACAATACAATATACAAACCATATTTGTTCCAAAATGCTTTCAAATTATCATTTTTTACATCTTCCGTAACTTCTTGGATAAATGCCTCGGTCATTTCATCTTGGCAAGTTGTGCATTTTGTACAAGCGTTCTTTGTGGCAACATTTTTAACATCAGATGTAACCACGGTTACGGGTGTTTCCTTTTTTACAGTGCTTTTTTTAGTGGTTTTTTTTGCACTTGTTTTTTTTATTTGTTTTGTGGCTTTTTCTTGTTTTGTAGCAGATGTTTTCATATTCATGTTCCCTTTTTGTTAAAAAATATACCTATAATATAAAACAAATTATTTGTTTATCAATTAGTTTGTTAAACTAATTACCAATTATTTCACTTATAAGAGCAGCTCTTATCCATCTTAAATCTTCTGCCGGTAATTTATGTCCGATAATAACCAAGTTTTTATCAGCCACAATTGACAGATAGTATCTGTTAGTTGTCGGAGTATAGTTAATGTCAATACCCTTGATATTCCTAATGCTTGTTATACTATCACAAAAGCGGAAAAAAAGTATTTGACGAAATACAGCTATTTTATCTTTTGTAAGTAAAATTATATCTCTAGACACAAAATTCATGCCGGCATAGATTATGATAGTGGCTATGATAACATATATTATCAATAAAATGTTTGAAGGAATGTAATTTGCTAAAAAACTATGGTTGTATAATGTAAAGATGAAACCGATACATAATGCAATGGTTAAAAATGTATATAAAATACTGTAGGCATCGATAAAAACTTTGCCTATTTTTATCATTTTTTCACCACTTTGACGACTTTTGTAAGATATATAAGCAGGTTTATCTAAGTCGAAAATAAAATCTTTAGGCATATGCCATTTTGCTACAACATCTTCATATGGTCGATTCAAATCTTTAAAGTTTCTGGAAACCATGCCTCTTTCTGATATGGTAATTCCTGGCATGTGTAATTTTGTTGCATAATCTTTCCATATTTTCCGAATATGCTTTTTTCTTAAACTGATATATAAAGGAACAAGTTTATTTTCATCTTTATGATAAAGTTCTATAATGTATTTATTAAGGGTCAAAATTCCAAACTGATAAAATCTGACACGTAAACGAACGCCGGAATAGTTATATAAAGGCTCTTCAAAAGTTTTTATAGGGCCCCAAGCAGGTCTTCTTTTCATTTTGATATAGTTTCCGTCATAATAAATTTTATTATAACTAATAAATGAAATCACGCATATCGTAATTACGTATACACCTATCAGCATAATCAAAAAATTAAATATTCCGGGGGATAGAAGAGGCTTTACTCGAATGTTGGTTTGAGGAAGTTGTTTTTCAATGTCGGCAATTCCACCTAAATTAGAATTGCTATACAAATAAACTCCAAGTATAAGCAGCATTAGCCCAAGTGTAAAAGCTATAAATATTATTATTCGAGAAAATCGATCCGTAGCTTTTGCAGAATCGTTACGTATTTTTAGTGCAAAATTGTAGCTGTAATGGTCTGTAACACCGAGCGTCATTATAATTTTCCTCATTTTTAATAAAACTTATTTATAACGTTACACTATTTAAAAAAAATATTCATCTATTTTTTTTGCTTTTGTGAAAGTTTTCGTTTATTTTTTTTAGATTTTTATATAATATAACCGTAAGAAACAATTTTTAAGAGTGAGAAAAATGCTTTTTTTTGATTTTTTGGAAAAAACTTCTTTGATATATATAAGTTTAAGTTTTTTATTTTTACTTTTTGTTGCACTTTATGCAACAAATTCAGATTATAAAAAGGGGTTGTATTATCTTTTGGGTGGATTTGCTGTGTTGGTTTTTACTTCACTGCTACAACAAAATACTGAATATTTTTATTCACGAGCTATGTCTCCTAAAATAGTTGTTTTAATTGAAATTATTTTTGTTATATTCAGCTCTCTTTTATTGGTAACCGCAGCTTCGCATTTTCTATTTAAAAAAGCAGTTAATATGGTTATGCTGTTTGCATTTATCAGTTGTTGTTTTTTAATGACTATTTATGCTATTTTTATTGCTAATAATGCTCATCTTGTTGTTAATATAAGACAAATTTTACCTACCATAGGTATGATATATGTTTTGCTAAGCTTAGCACTTCAACCTAAGGGCATATTTTGTTTTGGTAATATGTTGGCAATAATCTCAATTGCCGGATTTATATTTTTGATGGCATATCCTATGTTTTTTGATAATATTTATTCATGGTATCTTATCCCGAATTTTATGACTATGTTGGGAATTTCGTTTGTGTTTATGTTCAACAATGAAATGAGCAGAAGAATCGATAAATTAAAAAGCAATTATGAAAATACGGAAACTAATATTAAGAATATTATAAAATCATCTCCTTTCCCTATAGTTTTATCACGTTTGGGGGATGATAAACTGTTAATGGTAAATAATAATTTTCTACAACTTTTCGGGTTAAACGAATCGGAGATTTCTCGCTATCATTTTAAAGATTTTTTTGTAGATGCAGAGAACAGAAAACTTTTAACTGAACGATTAGAACACAATAGGGAAGTACATGATTTTGAAATTTTAGTAAAAACAGCTGTCGGGAATACACCTTTTTGGCTTTTATTGTCAGCTAATGTTATTTCATATAATAATGATGTTGTTTTATATTCGGCTTTTCAAGATATAACTTCAAGAAAACATCATGAAACCGTTTTACAGTCGCAAGCAGACAGAGATCCTTTAACATCTATTTATAACAGGCGTTATTTTGAATCCAAGGTGGCAGATAAGATTAAAGAAGCTCATGTTGAAAAAAATCCGTTTGCAATTTTTATGTTAGATGCTGACAAGTTTAAGAATATAAATGATAAATACGGTCATAAAATTGGCGATAAAGTATTAATAGAACTTGCTAATGTTTGTGAGCGTTCGTTACGACAGGATGATATTGTGGCACGTTATGGCGGGGAAGAGTTTGTGGCTTTTGTTAATAATGTGGATGCAGATACGGCTATGATGGTGGCGAATCGATTGAGAAAGGCAATAGCAGACAGTGTCGTTTATTGTGATGATAAAACGCCTGTTTCATTTTCCGTCAGTGTAGGGGTGGCTCCTTCCGGAATTTCGGATAGTGTGTCTGTTATGATAAAAATGGCTGATGATGCAATGTATTTGGCAAAACAAAACGGTCGAAACAGAGTGGAAATTTATGATAAGCAGAATATAGAAAAGCTTAATTTGAATGAATATACGGTAACAAAAACTCAAAAGCATCCGGCTTTTTCTGATGAAGAAACTAAGGAGATTTCTTTGTTAGATGGTATAGAAACAGTTTCAATGATTGAGGATTAACTATGAAGTGTAAATATTTTGAAAAATGCGGTGGATGTTGTTTTCGAGATTTAGATGAAAAACAATATCGTGAGCTAAAATTTAATAAATTCAAAAATATCTTAAATACGGGACTTGTTTCTTCTGACTATACAATTGAAGAAAGCGTATTTGTAAGTGATGCTTCGCGGCGCAGAGCCTCTTTCACTTTCGAGTATAAAAAATCAAAACTCCTATTCGGATTTAATGAGAATCGGAGTAATAATATTGTTGATTGTGATTGCTGTCCTCTATTAACCGATAAAATTAATAATAATTTATTGTATATAAGAAATTTTTTAAGCAAGCTCTGTCAGATAAAAGTGATAAAAAAAGGTAAGGGTAAAAAGTTTAGCGAATCGCAAATAAATAAAGGTGATTTATTAGTTTTAGAAGCTCAAAACGGTATAGATATCGTGCTTGAAACAGAAAGCAAAATTGAACTTGAACACAGGATGGAAATTTTTGATTTTGTAAATTCTAATGATAGTATTATTCGTTTTTCAGTAAGAAAAAATGCTTTTTCTGAAGCTGAACCCATAATTGAAAAAATAAAACCTGTTATACGAATCGGCGGATATGATGTATATGTGGCAGCAGGTACATTTTTACAAGCATCAATACAAGGTGAAGAAGCTCTTGTTAAATTGGTTGAAAAATATCTTGGTGGCCTTAAGGGGCGTATAGCAGATTTATTTTGTGGTATCGGAACTTTTTCTTATCCTCTGGCAAGATCTGGAGAAAATCAGATTGTTGCCGTTGATGTAAATAAAAGTTTATTGGACGGTTTTAGAATGTCAGTTAATAAACAAATGTTGCACAATGTAGAGATTATGGAACGCAACTTATTTAAATATCCGTTGGAAGCAGAAGAACTGTCAAATTTTGATGCTGTTATATTTGATCCTCCGAGAGCCGGGGCAGAGGCTATTATTAAAGAATTAGCTAAGGCAGATACAAATAAAAAACTGAAAAAAATTGTGGCCGTGTCTTGTAATCCGCATAGTTTTGTTAAAGATGCAAACATTTTAATTGAAGCAGGATATAACTTAGAAAGCGTAACTATGGTTGATCAGTTTGTATATTCTAATCATATGGAATTAGTTGCATTGTTTACAACAAATTAAATGTTTTTGATATATAATGAGCGAAAGTTTTTATAAATGGAGGAAATATGAAAATAAAGCTATGTTTAATGATGATGTTGGTGTTGTCAGCATGTTCTAATAATGATAATCATTATGTTATAAGAGCAGGAGAAAATGAAACAGAATATCTCAAAGATATAAATGCTTGTCCTAAGGTTCATATCAGAAGAAATGATGCGGTTTTGATACAAGAAGAAGGTGAAAATAAGGCTTTTGAAATTATAGCTACCGGTTATTCGGGACACTGCTATTTTAATGAAAATATATATAAAGACAGAGCGGTGATACAACCAAAGTTTAAGATAGTCCGTTTATCTGATACGGATATAACAGATGTTCATTTCTCATATTATTTGGAAACGGTTGAGGGACCTGCAGCGTATCTTGGAAGAAAAACATATCATGCAGAAGTTTCCATTGAAAAAAATGTGCATGAAAAAGAATATACTGCTCCGGCAGCAGAGCTTAGCGTGCCGGCACAAGGAACTTATGATTTAGATGTTTATATGGGATTAAATGACGATATTACAGAATTACAGTTTAAAAAATAAATGGAGATAAATATGCAAAATAATTATGCTTTGATGGCAAATGCCATACGTTTTTTAAGTGCTGACGCAATTGATAAATCTAATTCCGGACATCCGGGAATGCCACTCGGCATGGCAGATGTGGCAACTGTTTTGTTTTCTAAATTTATAAAACTTAATCCTAAAAAGCCCCATTGGTTTGATAGAGACAGATTTGTATTATCTGCGGGCCATGGCTCTATGTTAATGTATTCTGTTTTGTATCTTATGGGATATGAAGATATATCCATTGAAGATATTAAAAACTTCCGTCAATTAGGAGCAAAAACTGCAGGACACCCTGAGTATGGTCATTTAAGCGGAATTGATATGACAACAGGCCCTTTAGGACAAGGAATTTCCTCAGCAGTCGGTATGGCTTTGGCAGAAAGAATTATCAATGCAAAATTTGGTGATGATGTATGCAATCACTACACATATGTCATAAATGGCGATGGTTGTTTAATGGAAGGAATTTCACAAGAAGCAGCAGAGCTTGCCGGTCATTTAAAATTAAATAAGCTGATAGTTTTATGGGATAATAACAATATCACTATTGATGGAAAAGTGGAAAATGCAAGTTCAACAAATCAGCTTTTGCGTTTTGAGGCGATGGGATGGAACACGTTAGAAATTGATGGTCATAATCATAAACAAATTGAAGATGCAATTTTAACAGCGCAACGCTCAGATAAGCCTACACTTATTTCTTGCAAAACGACCATCGGTTTTGGATCGCCTAGTAAGTGCGGAACATCAAAATGTCACGGTTCTCCTTTAGGGGCTGAAGAAACGTTGGCTATGCGTAAAGCCTTAAATTGGCAATATGCTCCGTTTGAAGTCCCTGAAGAAATTTTGAAATTATGGAATGCTGCCGGCTCAAAATCTGTAAAAGAATATGAAGATTGGCAAAAAAGAGCTGATGCAAAAGGACGAGAGTTTGCAGATTTTATAAATAATAAGTTACCTGAAGATTGGGATAAAGAACTAAATGCATTAAAAGCCGAAGCAATTAAAAACAAAACAAAAGTGGCAACACGTAAGGCTTCGCAAATGTGTTTGGAAAAAATTGTTGGTGTGATACCTCAAGTTGTGGGCGGATCTGCAGATTTGGCTGCCTCAAATTTAACAACAGTTGCAAGCTCTAAAACCGTAACAGCTCAAGATTATAACGGAAATAATGTTATGTACGGAATTAGAGAACACGCAATGGCTGCAATTATGAACGGCATGGCCTTACATGGTGGCATCATTCCGTTTGGCGGAACATTTTTCGTATTTTCCGATTATATGCGTCCGTCAATGCGATTGGCTGCTTTAATGGGAATTAGAGTGATATATGTTCTTACACATGATTCCATAGGTGTTGGAGAAGATGGACCGACACATCAACCTATTGAACATTTGGCATCATATAGAGCAATGCCGAATATTTTAACATTCAGACCTTGTGATGTGGTTGAAACAGCCGAGGCTTGGGAAATTGCTTTAACAGAAGAAAATATGCCGAGTATATTAACTTTAACACGTCAAGGACTTCCGTTGTTAAGAGAAAGTGCTGTTGAAAATTTAACGGCAAAAGGCGGTTATGTTATCTCTGATGTTGCAAAAGGTAAAACTCGACAGGCAACACTTATTGCTACCGGTTCAGAAGTGTCAATGGCAATTGAAGCTCAAAATGTGTTAAATCAAAAAGGTATTGATGTAGCTGTGGTTTCTATGCCATGTACAGAACTTTTTGATAAACAAACGCCTCAATATCAAGATGAAGTTTTAGGCGATTGTCCGCGAATCGCTATTGAGGCAGGTTCTAAGTTTGGTTGGGAAAAATATACCGGTTTAAGAGGAGACATAATCGGTATGGACGGCTTTGGCGCATCAGGACCTGCCGATAAGCTGTTTGAATATTTTGGTATTACTACTGAAGAAATTGTTGAAAGTGTTGAAAACTTGATAAAGTAAACCTTTTTATAATATCTGATTATAATTAAACAGAAAGGGGGGCTATAAACTCCCCCTTTTTTGTGGAAAATGTTAACGAATATACTTTCTCTGTCACACCTCCGAGCGGAAAAATAATACTGTCACACCTCCGAGCGGAGCGAGGTCAAGGTGTCTTCGAATTAGTTTTTAAAAATCCATCATCGGAAGCGTTGTTTGTTGGGGAAAATTAATCGGTTGGTCTCTGAACGATTCCTGACGGAATCGAGGGACGACATTGTTATGTTTTGCCTTATTTTTTTCATAAAAAACAAATCTAATTTGAACTTACCCGTCGCTCCGGAGGCCGTGAAGGTTGGAACGTCAACCTCGGCTTAAACTTTGATTTCTAAAGCTTGAAAAAGAACAAAAAAGGCGAGAATTTCTCGCCTTTTTTGTTAGTATTTACATCAAATACTTAAGCTCTTTTCCAGGTTGTACCGGTTGGGGTGTCTTCCAACAAAATTCCTTGTTCTTTTAAATCATTCCTTATTTTATCGGCAGTTGCCCAATCTTTGTTCTTTTTTGCTTCTATACGTGCATCTATAAGAGCTTGGATTTTATCATCATCTTCATTTGATGCATCTCCTTTGAACCAAACTTCAGAATCTTGATATAATAAACCTAAAAGTTCGGCACTTGCTAAAAGTTCTCCTTTTAATAAAGCTTTTTCCTCTGTGTTTTCAGCCTTATTAAGATTACTTACAATTTCATGCAAAACAGATATGGCTAAAGGTGTGTTCAAATCATCTTGCAAAGCATCAACAAGCTTTTGATTTGCATTGACGGTTTTTGCCTCAATATCTTTGTTTTTTAACAAGGCATTATAAAACTTATCAAGAGTTGCTTTCGCCTGCTCAAGCCCCGCAAAAGTGAAATTAAACGGTTGATGATAATGAGTGCTCAAAAACAATAAGCGCAATGCTTCTGCAGGATATTTTGATATAATTTCATCAACGTTATAAAAATTGCCTAACGATTTTGACATTTTTACACCATCAACCATCAGCATTCCGGCATGTACCCAATAATGCGCATAAGATGAGCCTTCAAAGGCACAAGTAGATTGTGCACATTCGTTTTCATGGTGAGGAAAAATCAAATCAGATCCGCCACCGTGGATGTCAAAGTCATTACCTAAGAGTTTTGAACTCATAGCAGAACATTCAAGGTGCCATCCCGGTCTTCCGTAGCCCCAAGGGCTGTTCCAACCCGGTTGATTTTCTTCTGAGGGTTTCCATAAAATAAAGTCAGCAGGGTTTTTCTTATAATCGGCAATTTCGATGCGAGCACCTGCCAACATTTCTTTTAAGGATCTGCCGGAAAGATAACCGTAATTTTTCATCGAATCGACATCAAACAACACATGACCGTGAGATTCATATGCATGACCGTTTTTAACTAATAACTCGGCAATTTCAATCATCTCATTGATATATTCGGTTGCTCTCGGGCGATGATTTGGAGATAAAACATTTAATTTTGCCATATCTTCCAAATACCAATTATATGTTTCTTCGGTAATTTCTTTTATAGATTTTCCGGTTTGTTGATGTTTGTTTAAAATCTTATCATCAACATCTGTTATGTTTGAAGCATAAGTTACATGATCTTTTCCGTAAGCATTACACAACATACGATACATAACATCAAAAACAACAGATGTTTTGGCGTTGCCTAAATGGGCCCTGTCATAAACGGTAGGACCACATACATATAAACGCACATTGTTTTCATCTATCGGAGTAAATTTTTCTTTGCGTTGTTTTAATGTATTATGTAAATATATGTTTGTCATTACGATATCCTTTTATGCTTTTACGGCATTTAAGCGCTTAAATGCTTTTTCATATCCTATTAAGGGTAACAAAACCTTTAGTTCCGGTCCGTTTTCTTGTCCGGTTAAAGCCATGCGAATCGGGTGGAAGAGTTCTTTACCTTTTTTGCCGGTTTGTTCTTTTATCACATTTACCCAAGTTGAAAATGTATCATTATCCCAAGGTTGTTCCGGTAACAAGTTTGCTGCACAAGATGTAAACTCTTTGTCTTCAACAATCGGCTCTATTTCATCATTACAAATTTTGTTCCAGGCTTCATAATCTGAAACTTTTTCTATATTTGCTCTTATTTGGAGCCAAAAACTTTCAGTTACCGAAACTCTGTCCTTTATAATTTCATAAGGCAGATTATGAATGTATTTGATGTTAAAGTGTTTCAATTCTTCTTCATCAAATTTTGGTTGTGAACGACCGATTTTGCTAAAATCTAAAGATTGAGCCAAGTCTTCTAATGTGTAAAAAGGTTCAATAGCTTCAGAAGTGCCGAGTTTTGCTAAAAATGAACAAATAGTCATGTTTTCAACACCGTCGTCTTTTAAGTCTTTAACACCAAGACTTCCTAAACGTTTTGAAAGTTTACCTTCTTTACCGGTCAATAATGGTAAGTGAGCAAATGTCGGAACTTTGCCGCCGATTGCTTCAAACATCTGAATTTGTGAAGCTGTGTTTGTAACATGGTCTTCGCCGCGGACAATGTGGGTTATACCAAAATCACAATCATCAATAACTGACGGTAAGTGATATAAATATGAGCCATCTTCACGTATGATGATAGGGTCACTTAAATTTTGAGCTTCATATTTAACTCTGCCTCTTACAACATCGTCCCAAGCAATTTCACCATCAATAAGTTTGAAACGATAGTGTGGTTTTCTGCCTTCGGCTTCAAATTTTTTAATGTCTTCGGCTGTATAAGTTAAGGCTTGTCTATCATAAATGGGAGGTAAACCTTTGTTCATAGCGCGTTTGCGCTTAAATTCCAGCTCTTCGGCAGTTTCATAACAAGGATAAATTCTGCCTTCTTTAATCAGTTTTTGAGTTACTTCATTATAACGTTCAAAGCGAGCTGATTGACGAGCTTCTTCTTCCCAAGTTAAACCTAGCCATTTAAGGCTTTCACGAAGATAATCTTCATATTCTTTCTTAGAACGAACAGAATCTGTATCGTCAATGCGGAGCATGAAATTGCCGCCCATTTTTTTTGCCCAAAGCCAATTAAACAATGCTGTACGAATGTTGCCGATATGCATATATCCTGTCGGACTTGGTGCGAATCTTACTTTTATATTTGTCATTTTTCCTATCCTTTAAAAAACTAAAGGCATAATATAAAGTTTAACTTAGAAATTCAACTTAAAAATTAATTTAGTTTAGTAAGAATCAAATTTTTCTTGAGCGGTTTTTTCAGATGAAATAACCATGTCATGGAAATCTTCCAAAAACCACTCCATTTCTTCGTCTAATTCTTTTATGTTGTTATAAAAACGATTGCGATAAGTTTGGAGCAGACTGCTTTGTCCTAATATAAGGTCAACAATTTTAGTTTTATTATTTTCTTGGCTAAGCTTAAATTTGACGTTTATGTTTTTCATTGTTTCGGTAGCAAATTGTTCCGGTAACGTGATTGAGCATGTAACATCGGTGAATTTTTGGTTTTGATTAACCGACACTACATTAAAATCAAGACCTGTAGTGTCAAAATCTAACGGATAGTTTTTGTATAGGCTTATTGCATATCTGTCAAATAAGCTAAGATATCTTTCTTGTTGTTCATCATTCATCAGTCGCCAATATTTACCGATTACAAAACGAGCCATATAGTTGGTATCTATGTCTTCGTTGAAAATATTTTCTAAACCCATATATTTTTCTTCAATATTTGAATTTGATAATGTGTCAATTAATTTACGTCCCGTATCGTTTACCCAATCTTTTGCAATGTTTTCTTGAACAGGTGCTGCAATTGAGACGTTTATAAATATGAGATAACAAAAAATTTCTGTAATTATTTTTATTAAAGACTTACTATTCATTAAGAATTCCTAACATATAATATTGAACATAAACGTAGTATAACATAAAATGGTTAAAAAAATGAAGTTAAAATTTAGTTTTGCAATACTTTTGATTTGGTTAGTATCTTTTAGTGCACATGCAGAAGTGGTTAAGTGTGGTACTAATTTGAGTACGAAGGCTTATGCTTATAATGAAAATGGTCAGTGGAAAGGTTTTGATGCTGATGTTTGTCGTGCTTTTGCATGGGCTTTGTATGGCGATGGTAATAAGTTTGAAATGGTAGATGTAAGAACGCATGAAATTTTGCCGGCTTTGCAAAGTGGTAAAATAAATGTTATGCTCAGTAATAATGTTTCACCAGCAATGATGGAAGCTAAGCAAAGAGCATCGGTGGGCGGACTTCTGTATTATGACAGACAAATGTTTGCAGCAAAAGATATTGATGAGAATGTAGCATCTATGAAAGAATTTAGTGGTAAAAAGGTTTGTGTGTTTGCCGGTGCTGATTATTTGGAAAATTTAAAATATTATAACAATGAACATAAATTAGATTTTAAAATTATGGCATTTAAATCTTTAAGAAAAGCACGCAATGCGTTTTTACTTAAGAGATGCGAATTGTTTTCTATGCAAGGCTTACCATTGCAGAGCATAATTACGGATAGTCCCGGCAAAGGGTTGGTTGTGTTACCTGAGGAATATGCTTATAAAGGCGTTTATGCTTATACACCTTATGCAAATAATGAATTTAGATCTGTGATAAAATGGGTTATAAATGCATTGTATGCTGCAGAACAAATGGGTATGAATAAGGATAATGCTGTAGATTTTGCCTATAAGAGAACTCCGGAAAATATTAGTTTGTTTGGAGATAATAACATATTGTGGCACTTATTAAACGTTAAGCCAAATTGGCTGAGATTAGCTGTTGCCGATGTTGGTAATATGGGAGAAATCTTTGAAAGAAATTTAGGCTCTCAGTCTGATTATAAATTAAAAAGAGGACAGGCGGCTCTTATTAAAGATGGCGGAACTGTTGCTGTTGAGCCGTTTAAGTAAAAAGTTATATCTTTGAATAATGGTTTAAAAGGGAAGGTGGTGTGCCTTCCCTTTAATTTATTTTTTTAACACATTTACAAGTAAAAAATATCCCTCTTTGAAAAAATTAAAGAGGGATAAAATGATGATATATGTATGATATATTATTTTTTCATAACAACAACACCTGGGAGCTCTTTACCTTCCATCCATTCAAGGAAAGCACCTCCTGCAGTTGAAATGTATGTAAATTTATCTGCAACACCGGCATTTGCTAAAGCAGATACAGTATCGCCACCACCTGCAACAGATGTTAATTTGCTAGCTAATGTTAATTCTGCAGCTTTTTCTGCAACTTTGTTAGTAGCGTTGTCAAAAGGTTTCATTTCAAATACACCTAATGGTCCGTTCCATACCAAAGTTTTGCATTCTTCTAACTTTGAACAAATGAGTTCGATAGTTTTTTCGCCTACATCCAAAAGTTCCCAACCGGATGCAGGAATATTATCTAAATCAACAGTTTTGTGTTCTGCATTTGGTTTAAATTCTTTAGAAGCTACTAAATCTAACGGTAATAAAATTTCGCAGTTATTATTTTGAGCTGTCGTCATAATTTCTTTTGCTGTATCTAACATATCCGGTTGAACAAGAGAGTTTTCTTCATTTACAGCATCAAAGCCTTTTGCCTTTAAGAAAGTATGTGCCATACCACCTGAGATAACCAATTTATCAACTTTTTTAACCAAGTTATTTAATAAATCAAGTTTTGTAGAAACTTTAGAACCACCAACAATAGCCATCAACGGACGTTCAGGATTGTTCAAGCCTTTAGATAAAGCGTCAACTTCTTCGGCCATCAATAACCCCATTGAAGAAGGTAAGTTTTGAGCTGCGGCAACCATGGAAGCGTGTGCTCTGTGTGCAGTGGAGAAAGCATCTGACACATATACGTCAGCAACTTTTACAAGTTCTTTTGCCCATTCTTCATTTCCTTTTTTCTCTTCATTATAAAAACGCAAGTTTTCAAGCAATAAAACTTCATCAGATTTCATGCTTTTAACCGCATTTTCAACAATTTCACCAACACAGTCTTCAACAAAAACAACTTTTGAACCTAATGCTTTTTGAAGCTCAGGAGCAACATGTGATAATGAGTTTTTCATATCGCCTTTACCTTCAGGACGACCGAAGTGAGAAATAACAACAACTTTAGCACCTTTTCCCATTAAGAGTTTTATAGTTGGAACAGTGCGATCAATACGTGCAGTATTGGTAACTTCAAAATTTTCATTCATAGGAACGTTCAAATCGGCACGAAGCATGGCAACTTTGCCGCTTAAATCACCTAAATCTTCAATAGTTTTATATTCTTTCATAAATTTTTCCTTATAATAAAAAAAGTATCCCCGTCATTAAAAGTCAGCATATTGCCACTTTAAACCGGCGGGGATAAGAGCTTTAAATTAGCCGTTAACTTTTGCCATATGAGCTACTAAGTCAAGAACTTTGTTTGAGTAACCCCATTCGTTATCGTACCAGCTAACAACTTTTACAAATGTATCTGTTAATTGGATACCAGCTTTAGCATCAAAGATAGATGTACGAGAATCTGTTAAGAAGTCTGAAGAAACAACTGCATCCTCTGTGTATCCTAAAATACCTTTTAATTCGCCTTCGGATGCTTTTTTCATTTCTTGGCAGATTTGTTCATAAGTTGCAGGTTTTGCTAAGTTAACTGTTAAGTCAACAACAGAAACGTCTAATGTAGGAACGCGGAAAGCCATACCTGTTAATTTGCCGTTTAATTCAGGGATAACTTTACCGACAGCTTTTGCTGCACCTGTAGATGAAGGAATGATGTTTCCTGCAGCAGCACGACCACCTCTCCAGTCTTTCACAGAAGGCCCGTCAACAGTTTTTTGTGTAGCGGTTGTTGCGTGAACAGTTGTCATTAAACCGTCTTTAATACCGAAAGCATCGTTTAAAACTTTTGCGATAGGAGCAAGGCAGTTTGTTGTGCAAGAAGCATTAGAAACAAATTGTGTGCCTTTTTGATAAGTTTCGGTGTTAACACCACAAACAAACATTGGTGTATCATCTTTTGAAGGTGCAGACATTACAACATATTTTGCACCGGCATCAATGTGACCTTGAGCTTTTTCTTTTGTTAAGAATAAGCCGGTTGATTCTACAACATATTCAGCTTCAACTTCATTCCATTTTAAGTCAGCCGGATTTTTTTCTGCAGTAACACGAATAGCTTTTCCGTTAACGACGAGTTTGCCGTCTTTAACTTCAACAGTGCCGTCAAAACGACCATGCATTGTATCATATTTAAGCATATAAGCCATATATTCAACATCAATTAAGTCATTGATAGCAACAATTTCAATGTCATTTCTTTTTTGAGCAGCACGGAATACTAAACGACCAATACGTCCAAAACCGTTAATACCTACGCGAATCATATTATTCTCCTAAAAAATTATGCGGACAGCCCCGCACGGCGTTTACTTATTTCGGTTGCTAATTTATCATTAAAGATAAATTTTTCAAGCAAAAAAATGCATTAAACTGCTAATAATTAAAAATAAAAAAACTCCGATGGTTTTTCGGAGTTTTTTTGAAAAGTCAATATCAATCTCTTGACATATCTATACCGGCTCTTCTTGCCCAACGTCTTTGTCTGGCTCCTTCAAAAGTTTTGCTTTTATCAGCGGCATCTTGATTAATTGCACCATCGATTCTCGAAGATGTAGATTTTACAACTCTGACATTCTTTTCTTTTGGTTCGGGTTCAGGAGCCGGTTCAGGTTCAGGAGCCGGTTCAGGTTCTGGAGCCGGTTCAGGTTCTGGAGCCGGTTCGGGTTCTGGAGCCGGTTCAGGCTCAGGAGCCGGTTCAGGTTCAGGAGCCGGTTCAGGTTCAGTCAATGTTTTCCACTGACCATCATCGTCAAGGCATCCTTTGCTTAAGTTTAACCCTGTGAGTTGAGTGTTTTCTTTACCGGTAGCTAAGATATTATCTGTTTGTGCCAATAAATCACTAACTTTTTGAGCTTGTTCAATGCTTAACTCTTCTCCGCAACCAAGCAATTTTACCAAGGCCTCCATTTCTTCGGCGTGTTGATAAAATCTTTGATTACTATGAATAGTGGTAACTAAAGCTGACATAGATTTTGCATCTAATCCATCAGGGAACAAATTGTTAATTCCTTCTTTAAGCTCTTTGCTGGAAGAATAAGTGTTTTCTTGAGCAAATGTTACCAATTCATCCATTTTTTCTTCACTTAAGTTAAGGTTCATTGATGCAAACTTACTTTCAAGATATTCAGCACCTGATGGTGTTTCACGCAGTGTGCCGTCACCAACTTCGTAAGCTTTACGCATGAAAGCATATAAGCGATTGAATTTGTATAAAACTTCTTCTCTTGTTTGATTAGGAAAGTTTGCCATAGTTTCATCGCTTAAGTTAGCATAAGCGTTATCTAAAGTAATTTCTTCACCTGTTGCCGCTTTTAATGTTCCTTCAGTTGTGCTTACCAAAACATTATACGCTTTTTGGCTGATACCCATTTCTTCACTGTATGTATCAGGGAATTTTATATCAACTATGTCTTCTGATTCCGGAGCGCCGATTTCAATAGAAACAGCCGAAACTGTAATAGAATCTGAACTTATTTTGGCAGTATCTGTTGCAAAAGATAAAGAATCTTGTCCTAAATTTGTTGTAACAGATGCGGTTGGCAAAATAACAGTAGATGTATCCGGTGTAAATGCAGCTGCGGTTACTTCTGTTTCTTTTGATCCGAGACCAATCATATTTTTCAGTTTACCAAAGAAGTTTGATGAGCCAGTGTGTGTTTCAGGTGCAGATGCGCCTGTGTTAACAGCTTCTACATTTTGGCTGATATTTTCACTTATATCAGCTGAATGTGAGCTTGCTGCATAACCAATACCTTGTGCTAAAGCACTAAATCCTGCACCAACCAATGCAGCAATGGCTGTTTGCTTTGCTTCTTCGGCTTTTTCTTTATTATCCGGATCTGCAAGTGAAATTCCGTATGTGATACCGGCATCAGCGAATTGTCCTGCAAGAGGAATAGCAATGCGTCCCATGCTGACGGCGTGTTTAGTTTGAGCAATACTGTTTGCCAAATCCATATTAAGACCGGTAGATTGAACTGCTTCTACACCATCTTTGATACCTGTTGTTATATCTCTTACATTATCAATAGCTTCTAAGCCGTTTTTAAGGCATCCGAATCCTATGGCTGCTAAGCTGGTGTTGACAATACCGTTTACGATGTACGTGTTTCTTGTTTTGTATGTGTCTTTACCTTTATCTTTTGAGGTCTTATTTTTCCAAGCTTGAACAATTTGCTCTTTAAACTTTAACGGTTTTTCACCTTTTTCACGTCTTAAGCGGTTTATTTTTCTCATTTCGGCAACAATCGGGTATACCCAAGAACCGGCAGCGTGATATGCAGCATATGCGCCAACTGCCGCAGTTAAAGGAGCACCGATGGTTCCGGCTGCAATTCCGGCGGTAACAAGTCCGAATGCTGTACTGGCACTGATGTTTCCAATCAGTTTAATCTTATTATCCTTAAAACTTCCTTTGATACTTTTCCATATCTCATATTTATTTTCAGAAATTTTATTAGCCGTTTCTTCAAAACTGTTTTTCTTTTTTTGGAAGTAGTTAGCAATACTGGACATTTTGTCGCGGGCTGATTTTCCCCATGCTTTTGTTTTTTCTTGAATATATTTAATATGATCTTCCAACTGTACGGCAGAATCAGCATATGATGATAAGAAATTATCGACATAAGTTTTTGTGCGTTGTTTACCATCAACCAACCTTTTAAATGCTTCGGTAGCATTTTGAAGTTGCTCGGCAATATATTTTTTATAATTCACAGAACCTATTTTAGATTCTTTTTTATTAGGCATTTCAATATATGCCGAAATTGAAGCACTGGCTAAATCAGAGAAAAAGGTGTTTTTAATTTCTTCTTTGAGTAATTGTTCTCTTTCAAAACTTCCTCTTTGATTAAAATCTTTATTGATGGTTAAAGATGCCAAAGCTTTAAGTTTTGCAGATTCAAACAACAAATCAATATACTTTTGCTTACGTTCATCATCAAGAGGCTTAATTTTTTTGCCTTTTCTTTCCATAATATCAATAAGATCGACATATTCTTTGAGTTGAGAATTATCGTCTTCGTTGATGAAAGAATCGTAAGAATAGTTATCTGCAAATACACCTAAGTCATCAACACTGCTTTTCATACGATCAGCAATTAGCATTTGCGATTGATAAGTATTTCTATTTTCATTTGCTTTTTGCAAAACAGGATGATTAGGATCTTTTTCTTGGACAATACGTATTAGTGAGTCTATAGTATATTCTTGGTAAGAGAAAAAATCTTTCTCGAGCATTCTTACAGCTTCTTCAAAAGTTATGTCTGTTCTTTGTTCCATATCTAAATATCTCCGATGTATAAAATCTTCCAATTTTTCGGCAGTATACACTAAAAAAACATTTATTTCAATATTTTTTTTGTCAAATTGCGAAAAATTAATGAATGGTTAAAAATTAAGCGTTTTTTCATAATTTTTGAATTGAATAATAAGAGATAAAATTAAAAAAAATTACTTGCTTTGTAATATGTTATATACTATAAACACCGAAAGTAAAGAGTTTTATTAAGGTAAAGTTATGCAGGTAGAAATTTTTGATTTTGAACTAGATAAAGAGTTGATTGCAAAAGAACCGGTTTGTCCGAGAGATAGATCAAAATTGCTTGATTTATCAGATGAACATACCATTAGTGACAAATATTTTTATAATTTACCTGATATATTACAAAAAGGTGATGTTTTAGTTTTTAACGATACAAAAGTTATTCCTGCTCGTCTTTATGGTAAAAGAGGAAATGCTTTGGTTGAGGTGACTTTATATCGTCCTGAAAATGGTTTATCTTGGTGGTCATTTATAAAAAATGCCAAGCGTTTAAAACCCGAAGATGAAATTTGTTTTTACACAGATGAAATAAGTGCGGAAGAATCTGATTTTAAGGCTAAAGTTATTCAAAAAGACGATGAAGATGGTGTTTTGATTGAGTTTTTGTGTCTGGCAGATGATTTAGGTTTGATGTTACAAAAATATGGTTCTATGCCTTTACCTCCATACATCAAAAGAGATAAACCGGGAGGAGATCTTTGGAATAAGTATAATGATAAGGAAAATTATCAAACGGTTTATGCTCAAAATGAAGGTGCTGTTGCAGCACCGACTGCCGGCTTACATTTTACAAAAGATGTGTTGAACAAGCTAGATGAAAAGGGAGTTCAAAGGGTTTTTGTTACACTTCATGTAGGAGCAGGGACTTTTTTGCCTGTAAAAACAGATGATACGGATAATCATAAAATGCATGCCGAATATGGTATCATAAGTAAGGAAACGACAGATATTATAAATTTAGCTAAAAAGGAAGGCAGACGTGTGATTGCGGTTGGGACCACATCTGTTCGCTTACTGGAAAGTTCTGCAGATGAAAACGGCGTGTTACATCCTTTTGCAGGTTCGACTGATATATTTATAACTCCGGGATATAAGTTTAAAATTATAGATATGATTATTACTAATTTTCATTTGCCTAAATCTACTCTTTTTATGCTTATTTGTGCTATTGCAGGAACAGATCGTATGAAAAAAGCTTATAAACATGCAATTGATAATAAATATCGTTTTTATTCTTATGGTGATAGTTCAATTTTAAAATGTGTAAATAAAATTTAAACTATCGTTTTTGTATACTAATGGTAGGTTATTTTATTTATCAGGAGAATTAAAAGTGATTTTTCGGTGGGCAAAAAAGATATTTTCGACAATGTTTGATGTGTGTTTGCCTGCTATGTTATTTGCAATAGGTGTATTCTATTATTGCGATAAATCTGTTTCTTTTGTTGCAGAACCTGATTTTTTTCATTTATCTTTTTTTGTGTTGTTTGGAATATGGGGCTTTTATTTGTTTGCAACTCACAAAACAAGAGAAGGTTTTTTGGCTTTATCTGTTTTAACTGTATATATTGTTTTGAATAATCTCAAAAAAACTTATGGAATAGTATTTTGGGAGTTATCTTCTTATAAATTTTTAGGTTTATTCTTTTTGATTAATTGGTCTTTATATTGTATTGCAGATTTTTTTAAGTTTGGAAAAAAAGTTGATTTTTATTTATGTTGTTTGCTGTTTGCAGAAGGTGTTGTAATAGAAAATTATATTATCCCAAAAGAAAGCTCTTATACATTGCTTTTCCAACTAGTTATATTGTTTTGTTGGATTGTATATGTATTGATATATTTGTCATATATTAGCTCTACTTCAAATATTAAAATTTACGGAGAGTTTTTTGCTTTTTTGAGTTTGTCTTTAGGTTTTTTTAATAGCGAATCGCCATTGGCTATCAGCTTATATGGTTCATTAGCAGTTTTAATTTTATTGGTATCTACAATATATGCAGATGTTTATTGTTATTTTAGAGATAAACTTACAGGATTATACAGCTTAAATACTTATTTGCGTCACAGTAAAAACTTTCCTTTAAAATATAGTCTGGGGGTTGTTTGTATAGATGATTATATTAAACTGCTGAAAGTTTTTGGAATACGTCAAACAGATTTACTTGTAAAAATGCTTGTAAGTAAAATTAAAGAAGCATCAATGGGTGCTGATATATATCGCTATAATGATGATGAATTTATTTTGATTTTCAAAAATGAAGACAAAAAGCAATGTTTTGAATATTTAGAAACTATTCGACGTAATATTGCCGGTTCGGAATTTGTTTTAGGATCAAAGCAAGTTGTCAAACTTACTATCTCTGCCGGAGTTTCTGAGAAAAAACGAAGCGATGCAGATGTTGAACCTGTTTTAATGCGTACACGTGAAGCCGTGCAAAGAACTTATAAATTTACACAAAATATGACATCAAAAGCTTAAAAGTTATTATCGATTTTGGAGTTTTTGCCAGCTTTATATATTATCCAAGAACCAAGCACTATGAATGGAACACATAACAGTTGTCCCATGGTTATGTGCATGAAAATAAACCCTAATTGAGCATCAGGCTGTCGGAAAAGTTCTATAAAAGCTCTAAATATACCATATAATAATAAGAATATACCCGATATAAAACCGGTATGTTTACGCACCCATTGTTTTTTCCATAAGAGATTTAAAATTATAAAAAGTAAAATTCCTTCAAAAAATGCTTCGTATAATTGTGAAGGATGCCTTGGTATGTAACCGCCACTTGGAAATTTTACAGCCCAAGGTACTGTGCTGGCCCGTCCCCAAAGTTCGTCATTGATAAAATTTGCTAATCTGCCGCAAAAAATACCGATTGGAGTATATAGAGCAGACAAATCGGTAAGACTGAGGAATGGATATTTTATTTTTTTTGAAACGAGATATATTGCGATTATAACACCGATGATGCCTCCGTGAAAAGACATACCTCCGTGCCAAATTGCAAAAATTTCTAATGGGTTTTTCAAAAAAATATCAGTCCCGTAAAACAAAACATAGCCTATGCGTCCGCCAAGAATGATACCTAATGTTACGTAAAAAACTAAATCTTCCAAATTAGATTTAGTGATAGGTAATTTATATTTTTTGATGTTTTTTGATACTAAGAACCATGCAGATACAATTCCTACTAAGTATGCTAGAGAATACCATCTTATGGCAATGGGACCTATTGAAAATATAATGGGTGAAATATCCGGATAAGCAATTCCTGTCATGTTTTTATAATACCTTACAATGTGTCATCAAAATTAATTGCTTAAAACTATATTAAAAAAAATAATATAATCCACATATAAAATAATTTTTTTTTATTTTTATTGTTAACATATTGTTTTTGCGTTTTTAAAAAATGTTTATTTTTTTAAAAAAATATAATTAGTGGAAAACTTTTTAAACATTATTGTTAAAAACGACTCGACAGGTCTAATGTAAAAACAGTTTATTTTTTCAATATAAGGTGTATTTGATGCTGACTGCTTCAAAATTTGACAATTTTTACAATCCGATGGATACAATAGAGCTGATTTTTAGCAATAAATCAGTTGAATTTGAACGTCGGGGAAATAATGAAGTTGTTGTCGAAATTGAAGGTAAGTGGAATAATATGCTCTTGTTTTTTGCATGGGAAGAGCATTTAAGATGTTTACATTTTTCATGTTTGATGAATATAAATATTGATATTTGTGATTTAAGTAAGGTGTTTGAGCTTTTAGCTATGGTAAATGAAAATATGTGGCTTGGACATTTTTCTTATTGGAGTGAGCATAAAATGCCTATTTTCAAACATTCGGTAATTTTGCCGTCATATGAAGATAACTTTGAAGATAAAATTAATCAGATGATTCAAATTGCCGTAAACGAATGTGAACATATGTATCCGGTGTTTAATGCTGTTATGACACAGCATGTTTCTCCGCAACAAGCTTTATTTCCGTTAAGTGGTGCTTTGCAGTAAGTTTATTTAAGCTTGAATAATCCGAACAATGTTTTGTTAGATTTATCGTCTTCAATGTTTTCTGCTAATAAATGTAGGTTATAAAAATTACCGGCATTTTTTCGGCAAATTACGGCGTAATTTTCAGGGTATTCACCACTAAATAACATTTTGGCGGCAAGAGCCGTGTCAATACATTCAACTTCAATAACATTATTTAATATTTTTTTCCTGTTATTTACAGTTTGCATCAACGCTTGAATGTGTGAAGCTACACAATGTATTTTTGCTTGATTGTTTTTTGTAAATAAGCAGTGATGTATGTCAATTTCTGCAGTATCAACCAATTCAATATGTTCTGTTAAGGCTTCTTTTGTTTCTGCGACATCTCCGGCGATGGAATTTTTGATTGCCATAACACCAAAATCAATTTCTTTATTGATTAATGATGAAACAACGTTTTTTGAGGTTATTAAAGCAACCGGAACTACATTTTGCACATTTAGTTTTTTTATAAACCTATCGGTAGCTTCTTCTGCGTTGCTGAATATATCGCCTTGAAAACCTATTTTCATGTTATAAATTCTTTTAAATATGGCAATGTTGCGCTTATTTTTTCTTAAATTGTGCATTATATAGTGTTGTATATGCTCCTGATGGAATCTTAAGTAATTCATCATGTGTACCTTGTTCAACAATCTCGCCATCGTTCATCACAATAATCTGTTCGGCATTTTTAATTGTTGATAGTCGGTGTGCTATAACAAACACAGTTCGATTTTTCATTAAGTTTTCAATAGCTTTTTGGACAACTGCTTCTGATTTATTATCAAGCGCTGATGTGGCTTCATCTAAAACAACAATCGGTGCATCTTTTATCAGAGCTCTGGCTATGGCAAGTCGTTGTTTTTGGCCACCTGACAGAAGTGTTCCTCTTTCACCGATTTCGGTGTCTAGACCGTTTTCCAATCCTTTTACAAATTCATCCAAGTAAACCATTTTTAATACTTTATCTATTTCTTTTTCACTGGCATCAGGTTTACCATACAAAATATTATCTCTTATAGTACCGGAAAATAAAAAGTTATCTTGAAAAACAACGGCAATATTATTTCTGAGTGATTCTAAAGAATAGTCTTGTATATTGATGCCGTCAATTAAGATTTTTCCGTTTGATACTTCATAAAATCTGGGTAAAAGGTTTACCATCGTTGTTTTACCGCCACCGGAGTTTCCGACAATTGCAATATTGCTGCCGGCTTTAACCGTTAAATTTATATTTTTTAATACAGGGGAATCTGTTACATATTCAAAATATACATTTTTAAATTCAATTTCTTTTTTAATTTTTTTCAATGTTTTCGGGTTGTCGCAATCTTTGATTGTAGGAATAATATTTAACAGTTCCACAATACGTTCAATTGCTAAAAATGAAGTTTGAACATTATTAAAGCTTTTTCCGATACTTTTAATTGGAGTGTATAACAAGATAAGAGCCGTAATAAAAGAAACAAAGTTACCGGCAGAAATGGTGCCTTCCACAATAAGTGTGCTTCCATACCATATTACACCGCCGATACCGGCAGAAACAATGATATGCATTAAAGGAGTCATCCAACCGGTTTTTTGTACAACTTTCATCGTCAGTTTGAATATTTTTATGAGTGTTCCATTAAATTTTTCATAAATAAATTTTTGCATATTGTATGAGGCAATTGTTTTGTTGCCGCTATGAGTTTCATTATAATTTGTGTAAATTTTGGTTGTTTCTTCAACGTTCTGAGTGATGGATTTTTTTATACGACGTTTAACAGATGATAATGGCATGAGAGCACATAGTAAAACAATTACAGCAATAATTGCTAATTGCCATGAGTTGTAAAACAATACACAAATTAAAGATACTGATGAGAAGAATCTTGATATAAAGGTTTTTAAATTATCTAAAAGACCGCTGCATGCAGTATTACAGTCGGTATTGAAACGTTGTAATATCATACCGGAGCCGTTATTATCAAAAAAAGAAGTTTCAAAACAAAGTAACTTTTTAAATAAATGTCTTTTCAGGTCATGGTTTATTTTTGTTCCGACCCATGTGTTCATATATGTTGCAGCATAATTAAGCGCACCTTGTAACGTAGTAAACGCAATAATTAAAAAAGGTATATAAGTAGGAGATTGAGCAGATTTATCAACTAAAACGATGTCCATATATGGCTTTAATGAAAGAGCCACAACAGAGTCTAACGCTCCAATCGGAATACTTATTAAAATTGCAAGTAAAGCTCTGAATGTGTACGGCTTAACAAATGGCCACATAATTTTGTAGTGTTCGTGAAAACTCATTTTTAATTCTATTTGTTGTTTTTTAGACATTGCTAGACCTTATCTTATAATTTTTAAAAATGTTAGAATATAGTATATAACGGAAAATTGAAAAACAAGCATAAGCCAAAACATGGCTTGATAACTTTTCTTTTTGTTTTTGTGTCTGAATATTTTTTGGGCAAGAAAAGCCCCAATCCAACCTCCTAAAAATTCAAGAGTATGAAGCTGAGCTTCTGAGGTTCTCCATTTCCCTTTTTGGGCTGCTCTTTTATCAGATGCATAGGCTATAATTGTTACTAAATTTATTGAAACTAAATGATATACAATAAATAGCAAAAATGTTTTGTACACAAATGGCGTAACCTTAAACATATACGTTTGAGTATACCAAGCAGCTCCTAATACGAGAGCATAGTGTATTAGGAAGAAAGGATTCTTTTGTAAAGGGCGAATTAGCACTAAGATTGTAGTTAATATCGCAGTAAAAGTTAATAACATATTTTCAATATCCTTATTCAATTTTCGCAAGACTATAATATTTTACTTTAAAAAGCAAACATATATTGTAAGAAATAATATAAATAAATTGCAATTTATAATAAAGTTGTTTATTATCAGACATAATTAGTGAGAATATTGGGAGAATAACATTGAAAAAAGTACTTTTACCCGGATTGTGTGTTTTACTTGCAGCATGTGCTTCAGGTATGCAAGATGTTTCATGCCCTTGCGAAGGGCAGCAGGTTTATGAAATCCATACCCCGGAATATGAAATTGGTTGTCCTATCGTAACCGTAGAGCAATTGCCTTGTCAGAATACAGAGAACAATTTAGATGTTAATCCGTGTAAATGTGTTAATAGCGAGCCTTTGCAAGAAGTCTTAAGACCTCGTATTACAGAAAAACTTCCGGTAAAACCTCGTAGAAATTGCCCTAAGGATAAGCAGGTGATAAATTGTGGTTGTGGAGATTGCAGTATATTATCGGAAGACAATGAACAGGATAATAGTGTAAAAGAAGTTATTCCTGCTATGCCGGAAGCGTATAAATTAGCATCTTCGAGAGTTTTTAGCCGATTTGTTAAAGATACAGGTTCGGTGTATGGGGCTAAGCCTAATGTTTTGCTTTATGTAAAACCTATAGAAGTTAAAAGTGATGACTTGCCTGCAGGTGCCGCAGAAGGTGTGGCTTTGTTTAAAAGAAAATTGTTGGCCTCTTTTACGTATGCCGTAACAGATGATGAAAATAACAACGATTATTATTTGGAGACATATGTAGATTGGTTTGATACGATAAGCAAGACCGTTCCTGCAATTAAATATACAGTAATATTATATACCAAAGACGGTAATATTGTTGGTACGTGGGTGGAAATAGTTAAAAAGGCAGAAAATTCTAAAACGTGGTTATAATGAAGTTTTTATTTTCCGTAATTTTTCTTTTATGCATATGCGTGCATAATGTCCGAGCCGATGATATTTATGTCGATATTTCGGCTGAAGCTTGTGAAAAAATTATACAAGATGAAAGCAAATCAAGCGCAAGATTAAGAGCGTCTGATAAAGCTGTTTTTACAGCTGTCAAAAAGATGCATGATTTAGAAGAAGATATAAGTGCATTATCGGATCATGATTTAAATGTTATGATATATCGTTTTGTTGATGAATATGTTGAAGATTTGACGGTAAAGACAACAAAAGATGATGACGGTAAAATTTGTGTTGAAGTAAAAGGTCGTATCTTAAAAGGAAATATACAATCCGTGCGTAGTGAATTTGTTGATAAAAAAAGTGAAAATACGGTAGACGAAGTTGCGCAGATTGTGGAAGATGTTAAAAATGAAGTAAGCATTAAACCTAATAATCCGGAGAATTTGGCTTTGGTTCATGTTAAAAGCTTGGAATATTTTAACGGAACAAAATCAGTTAAATATGCAAATTCACTGAAAAAACATATTGAAAACAATCCGTATTTTTATTTAACGGAAGATGCAGAAATTGCCGATTATATTGTTACACCAAAAGTGTTAAAAGCAAAAATTGACGCTTTAGATGCAGGTAACAAACGTTTACATATGGCATTGGTCTTGGAAGTTGAGGGATTGGAAAAAGAAATTGTAAGCGAATATCAAAATCGTTTTGTTTTGTTTGGTGCTGAAGAAGATAATCAAAAAATAGCATCTCGATTGCTTTCAAAATTGATAGAACAAGCCGGAGATGCCGCTGTGCGTAAAATCGAACATAAAGAACAAGAAAAACTCGAGACAAGAGAGTTAGGCAGAACACTGAGTAACTAATTATTTTTCAAGCATAAAAGTTACGGGACCATCGTTTATAAGTTCAACTTTCATATCAGCTTGAAAAATGCCGTTCTTAACATTTATACCATAATTTGTAATTTGTTTTGAAAAATAATTATAAATTTTTAAAGCTGTTTCAGGTTTTGCTGCGTTTTCGAATCCGGGACGGTTTCCTCTGGTTGTATCGCCTGCTAATGTAAATTGAGATACGACAAGAGCTTCACCTTTTATATCTTGAATTGAAAGATTCATTTTTTGGTTTTCGTCTTCGAAAATTCGTAAATTTGCAGTTTTTTTTGCCAAATAATCAGCATTAAGTTCGGTGTCATTTTTTTCAACACCCAGAAAAATAAGAAGACCTGTATTAATAGAAGATATTAGTTGTCCGTCGACCGTTACGGAAGCTTTTTTTACTCTTTGTAAAAGAACTTTCATGATTTCTCCTCAGTAAAATAAGTAAGATAGTAATATAGCAGAAACAATTCCGATAAAATCTGCAAATAAGGCACAAGGTAATGCGTGGCGTGTTTTTACAATTTTTACTGCTCCGAAATATACTGCTAATACGTAAAATGTTGTTTCGGTTGACCCTTGTATGACAGATGATACAAAACCTTCAAAACTGTTTGCACCATAGGTTTGAAGAGTTTCAATCATCATCGCTCTGGCACCACTTCCTGATAATGGTTTCATTAAGGCGGTAGGAAGAGCGGGAACAAAATCTGTATTCCAATTTAGTTTTTGCAAAATATATTCTACAGCATCTGTGAATAAGAACATAAGGCCAGAAGCTTTGAATACGGCAATTGCCGTTAACATGGCAACTAGATAAGGAATTATTTTTACAGCAATATCAAAGCCTTCTTTTGCACCATTAATAAATGTTTCATACACGTTTAATTTTTTTACAGCACCGGCAGATATAAAAAGAGCAATTATAAGAAACAGTATAAAATTGCTGCCGTTAACAGAAACTTTTATTCTTGTGTCAGGAGGCAGTAAATAAAAATAGTAAGTAATAGCTGCAATAAAAAGAATAAAGCCTCCAATATATGCAAAAACTGTTTTGTTAAATATTGAAAGTTTTTGTGTAAAAGCAACTGCTAAAAAGCCTGCTAATGTTGAGAGAGATGTCGCAATTAATATAGGTATAAACACAGCACTGGGGTTTGATGAACCGAGCTCTGCTCTGTACATCAGTATACTTATCGGAACTATGGTAACGGCAGAAGCATTTATAACCATAAACATAATTTGAGCATTTGAAGCTGTGTCTTTTTGTTTGTTTAATTCTTGCATTTGCTCCATGGCTTTTAATCCCATGGGGGTGGCTGCGTTGTCTAAACCAAGCATATTAGCAGCAATATTCATCACCATTGAACCTATAGCAGGATGATTATCGGGTATTTCAGGCATGATTTTTCTAAATAATGGTTTTAATGCTTTAGCTAGAAGTTCGGTAAGTCCGGAGTTTTCTGCAATTTTTAATAAACCTAGCCATAAACATAACATGCCGGTTAAATTGATAGAAATAGTAAATGCTGATTTTGCTGATGCAAACAACTCGTTTACCAATAGTGTCCATATTTCAGTATTGCCGAAAAACAGGCTTTGAAAAACGGCCATAATAAAAGCTGATAAAAAAAATGTTATAAATATGATATTTAGCATTTAATCTTCCTTAAATTAGTGCTACTATACAGACAAAGAATTAACGATTTATTATAAAGAAAAGATTATCTTATAATAAAATTATTTTAACCCATTAAGGAGATTTCGAAATGATATGGATTGTGCTAGGTATTTTGCTTGTTGTATTTTATACATTATATGTATCGATTATAAAGAAGAAAAATAAAGTAAAAGAAGCCACGGCAGGAATTGATGTGCAACTGAAAAAACGTTATGATTTGATACCAAATTTACTTAATATGGCTAAAAAATTTATGGAACATGAAAAGGAGTTGATGACCGAAATTGTTAGGCTGAGAACCGAAGCAATGAAAAAATCGTTTGATGGAGAGCCTAAAGAAATGATGGAGCTTAACAATTTAATTGACAGTAAGCTTAAAGATTTTTGGCTTTCGGTTGAAAATTATCCTGATTTAAAATCTAACCAAACAATGATACAGGCTATGCAAAGTTTCAACGAAGTGGAAGAACATATTGCAGCGGCTCGTCGTTTTTATAATGCCAGCGTTAATGATTTAAAAAATGCAGTTGAGATTTTTCCGGGAAATGTTATTGCCGGTATGATAGGTGTTAAAGCTGATATGCCGTTTTTTGAAGCAGAAGCTTCTGCAAAGAAAGCAATAGACAGCACGGAGTTCTTTAAATAATGCAATCTGCAAATGAAATCAGAGCTAAATTTGATGAATATTATTGGCGTAATATATATCCGCTGATGTTTCAAAAAGAAAAAATAAGAAAAAAGTATGTAACAAATTTTACGATACTCATTTTAATGTCTTTGTTTATTGTGCCGGTAATGATTGGACTTGTTTGGAATTATTGCGGTCCAAATGATTTTAGTGCATATGTTATTGGCGGAATTTATACAATTACGGTTTATGTTTTAAGAGCACCTTTTACAAAGTATAAAAAAGAAACAAAAACTGATATCATGAATATGTTTATGAAATTTTTTGATGGCTTTAGATATGAGCCGGAGGTAGGCTTGTCATATTATGATATACAGGATAGTTATATATTTCCGGCTTTTGATGAGCTACATACGGATGATTGCTTTTTAGGAACATATGATGGAGTAGGGGTCAGAATTTGTGAAGAAAAGCTTATTAGCAACCATGTATGTCATATGAAAACAAGATATAATGTTATAACTTTTTTAGGTGTTGTTCTTGAGCTTGATATGAATAAAAAATTTTCACATCATACTTTTGTGGTAAAAGACAGAGGAATGATGAACGCCTTAAATAAGCCTAAAGGTTTTCAAAAAGTTGCGTTGGAAGATGTTGTATTTGAAAATAGTTTTGAAGCATATTCTCAAAATCAGATTGAAGCCAGATATTTACTGACTACGGCTTTTATGGAAAGAATGCTAAAGCTTAAAGAACTATATGGCGGAACTAATATACAATTTAGTTTTAATGATGATAAAGTTTTGATAGCAATAAATACCAGAGAAAATATGTTTGAGCCATGTTCTTTATTTAAGAGCAATTTGCGGGGAAAACAAATTTATAAAGTTTTTGAACAATTTATGACAATTTTTTCTGTTATAGATATTTTAAAATTAAATCAAAAGACAGGGCTGTAAGTTGTGAGCAAATTGTATATTTAGATTAAAGTCTATTGATATTTAAAATATTTCATCATAGATTTATAAGTGTTGTTAGAGGTTTATAAATGGATAATTTGCCGTTACTGAAAGATATACATCTTCCTGATCCTATATGGTGGTTTCCTATGGGTTATGGTTGGTGGTTTGTTATATTGATTCCGATTGCGGTTTATTTTGCATATCGATTGTCTAAGTTTCTTTATGCAAAAAGTAAAAAATATTACGCTTTAAGTTTGTTAAAAAAAGCTACAAAGGATGATGTTCAATCAATTGTAGAAGTTTCAGAAATATTGAGAAGAGTTTGCTTATATAAGTATAAAGATGCTGTCAGTTTGTACGGAATTGATTGGATTGAATTTTTAAATAAACATTGTAAAATGAAAATAGATGGTCAAGCAGCCGAATTACTTATTTATGCGCCTTATATGCAAAAAAAAGAAGTTTATGATAAGAAAATATATAAAATAATCAAAAAATATGTAAAAAACTGGATAGGAGAAAATTTATGATTAGTTTTGAATATCCTTATTTGTTTTTTCTTATTTTTATTCCTTTTATCATAAGATATTTATTGCCTGCCGTAAAAGGTTTGTATGGTGATGCATTAAAAGTTCCTTTTATTCAAGATTTTACAAATATAGAAAATAAAGAAGGGGTTAATAGTAAAAGTTTTTCAACAGAGAGTGCAATAAATATTAGATGGTGGTCTGTCTTTTTGGTCTGGTTGTTTTTGGTCGCGGCTTTGATGCGTCCATGTATGATTGGAGAGCCGATTAGAGTAGAAGAAAAATCAAGAGATATTTTGATGGTGACAGATATCTCCACTTCTATGTTGGAAGATGATTTTTCTTTTCAAGGGAAACGGTTAAACAGACTTGGCGCCGTAAAAGCAGTGGTATCTGATTTTGCAGAGAGAAGAGTGGGTGATAAATTAGGTTTGATACTTTTTGGTACAAGAGCTTATTTGCAAGCTCCTCTCACATATGATAGAAATGCAATACAAGAAATTTTATGGTCTATGCAAGCAGGGATGGCCGGAAATTCTACTTCTATCGGAGATGCACTTGGTTTAGCTGTTAAAACGCTTAAAAATAGTAAAGGAAGTTTAGATAATAAGGTTATTATATTGTTGACTGATGGTGAAAATAATGATGGAAACCTTAGTTTACCACAAGCAATTTTAATGGCAAAAAATGAAGGTATAAAAGTTTATACCATAGGTGTCGGCGGTAATGGTTTTTCTTCTTTGGCAAGCTCTTTTTTCGGTAATATGATATCCGGACTTGATGAAGTGGGGTTAAAAAAGTTGGCAGATGAAACAAAAGGACATTATTTTCGTGCCGATAGTTTAAACTCTTTAGTTAATGTATATAAATCCATAGATTTATTAGAACCGATTATGTCAGAACAAAATTATATATATCCACGAGTAGATTTATTTTATATTCCGTTATTAATGGCATTTTTCTTAGCATCATTTTTAATGTATGCATATAGGAGAAGGTAGATGTTTGAAGAATTGATAAGAAATTTTCATTTTTTACGACCATGGATATTACTTTTATTGTTTGTTCCACTGTTCTTTTATTTTTATCTTTTTAAAAATGTTGCAAATTTGAGCAGTTGGGAGAAAGTTTGTGATAAAAAACTTTTGGAATTTTTACTGGTGAAGGGAAAAAGTTCTAAACGGAAAACAGGTGTCTTCCTAATGTATTTAGGGCTTGTCTGCGCGGTTGTGTCAGCAGCAGGACCTACATGGAAAAGGGTGGAAACAAATGCCTTAAATAATCAAAATCCGGTGATGGTTGTATTGAATTTATCATCAGATATGCTGCAAACTGATATAAAACCGGATCGTTTACAGAGAGCAAAAATAGAAATTATTCAGCTATTAAATAAGCTTCAATCTTCAGAAACCGGGTTGATTGTGTATACTCAAGAACCGTTTTTGATTTCTCCTTTATCAGTAGATAATCAGCTGATTATTAATTTACTTGATGCTATTAGTACGGAGATTATGCCTGTAAATGGAGATAGGCTTGATAGGGCAATTGCTTTAGCAATAAAAAGTATAAAAGATGCAGGATATTTAAATGGTACAGTGTTTATTTATACAGGTGATGTAGGGATGAATTTCGGATTATGTTTGGATGAAGCTAATAAAGCCAAACGAGATGGATATACTATTAATATTGTTAATATGAGTATGCAAAAGAATTCAAAGTTAGAACAAATTGCTCAAGCCGGCAATGGAGATTTATTTGAAGCTAATGACGATATCGGTTTAATTGTAAATAAAATTTTAGCTAATAAAAATAATTTCCAAAAAGGTAAGAATAAAACATCAGATTGGCAAGATTATGGTTGGTATTTGATGTTTATTCCGATGCTTTGTGTTTTGAACTTTTTTAGAAAAGGGGTATTTGGTTTAATATTGTTTTTATGCGTTAATTCAACAGCACAAGCGGGGTTTTTATTTAGTGACAATCAATTGGCAATGAAGGATTTTGAGCGTGAAAAATATGCTCAAGCAGCTCAGAAATTTGATGACTATAAATGGAAAGCTGCAGCATATTATAAATCGGGTGATTTTGAAAACACAATAAAACTTTTGGCAGATAAGAAAGATCTGCAATCTATGTATAACTATGGTAATGCATTAGCTAAGAGCGGAAAATTGGATGATGCTATAAAAGCCTATGAAAAAGTTCTTGAACAAAATAAGGATCACGCTGATGCAAAATTTAATTTAGAATATTTGAAAAAACAACAACAGCAAAATAATTCAAAAAATCAAAAACAGGATAAAAAACAAGATAATCAAAAAAATAAAAATCAAAATCAACAAGATAAGGAAAAAAATAATAATCAGAGTGAGCAAAATCAGACGGCTGAACAAGAACAAAATCAAAATGAAGATAAAAACAATCAGGAGGTTCAAGCACAGAATGCTATGGCGTCAGCTCAAGCTCAAGATGAGCAAGAAAATGAAGAAAGCAAGGACAATTCGAAGGAAAATCAGGAAAATAATAAAAATACAAATATGAATAAAAGTACAGAAGAACAACAGATACCCAGAGCGCAATCTAAAACAGGACCTGAGGATGAAAAATATGATGAAGAAGTTCAAGCAAGAACTCAAAAATTCAGAGAAATACCGGAGGATAAAGGCGGATTATTAAAAGCTTTTATTCAAAAAGAATATTCAAAAAACAGATATGGAGAATAACATGAAAAAAATATTGTTTATTATCGGTTTATTATTCAGTTTTAATGTCAAAGCAGCTAATATAACGGCAAGCGTAAATAAAAGCATTATACCTCAGGGAGATTTATTTATTTTAACTTTAACAGCTGACGATAATATAAATGAAAAACCCGATTTTAGCGTGTTATACTCTGATTACAATGTATATTCTACATCTGTTTCGCATAGTAGCTATGTAATAAATGCAAAAACAAGCTCAACAACTAAATGGCAAACAATGCTTGCGGCAAAAAAAGAAGGTAAGCAGACCATCCCGTCAATTAAGGTGGGTAAAGATTTTTCAAATGAGATAGAAATTGAAGTATTACCGGAAGGAACTGAGGGAGTTGCTTCTGCAGATACAGAGCCTTCTTATTCAATAAGAACAGAAATTGAAGATAAGAAAATGCCGTATGTTCAAGAAATGATCAATTATAATGTTATAATCACTGATATTGGCGGTTTACAAGGATCAGAGCCTGTATTTGACAATTCGGATGAATGGATTATAAAAAAACTCGGACAGCCAGATGTGGTATCTAGATATATAAATGGTAAAAATGTCAGAGAAATTATTTTTAAATATGCTTTATTTGCGCAAAAAAGTGGAAAACTTGTAATTCCTGCAGTCAGATTTGATGGTTACACGTTGTCGAATAATGCCGGTGGCATTTTTGCCGGAAATATGTTAAGTTTGAATATAGGTTTCCCGTCAAACATTGGCTTTAATGTGCCGGTAAATTTAGTTTCTCCAGCTAAAAATATAGAAGTATTGCCTGTTCCGACAGGCTATAAAGGTCAGTGGTGGTTGCCGGCAAAAGATGTAGAGCTCAAGGCAAATTATACTGATAATACTGAATTTATTGAAGGTGAGGCCTTTAGTCGTGAAATTGAGCTTAAAGTTGTAGGGGTAACAGATACGCAATTACCTGAAATTAGGTTTGAAAATTCAGCACATTTAAAACAGTATCCGCAAAAAAGAACCGTTTTTGGTGAATTGGTAAATGGAGAACCTGTGGCGATACAAAAAGTTGTAAATGTTTATATACCGCAAACGGTAGGTGAGATAGTTTTGCCGGCAATAAAAGTTGAATGGTTTAATGTTCAGAAGCAAAAACTTGAAGTTGCAGAAATTCAACCACAAAAAATTATGGTTAAATCAAATCCGAATATGAAAACTATATTATCGGAAAAAGAAAATAATAATCAAAAAAACATATCTGAAAATATTCAGAGTGTTGATGGAAGAAAAATCCGGTTTGAACATGTAATATCTTTTGGGGTTGTGTTTTTTATTTTTGGAATGTTGTTAGGCTATCATATATTCAGATGCAGATATAATAAAAATATAAAACCTCAATGTGAACAAAGAAAATATCCTGATTTTATAATTAAAAAGGCTTACGCAAAAGATTACAGAGCTTTAAGAGATGCTTTGATTTCTTGGGGAATTGCTTTTTACTACAATAACAATATTACGACATTGAATGATGTGGCAAAAGCATCAAACAGTGCCGATTTTGCTAAACAAATAGATATTCTTGTTGCAAAATTATATAATCCGAATGATGATCAAAATTGGAATGCTGATGCTTTTGTTGAAAGCTATAAAAAAATAATGAAAAAGAAAGAACATACGAAAAAAAATACTACACCTTTGCCTAAATTATATGAATAGGTGTTGCAATATTATTTTTTATATGTTCTAATATGACATATTTTACAATATGAGGGTGTGCTATGGTTTTTATGAAGAAAATATTTTTTGGGTTGGCTTTTTTGTTTTTGATCTCTATGGGTGGGGCCGGAACACAGAGTAATAGCATACTTATGCAAGGAATTGGTTTTTTTGGCATCATAATAGGGCTTATCGTATTATATGTTTTTGGAAAAATGGTTTGGCGAAGTATAGGTTGTTTACCATCTTTTTTGATTTTGTCAGCTATAGTTTTATTTATAATGTATTCTTTAGGTATGTTCAATAATGGTATTGGTGGTGTCGGTGATGCTATTTTGAAATTTATAGGCCGTGAAACAACGACATCGGCATCACAGGATAACTCTGAAACAAATATGAGTTTTGATACAAGGGAAAGTGATGAAATTGAATCTGAAGCGGTTGAAGGCAGAGTATATAAAAATAAAATTAATGCTGATTTTTCTGATAAAAGCAGTAATGATTCACTTCACAATGCCAGTTTATATGGAGATGAGAGTGTATCCAGTCATGAAAAGGTTGTAAAAGAACGCAAACAAGAAAATAAAAGCAATGGAGGTTTTATTAGTGGCGTTATTTCTTCGCTTTCGGGGAAACAGGAACCAAAACAACAAAAACCTTTTAATCCTAATGATTATCCGGTTGTATATGGTCCTGTAAGGGTGGTTAATGGCGATACTTTGATTATGTATGGTAACTATTTTAAGCTATATGGTATTGACGCTCCGGAATCTAATCAAATGTGTGCTAACAGAAGCGGTCGTTCTTATAACTGCGGGCGAGAAGCGGCAATGTGGTTGAAAAATTGGATTGGTGATAATGAACTTGAATGTCATGTAATACGTCAAAACACAAAAGGAGATATGGAAGGAACATGTTCCTACGGACCTTATGATTTAGGTGCCGCTTTAGTTAATGCCGGTTGGGCTGTTGCCAATGTAAATGTAACTGATATCTATTATCCATATGAAATGCAAGCTCAAGAAAATACAAGAGGTTTGTGGCAAGGTCAATTTTATATGCCATGGGATTGGCGTAAAATGCAAGCTCGTAAGCCCAAAATAAAAGTTGTTACAAAGAAAAAGAAAAAAGGAATGTTCGGAATATGATTTATGTTTATGATTGTCATAAGCAAGAAGATACCGAATCCTTGGCTAAGTCATTTGCGCAAATTAGTAGAAAAGGTGATGTGTTTGCATTATTTGGAACGCTTGGGGTTGGTAAAAGTGTTTTCAGTAGGTCATTTGTTCAAAATCTGACGAATGCGCAAGAAGTGCCGAGCCCTACATTTACTTTAGTTCAGGTTTATCAAGCAAATTCTTTTGATATTTATCATTATGATCTTTATCGTTTGAAATCTGCTGAAGAAATTTGGGAGTTAAATATTGAAGAAGCTATCTACGAAAATGTTTGTTTAATAGAATGGCCTGAAAAAATGGGAATGTATTTGCCCAGGGATTGTTTTAAGGTTAATATAAGTATACTTTCTCCAACATCACGTAGGTTTGAAATAGAGGTTATTTCTGAAGAAAAACAAAACAGATTGTTTCAAGCTCCCAGACAACCGGATATGATTTATGAAAGAAAATAATATACATGCAACTTGTGTTGCAATTGATGGTAAAGGTATCTTGATATTAGGTAAGTCGGGATCAGGAAAATCAGATTTAGCATTAAGACTTATAGAATATAAAGGGGCTGTTTTGGTTTCTGATGATAGGACAAATATCGATGTGTCTGGAGATAAGCTTATAGCTAAGGCGCCGAAATTGCTTAAAGGATTATTGGAAGTGCGTGGCGTTGGAATTGCAAAGTTTGAGTCTGTTGATAAGGCAGATGTCAAGTTGGTAGTTAATTTGATAGATGATATCAAAAAAATTGAACGTATGCCTGAAGAAAAATTTTATGTTCATAATTCAATAAAAATACCAATGATAGATCTATATCCTTTTGAAATTTCAGCTGCAGATAAGGTTGTTATAAAATTAAAAGCTAATCTTGAAAAATAGGTAAAAATCAATACAATATGACCATATGGTTAAATGAGGAAATAAAGATATGGCAATAAAACCTGTTAATAGAAAAAAACAATTTGAATTATTTCTTAGAACTTTAGGTAAACCCTTGATAAGGTTCGTTATCAGACTTGGAGAGTTGACAAGGTTTGTATTTAAATCTTTATATCACTGTTTTATTCCACCATTTTATTTAAAAAACTTTATACGCCAATTGATGGATATGGGATTTTATTCTTTGCCGGTTGTTGGTCTGACCACTATTTTTGCCGGTATGGTAATAGCATTACAGAGTTATTCAGGTTTTGCCCGTTTTGGTGCAGAAAGTGCTGTTGCTTCCGTTGTGTTGATTTCTGTTACGAGAGAATTGGCCCCCGTGTTGTCGGCTTTGATGGTGGCTGGCAGAATAGGTGCTGCTATGGCTGCAGAAATCGGAACCATGAGAGTTACGGAACAGATAGATGCTTTGGTTACGTTATCAACAAATCCGTTTAAATATTTGGTTGCCCCTCGTTTATGGGCCGGAGTTATTGTATTGCCTGTCTTAGTATTGATTGGTGATGTTATTGGTATTTTCGGCGGATATGTTGTTGGAGTATATAAACTTGGTTTTAATCCTGCAAACTATATCAATTCTACCCTTGAATATCTGGAAGCAATTGATATTGTATCAGGTTTGGTAAAAGCTGCAGTATTTGGCTTTATTATTTCTTTGATGGGATGTTATAACGGATATAAATCAAAAGGAGGAGCTCAAGGTGTAGGGGAAGCAACAACAAATGCTGTTGTTTCTGCTTCTATTTTGATTTTGATTTTTAACTATATTCTAACAGAAATGTTTTTCTCAAAATAGTGAGGGTTAAATGGCAAAAGATATAAAAATTTCTATTCGTAATTTACACAAGTCTTTTGGGAAAAAAAATGTCTTAAACGGGGTTGATTTGGATATTGAGGCCGGACAATCACTCGTTGTAATAGGCGGATCAGGAACCGGAAAATCAGTATTGATAAAATGTATACAAGGTTTGCTCGTTCCCGATATGGGTTCTATAAAAATTGACAATAATGAAACGATAGGGGCAAAGGGTAATAAATTAAAAAATTTTCATGCAAAAATGGGTATGCTGTTTCAAGGTGGTGCTCTGTTTGATAGTTTGAGTGTTTGGGAAAATGTTGCATTTTCATTGTTGGAAAATAAAAAAGAAGACAGAGAAAAGGCAAAGTTAGAGGCAATCAGGGTTTTAAGACAGGTTGGACTCGCTCCTGATGTGGCAGACTTATCTCCATCAGAGCTTTCGGGAGGTATGCAAAAAAGGGTTGGGTTGGCTCGTGCTATCATTACAAAGCCTGAAATAATCTTTTTTGATGAGCCTACCACCGGATTAGACCCTATTATGGCTGATGTTATTAATGATTTGATTGTTGAATCGGCAAAAGGGTTGGGTGCTACAACTTTAACGATTACTCATGATATGGCTTCCGTCAGAAAAATTGCTGACAAGGTCGCAATGCTTTATAAAGGTAAAATTATTTGGCAAGGAACAGTTAAAGAAATGGATAAAACGGATAATCCTTATGTTCAACAATTTATTAATGGTTGCTCGCAAGGACCTATTAAAATGGAAGTGTAAGATATGGCTAAAAAAAATGTAGTAGAATATGTTTGTCAACAATGTGGTGCGGTTTATCCAAAATGGCAAGGAAAATGTGATTCATGCGGAGAGTGGAATACAATTGAAGAAGAAAAATCGCAAGGTGGAGGTTTTTCTATTTTACCGAATAAGAAAAAAGGTGATATAATTGAATTTGTTCCATTGAGTGGCAGTTTGCAAACATTTGAAAGGCTTGCAACTAATATTAAAGAAATAGATAGAGTCACCGGTGGAGGCTTGGTTCCCGGATCAGCAATTTTGGTTGGTGGTGATCCGGGGATAGGAAAGTCTACTTTATTACTTCAAGTTTGCGCCGGAGTTGCAAATTTAGGTGATAATTATGAATGTTATTATATCTCGGGTGAAGAAGCAATTGATCAAGTCCGAATCAGATCTCAGAGGTTGGGTTTGGCAAATTCTCCGGTAAAACTTGCCAGCACAACGGAGGTTAAAGATATTGTTGCAACACTGGATAAGGCAAATCCGTCAATAGTTATTATAGATTCTATACAGACAATGTATTTAGAAAATGTAGAATCAACTCCGGGAAGTGTTTCGCAAGTTAGGGCCTGTGCATATGAATTGATAAAATTGGCAAAGCGTAAAGGTTTTGTATTGTTTCTTGTCGGTCACGTTACAAAGCAAGGAGCTATTGCCGGTCCGAGAGTTTTAGAACATATGGTAGATACAGTTTTGTATTTTGAAGGAGAAAGAGGTCATCATTTCAGAATTTTGCGTGCTGTTAAAAATCGTTACGGAGCAACTGATGAAATAGGTGTTTTTGAAATGCAAGAAAAGGGGTTGGTTGAAGTAGAAAATCCTTCTGCCTTATTTTTAGCAGAAAGACAAGGTAACGTATCTGGATCTTGTGTGTTTGCCGGTATAGAAGGATCAAGACCTGTGTTGGTAGAAATTCAAGCATTAGTAAGCCCCGGAGGATATTCAACTCCGAAACGTGCGGTTGTAGGTTGGGATTCTAATCGATTAGCAATGATATTAGCAGTATTAGAGGCTCGTTGCGGAATGAATTTTAGTTCACAGGATGTATATTTAAATATTGCCGGAGGACTTAAAATTTCAGAACCGGCGGCAGATTTGGCTGTTGCTATGGCAGTTATTTCATCTCTTACTAATAAGCCTCTACCGGCAGATATGGTGGTGTTTGGAGAAATAGGGTTATCCGGTGAAATAAGAGCAGTCAGCCAACCATCGCTTAGGTTAAAAGAAGCTTGTAAATTAGGGTTTTCAAACGCTATTGTTCCTACCTCATTTGGGAAAGATAAAAAAACAACAGCTCTTTCGTACTATGAAATCGGTAATGTGAATCGTTTGATAAATTGGTTTAATTAGGAGATAATTTATGCAACCATTAAATAACTTAGATGTTATAATTTTAATTATTACGATAATTTCTGCTTTTATAGCGTTGTGCCGAGGTTTGGTAAAAGAGGTATTATCCATTATCGGTTGGATTTTGGCTTCAATATTGGTTTTTTATTTGTTACCGATATTGACACCTTTTACTCAAAATTATATAGCAAGTTCTATAATGGCATCAATAGTTACATCTTTGATTATTTTAATTGTTTTTTATATTGTCTGGCTATTTAGCACAGATGCACTTATCGGAAAAGTTCGATCAAGTAAATTAAGTAAACTTGATAGAGTTTTAGGGTTGCTGTTTGGTGTTGTTAGGGCTTGTTTAATTGTTATATTGTTTAATATTTTGGTTTCGTGGATATTACCTGAAGAAGTTGATGAAGGGATGTTTAAGGAATCTAAATATTTTCAATTAGCCGGTGAGTTTGCAAAACCGATAGAAGGCTTAATTCCTGAGGAAACCAAAGATTTGATAAGAACTAAGAAGCTTATTGAAAATGATTCTAAAAAGAATGATAAAAATAAGGCAGAAGAAGATAAAGAAGAAAAGTCAATTGATGAATTGTTTGAAAAATTAGCTAGTCCGAAGATTGAAAAAACAGATGTTAAAGAAGAACAATTTGAAGGCTATCAGGAAAATATGACAGATAATTTAGATAGACTTATTGATGCAACGCTAGAATAAAAAAAAAGCCACCTTAAAGGTGGCTTTTTTATTCTATTTTTTCTTTATTAGATGATATTGAGTTAGGGCAATTATCACTAAATATGGGATAAATATTTCTATACTTTCTTCCAAAAGTGACCACACTTCAATATGTGATTTTGGCAGAGAAACATCATTATGAGCATCTCGCCAATTACCAGGGAATCTGTCTGCAAATTTTGAAAAAACTAAAACAGAACAAAAGACAGCAATGGTCCAAGTTACAGTATTTAGTTTGAAAAATGAAGTGATTAAGTGTTTAGCATACTTTATCATCAGATATACAATTGCTCCAAAAATGATTAATAAAAGCAATCCGAATACTATTTTTTCACCAATAGGATTCTCCGGTTTTAGGAAAAAACGAGATTTAAAAGGTGTGGTATCTGTCTTTGAAAGATGATGTTGTATGCCTGCCTCACGTAAAAAAGCGGCAATACCTAAGAATAAATATATACCCCAAGATGTAATTTTATCAGTGTAGTCTTTACTGAAATATAGTAGGGATGCAAGCATTGATATGTATCCGATATTGGTCAAAATTTCAATAATTTCACCATCGTGAGTGATTTGATATTTTTGTTCCGGAAAACAAATTAATACAATTGCAAGTAGTGTTCCCCAACATAAAGCAAATGTAATAGGGGAAAAAAACGGAGATAAAAAAATCTTTTTCATGGTAGTTCGTCCTGATTAAAAGTTTATTTAATGTGTGACTATATATCATAAAAATTATTTTTGTAAAAGTTTTTTGTTGTTAAGGTGCATAGTATGGTGAAATAATTAATCCGGTACAACAAACTGTAATAAATATGGCATTAAATAATGAAAGACCTAAAAAATTGGTACATAATATTACAGATATAATTGATGCTATAATTTCATATGTTGTAAGATAAGGTTCTTTATATTTATTTATGTTAAATTTGAATTTTGTATTCTTATTTATATGAATTAATATTTTGCGTAAAAAATATCTGCGTTGTGTTATAATGCTTTCTTCCGAATCGTCTTTTAATTTGAATATTATTTTATCATAAACCAATCTTCCCGTATCTCTTTTCATAATTCTTTCGGTAAGAGATACGTTTTGAATGTTCTTTTCTATGGTGATGTTGATAATATCTTTGTATTTAATGATGTCATATCCGTCAAAAATACCATCGTTATAAAATTTTATTTTGTGAGATTTGCTGAAAAACATTGAATAAATTTTTAAGACACCGAAAGTGATTAGTAGCATAACTATCATGTATAACAAAATAGTTAAATCAGAAGGGGTAGATACAGAGTTTGTCATATTATGATCCTAAATATATAAAATGTATAAAAATGGCGTCAGCGGCGGGACTCGAACCCACTACCCACAGTTTAGGAAACTGTTGCTCTATCCTGATGAGCTACGCCGACGCAATGTTTTATTAGTATAACTACATATAATAAAATGCAAGTTTAAATTTATAGTTATGTAAGAGCAATTACAATTTAATATCTTTCAAAATTTGTTTTAATATGTTTACGTTGTTCTTCGATATCAAAATCTGCCGGTACATTCAGTTGAGGAGCAACGGCTCTTATTATGTTTCCTGCAGTTGGGGCAGCATTCCAACCGGCTGTCGCAAATCCGTAGGTTGCTTTGGTTCCATGGGGTTCATCTATCACAACAATTAATGAATATTTAGGTGAGCTGGCAGGAAAAGCGGCAACAAAAGATGTAATGTTTTTATTAGAATATCTGCCATTAACTAATTTTTCTGCACTTCCTGTTTTTCCTATAACTTGATATCCGCTGACATCAGCTGATTTTGTAGAACTTTTTGCAACAACGTCTCTTAATAAAGGTATAATCTTTTTTGATGTGTTTTCAGATATTACGCGTCTGGGTGATGGTACGGAAGAATTTTTTATAATGGTAGGATAATAATATATGCCGCCGTTTACCAAGGCGTTAAAAGCGGATATAATATGTAAAGGTGTAACAGATAAGCCATATCCGTAAGAAGCTGTTGCCATTGTAAGGTCAGTCCAATTTTTTTCCGACGGAAAGAGTGGCTTTTCTTTTTCTAACACTTCGAATTCAGATAGGCGTTCAGAAAAACCTAAATTAACCAAGAACTCGCGCTGTTTTTCTTTGCCAATATGGTTGATCATCTGAACAGAACCGATGTTAGAGGAATGAACAAGAATTTCACCAACAGATAACCACTTATTTTGAGGATGAAAATCTCTGATGGTTTTTCCTTTTATTTTGAGGGGTTTGGTTACATCAAAAGTATCATTTACTTTTATTTTTTTACTATCAAGCGATATAGCTGTGTTAAAAGTTTTAAAAACAGATCCTGCTTCATATACCCCCTGAGTAGCAAAGTTAAAAGCTGTTCTGCTTGATGTTGGAATTTTTAAATTCGGGTTATAATCAGGTAATGAAACCATAGAAATGACTTCGCCATTGTTTACATCCATTAGAATAGCTACTGCGCCTACGGCATTATACAATGAAATGGCTTTTTTAAGCTCTTCTCTTATTGTGTCTTGTATACCCGTGTCTACTGTTAATTGTAGGGGCCTTGAAGATTCTGTTAAGCGTTTATTCATTGACTTTTCCAATCCGCTGATGCCGATGTTGTCAATGTTTGTGTATCCCAAAATATGTGAAAATAAGTTGTCAAGAGGATATACTCGTGCTTGTTGTTTGTCCTTAAATTCTAATGCGGGAATACCTAAGTTGTTCACTTCTGCTTGTTGAGCCGGAGAGAGATTTCTTTTAATGTCATTGTTTTTTTGTTTTTTGAGATTTTTTAAAATATGTTCATACTTTAGTTCAGGAAAAATAACAGAAAGTTTTTGAGCAACTTCTTCCGGATTTTTAATTTTGTATTTCGGACTAACTTGTAGATTGACGGTTGGTAAAGATGTGGCAATAAGTGTGCCGTTTCTATCAATGATATCGGCACGTGAAACAGGTGCAATGATGTTTTTTTCTTTGGTTATTTCTTCAAAACCGGAAATTACAATTCCATCAGATAAACAGGCGTTAAGTATTTTTAATATGATACAAAAATAAATAATTATAAAAACACCGATAGCAATAGGCATTCGTTTTTTACAGGTAATTACATCTTGAATATTAGGGGTTTCGGTGAATAAGACATGTTTTCCGGTATAACTTTTGTGTTGTCCGGCTAAAGAAAAAGCTTTATGTTTTTTAGAAATGTTAAAATCTAACAACTCTGTCCACCATTAACGTTCTGCTTTTACCAATTGTTTGTAGTGCTTTGTGTTGGAATTTGAAGCCAACATTTTACTACCTGATGTATTTTCATACTTGAATGGTAACGCAGAATAGTTAATAATTTGTTCAGCTTTTACATTATTTACGCTAATATGTTCTGCCGCTAATTTTCTTAAACGGGCAGGGTTGTTTAGTTGGCTCCATTGAGCCTTTAAAACTTGAATGTTTTTAGCATCAAGTTGTATCTCGGTGTTGATACGAGAAAGTTCCTTCTCAAGCTTGTGAACTTGATTTTTTAAGATAAAAGAACCAAAAATAACCACACATGTTAATGTGCTCCATAATAAAGTGATTGCGGTCCTTGTATTAATCATTATTTACTCCTCTTGCTCTTATGGCATATCTTAATTTGGCAGATCTTGCTCTGCTGTTTTGGTTACATTCTTCTTTTGATGGCATAATAGCTTTTGAAATAATTTCGAAAAATATATCAGGATTATCCTTTATTTGAGGCATATAGCGAGATACCCCTTCGGTTTTTCCGGCTTTTTTATTAAAAAATTTTTTTACGATTCTGTCCTCGAGAGAATGAAAATCTACAACAACCAAACGACCTTCCGGTTTTAATAGGTTACTTGCAGCTTCAAGTCCGTATTCAAGTTCTTGGAGTTCTTCGTTTACAGCTATACGCAAAGCCTGAAATGTGCGAGTAGCCGGATCTGTATGACCATAGGTTTTGTGTATCACCGAATATACGATTTCGGCCAGTTCCGTTGTCGTTTCAATTGGCTTTATTTTACGATATTCGATAATTTTATGTGCAATTTGGCGTGATTTTTTTTCTTCACCATATGCATAAATTAAATCAGCCAGTTCTTTTTCTTCAGTGTTGTTAACGATGTCTGCAGCACTGGTACCTGTTAATGACATACGCATATCAAGAGGGGCTTCTTTTGAAAAAGAAAAACCTCTTTGAGCTTCATCCAGTTGCATTGAAGATACGCCAATGTCAAAAACAAACCCGTCAACCGGTGTTTTTATGATATCTTTGATATTACCGAATCGTCCTGAAACAAACTCAAAACGAGAACCGTATACTTTTTTGAGTTCTTCTACACGCGGCAAAACTGTCGGATCGCGGTCAATAGCAATCACTTTACAATTTGCTGCATCTAAAATTGCACTGGTATATCCACCGTTACCAAATGTTGCATCAACATAAGTCTTATTATCTTGAGGGTTTAAGTGTTGTAACACCTCATTTAACATAACGGGGATGTGCTTTTGAGTTAATAACATTATTGCACATCTCCTGATTTGGCTGCATTTAAGACGGGACGTCTTTTCAAAACTTCTGCACGAACACGAGCTTCTTCTTTTTCCCAATTTTGTGGATTCCAAATTTGGAATTTACGTCCTTTACCTACAAATACGGCTGTATCGGTTATTTGTGCGTGTTGTAACAATTTTTCACTTAGCACGATTCTGCCGGTGCTATCAAAAGTAAAGCGCTTAGCATCACCAAAAATAAGATTTGTTAAATCGTCCTGAGTTTGTGAAAAAAAGTCTGTTGAGGTTTCAATTTCTGAAGCAAGTTTTTCCAATAAGTCTTCTACACATCCCTCAATACAAGGAGCGCTTAAGCTACGGTAACACACAATTTCAGAATTTAGTTCTTTAACAATTGAACGATAATCAGCCGGCAAAGAAACACGACCTTTCGTGTCTACTTTGTTATAAACAGTATCTAAAAAAAGAAATGTTTTTCTCAAAACCGATTCCTCGTTGCTAGAATTTAACCTCTTGTTAATTTATGGTATATCATGGTATTTTATGGGAATCAATGGAAAAATTTCACACTCTTATGAGTTGTTCTTGTTTTGTTCTGATGGTGCGGGCTGTATATATTGTATATGCTTAAGTTATTGTGAGTTAAAAAATATTAAAAAAATTATAACAATGTGTGTATTATTTTTTTAGTAAATAACATAGCATTAAATTTATCATAAATTGGTGTTATAATGCTTAAAAAATTGATATAAAGCCGCGACTAATATTTTATGTTTGTATAAAGTTTATGTAAATTGGATTTATGGTTTGGAATGAAGCTGAAACAAGGTGAAAGCTGGTTAAGGTAAATTTGTATTTTGAGCAAAAAAAATCTCCACTGAAATGTGGAGATTTTTTAAAGCATCTTTCAAAAAGATTATTCTTGAGAAAAAGCTTTTTCCTGTTTTTTAGCTTCATCAGCAGTTCTGGCAACATTTACCAAAATTGTTTGTGAAATTTCAGGATGTAAGTTGATTTTAACTTGATATACGCCCAAATCTTTAATTGGTCTTTCTAAGTATACCAAACGACGTTCTACATCAAAACCAGCTTCTTTAACAGCAACAGCGATGTCACGAATTGTAACAGAACCGTATAATTGACCTGTTTCAGCAGCTTGACGAATAAGAACAGTCTTAAATCCTTTTAATGCCTCAGCTTTTTTAGAAGCTTCATCAAACAAAGCTTGGTTTCTGGCTTCTAATTCTGCTTTTTGCTTTTCAAAATATGCAACGTTTGCTTCTGTTGCACGCAAAGCTTTGTTTTGAGGTAAGAGGTAGTTACGAGCATAACCGTTTTTAACAGTTACTTTGTCGCCCATTTTACCTAATTTTTCTACGTGTTCAAGAAGAATAACTTCCATGATATATCCCTCCCTTAGTTAGCCACATACGGCAATAAGCCGATGTAACGAGCACGTTTGATAGCACGAGCCAATTCTCTTTGCTTTTTAGCAGAAACAGAAGTAATACGACTCGGAATGATTTTACCTTTTTCAGAAATGAATCTAGAAAGAAGTTTAACATCTTTATAGTCAATTCTTAATCCGTTTTCACCGGAGAAAGGACAGCTTTTTCTTTTAAAAAATGATTGTTTAGCCATTATAATTCTCCTTAAGCTTCAGCTTCAACAGCAGCAATATCTTCATCTGTTGACATTTCATTGTTGAATTCATCAACTTTGATTGTCATATAACGAATAACGTCTTCGTTTAATCTCATCAAACGTTCATACTCAGATACTGCTTTTGCAGGAGCTACAATGTTTAACAAAACATAATGTCCTTTGCGGTTTTTCTTGATGCGATAAGCAAGGTTTTTCAAACCCCAATTATCAACTTTAACAACTTCGCCACCTTCTCTTTTGAGAACTTCGCTCAAATTTTCAACTAAAGAGTTTACTTGTGAGGCGCCGAGGTCTTGACGTGCAATAAGCACGCTCTCGTAATTTGCCATTTTATATATCTCCTTATGGATTCTCAACAAATAGACGTTTTCATCAAACGTCCGGTTAAATGTATAGCCGTCAAAATAAATTTTAACGGCAAGGGACAAGCGTCAATATACACAAAAACTTTATTTTTGCAAGCACTTTTTTATAAAGATTATTTTAATAAATTTGTCTTAGTATCAGCTTATCTTTATATGAGGATTTTATGCGCATGAAAAAATTAAATAAGTTTTGGCTTTTAATGCCTTTTTTAATGTTATCCGGGTGTTCTTTGTTATGGGGGAATGATCCGGTGTATAAAGTTTTGCCTTATCAGGAAGATATGATAGGTTTGCAAGATCTTGAAACTCGGGTTTTGGTATATTGTTATAATTCAGATTATGTATCGACAGAGCAATGTGCGGATGAGTTTGAAAAAAGAGGTTTTGTTCGTTTAACAAACATTCCCAAACTTCCTGCAGAATATGATGCTTTGAAATCTAACACATATCCGACACGTCGTTGGCGTAAAGACGAAAAAGTTCCGAGGTGGTAGATTTATATGCAAGCCAGGATAAATACCATAGCTTTCAGCGGTTTAGATGTTTTGGATGTTGATTTACAGGTCCAAATAAGTTCGGGTATGCCGGCGTTTAACATTGTCGGGCTTCCGGATAAAGCCGTTGCAGAAAGCAAGGAACGTGTCAGGGCTGCTTTTTCGGCTGTCGGAATTAGTTTTCCGACTGAGCGTATTACGGTAAATTTGGCTCCGGCAAATCTGTTAAAAGAGGGGTCTCATTTTGATTTGGCGATTGCAACCGGTATTTTGGCTTGTATGAAGATTTTACCTCAGGAAGAACTTTCCGATTATATCATTTTAGGTGAATTAGGGCTTGATAACTCGGTTATGTCGGTTAATGGCGTTTTGCCTGTTGCCATAAAAGCAAATCGAGACGGAAAAGGTTTGGTATGCCCTTTTGCTCAAGGAAGTGAGGCTGTATGGGGCGGACTTAAAAATGTTGTTGCCGTTCCAAGCCTTATAGCGATGATAAATCATTTTAAGGGAAATCAAATTTTGCCACAGCCGGTTGCTAAAGAGGGAAAAACTCTGAAAAACAAGCTTGATTTGGCTGATATAAAAGGGCAGGAAAGTGCTAAAAGAGCTTTGGAAATTGCGGCTGCAGGTTCGCATAATATGCTTATGGTCGGACCTCCCGGAGCAGGAAAATCGATGTTGGCTTCACGACTTACATCAATTTTACCTCCTTTGAGTGCACAAGAGGCTTTAGAAAGTTGTATTATACATTCTGTTGCAGGTGAGCTTAAAGATGGTGAGCTTAATTTTACTCGCCCTTACCGAGATCCGCATCATAATGCTTCTACTCCGGCTCTTGTAGGCGGAGGAAAAAAGGCTAAACCGGGGGAAATATCTTTAGCTCATAACGGAGTTTTATTTTTAGATGAGCTGCCTGAATTTAATCGGGCAACTTTGGAAGCTTTAAGACAGCCGTTGGAAAATGGTCAGATTACGGTATCAAGGGCTGAATATCATCATACTTACCCTGCACGGTTTCAGCTTATTGCGGCAATGAATCCATGCCGTTGCGGATATTATTCTATGCCTGGACACGAATGTGCAAAAGCACCTAAATGCGCACAGGAATATCAATCAAAATTGTCAGGGCCATTGTTGGATAGAATAGATATCCATATTTATGTACCACAGGTGAATCCTTGGGATATCTTTGAAAAAGAACGGGGAGAAAGTTCGGAAGTTGTATTAGAGCGTGTTATTAAAGCCAGAAAAATTCAGAAAGAGCGCTTTATTGAGTTAGGACATCCGGATCTTAATACAAATTCACAATTAAAAGCAGATATTTTAGAAAAAGCCGTACAATTGGAAAATGACGCAAAAGAGCTTCTTATCAAGTGTGCAGAGCGTTTTAACTTATCTGCAAGAGGTTATCATCGCACATTAAGATTGGCAAGAACAATTGCAGACTTGCAAAATGAAAAAAATGTGCTTAAAATACACGTTGCCGAAGCACTAAACTACAGACGTATTATGCCGGCATAAATAAAACAGGAGAAACATAATGAAAATTACAAAATTATATAAATCATGTTTTGCATTAGCGGTTGCTTCTATAGGAGCAATAACTTTTGCAGATGATGTTTTGGCAGCATACAGAAATATAAACAGAGGAAGTGTATTAAGTGCTTTGCAAAAGAGAAGTGATACATATGTACCTGCAGCAGAACCAAAAATTATACAAAAGAGGTCATCAGTAGAAAAATCTCCTGTTTATGCTGATACTGAGTATAAAACTACGTCATCCGGTGGTTGGTTTAACTTTAACAGTGGGCCGATTTTTGATACAGGTTCATGTTCTACAAATAATAAGAGTGGTCCGCTTATTGATACCGGACCATGCTCTTCAAACAATAAAAAAGGCCCTATCTTTGATACAGGACCTTGTAAGACATGTAAAGTTCCGGAAAAAGTTATTGAAAAACCGGTACCGAGAATTGCAAATTATACGATAAATTATAATAATTTTGTGTATCAGGCTGTTGCCAGAGATTGTTGTTCAATGGCTCCTTTGTATCTTGAACATGTTGATTTTAAGCTTTCTGATATGGACGTTTCTTCTTCGAGCAGAGAAAAATTGGGAAATTATCGTTTCCGTATCTTTGGTTGTCGTCGTTATGATAAAGAAGCAATTTTGAATCATGGGCGCATAATGGAAAAAGATATGAACTTCAACAAAGTGTTTGAGGAAGTTACGGGTGATTGTTATAATTTGGTAAAAATGCCGCAAGATTTATGTTTGCAAGACACACCGTCACCGATGCCGGAATATATTTTGACAGCCGAAATTACAGACTTTTTCATGAATGTATGTGATGGCTATAATTGGAAAGAAGCTACAAAAACCGAAAAAAGAACAGGTTCTGCCGAAATTACGGTTACCTGGCGTTTGACAAACCTCACAAAAACAAAAGTTTTATGGGAAGGAACAACAACAGGCTATAGCGATGTGGTTGATGGAGAAAGCAATGGTGAAATTGCTTTAGTTGAAAAAGCTTTTGCCGATGCGACTTCAAACTTACGTAATAAGCCGGGCTTTGAAGATGTTTTGGCTGTACGTTTAACTGCAGAAGAACTTTCAGCTGAACGTCAAGCTTTGATTGATGAAGAAATTGCATTGAATCCGGCAAAATGTCAGTTTAAGAAAGAGCAGGAAGTTGCAAAACAATGTCAGATAAGTCGTGAAGAAGTTGATATTATGCAATGTCCTGCGGTGGTTGAACAGGTTATTATAATTGAAGAATGTGAAGGTTGTAATAAATGTCCGGAAGTTGCTCCTTGTCCTGAAAAAGAGCCTTGCCCGGAAGCTGCTCCTTGTCCGAAATGTGAGGCTTGTGAGCCTGTAGTCAGTGTTCCGGAGATTGTGGAAGATTCTGGTGTTATAATTGCTCATAGTGCGACAGTTCCTGCAGAAATTATTGAAAGTGCCGGAGTTGTGTCTGAGAAAGTAATATTTAGCAATTGTGTTGATCAAAATGGGGGTGTTATTTCCGGTGGAGATTGTCAGGTTGTTGATGATACATGGATTGATATGCAAAACGGAGATAAAGTTTTTGACAGTTTGTGTATTGTTGACCGTCCTCCTTATGATGTATTAAGTCCCGGTAATTTATATAAAGTAAGAGCTTCAGTTGTGGAAATTACCAATGCTCTTGGTAAGAAAGGTGCCGGACTTATTATATCAGAGAACTTTGTCTTAACATCTGCTGATTTGGTTGATAAGGCAACAAACAATTATAAGCTCAAGACAATTAACGGAACTGAACTTACAGGTCGTGCAGTTAGAGTGAATTTGAGTAAAAATACAGCTCTTATTATGCTTGACGAAGTAACCAAATATACTCCGCTATCTTTGAATTTAGATTTACCTAAAGTTGGTCAAGGCGGTTTTATGACTTTAGGGGTCTTAGATGTGGAAGACTTTGAAGATGGCGAAAACTATCTTGATACTGACGGTAAAGTTACAGGTTATCGTTATAGCGAAGATAAAGGTTCCGAAATTATGATAGATACATATGTTCAAAATGTGACTATCGGTGGCGTTTTAATTGATGCTAACGGAACAATTAACGGTATTGCACATACAGGCAAAAAGACTGATAACGGAACAGATTTATACTTGCCGACGGAAACAGCTTTAAGAAGCTTAGGGCTTTCTATTTGTGAAAAGCTCTATGAGAAGAAAAGCCCATGGCAACAAACAGTTTATAAACCTGTTACAGAGCTTATATTAAAATCTGCTCCTAAAGCTCCGGAAGCAATGGTAAAAGAAGAAAGAAAATAAGCTCACATATTGTTGATATTAAACCCCTTAGGATTGTTCTTAAGGGGTTTTTATTATTTAGAAAATATCTTTTTATTCGTGTTTTTTTATACCGGTATGTATATTTTCAAATATTTCTGTATAAATATGATATAGTATTTACAATTCTGATTTTTGTATGTTATACTACTTACATCATGGTACAAGAATCCTTTGCTCTTATATTAATACAACATTGTTTTGTAACTTTCTATAAGGCAAAGGATTATTTATTAAGTCGTTCATTGTGGATTCTATATAATCCTCATTATAAACTATTATAATAGTTGTTTGTCAGTGGCAACGTGCTGCTTTACTCATTTTATCGGTAGTAAAAGTTCCGCCGATATGAAGATATACTTCCCCTTCAGCTGAAGGTTTAAAACGAGGAGTAAAAGCACTAACTGTTCGTTTAAATGCAACAGTTTTTGCACCTTAACTTATTGTAAATAAAATGTTTTTTCAGATTCGTTTTTATGAAAAAATAATAAAGTCATGCTGCCAAACCGCAAGGTTTGGTCCAAGCATCTTCCGGTTAGTTTTTCCCCAACCAACAACGCGTTAGATGATGGATTTTTTTAAACTAATTCGAAGACCGCTTGACCTCGCTTTGCTCGGAGCGGTGACGATTCTAGTAAAAGTCATGCTACCAAACCGCAAGGTTTGGTCCAAGCATCTTCCGATTAGTTTTTCCCCAACCAACAACGCGTTAGATGATGGATTTTTTTAAACTAATTCGAAGACCCCTTGAATTTTTTGCAAGCAAAAAATAGGGGTGACGCTATTATTTTTTTATGTCATGTTTTATTTGCACAACCTCGATTATACCGAGTGGATATAAGATTTAACAGATATTAAAAGTGATATTTAAATCCTACATCTAATCTGGTTCTAAATTCGTGATCGGCATAAGATAAGAAATCGCCGTAAAGGGAGAAGTTATCTTTTGTATAGTCAAATTTAGAACGTAATACGATATAATTGTCTTGGCGGTTTTCATCACGCAATGTAAAAGATCCGTTCATGCCGTTTATTTTCATTTTAAGAGCATAAGGATCGGCAAATTCGTGATAAAGCATTGCACCTGCC
>JAZRHM010000037.1:0-24545 GCA_045644765.1 Alphaproteobacteria bacterium | reverse complement strand
CATCGATGTTTGATTATAGCCATTTAGAACATTTTGCCAACCATAATTTTTTATCTTATTTATAAATTCTCTATGATGTTTTTCATATCTTTCTTTCGCATCATATTGTTTTTCCGGTTTATACCACAAATTATTATTCATATTATCATATTGATTATACATCTTGTTCTCCATTTTAAATTTTCTTTTTTTACCAAATTTCTTAAAATGGATTTTCTTGATTATTTTGCCTCCTTTTTACCCTATTTTGGTTACACATATCATTTCTTGCTAATCATTCTTTTCCATTTCTCTTACCTCTTATATCACAATATTTCACAAATATCAAGAAAAATATATTGAAATTAATATAATGAGTGATTATTTATTCATTAATCTGATATAATTTTAAATTCAATTTTGGTTATATATTGTAATATGGATTTTAGTCATCCTATGAAAATCAAACTACTGTGTCGCTCTTGATACATAACTTAATGTGCGATACACAATATTCAAGTTTAAGATTTTTACTGTTTATTCCATAGATTAATATTAAAAATTCTATTTTAAAAAATACTAAACATATTTTGGGTAATAAAATCTGCTAAATTAATAACCCCAAACGCCAAAGGTGATATAAATATAATTTTGCCAATTTCGGGTGATTGCTCATATTACTTGTACCGATAAGGAAAATAAAAAAATATTATAAGTAATAACCTTTTCCATTTTCGCACCTCAGTCTATATCAATAAAAATATATCGACATTGATATACAATTTTTACAAAAAAGCCGGAGAGTAACTGTTCCGGCTTACATTGCTAATTATCTAAAATTAAGGTTTATCAACTCTTCTTTTCTGCTCCTCAAAATATGCATCTGTAACACGCTGAACTGAAGGTAAAACAGGTCTTTCTATAACTATTGCATCTCTTGAAATTTCAGAACCGTATCCTTTTATCATCGGGCTTGAAGGATTTCTTTCAAACATTTTAAGATGCAATTCTGCAATTTTAGTATCCATACCGTGTGATTTCATTTCTTCAATTGCATGACTAAGTTCTTTAGGTGTAACCAAAAATACATGACTATCCCAATACTGTTTATTTTTTGCTTCAACTTCTTTTTGCTCTTTTGTTGCATCAGGACCCAATTCTCTCGGAAAAGGCATGCCTGGATCTCCAAATATAAGCGTATAAACACCAGCTTTACCTGTTGGGCCATATGGACCGTAAACAGCATGTATAATGCTTGTTTTAGGCATATCTTTTTCATCAATTAAAGCAACCTTAATTTTTGCCTCACCTCTTGTCCCCGGTTCTCTTACAACCGTAAAAGAACTACCTTCTCTTAAGACATCTGATGGAACAACGGCATCTGTTCCTATCTCTTGTTTACAATCTACTGCAAAAACTCTGCGACCGGGATTTCCCTCTTGTTCAATGAGTTTTTCATATTCTTTATCAAAAAGCTCAGAAACATATTTCATGTCCTCTAACAGTGTACCACGTAAAATTTTTGACCCAATTGTCAGAGAATCTTTATCAGTATGTCTCCTCAAGTGTTCTTCATTATCACTATATGGAACCAAAACTTTTTTATCCGGCAAATTTTCCATTTTATTCTCCTATACTGCATATATAGTATCCACTATATAACATATTTATTTTTTTGTCAACAATATTACATTTCTGCCACAGCTGTAGCAGCAACAAACGGAGCGTCATCGCTTAATGTAAGGTGTATTTTTTTAATTCCGATATTTTTTGCTCTTAACAAAGCATTTGCTTTTAACTCGACAAACGGTTTTCCCCATTCATCACTTATAATTTCTATATCTGCCAAATAAATCCCATCTCTGAAACCTGTACCTAATGCCTTAGAAACAGCCTCTTTTGCTGCAAATCTTTTGGCAACATACAGTATACGGGCTTGCGTATCAAAAAGAGCTCTGTTTTGCATATATTGTTGCTCATTTGCCGACAAACATCTTTTTATAAAACGATTCAAAAAATCTTCACCTTTTTCAAGCCTTGATATATTTACAATATCTGTACCAATTCCGTAAATCATATTTAGTCCTCTAATTAAAACAAACTTCAATAATATATTTTAAGCAGAGTTTTTCGTATTATGCAATAACTTAATATCCAAAATGCAATATAAAATGGAATTGAACCTATCATCATCGGATATATTATCGGCCAAACTTCAGCCTCCATTGCCTTAAAATCAAAATTAACGGCCGAATGAAAAAACGCATCAAATATTTTAAGAAAATCTGTATCCGTATTATGTGGAATATGTAAAAACAGTCGTCCTAAATATAATGTTGTTGGCCAAATAATTGCAAATGTCCACGGATTACCGACTATTGTTCCGACAGCGCTTGCAACCACACTTCCTCTTACCAAAAATGCCGTCATGGCAGCTAATACTAAATGAAAACCGACAAACGGCGTAAAAGATATAGCAACGCCACAAGCACAACCGGAAGCAATTGCATATGGAGTTGCTTTTATAGCTTTTAGTCTTGAAATAAGATTTTTTTGGTATTGCTTAGCTTTACTCTTTAACTTATTCCATGAAAACATCTTCTTTCCTCAAACTACTGTGTCGCTCTTGATACATAACTTAATGTTCGATACACAATATTCAAGTTTAAGATTTTTGCTGTTTATTCTATAGATTAATATTAAAAATTCTATTTTAAAAAATACTAAACATATTTTGTGTAATAAAATATACTAAATTTATAACCCCAAACACAAGAGGTGATATAAATATAAATTTTGCCAATTTCGGATGATTGCGCATATTACTTGTAGCGATAAGGAATAATAATAAAAAAATTATTAAATCATCTTTCATGCTTCCAATATATACTTTTTGATTGGCGTAATACCAAAGACCGTTATTAAAGGCAAAATTAAATATAGGATCATCTACTTGGGGTGGATTTAAATAGCCAAAAAGCAAAATAAAATAAAATATCAAATATATCAATACGTACCACTTAAACCTAAAAAGCAGCTTAAATGTCTCAATTATATTTAACTTCATCATATTTATATATTTTATCATTGTTGACATTTTATTATCCTTAAAACACGCTCTTTATACTAACACTTAATAATCAAAAGGCAAGAATAAAAATCCTTACCTTTCATATTTATTTGCTACCAATTTTGCGTCTAAATAGCAACTATACTAAGCATGCAAGCATATAACTATTGACAAAATATATTTTTTCCATTATTATACTTTTATGTTTGAATATTTTTTTGAAAGCAGAAACTCATGGCTATAACTATAAACAAGAATAATTCATATTTTAGTATAAGAGATACAAAAACCCAAGACCTTACGTATTCACTAAACGAAACTGACAAAGAAATATCATATGAAACAATATATGAAGATGTTGAAATTATTGACCATCTTCATAGTGGTTACAACAGCAAGACTTTTAACACATATACCAGGCATGAAAATTACACTAGCGAAAGATACATGTTTAAGGACGGAAAACTTGTTGATAAAAAAAGTTTTAAATATTTCAAACATATCGACGAGTGGGAAGATAAACACATATTATACGACACACCCGTTGTACGGGAAATGAATATAAACTTATCAAATATGGCCAATTTTGTTGTCACATATGATGCATCAGGAGAAATAGAACGCGTCACATTTAAGGAAGGTGATTTAAAAGGAGATGGTTTTCATGGTGCTCGCATGGAGTTTTACAAGGCCTACGATATGCAATTTAAGGATGGTAAAGAATATGAAGGTTCCTGCGTATTAGGTAAACACTATCTCGACAAATATTGCACATATGAAGTACGTGGTGGAAAATTATCAGGACATTTTTATATGCGTGGTCAACCTGATAAACACTACTATGATGGCATTTTAGATAATCCATCCAATGAAACACCTATCAAAAATATCTCTGATCAGGACAAACAAGCTCAGTTAAAAGAATTTCCCGGAGCGACCCAAGTATCATGGTATAAAAACGGACTTCTGTCCTCAGTAACACTTCCTAACAGAACTAAAATATTTTGGCATTCCAATGGTCAAAAAAGTTACGAATATATACCCAATGTATCTGACAAAGCATGGTATAAAAACGGTCAGCAGAAATCAGAAGAACTTCAAGACGGCACTGTAAGAAGATGGTATGAAAACGGCATACTAGAATCAGAAAAACTTCCTGATGGAACTGAAAGAAGATGGTATGAAAACGGTATATTAGAATCAGAAAAACTTCCTGATGGAACTGAAATGACATGGTTTGAAAACAGACGGTTACGTTCGGAGAAGCTTCCTGATGGAACTTTAAGATTTTTTTCTAAAAAAAACCTACTTACACTTGAAACGCTCCCGGATGGCACCGAAAGAACTTGGCACGACAACAGGCAGTTAAGCTCAGAAAAACTTCCCGATGGCACTAAAAGAATATGGCAAAAAAACGGACAGCGACTTTTAGAAAAACTTCCTGACGGAACTGAAAGAACTTGGTATAAAAACGGACAGTTATGTTCAGAAATTTTGTCTGACGGAACTGAAAGAACATGGTATAAAGATGGACAGTTAAGTGTAGAAAATTTACCTGACGGAACTAAAAAAACATGGCATGATAATGGCAATTTAGCCTCAGAAGAGTTACCTGACGGAACTAGAAGAACATGGCATGAAAACGGACTTCTACATTTCGAAATACATCCTGACGGGACTGAAAAATATTGGCGTGAAAACGGACGTCTACGTTTAGAAATACGTCCTGACGGGACTGAAAAATATTGGAATGAAAACGGACGGTTAACTTCAGAAAAGTTACCCGACGGAACCGAAAGATATTGGGATGCAAATGATAGATTTCTATCAAGAATACCTTCAACTGGAGCTATAGAAACCTGGCATAACAACGGTCAATTAGCTTCAGAAAAACTTCCTAACGGAACTGAAAGGGTATGGCATGATAACGGCCAATTAGCTTCAGAAAAATTACCTTACGGAACTGAAAAACGATGGAATGAAAACGGACAGCAAATTTTAGAAAAACTTCCTGACGGAACTGAAAGGGTATGGCATGAAAACGGACAGCAAATGTTAGAAAAACTTCCTGACGGAACTGAAAAGACCTGGAATGAAAACGGTAAATTAGCTTCAGAAAAACTTCCTGACGGAACTGAAAAGACCTGGAATGAAAACGGTAAATTAGCTTCAGAAAAACTTCCCGATGGTACTGAAAAATATTGGAATGAAAACGGACAGCAAATTTTAGAAAAACTTCCTGACGGAACTGAAAAGACTTGGAATGAATACGGACGCCAAGTTTCAGAAAAATCACCTGACGGGACTGAAAGGATATGGCATGAAAACGGCCAATTAGCTTCAGAAAAACTTCCTAACGGAACTGAAAATAGTTGGAATAAATATGGACGCCAAGTTTCAGAAAAATTACCTAACGGGACTGAAAGGATATGGTATGAAAACGGCCAATTAGCTTCAGAAAAACTTCCTAACGGAACTGAAAAGACTTGGAATAAATGCGGAGACCAAGTTTCAGAAAAGTTACCCGACGGAACTGAAAGGATATGGAATGCAAACGGCCAATTAGCTTCAGAAAAACTTCCTGACGGAACTGAAAGAAAATGGTATACTAATGGTCAGAAACGACAACTGAAATCACTAGATGGGACATATACAGAATGGTATCCTCATGGCGCAATCAAAAAAGAACAACATAAAAACGGTTCTTATGAAGCGTGGCACATCAACGGAAACCTGGCAGAAAAAGTTATGTATCGCAATGATAAAACTAAAATATCAGAAGCTAAATATGATACAAATGGTGTAAATACGCATTTTGTGCATTATGATAAAAACGGCAAAGAAGATACTAACCGTTACTTAGCAAAATTAAATCTTGCTAAAGTACGGAGAAAAATAAATAATGCTACAAGAGAAATTATAAATCATCAGAAAACGCCTAAAGTTAAAGAAACAAAAGGTAATGACGGAAGATAAAACGGAACCCCCACGTAAAACGTGGGGTTCTTCAATAGCAACCTTTCCATTTTCACCCTTCACCTTATATCACAAAAAGTCCAAAATATCAATAAAAATATATTAGCATTAATATAATATGGTAACTATTTATCCATAAATCTGATATAATTTTAAATTCAATTTTGGTTATATATTGCAAATATGGATTTTAGTCATCCTATGAAAATCAAACTACTGTGTCGCTCTTGATACATAACTTATCACTTTAGAAGCTTTCAACGTAGCTATTATATTATTCAAATGTTCCACATCTTTAACCTCTAAATCAATCAGTATCTCAAAATAACTTAATGTTCGATACACAATATTCAAGTTTGATATGTTTGCTTCATGTCGAGCAATTAAATTTGATAAATCCCCTAAAGCTCCAGGCTCGTTACTAAGCATAACCTTAATACGTGCGGTATGAAACTCTTCTTTAGCATCATCGCCCCAGTCAATATCAAGCCAACGTTCGGGTTCATGACTAAATTTTTCCAGTGCCTTGCAATCTATAGCATGAACAGCAACACCTTTTCCTGTTGTTACAATACCGACAATTCTGTCTCCCGGAAGCGGATGACAACAACCTGCAAAATGGACAGCCATATCAGAAATCAATCCCTTAATTTTCAATGGTTCTGCTTTTTTCTTTTTCTTAAAAGTCGGAACTTTGATAGACTTAACCATTTTATCAAGTTTAGATTGTTTGTACGCCGGATAAATTACCCTTACAACATCCCAACCGGTAACAAGTCCCTCACCTACTTTTGCATAAATATCATCAATACATTCAGCATCAAAATTTTGTAAAACACCGGCAAGAATCTTATCTGATAATTCTAATCCTTCACCCTTAAACAGTCTTTCCAACAGCTCTTTACCCAAACCGACAAACTGTTCTCTTTTTATACTTCTTACATAACGTCTGATAGCCGCTTTTGCTTTTCCTGTAACAACAAAACGTTCCCATTCTGTTGACGGATGCTGTGCTTTTGAAGTTAAAATCTCAACTTGGTCACCATTTTGTAAAACCGTTCTTAATGTTGCTATTTCACCATTAACTTTAGCCCCGACACATGTATCTCCGACATTTGAGTGAACCGCATAAGCAAAATCGACAGGTGTTGCTCCTCTTGGCAAACCAATCAAATCTCCTTTCGGTGTAAAACAGAACACTTGATCATTATACATCTCAAGTTTTGTATTTTCTAAAAACTCATCCGGATTTTCAGCTTGTTCCAAAATTTCCAAAAGCTCTCTCATCCACCTAAAATTGCGACCTTCAGCCTTTTGACCTTGCTTATAAGCCCAATGCGCTGCCACACCTTTTTCAGCAATTTCATGCATCTGATATGTTCTTATCTGAATTTCAATTCTGGTGTTTAATGGTCCGATAACACCTGTATGAATAGATTGGTAACCATTAGGTTTTGGTGTTGATATATAATCCTTAAAACGCCTAGGCACCATATGATATTTACTATGTATAATACCTAGTGCCTGATAACAAGCACAAATATCATCTACACAAATTCTAAATGCCATAATATCGGATAATTGCTCAAATGAAGCATTTTTTTGCTGCATTTTTCGCCAAATGGAATATGGTGCTTTTTCTCTACCTGTAACAGTTGCTATAACATCATTGTCTGCCATATCTTTTTCTAGCTGAGCAATAATTTTGGGAACAATATTACTACCTTTTTCTCTTAAAAAGTTTAATCTTGCAATAATTGAATCATGAGCTTCTTTATGAGTTTCTGAAAAAGCTAATTCTTCAAGCTCATCTTTAACTTCTTGCATTCCGATTCGCTCAGCCAGTGGTGCATAAATATCTAAAGTTTCCCTTGCTATTCGCACTCTTTTTTCTTCAGGGCAAAAATGAAGAGTACGCATATTATGCAGCCTGTCGGCAAGTTTAATTAAAAGTACACGTATATCATCTGACATTGCAAGAAGCAATTTTCTAAAATTTTCTGCTTGTTTACTTGAACCTGACTTTTGTTCAATCATTGCAAGTTTTGTTAGCCCGTCAACCAACGATGCAACTTGATCACCGAAAAGTTCTCTTACTTCATCAACTGTTGTATCAGTATCCTCAACAGTATCATGTAAAAGTCCTGCAATAATAGAAGCGCAATCAAGACGAAACTTCGTTAAAATACCTGCAACTTCAATAGGATGTGAGTAATAAGGGTCTCCTGATGTCCTAAGTTGTGCTCCGTGCTTTTTCATAGCAAAAACATAAGCCCGGTTTAAAGCATCTTCATCAGCTTCCGGATCATAAGACTTAACCAAATCTACTAATTCATACTGTCTTAACATTTGCCCTCTTTACCAGATAATACAATAAATTTTAAAAAAATAAAAGCAGAAACTTACCAATTTCTGCTTTAGTTTAAGAATAAAAGATTTAGATAATATTAATTTAGCCTAAAAATCATCACCTTCATCGCCAAAATCATCACCTAAGCCATCATCAAATACATCATCAAACGCTTCGTCATCCAAATCAGTATCATCAATGTCTTCTGCATCAAAGCCATCTTCATCAGTTATTTGCATAGAATCGGACAAATCTGCATCAAGAAGCATCGAACTGTCAAATTGAGCATCAAGTTCTGCCAATTCTTTTTCAGCAGCAATAATCTCAAGTTCCTCTTCTTCCGGTTCTTCAACTTCAACAAATTTTTGCAAATTCATTACCAATGATCTTTGTAAGTTTTCTATACTCACCTTATTCTCAGCAATTTCACGCAAAGCAACAACAGAGTTTTTATCATTATCTCTATCTACCAAAAGCGGCGCTCCTGATTCTATATCTTTAGCTCTTTGAGCAGCAACCATCAATAGTTCGTAGCGATTAGGAACTTTTTCAACACAATCTTCAACTGTAACGCGAGCCATATTTTTACCTCATAAAAAATTATTAAAATTTGATTTTAATGCTTTATACATATTCTTATCCAAAATTGCAACATATTTTTTAACTTTAATTAGAGATTGGCACAATAACCAACATTCCGCCTAAAGGAGTTAAAGTATCATAAACAAGTTTTTCATTTTTCATAACTTCCAAAACATCATGTTTGGGAGCTTTATGCATTTCTACAATACTTTGCATGGTTGCAAATTGTCTTTCTTGATACAGGGGTTTTAACTTATTTATAAATGAGTCATACACCTTCTCTTTAAACATTTTTATCGCTGTCATTTGTGCCGATGAAATTCTTGAAACCCGGTAAGCTTTTATGGTTTTATCGCAAGTATATGCCCACTCATTCATACTAAAACCTTCTTTACCCACGGTCTGAACAAACTCGTCCTCCAAACCGGCCCATCTTATTTTCAACGCCAAACGTTGACACGGGTTTACCCCATCTTTCAAACCATTTAATGATAAAGCTGTCCCATTTTTCTGCTCCCAATAATCCAACAAATCACCGGCATGCATAATTTTTAATATATTTTTCAAACTGGCAAAACTTTGCACACCATCAATTGTTCTTAAAAAAGCACGAATATCTCCCGTTGTTAAAGGAGAATCTTTAGTAATTTTCAAAGTTCTAAGCTTATCCGGACCAGGCTTATTATTAGTTATAAAAGCTCCCCCAAAACCAAATTCAGGTGTATTTTTCATAACTTTTGCCCAAAAATCAGGCTCAAATTCTATCGGTGGCAACTTAGCTCTCTTCATTTTCGGCCTTTCTATCGGAGGCTGATTATCCGGCCACATCTCAGGAATTAATAACACATACAAATGCGGCGATAAAAATTCCAAATTCTCAATTCCTTCCAATTGAGGCGCAATTCTTTCCGGAAACTTATTTTTTGTTTCTTTAATACCAGGCAACATCAAAACTCTGTCTGGTATACCCGGAACAGTATGTAAATAAGGGCCTATATAAGGATAAAACTCTTTTGGAGTCATCATTATCATATCATAAAGCTCTTCTTCTTTAACTGATTTCAGGCGTTTTTCCGATGTCCCGAATGATGTAATAACACCTTTCCAAACTTTATCAAAATTTGCTCCCATATCCCAGCTTACCATATATCTCGGTTCATATATTCTGCTGGCAATTTCAAGTTCTTTAGAAAGTGTTTCCAAATCAGGAACAGGGGCCTCTAAATCAACCGTATAATATTTTTTGTAATCATCTATTGAAGCTTTTGCAACTTGCGTCATAAACACAACCATTAATAACACAATTCTAAAAACACTCTTCATCCGTAATTTACCTCTTTAAGCATGAACATTTTAAGCATAATAACACATTTTTTCTTAAAAAAAAGATATAATTTAAATTAAAAACTGGACTTAACAAAAAAATATATGTAAACTTGGCAAAAATTGAATATGTAAACATATAACCTGGAGGACAATATGGCTTGGACCGATGAAATGATAGAAAAACTAAAGCAGATGTGGACAGAAGGCTTAACAACAAACGAAATTGCCAAACGTTTAGACGTTTCAAAAAATTCGATTGTCGGCAAAGTTCATCGTCTAAATCTGAAAGCTCGCCCGTCTCCCATCAAGAAAAAAGAAGAAACCAATACAATTACTGCACCTGTTGATAAAGCAACCAACACAAAAAGAGAGATTAAATTAATTTCGAAAACCGAAGCACCAACTGTAGAGATTGCTTCTGAAACAGTTTGCAAAAAAGACACATGCATAAAACTTACAGAATTAGATAATCACACATGTCGTTGGCCAATCGGCGACCCACGAGATGATAATTTTTGTTTTTGCGGCAAAGCTGTTCGCAGTGGGCAGACATATTGCGAAGAACACGCTAACATTGCCTATGTAAAACCAATTAAAAAGGATAAATAATGAATATTAAACAAATTGCCGCCGGTATAATAATATACGACGGAAAAGTTTTGCTCGGGCAAAGAAAAAAAGGGAAAGATTTAGAGTTCAAATGGGAACTTCCGGGTGGCAAACTTGAAGAAGGCGAAACTTTGCCTGAATGTTTATGTAGAGAGCTTATAGAAGAACTTAATCTTCAGATTGTGGTAAAAGATTTTTTTATGAAAACTGATTACACTTATAACTTTGGTCATATTGTATTGAATACATTCATTGCAGAATGTACAGATCCCTCAATTACAAAAACTGAAGCTCATGAACAATATGCCTGGGTAGAACCAAAAGATTTACTCTCTTACGATTTAGCACCGGCAGATATCCCTGTTGTTGTCGCCTACATTAAGTCATTACAATAAAATATTTTTAAGGAGTATATTTATGCCTAAAGTTTTAGTTATTGGCGGTGCCGGATACATTGGGAGCCACGTGGTAAAAGAATTATTAGCAAATAGTTTTGATGTTACTGTTTTAGATAACATGTCCACAGGATGCAAAGAAAATCTTTTCAATGAAGCAGAGTTTATTCAAGCAGATATTTTAGATGAAAACGCTCTTGACAGAGTATTAAAACAAAATATTGATGCTGTTATCCATTTAGCAGCCAAAAAAGCTGTCGGTGAATCAATGGAAAATCCACAGAAATACTCCACCAACAATTTAATAGGAACAATAAATATCTTAAACGCAATGTTGAATAACAATGTCAAACATATTGTTTTTTCATCATCTGCTGCTGTATATGGAATACCACAATATTTACCTTTAGATGAAAATCACCCTATAAATCCTATGAGTTTTTACGGTTACACAAAAGCCGTTATTGAAGATTTATTAGATTGGTATTCAAAATTAAAAGATTTTAATTACATCGCATTACGTTATTTTAACGCTGTAGGTTACGCATCTGACAAAAGTATAACCGGAAAAGAAAAAAATCCGCAAAACCTGTTACCCATAATAATGGAAGCAGCATCAGGAAAACGCGAAAACTTTTCCATTTTCGGAAACGATTATGACACTCCGGACGGAACTTGTTTGCGCGATTACATTCATGTATCAGATTTAGCATCTGCTCACGTATTAGCCGTAAAGAAATTAATATCCGATAAAAAATCATACCGCATTAATTTAGGAACAGGACAAGCTACATCCGTTAAAGAAATCGTTGATGCTACCGAAAAGATAATAGAAAAAAAATTAAATTACAATTATGCTCCACGTCGTAGTGGTGATCCAGCTGTAGTTTTAGCAAAAGCTGAATTAGCTGAAAAAGTTCTGAAATGGAAAGCTAATTACACAAACATTTCAGATATCATAAAAACAACGTGGAACATAGAAAAGTAAACAACATTAAATTAAAAGGAAAAACAATGGAAAATTTATCTGACTTATTTTCACAACACATTATACTATCCCAAAACTGGATGTGGACCATATTTGGCATAAGCGTAATAGTTCTTTTAGCGTTAGATTTATTTATATTTAATCGCAAAAATGAAGAACCACACTTTTGGCACACACTTTGGATTTGCGTTTTTTACATTGTAATAGCCCTAATATTTGGCGTATTCGTAATTTATGAAAAAGGCACCGATTTAGGAATGGACTATTTTACAGGATATTTATTGGAAAAAAGCTTATCCCTTGATAATATCTTCGTAATGTCTATCATTTTCAGTTCAGTTGGAGTTCCTGCTAAATATCAGCATCGTGTTTTATTCTGGGGTATTTTAGGTGCTTTAGTTATGCGTGGAATTATGATATATTTAGGCGAAGCACTTATTTCTCGTTTCCACTGGACATTATATATCTTTTCCATATTCCTCATATATACAGGGGCAAAGATGCTTAAACATGAAGATGGTGAGCAAAAATCATTCAAAGAAAGCAAACTCTACACCACATTATCAAAATTTTTCCATGTTACACATGAGCTTAAAGGCGAGCATTTTGTTGTAAAAGAAAATGGAAAACACTATATCACTCCTTTGCTTTTTGCTCTTATTATCATAGAAACAATGGATATAATTTTTGCCTTCGACAGTATACCTGCAATTTTCTTAATTACTCAGGATGTTTTTGTAGTCTATACAAGTAATATTTTCGCAATTTTAGGTTTAAGAGCTCTATACTTTTTACTTGCTGCAATTGTAAATAAGTTTACATATCTAAAACCTGCATTATCAATTATTTTAATCTTCATCGGCTGTAAAATATTTATGCCATTATTCGGATTTCATATTTTAGCATGGCAGTCACTAACTGTTACTTTCGGTCTTTTATTTGGTGCTATAATATTATCTGTTATCAAGGATAAAAAGAAAGCCTAAATCATTAAAGGAAGTTTATCATGAATATGCTTTGGTATAAGTTAAGATTAAAATTTATCAAACCGTTCAATCAGGGATATTTACCTGAGAGTGATGGTCATAAAATTTTCTATCAAGAACTCGGAAATAAAAATGGTAAACCCGTTCTTATATTTCACGGAGGTCCGGGAGGAAGCTCAAAACCTTACCAATCATCGGGATTTGATTTAAGAAAATATCATATCATTACATTTGATCAAAGAGGTTGCGGAAAATCTGAATATAAAGATCCTTTGCATAAGAACACCATTGATAATACCATAAAAGACGGATTACGTTTATTAGATTATTTGAACATTAAAGACAAAATCATAGTAGCCGGAGCATCTTATGGTGTAACATGCGCATTACATTTTGCTCAAACATATAATAACATAGTTGAAAAAATTGTATTAAACAGTGTGTTTTTAGGTCGCAAAAAAGACGGAAATAACATGTCTCCTGCAGCTGAATTATTTTATGCTGATACTTTAGATTTACTTCAATCTAAAGCTAAAAAGAAGAACATGTTTGATTTTTATTACGATAAACTATTTTCAGATAAACAAAAAGATGTCGATTTGGCCATGCAATATTATTCACCTTTTGAGCATATGATTGGCCTACTTGATGTTGATTTTCCTAAAAAAGAATATGAAGAAAAAAAATTGGTTAAATTTAAAATTTTCATGCATTATATGAAAAATAATTTCTTCTTAAAAGAAAACCAATTAATAAAAAATGCAAAAAAAATTGCCCATATTCCGACATACATATATCACAGCAGAATAGATTTTAATTGTCCGATGTATCAGGCTTATGATTTACATAAATCACTTAAAAATTCTAAGTTATATATCGTAAAAGCAAAAGGGCACTGTTGTCCTGAATGTTATCTGGAAATGTACAACACATTTAACTGATTTTGATTACACAAAGGCACCACTACTCAATAGGGTGCCTTTGTTACATAGCAAAATAAACAAGTTCTGCATCACCCAGCTGTTTATCAGATTTGCCGTAAACAAGGCGAACATTTTCCTTGTATGCTCCATGAAAATCTGAGCCGGCACTTAGTTTTAAATCATATTTTAAAGCTAGATTTTTATACAACTCTGTTTGTTCTTGTGTATGATTAGAATGAGCATATTCAACACCATCAAGACCAATTGATTTGAGTTTTTTGATTTTTATATCTATTGCGTCATTATCTAATTTCAAAGAACAAGGATGCGCTAAAAAAGCTAAACCTCCTGATTGATGAATAGTATCTATAGCTTGCTTAACTTCAATTCCACAAGACAGTCCCTTAAATTGCATCACTACTTCATTGGCATCTTTATATGTTTTATAATACCCCTTATGTGTCAAATACTGAGAAATGTTTCCTTTACCGATAGTTCCTCTAAACTCTCTTTCCAAATCTGCATAATCAATGCTTATTCCGTATAATTCTTTTAACTTTTGCAGTATAATCAAATTACGCTTTTTTCTTGAAACTCTATTTTGTTGCTGTATTTGATTAAAAACAGATAAATCTTGCAAACCCAAGCCTAACATATGTATAGAAGGATGCTCATCATCAAAAGTAGATATTTCGATACCTCTTATAAATTTAATACCAACTTTTAATGCTTCTTTTTCAGCTTCCATAAGACCATCAATTGTATCATGATCAGTCAATGCAATAATATCTACACCGACCTTTTTTGCATGTAATATAAGTTCTTTAGGCGATAATATACCATCTGAATAATATGTGTGCGTATGAAAATCTATCAACATAGTTATTCCTCAAAAATCATCGTTGCTTCTGTTTTTGTTTTTTTACATACTGAATAAAACCATCTGATAAGTCATTTGAATAATTAGCTAACATTTGTTGTGACTTTTCTTGTAATAAAGGCTTATCTTTAATATACTCATCTTTTACATTCTCTAATTGATAATTATTTTCCAAACTATTATTTAAAAGTTTTGCAATTGCATTATTATAATTTTCTTTTTCAAAAAGAGAAGAAACTAATTCCATAACATTTGAACTATTCTCGATTTGTTGTTTAGCCAAACCAGCGGCTAATTCTTTCATAAAACTTGTTTTAAATTCTTGTTGCAATCTTTCCTTTTCTTCAGATTGTTTTCGTCTCTTGGCCTCACTATGAAGCCGCTCAAAACGAGAAAACTCATACTCTTGAGAGTATCCGGGAACAAAACCGTCAAGTCCTCTGCAATCTGTTTTTTCGGCAACAAATGCCTCTATCCCCCGTCCTTGACAATATAATATCCAATCAAAAACCTTTTCCTCATTAATTGCTGACACAACCTCACTATCTTCACAATTTCCAAAGTCAACTCTTTTCACACCGGCATCTATTGTTCTGACATCAATATTCTTTTCAAAATATTCTTTTGTATAATAGCCTTTTGATCTTTTATTTATCAACACTTGTGTAAGGCACAAAGAAACTAATGCTGTCTTAAAATTCTGATTTGTTTTATACAATATCTTACGAGGATCTCTTAAAACCTCTTCATCAAGTAATGTTTGCGTTGCGGCAAAATAATTAAGCTCTCGCAACAAAGATATTTGTGTTTCATTAAACGGAATATTACTAATAATCTCTACTTCCGATGCTTTTTTGATTATATTGTTGATTTCATTTTCAACACGAATTTGCAAATTATTTTCCATAATATTCTCCAATTACAACATCGAAGTTTACTATATTTCACTCAATAAATCAAACTAATTTTATTATTTTACGTTTTTTTAATCGTATCCTTTATAAGATTATCTTAAACACCATTATAAAGGATTTTGTTATGAACCAATCTTCATCATATCTCGGAAAAGTAATCAATGTAAAAATTGACAGGCCCTTAAACTCTTTACATCCCAAACATGGTTTCAAATATGAATTAAACTATGGTTATGTTCCCAACACTATTTCCGGAGATGGAGAAGAATTAGATGCATATATTTTAGGTGTAGACACCCCCATATCAGAATTTAAGGGATTGTGTATTGCCATAATTCATCGCACCGATGATAATGATGATAAACTGATTGTTGTACCTGAAAACACCGAATTTAGCGACGATCAAATAGAAACTCTTACCTCTTTTCAGGAAAAATGGTTTCACCACGTCATAATAAGAAAAAACAGTTAAATTAACCTGCTAAATATGTTTTTACAGCTTCATCCTGTTCAAACAAATATAATAAAATTCTTAAAGCTTTTCCTCTTTCGGAAGTAAGATTTTTATCTTGTGCCAAAATCATATCAACATCTTTTTTAGCTGCAAATAAGAGATCTTTATGCCCGGTTAAATCTGCCAGTTTAAATTCTGTAAATCCGGATTGTTTTGTTCCTAAAATTTCACCGCCACCGCGCAAATCTAAATCTTTTTCGGCAATCAAAAATCCGTCTTCACTACTTTTCATTATTTCCAAGCGCTCTCTTGCAACAACACTTATCGGATAACCATATAGCAAAATACATGTAGAAGCCTCAAATCCACGTTTAATACGCCCTCGTAACTGGTGCAACTGAGCCAAGCCGAAACGTTGAGCATTTTCAACAATCATAACTGTTGCTTCCGGAACATTCACCCCAACCTCAATGACAGTTGTTGCAACCAAAATTGAAAATTCACCGTTTTTAAATTTTTCCATAACGGCATCTTTTTCTTTCTCTTTCATTTTACCATGAATAAGCCCAACTTTATCACCAAATATTTTATGTAAAGTAAGATACCTTTCTTCAGCAGCAGCTAAATCAGTCTTTTCAGATTCTTCAACCAAAGGACAAACCCAATATGCTCTGCTTCCTGTTGACATTTTTCGCTTCAAAGCTTCAACAATTTCATTAATTTTGCTTAACGGCATTACTCTGGTATCAACCGGTTTACGCCCCTTGGGCACCTCGTCTATTTTAGAATAATCCATATCACCAAATTGCGTTAGGACAAGCGTCCTGGGAATTGGAGTTGCAGTCATAACCAAAATATCAGGTTTATTACCCTTATTTGTTAGTTCTAACCTTTGCTTAACACCAAAACGATGCTGCTCATCAACTACAACAAAAGCTAAATCATTAAAAGTCACATCTTCCGTAAACAAAGCATGTGTTCCGATAACGATATCAATTTTTCCGCTTTTGAGGTCAGTTAAAATTTCAGCTCTTTTTTTCCCTTTAATTTTTCCTGTTAATAATTCAATGTTAATACCTAATATATTTGCCCATTGTCCCATAGTTTCAAAATGTTGCTTTGCTAAGATTTCTGTTGGTGCCATGATGGCAGCTTGAAAACCACACTCAACAACATTTAACATACTCAAAAATGCAACAATAGTTTTACCGCTTCCAACATCTCCTTGCACCAATCGAAGCATTTTATATGCAGCTTCCTGGTCTTGATAAATTTCTTCCAAAACTCTTTTTTGCGCATCAGTTAATTCAAATCCCAAATGTTGTATTAACTGAGTTCTTAAAGTTTTATCTCCTTTAATACTTCTTCCTTCTTGTTTTTTATGCCTCTGACGCACAATTGCTAAAGCCAGTTGGTTAGATAAAAGTTCATCATAAACCAGCCTTTTTTTTGCAACATTACTACTTTCTGTATCTGATAAACTTTTAGGATAATGAAGAGTTTTGATTGCATCTAAAAATGACGGAAACTTATTTTGCTCCAAAAAATATTTATCTTGCCATTCAGGTAAATCAGGCACATTTTTTATCCATTCGTTTCTTAGCTTTAATATCATTTTGTTAGTAACACCGGCGCACAACGGATAAATCGGCTCAATAGCTTTTAACACGCCAAACATTTCAGGTGTTGTTATATAATCAGGATGATTCATTTGCCATTTGCCATTAAAAATCTCCAACTTACCGCTTATAGTTTTTTTAGCACCAATCGGCAAAGATTTTTGTAAACTGTCTTTATAATATTTGAAAAAGTTCAAAGTTAAATCATCTGTTCCGTCATTTACCACAATTTTATAAGGTTGTTTTTTTGTAGGCGGAATTATATGCTCTTTCACGATAACGACACCTGTCCAAATTTTACCCGAAACAGCATGAAACAACTGCTCTGAATATGTCCTATCAACAATATTATATGGTAAATGCCACATCAAATCAGCAATTTTATCTCCGCATAATTTTTGCAAAAATTTTAAGCTTTTAGAACCTATACCTCTTAAGCTTTCAATATTATCAAACAGCGAATTTAAAATTGATGGACGCATACTTTCTCCTTTGAAAACAACCTAAGTATATTTTTTGATTTGTAAAATAAATCTAAAACATACCACTTTAACTATCTGCGATCAGCCGTATAAATTTGAATCATAAATTCTCTTCCTAATTGTGCTCGGCATAAATTATCTATCTTACTTAAGCTTAAATTAACAAGACAAGTCCTATTATTGGTACAATATTGATCACCATATACTTGCAAATTTTGACTACCAGACCCGGACAGAGTACCATAAGATTCCATCACAAACATATTTTCGTGCCATTCTTTAAGTATAAAGAAAATATTCCGGCAATTTTCCATAGAATCATTTGTTTCATTTAAATCTAAGTATATTTGAAGCTTTGGAGCCATATAATAACTATTATAAGTTATAGAAATCTTATTGTTAAATATATCATAAACATACCCGTCATTGCTTTTAAGCATTTCTTTGGGTATTTCATTTAACGCCTTTAACACCGGCACCATATTATTACTTATTTTTCCCCAATCATCTGTTTTATAAACGGCATATAAAATTTGATTATACTGTGTCGCTTGTTTGTTCAATTTATACTTTAGCATTACTTTAGAATATTCAGCAATCGCACCAACAGATAACATGCCTATAACAGCTAAAACTCCTAGCATTTCGACCATACTTCTGCCAATTTGATTAATCCTCATTGCTAAATATCCTCTAATTTTTACCCCGGCACCACATCAACAGGGGCAGATATTTTATCCTGTTCCTTTTTAGATTTTAATTGTCCGCATGCTGCTAAAATATCCTGTCCTCTGGGCACTCTTACAGGAGCTGCAAAACCAGCTTTTTCCAACACACCGACAAATGATTTAATATTTTTTGGCTCACTGGGTTTAAATGCACATCCCGGCCACGGATTAAACGGAATTAAGTTAAACGAAGCCCTAAGCTTATATTTTTGCATCAAAGCAACAAGCTCTTTTGCGTGTTCTACAGTGTCATTTATACCATCTAATAACAAATATTCAAAAGTAATATAACGGCTACCATCTTTTGATTGATATTCTTGACAGGCCTTTAACACTTCTTCAATAGCAAACTTATCATTAATCGGCATAATCTGAGAACGAATTTTGTTGTTTGGAGCATGTAAAGATATAGCAAGTCTTACACCTGTTTGTTCCAAAGTTTGCACAATTTTCGGAGCAATTCCGGAAGTAGACATCGTCACTCTTCGTCTTGAAATGGCAATTCCGTCACCATCGGTAAGTATGTTTAATGCTTTTACAACATTGTCTACATTATGCAAAGGCTCCCCCATACCCATCACCACAATATTAGATAAATACCTAACCTCATTTGTAGGGCTTGGCCATTCGCCATAAGTATCACGAGCCACCATAAATTGGCTTACAATTTCTCCGGCTGTCAAATTACGCGTAAGCTTCTGACTTCCTGTATGACAAAACTTACACCCGACGGCACACCCTACCTGAGTTGAAATACAAACTGCACCTCTGTCTTCTTCAGGGATATAAACCATTTCAACACGCTGACCGTCAGAAAACTCTAAAAGCCATTTGCAAGTTCTGTCTTTTGAAACTTGTTTTGCTACAACTTTAGGCCTTGTAATTGTATAATTTTCAGCCAACTTACGTCTTAAATCTTTTGAAAAGCTTGTCATTTTTTCAAAATCTGTTTGACCGTGAAAATAAAGCCATTGCCAAAGTTGCTTAGCTCTGAAAGATTTTTCTCCCAAGCTCAAAAGTTCTTCTTCTAATTCTTTTTTTGATAAACCAATAAGTTCTTTTTTCATTACTTTTTACCACACTTTGCACTAATTGCTTTGTAAGCACGCATAAAACCTCTCAAAGAATATGTATCCTTAGTGGATGTTCCTCTTGAGGAAACTCCGTCAACAATCATTCTTTCACCACGTTTCATTGCATCAACAAGCTTTTTATCATCTTGCAATGTAAAAGTCCATGCTTTGTCGCCGGAAGTATATAAACTAAAAGTTTCTTTACCTATTTTGACTGTTGCTTTAGCTTCAGACTTATAGTTATATCCGGCAACAAAATTTACCACATCAAAACTTTTTTCTGCCGGTCTATGGGTTACAATGGCATATATATCACCACGTTGGGTATACCTCCCCTCATCTCTTTTAGGAGTTGACGCCATATAACACACATTTTTACCATTTTCTTTATAAACATAAGCAGCCCAATCGCCATAATCTCCAATATGACGAGGAGCTTCCATAGCATTAGCTGAAAAAGAAAAAGCTAAAGCACACATAATCAAAGAAATATTTTTCATCATTTTATTATACCTATTCATCAACACATTAATAAATTTTGGTTGCATTATAAATTTAAACTGTTAAAAGAAAGCAAACATTTATAATTTTTATAAGGCTTTTTGATGATTAAAACAGAATATCTTAACCCCGAGCTTATTATTAAAGATAAAAGCATATTAAAATTGTTTAGAGCCGTCGGAAACCAAGGCGGAGTTTTGCGTTTTGTCGGTGGTGCCGTAAGAGATGTTTTAGCCGGAAAATTACAAGGTTTTGAGATAGATCTTGCCACAGACCTTTCCCCTGATGAGTTGGTTGAAGCTTGCCAAGAAGCCGGATTAAAAACTGTTCCGATAGGCTTAAAATATGCCACAACCGGTGTTGTCATCGGAGATAAAATTGTTGAAGTATCATCATTAAGAAAAACAAACACCGGATATAAATTTTCTTCCGAATTTGAATTTACTGATGATTGGAACGCCGATGCCTCCAAACGCGACTTAACCATAAACGCCGTATATGCTGATGAACGAGGCAACGTTTTTGACTATTATAACGGCATTGCCGATTTGGAAAACGGCATTGTAAAATTCATCGGAAATCCTGATGAGCGCATAAAAGAACAGCCGATTCGTATCATGCGTTTTTTCCGTTTCTTTTCCATATTCGGTAAAGAAGAGCCAAACTTAAAATCATTAAAAGCTTGTGTGGAAAATAAAAATCTTTTAAAAGAAGTTGCCATAGAACAAATCAGAGATGAACTATTTAAAATCTTGCTTACCGACAATGTGGTTAAAACCTTAAGATACATTTTTGAAAACGACATATTAGACTACATTCTCCCTATGCAAGGACATCTTCAAGAATTGGAAAATTCTAAAAATTTAATCAAAGAAACATCTCTAAAACCAGATGCCTTAAGAAGATTGTTTATTTTGTATCAACCTGATGAAATTTTGGCTGAAAATTTGGCTGACAGATTGCATCTTACAAAAAAACAAAAAAATCGCTTGGTAAACTGGAGTAAATTTATTTTTAATGAAAACAAAATCACAAACGCTGACTATTTAACCAAAGTTTGCTACTTGTTTGATAAAGATTTTTGCATTGATAAAGTGCTGTTTTCTTTAGTAAAACAACACACATCAGATTTAAACATTACTGATATCATTGATATCATAAATCAAATTAACATTCCTGAGTTTACACTAAAAGGAAAAGACCTGATTGATCTAGGCTTAAACGAATATGGGAAAATTAAAAACATCTTAGAAACTTTAGAACAACATTGGATAGAAAATAATTTTAAGGATACAAAAGAAGAACTTCTTAAAAAAGCTAAAACACTTTTTTAAGAGTTAAATATACCTATTTGAATTTTAACTGACAATCCCAAATCCCCCCTTTTGTGAGTAATGCGAACACCTATTACTGTCACCGCTCCGAACGAACACCCATAACTGTCATCGCTCCGAGCAAAGCGAGGTCAAGGTGTCTTCGAATTAGTTTACTCTTTTAAGGTTATCCCTATTTTTTGCTTGCAATCCTTATACCTTGTTATCCCTATTTTTTGCTTGCAATCCTTATACCTTGTCACCCCTATTTTTTGCTTGCAATCCTTATACCTTGTCACCCCTATTTTTTGCTTGCAAAAAATTCAAGGGGTCTTCGAATTAGTGTAAAAAATCGGTAGATGCTTGGACCAAACCTTTCCGTTTTGGTAGCATGACATAAACTAGAATCGTCATCGCTCGATTGCGATAAGCAATCGTCCAGCGATCTTCGAATTAGTTTAAATTTCTTTTAAGGTCATCCCTATTTTTTGCTTGCAAAAAATTCAAGGGATCTACGAATTAGTGTAAAAAATCGGTAGATGCCTTGACATCACTCCGTTCGGAGGCATGACTTTATTGTTGTTTTGCCTTATTTTTTTCATAAAAAACAAATCTGAAAAAACACTTTATTTACAAGAACTTAAAACCTAAAAACTGCTGCACAAAAACCAACGTTTAAATCAAGCAGTTTTTTTGTCTTTGTGCATTTTTTTGCTTTTAGCTAACTATTTGAAAAATATAGAAACTTAAAAAATCATTTTTTAATTTTTCTTACATTTTACCTGTTGCACAAAAACGTTGGTTTTTGTGCATAATATTTCATATATACTGCAACTATTATAAGGAATCTTACTATGAATAAAATTATACTTAGAAACAAATTGTTAGCCACAACTGCTATTTGTGCAATTTCTATATGTGCTAACACGGTCAAAGCTGAAGAAATCAGCATTTCAGAAATCTTAAACAATTCAACCACAAAATCCCCAAACATTACATGGGAAAAAGTAACTTCCGCCGGCACTAATACCATCCAAATCGGTAATGAATATTTTAAGTATACTTGGACTAATAAAGATTCTACTTGGGGTAAGTATACCGAACGCCAATCATCTCTTTCCGGTAATGTGAAAGCCGATTTTATCGGTAACAGTGCAACTTCAACTGGTGAATATTCTTTTACCTATGGTGGAGCTATTTATAATAATAGAGGGATAATAGAATCTATAACCGGAGATTTTGTGGGCAATAGTGCAACTTCAACTGGTGAATATTCTTATGCCGAAGGTGGAGCTATTTATAATAGATGGACAATAGAATCTATAACCGGAGATTTTGTGGGCAATAGTGCAACTTCAACTGGTAAATATTCTCGAGCCGAAGGTGGAGCTATTTATAATTGGGATACAATATCATCTATAAACGGCGATTTTATTGGCAATAGTGCAACCGGTTATTCTGCCTATGGTGGAGCTATTCATATTCATAGCACAATATCATCTATAACCGGAGATTTTACCGGCAACAGTGCAACTTCAACAGATGGTTCTGCAAATGGTGGAGCTATTTATAATAATAGTACAATTGGTGATATAACCGGAGATTTTATCGGCAACAGTGCAAATTCAATAAGCTCTTATGCTGAAGGTGGAGCTATTTTTAATCATAGCACAATAGAAACTATAACCGGAGATTTTATTGGGAATAGTGCAACCGGTCACTCTGCCGATGGTGGAGCTGTTTATAATTGGAGAACAATAGAATCTATAACCGGCGATTTTGTGGGCAACAGTGCAACCGGAAAATCTTCTGCCGAAGGTGGAGCTATTTATAATGTTTCTAACAACACAATAAAAGCTATAACCGGAGATTTTACTAATAATAGTGCAACCGGTCACTCTGCCGCTGGTGGAGCGATTAATAATCATGGTGGTACAATATCATCTATAACCGGAGATTTTGTGGGTAATAGTGCAACTTCAACAAATAGTAATGCCTATGGTGGAGCTATTTATAATTATAATAGAGGGACAATAACCATTGTAGCAGATGCATCAGATTCTGAGGATAGCTTACAAGATGATGTGTTGTTTCAAGGTAACTATATTCAAAGAGGTAATAACTATAAACAATATCAAGCAATTTATAACGAAGGAATAATTAACTTTAAATCAAATAACGGCGGAAGTTATACATTTTATGATTATATAGATGGTAATAACGGCACATTTAACTTTGTCAGCGATGATAATGAGAGTGCAACAATAAACCTTTATAACAACATACAAAACCAAAAAGATATTAATTTCCAAAACAAATATGTTATAAATATGATATCGGCTGATGATATACATTCTGATACGTCAAAATATAGCTATATTCAAGCTAAAAACATTA
>JAZRHM010000036.1:0-25124 GCA_045644765.1 Alphaproteobacteria bacterium | reverse complement strand
TAAGCAAAATATTGTAAATTTATACATGGAAAAATTGTGTCCAGGTGCAAAAGAATTATTTTAAGATATGAAAACACTTAAAAACTATATAAAAGAAAGTTTATCGTTAGACATGAAGCTTAACGAGACTTCGTTATTGGATATCGAAGGAACCATAAAAGATAATGATGAAGTAATAAAAAAAAGTATTGAAAAATGGATTAAAAATAATTTTTATGTTAAACAATTAAAAATATCCAAAAATCAAAACAGCGGCGGCAAATATGAAGCATCAGCATTATCTGTGTTAGTTAACAATAAAAATATAACATCTTTAACAAACGAATTATTTGTTTGGAATGAAGTAAAATCACATTTTGATTGTTCTTATTGTAATAATTTAACTTCCTTAGAAGGTGCTCCAAAAGAAGTTGGTGGAGATTTTTGTTGCGGCGCTTGTGAAAAATTAACCTCCTTAGAAGGAGTTCCTCAAAAAGTTGGTAGAAATTTTGATTGTGCATGTTGCACTAAATTAACCTCATTAGAAGGTGCTCCCAAAGAAATTAACGGAGATTTTATCTGTTGTGCTTGTGAAAAATTAACTTCACTAGAACATGCCCCTCAAAAAGTTGGTGGAAAATTTGATTGCTCTCGATGTGAAAGATTAGAATCATTAGAAAACGCGCCAAAAGAAGTTGGTGGACGTTTTGATTGCTCAGATTGTTATAAATTAACCTCATTAGAAGGGGCGCCAGAAAAAGTTGGGGGAGATTTTTGGTGTCTTCGGTGTGAAGTGCCTTCATTAAAAGGTGCTCCCAAAGAAGTTGGTGGAGATTTTTCTTGTTGGCAGTGTAGTGAATTAACCTCATTAGAAGGAGCCCCGGAAAAAGTTGGTGGAGAATTTTCTTGCCATATGTGTCATGGCATAATATCATTAAAAGGAGCCCCGAAAGAAATTGGTGGAAATTTTGATTGTTCATTTTGCAGCGAATTAAAATCGTTAATTCATGTTCCTAAATGTAAGGATATAGAAGTGTCAATAGCGACAGGGTTTTCATTGGAAAAATATACTTCTAATATAAAACATTCGGATGGTAGCGGACGGTATTTCTCGGCAAGATATGAAGATATAGTATCTTCTCCCAGATATAAGCAAGAACTTGCTAATGAAGAGGCCTTATTAAAAACCAAATCAAAGCTTAAAGCCAGACATCAAGATGAAAATACTTCATCTAACGGACAAGTTGCAACTAACGTAAATACACTAGATATATTAAAAGCTAAAGAAAGCCGAAATATTTAATTAAGCTGTAATTAATATAAAAAAATCCCCCTTAAACACTTAAGGGGGATTTCTTTATTTTTTCAAAGCAATTTCCAATACTTCTTTTACTTCACTTACCGGCATAATTTTTAGCCCTTCTTTTACATTATCCGGAATTTCAGCTAAATCTTTTTCATTATCTTTAGGGATTATAACTGTTTTAATTCCGCCTCTTAATGCTGATAAAAGCTTTTCTTTTAAGCCACCGATAGGAAGCACCCTACCCTGTAAAGTGATTTCTCCTGTCATAGCCACATCTTTTCTGACCGGAATTTTTGTAAACACGGAAACAAGTGTGGTAAACATAGCAATACCTGCTGAAGGTCCGTCTTTTGGAGTCGCCCCTTCAGGAACATGTATATGCACATCTGTCTTTTCAAAAACATCAGCATCTATACCTAAATCTTTAGATCTGGCTCTGACAACCGAATATGCCGTATCTATAGATTCTTTCATAACATCTCCGAGTTTTCCGGTTTGCATAACCTTACCTTTTCCCGGCATATCTACGGCCTCAATAAACAATATATCTCCGCCTACTTCTGTCCAAGCAAGGCCCGTTGTAACACCAACCTGATCTTTTTCTTCAGCTTGACCGAAACGATATTTTCTTACTCCCAAATATTTTTCCAAATTATCGGAAGTAACTTCAATTTTGACGCACTGTTCTTTTGATAATAAAATTTCTTTTACCGATTTACGAGCAATGGCTGACAGTTCTCTTTCCAAACTTCTGACACCTGCTTCTCTGGTGTAATAGCGTACAATGTCACGAACAGCATCGTCAGTTATTGTAAGCTCCGAACATTTAACTGCATTTTCACCGAAAATCTTCGGAATTAAATGGCGCTTGGCAATTTCAATTTTTTCATCTTCAGTGTAGCCTGATAAACGAATAATTTCCATTCTATCCAAAAGTGGTCTTGGCATATCCAAAGAGTTTGCCGTTGTTACAAACATAACATCAGATAAATCATAATCTACTTCTAAATAGTGGTCATTAAATGTTGAGTTTTGTTCCGGATCAAGCACTTCCAAAAGAGCAGAACTCGGATCTCCTCGCCAATCGTTACCGAGTTTATCAATTTCATCAAGCAAAAATAACGGATTTGATGTTCCGACTTTTTTCATGCCTTGAACAATTTTTCCGGGCATAGAACCTATGTATGTTCTTCTGTGTCCTCTAATTTCTGCTTCATCACGCATACCACCCAAAGATGCTCTTACAAATTTGCGTCCTGTTGCTCTGGCAATTGATTGTCCTAAAGAAGTTTTACCAACTCCCGGAGGTCCGACCAAACATAAAATAGGACCTTTTATTTTATCGGCTCGTGAACGGACTGCCAGATATTCAACAATACGCTCTGTTACCTTATCCAAGCCATAATGATCTGCTTCTAAAATTTCCGTTGCTTTTTGTAAATCATTATTCACTTTAGATGGTTTCTTCCACGGAATATCCAAAAGCCAATCAAGATAATTGCGAACAACGGTTGCTTCCGAACTCATTGCTCCCATTGTTTTTAATTTGCGAAGCTCTGACAAGGCTTTTTCTCTTGCTTCTTTTGAGAGCTTAGTTTTTTTAATTTTTTTCTTTAAAATAGAAATTTCATCTTCTTCATCGCCATCATTAAGTTCTTTTTGAATGGCCTTCATTTGCTCATTAAGATAATATTCTTTTTGGCTTTTTTCCATTTGTTGCTTAACACGATTTTTAATCTTGTTTTCAACTTCTATCATAGCCAATTCCGCATTCATAAATTCTAACAATTTTTCAAAACGAGAAATTATATCATCTGCTTCCAAAAGTTGTTGCTTTTCTTCCACTTTCAAGGTGATGTGTGAAGCGATGGTATCGGCAAGTTTGCTAAAATCTTCAATCTGGCGAACAGCCACAATAACATCAGCAGAAAGCTTTCTTGAAACTTTAACATACTCTTCAAACATGGAAATAACAGAGCGTGAAAGTATTTCCGTTTCTTTTTCATCAGATTTAATTTCCGGCAAAGTTTCAATATGTGCCGAAATAAAATTTCCATCATCAATAAAATTGTCAACTTTAATACGCTCAACACCTTCTATCAAAATCTTAACCGTACCGTCAGGTAACTTAATCATCTGCAAAATACTGCCTAATGTTCCTATATTATATATATCATCAGCTTTGGGATCTTCTATTGATGCTCTCTTTTGTGTAACCAAAACCACATGTCCGCCATTTTCATTTACGGCTTGCAAAGCTTTGATAGATTTTTCCCTACCAACAAAAAGAGGAACTATCATCTTAGGAAATACAACAGTATCTCTTAAAGGCAACACCGGAATAGCGTTATCTGTTTTATTTTCCATATTTGTAGACATTTTTATACTTTCTCCATTTAATCACTCTTTCTTTATATAAGAAACTTATAAACATTTGGCAAGTGTGACAATGTTAAATCTTTTTAATCCACAAGCAAGAACATCTAAAAACAATTAATTTATTGCAGATTAAAAAAAAACTGTATATGATAAACGAGTTTTAAGAAAGAGAATTTATTATAAAAAAGCATGTCTGTACTAAAAAAAATAACAAAATCAAAATTTGCGGTAAATATTATAAGCCGTATTGCTTATTGGTATATAAAATTTGTTAAATATACCACAAAATGGGATTTACGCGGAGTTGAAACTTTTTATGAAAATTTGGAAAAATACGGCAGCGTGATTTTTATAGCTTGGCACGGACGAGTTCCCATGGCCCCTTCCTTTTGGGATAATAGGAAACCGCTAAAAGCTCTGGTATCTCCTCACAGAGACGGACAACTTGTTGCCGCAATGCTCCATAGGTTCGGAATCGGTAATATTGATGGCTCCTCTAATGAAAATGCAAACGGAGCGGCAATTAGTATTATGAAAGAGCTAAAAAACGGAACTACAATTGCCATTATACCTGACGGTCCGAGAGGCCCATCAATGACAATGTCATTATCGCCCGTATATTACGCACAAAAAGCCGGTATTCCGGTATTAGGAGTTACATATAGCATCGAAAACTCCATCATTATCGAAAAAAGCTGGGATAAAATGATTGTTCCCAAACCTTTTAACAAAGGAATATGCGCCGTAACCAAACCTTTTTTTATTCCTAAAGACGCTTCAAAAACTGAGTTGGAAAAATATCGTTTAGAAATCGAAAACACTCTTAATAATCTGACTTGGAAAATCGATAAAGAACTTAACATACCTTATATACCTAAAGGTACTGTTCCGAAAAACAAACGTAAAAATATAAGGAAACAAGATTAATGCTAATAGGATTGTATAACACTTTATTACGAATTTTATATCCCTTGGTTATAAGACCGTACATAAAAAAACGCAAGAAAAACGGTAAAGAAGATATAAAACGTTTCAACGAAAGAATCGGGCGCCCGACCAAACCACGTCCTGAAGGTAAACTTATTTGGATGCATGGAGCCTCCGTTGGCGAATCGGTTTCCATGTTGCCTCTTATACAAAAATTACTTGAAGCATACCCTGATGCCTATGTAATGGTAACAACCGGAACAACAACATCAGCTGAAATCATGTCAAAACGTTTACCTGAACGTGCTTTTCACCAATATTTACCTATTGAAAATCCGATTTTTGCAAATCGCTTCATTAAACATTGGCGTCCTGATGTGGCTTTGTGGTTTGAATCGGAGTTTTGGCCGGCTATGCTTTCTTGCATAAAGAAAAAAAACATACCTCTGATTTTGGTTAATGGAAGAATTTCAAACAAATCTTTCAAACGTTGGCAACAATTTGAATTTGCCATCAAAGAACTTTTAAATTGTTTTACTTTATGTTTAGGGCAATCTGAACAAGATGAATATCGTTTGAGAGTTTTAGGCGCAAAAAACACATTGTGTTTAGGTAACTTAAAATATGCAGGACTGCCATTACCTGTTGATGAAAACAAGAAAAATGAAATTTTACAACAAATAGAGGGGCGTACAACTTGGCTTGTAAGCTCTACACATGATGATGAAGAATATAAAATCGGTAAGTTTTTAAAAGAATTAAAACAAAAAATACCTAATGTTTTAACTTTTATAGCTCCTCGTCACCCTAATAGGGGAATCGAAATTAAAGAACGTTTACAAGATGAACTGGGGCTTAATGTTGCTTTACGTTCTGCTGATGAAAAAATCACACCGGAAACTGAAGTGTATATTGCAGACACAATTGGAGAAATGGGTATTTGGTATGATTTGTTTCCTCTTGTGTTTGTTGGCGGTTCTTTAATTCCACATGGAGGACAAAACTTCATGGAACCATCAAGATGTAGAGACGCTGTTATAGTCGGCCCTCATATGCATAACTTTACAGATGCAATTAATCGTGCAAAAAAAGCCGATGGCGTCATTCAAGTTAATGATGTAATTGACTTAATGTCTATGGTTGAACATCTTTTGACAAACCCTGATCTTTTAGAAGCTAAACGTTCACTTGCTTATAACTGGGCAAACGGTGAAGCAAAAGTTTTAGATGGTATTGTCGAAAAGATTCAATGTTATCTTGATTAATATTAGGTAGGATAAAAATGAAAACGCCAACTTTTTGGAATAAAAAAAATTTATTTGTTTACTGTTTGTTACCATTTAGTTGGATTTATCATTGTGTAACAACATTAAGGTTCAAACTAAAGAAACCTTACAAATCGCATTTACCTGTAATATGTATCGGAAATTTAACTGCAGGGGGCACCGGAAAAACTCCTGTGTCTTTAGCCATTGCTGACATTTTAAAACAAAAAGGTAAAAATCCGTTTTTTATTTCAAGAGGATACGGCGGAAAAGTCAAAAACATCATAGTATATAGCTATAATAACTGCGCCAAAGACGTAGGAGATGAACCCTTACTTTTATCAAAAACAGCTCCTGTGTCAATCAATTCGGACAGAGCCGAAGCTGCAAAACTAGCTTTAAAAGGTGGAGCCGATAGCTTGATTATGGATGACGGATTTCAAAATCCCGGACTTTATAAAGATATATCTTTTTTAGTTTTTAATGGCAAGTTTGGGATTGGTAACGGTGCAGTAATCCCGGCCGGCCCATTGCGTGAAACATTTACAAGCGGCATTAAACGTGCTTCTGCATTAATCATTATCGGAGATGATGAAACAGATATTGCAAAAAAAACTGATTTACCTGTATTTTTTGCTGATATAACGGAAGAACAACCTAACATAAAAAACAAAAATATTTTTGCTTTTGCCGGCATCGGATATCCGGAAAAATTTTATACTTCACTTAAAAAAGTCGGATTAAACGTTGTTAAAACACAAGATTTTCCGGATCATCATTTTTATACAGAAAAAGAGTTAAATAAAATCATAGAAACAGCGCAAAAACAAAACTTGGAAATTTTTACTACATCTAAAGATTTTGTAAAAATTCCAACTAACATGCAAAAACATTTCAATGTTCTTAACATTAAAATCAGCTGGCGGAATAAAAAATCCGTTGAAGATTTTATCTATAAAAAATTAGGATAAAAATTATGACTAACTGCTTGAAATTTTCTTTATTATCAATTGTTTTTCTTTTAGGTTATTCGAGTTTATCTTTTGAACTTATCGTATTAAGACAACTCATAAATTTTGTCGGTTCAAACACCTTAATAACATCGATTGTTATAACCTTTATTTTGCTATTTATGAGTATTGGGTATTATTTAGGATCGGTTATAAAATTTAATAATTATAATATTCGTTCTCTTATGCTAAAAATGATTATTGTCTTAAATATGTTTTTTATTTTAGCTTCATCATATTACATTATGGAAGGATTTTTTTCTGTAACATACTTTTTAAATATAAAAGATTTTTTACTTCCGGTAAGTATTTATTGTATTTTATTTATAACAGTTCCTTCAGTATTTATGGGGTTTATCACATCGGTTATAGGGCGCATAATTCACCATTATGATACAGACTACACAGGCAGATTTATGGCCGTTGACACTTTTGGTTCTGTTGCAGGTTCCATTGCAACCACACTAATATTTATGCCTTTTTTATCTGTAAGTATAACTATCGTAATTTTAACAACATTAACATCTCTATGCCTTATTATATTATGCAATAAAAAACACCTTATTGGTTGCATTTTATTATCTTTGATATTCATTAATATGAGCTATTTTATCAATAGTGAAAAATTTATGAGAGGAACACAAAATCTAATACAAGATAATGCATTATCACGCATAGAAATAATATCTGATGATAACGAAGCCTCTATATTAATGAAAATAAACGGATCTTTTTCATCCAAAATTTCCAATGATAAAAGTTTGATGTTTGACTATGTTAATTTTATAAATAACAATTTTATCAATTCTTTGGATAAAAATAAAATTCACAATATTTTGATATTAGGAGCCGGCGGTTTTACTATAGGTCTTAATGATAATATAAATAACTACACTTATTTAGATATCGAAAAAGATTTACAAAAAATATCAGAAAAAAAATTTTTACATAGAAAACTAGGTAATAATAAAAAATTTATGAACCAAGATGCATATCTTTTTATGCTAAATGATAAAAATATGTACGATTTAATTGTCGTTGATGTTTTCTCTTCATTAAGAAGTATCCCTCTTAATTTTGTAACAGCCGATTTTTTTGAGATGGTCAAAAATCATTTAAAACCCCAAGGAATAATGATTGCAAATATAATTACATCGCCTAATTTCAGCAACAAGTTCTCACAAAGGTTGGATAATACATTAAGATACGTATTTAAACACAATCTCAACAGACAAGTGTTACATTTTAACACTGACGCAGCAAATGTTGAATATGTTTATTACAATTTACCTGAAGATAATAGCATTTATACATTAGATAAAAGTTCTGCGATGTACGGACAATAATCAAATCCCGAGTAAACTTTTTGCATATTCATCAGCTTTAAAAACATCTAAATCATCTATTTTTTCACCAACACCTATGAAATATACCGGTATTGTAAAATCTTGTGCAATTGAAGCCAAAATTCCTCCTTTGGCAGAACCGTCAAGCTTGGTAACAATCAAACCGTTTAACGGAACTATCAAATTAAATTCTTTTACTTGAGAAACAGCATTTTGCCCCGTGGTTGCATCAATTGTAAGCAATGTAGAATGAGGCGCATCAGGTATCACTTTTTTAATTACTCTTATAATTTTTTTTAGTTCGTCCATTAAGCCTGACTTATTTTGTAATCTGCCTGCTGTATCAATAAACACTACGTCGTCTTTTTCTTTGATAGCCACATTTAGCCCATCATAACATAATCCTGCGCTATCACAACCGTTTTGACCGTAAAACACCCTGATACCTGAGCGTTCACCCCAAGTTTTGAGTTGTTCAACTGCTGCTGCTCTAAAAGTATCCGCTGCAATAAAAGAAACTTTCTTCCCACTATTTTTTAATTTTGATGCTATTTTTCCGATTGTTGTTGTTTTACCGGCTCCATTAACTCCAACCATTAAAATAACATAGGGTTTTTGCTGAATTTCAGCAGAAAAATCCGCTTCTAATGGCTTTAATATCTTTTCAAGTTCCGATGCTAAAGCTTGTTTAATTTCATCTTCCGTAATTTCTTTATCCATACGAATTTTAGCAAAAGCATCAATTATTTTAGCAGAAGTTTTAACACCTAAATCAGAACTGATAAGCAACTCTTCCAATTCTTCTAAAGTTTGAGAATCTATTTTCTTTTTTGTAAAAATATCATTTATACCACCTGTTATTTTTGCAGATGTTTTCTTTAGTCCAAGCCCTAATTTTTGAAAAAAATTAACCATTATTATCCTCTCTTAAACTTCTTAAAATTTTTGCTCTGCGGCGACGCTCGTTTACATCTACTTGTGGCATTTTTGCTGCCGGTGTTCCTTGTCTTTCAGAATACGGGAACACGTGAAGTTTATCAATTTGTGCCTCTTCCACCAATTTACATGTATTCTCAAAAGCCTCTATACTTTCTGTAGGAAACCCGCAAATGAAATCAGCGCCAAATGTGGCTTCAGGTCTTGAAGATCTGATCTTATTACATAAATTTATGACATCTTCTCTACTATGTCTTCGTCCCATTCTTTTTAATATCAAATTGTCTCCTGACTGAACAGATAAATGGAAATGGGGATAAATGTTTTTGTATCTTCCTACAAGCTCCACAAATTCATCATCAATTGCTGCCGGATCCAACGAGCCGAAATGTAAAGATTTTAATTGGGGTATTTGTTCCAAAACATGACTAACCAAACCACTAAAAGATGGTTGGTATGAACAGGCGTCAACTCCTGTTAAACAAATTTGCTCAAATCCTTGGTTAAGTAGTGTTTTTATTTGGTTTATAACGATATGCTCTTCTACAGATCTGTTGTTTCCTCTGGCATAAGGTATAATACAATATGTGCATCTGTGATTACAACCTTGCTGAATCTGTACAAATGCCTGATGACGACCTTCAAAACCGGTAATCACATATTTATCACATTCACCATAATCAAATATGTTACCGACAATTGTTTTTTCTTGTATATCTGAATTGATATATTTTTCAATTTCAACTTTTTCTTTATTACCTAAAACCAAATCAACTTCAGGCATAATGGCAAATTTTTCCGGACTGACTTGAGCCGCACATCCCGTAACAACAATCTTAGCATCCGGATTTTGTTTTTTTAATTTTCTGATTGTTTGCCTGCACTGACGCTCTGCTTCGCCTGTAACAGCACATGTGTTAACAATAATCAAATTATCGGTATCTTTAAATTTTTCTTTTAAGATTTCCGATTCAAAAGTATTAATTCTACATCCGAATGTTACAACTTCTACCATTTATTCTCCTTAATTTTTTACAATATAAAGATAAAAAATTATGTTTGCAATTTAATTTTATATTTTTATAATCAGCTAAGATTAATTTTTACGAAAGGTTTTAATATGTTAAATAAAATTGCTTTAATTATTGCCACATTTTTTGGTGCCGGATTATCTCCTAAAGCTCCGGGTACAGCAGGTTCTCTTGCCACTTTACCGCTAGCATTTTTGATGGCATACTTTTTTGGGCGTGACGGAATCATACTAGCTGCAGCAATTTCATTTTTTATCGGAACATGGGCGACCAATCAACTTACCAAAAATTCTGATGAAAAAGATCCGTCAAAAGTTGTTATCGATGAAACAGCAGGGCAGCTTATGAGTTTTGTTTTAGTGGCACCTTATTTACACAATAACTTAAATATTAAAGTTTTTATTATCTATTTATTTGGCTTTGCTCTTTTCAGATTTTTTGACATTGTAAAAATGGGACCTGTTAAATGGGCAGACACAAAAATTAAAAATGCATGGGGTGTAATGCTTGATGATGTTTTTGCCGGCATTTTTGCTGCAATTGTATTAATGTTGATTACTAACAGAATCTAAATTATAGAGAATAAACATGAATAAATATGAACAATTAGTCAAAGAATGCCATAAAGCTATGGAGCTTAGCATAGATGATGTATATTCCGTAGAACTGCTGACTTTGCGTAAAAAACTTATAAATGAAGAAACTGAAGAACTTAATATTGAAATAGACACTCTTATAAATGAACTTAACACTAAAGGCTCAATTTCTAAAGAAACAAAAATAAAAATGTTTAAAGAATTGGCCGATTTACAATATGTTTTAAGTGGGATGGTCGTTAGTCTCGGCATTCCGATGGAAGAAGTCTTTCAAAGAGTTCATAACAGCAACATGTCAAAACTTGTTGATGGCAAACCTCTAAAAAGAGAAGACGGAAAATTTTTGAAAGGTCCAAACTATAAAAAACCTGATTTATCAGATTTAGGATAAATGATAAATAAAGGGGCTGGTGTTCAGCCCCTTATATTTATTTATTTTTTACACATAATATTTTATATGTTCCATCACTTAAAACTTCAACACCATGTGTATCGTGAGTAAATCCGGCAAAGCGCTTATCAAAAGCTTCTAAAGCTTTTAAATAGCTTAAAGCTTTACCATCCGCAGAACCTGCGTTTTCACCAGGCATCAGAAGTGGAATTCCCGGAGGATATGGTACAACACCTGTTGCTACAGTTCTGTTTGCCATTTGATCCAAACTTAACGATTCAACATTGTTTCTTACCAGTTCTTCATATGCTTCAACAGGGCTCATATCAGGATGCGGCAACACAGCAAACGCTTCCGCCATAGATTTAGTTGTTTGAAGCTCTTTCATAGCGGCAAACATCTCATCTGCCAAATCTTTTAAGCCCATTTCTTTATAATGTTTCTCATCTGCGTGATATATTTTAGGCATTATACGACTGATTGGTGTATTGTTGTCATAATCTTGCTTAAATTCAAACATAGCATTTAACAACGTGCCCCATTTACCCTTAGTTACTCCTAATGAGAATAGGAATAAACAAGTAAAGTCGGTGGTTTTTTCAACAACAATTCCCTTGTTATCAAGATATGCTGTTAATAAAGTTGCCGGAATTCCCCAACTGTCAAGTGTGCCATCTGCTAAAACCCCCGGTGTTGTAACCGAAACTTTTATCGGATCTAACATGCAATAGCCATCTTCAAGGTTTCCAAATCCATGCCATGGCTCATTAGGATGTAAAACCCAACATTCAGGTGTTGTGGCCAAAAGTCCATCGTCTGCTTCATAAAACAACACTTGCTCTCCGTTTGGCGTTCTGACCATTGGCGGTTGCCAAACATTGAAAAACCAATCTTTATTCGACAGTTTTTCATTATAAACTCTGGCAACTGTTTTTCGAAAACTTATAGCTTCTTTTATGGAAATTTCAGTTAACGTTAAGCCTCCGTTATTGTCCATCATTGCTGAACTTATATCATTTGATGCAATAATGGCATAAAACGGTGATGTGGAAGAATGCATCATCAAAGACTCGTTAAAGCGCTCATGACTGATTGCATTTTTACCATCTAAAATATGTATCATTGATGCTTGTGAAAATGCTGCTAACAATTTGTGAGTTGATTGTGTTGCAAAAATTGTCGGCTCATCTTTTGAATATGTTTTCGGATTGCAGCACATAGCATAGCGATTTTCATACATCGGATTAAATCTTGCATAACCATACCATGCCTCATCAAAATGAAGTCTATCTACACTTTGTTTTAAAAGATTTCTGACTGTTGTTACATTGTAGCACAATCCGTCATAAGTCGAGTTTGTAATAATTGCATGATGTGGCGTTTGGTTTATATTATCTTTTACAAGCGGATTTTCTTTTATACTTTTTGCTATGGCTTCTTTGGTCAATCGCTCAGGTAAAATCGGGCCGATGATACCATATTGGTTGCGAGACGGAATCATATATGTCGGAATAGCCCCCGATAAAGTCATAGCATGTTCAACCGATTTGTGGCAGTTTCTGTCACACAAACATACATCGTTTCTTGTGACACTTGCCATCAAAATTACACGATTTGATGTGGAAGAACCATTTGTTATGTGGTAACTTCTGCTGGAGTTAAAAACTTCTGCCATATACTTTTCACTTTCCCCTATCGGTCCTGAGTGATCAAGCATTGAACCAAGCTCACCAACTGAGATAGATAAGTCTGAACGAAAAATTTGTTCACCGAAAAAATTAAAGAAATCTCGTCCGGCGGCTGATTTTAAGAAAGCAGTTCCTCCTGTATGACCGGGAGTATGCCAAGAATATTCATGGACTTTTGCAAATTTTGCCAACGCTTTGAACATCGGTGGTAAAATAAACTTACGATACCTTTCTATCGAAGCTTGAATACGTCCGCTTATAAATTCTAACGTGTCTTCTAAAAGCCATATAAAATCACTAACTTTATCCAGGATATAAGAGGGAATTTCTGATGCCATATTTTTACTTGACATTATGTATATCGGAACTTGTGAATTATGCGCTCTTATATATTCAAGTGTTGAAAAAGTGTTTGCACATTTATTACACTCTAACCCAATTAAAACACATTGGATACTTGGATCTGAATAGAATATTGCTTTAGCATCATCTAAATTATCTGCTACAATTATTTGAGATCCTTCAATTTCTAAATCTTCTTTTAATTTTCGAACGGCTCTGGATGCTGCTGTTTGAGCTTCCAAATTTTCATATACAAGTAAAATTTTAACTTCAAATGGATTTTTTATATCTATCATTTATTTCTCCTTTTTGATTAACCTAACGTATCTGAATGTTCAACAACCGAAAAATGCCCTTTCATACGACGAACTAAATTGCTGTCATCTGCAAATGAAATCCAAAACATTATGACAAGAGCTGCAATTGTAATTAACAATACAAAATATCTTACCCAAGCCGGCACTACGCAATGTATGCGCTTATCATGATCTTTCATTTCCCAAATTCTGTTATCTGCAAGCTCGTAAAAAATCACCGTTGCTATAACAAACATTAATGCCCACCTTGTTTGTTCCGGATCAGAACCTATCATTGCTATCATAGAATAAAATGCAGCAACCAAACCTACCAACATATAAAATATTCCCTGATTTGCACTCATTCTTTCTCGTCCTAAAATTTTAATGGCAACAGATGAATATATATATGGTAACAATGTCATAATAACGGCAATTGATGCAATCTTACCAAACTGTTCGGAAGCTGTAGGCGACATCGTTGCTAACACTTGAACCGTCATAATTCCGGCAACAATTGCAAGCCCTGCTGCCGGAACATCTTTTTTATTCGTACATGCAAAAACTTTACCGAAAAGGCCGTCTTCAGCGGCTGCTTTTGCTGTTTGTCCGACAAGAAGTGTCCATCCGCCTAAAGACCCTAAACAACCGATTGCCGCACATAATGCGACGATATCTCCGGCTCTTTGCCCCAAAGCAATACTTACAGCTTGAGAAAAAGGAGCTGAGGAAGAAATTAGCTCTTTACTAGGAATAATTCCCATAATTGCCGAAGAACTTAAAACATAACAAAGTGCAGCTAAAACAACTCCGCCAACCGTTGCAATCGGCACATTTTTTGCCGGATTTTTTACCACAGCAGTTGAAACTGAAGCACTTTCAACCCCAATAAATGCCCATAAGGTAAAATTAAGCGTCATACCGATAGCCGTCATATCGCTTTTTCCGGTAACATTCCATCCTTGCATATAAGTATCAGCATTAAACCAAAACCAACCGAAAATCGCCATACCGACAATCGGAACAAGTGCTAACGACGTTGTAGCACTTTGTATGCGTCCGACAACTTTAGGTCCCAAAATATTAGCATACGTAAAAAACCAAATTACTGCGATTTGCGCAAATGCCATAATAAGAGGATCTTTTAATGATGGAAAAAATGTTGTCAGATACCCAAGACCTGCAACCGCCAAACCAACATTACCCACAACATTTGCAAGCCAATAAACAAGATTGGTTTGATACCCCATATAATTACCGAATGCCCCTTTTGCATAAGCATAAGGTCCGCCATCTGCTGTATAAATTTGTGTTAATTTTGAAAACACTAAGGCAAGAGCAATAGCTCCGACAATAGTTATAAGCCATCCGAAAATAGCTATTGAACCGATAGCTGCCAAATTTGCCGGAAGCATAAAAACTCCTGACCCCATCATATTACCGGCAACTAACATTGTTGCCGGAAGCAGTCCTATTTTATTACTTTCCTCCATGATTTTTCTCCGAAAGTTAAATTGATGCTAATTTATCTAATCGGTAAAAATCTTTTTACAACATTGCGTTGTCTTATTTTTTATTTTGCTGATAATATAAAATTAAAAAAATGCTCCATTTCACACTAAATGAAGCACTTGAGTTGATAAAAATTAACACTTATATTGAGATACGGCTATATCTCATCATCAAAATCATCATCAAAAGAATTGTCTTGTGATGCTTGCTCTTCCAACAGGAGCATTTCATCTTCTAAGATGTCTGATTTTTTACGACGACCACGACGTTTTTTTTGTGGAGTTTTTTTATTGATTATATCCAAAATATAATTACCGGCAACTTTATACAAATCAACCAAATGATTGTTGTACATATGGTCTGCATCTTCAATTAAAGCATAATCAACATCTACATTTCTTTGCATATTAAGTCTTTTTGCCAAAGATGTAACTTGTGCAGGATTAACAATTTCATCAGTTCCTCCTTGAATCACCAATCCTGATGCCGGACATGGTGCCAAAAATGCAAAATCTTTTTCATTTGCCGGAGGTGAAACAGCAATAAAGTTATTTATATCAGGTCTACGCATTAAAAGTTGCAAAGCAACCCATGAACCGAATGAATAACCGGCAATCCAACATTGTCTGGCATCCGGATTATGTTGTTGCAACCAATCTAAAGCTGCTGTTGCGTCAGCAAGTTCCCCCGGTCCATCTTCAAACGTTCCTTGTGAACGGCCTACACTTCTGAAATTAAAGCGCAAAACTGAAAATCCCAAATCTTTAAAACAACTAAAGAGTGTATACACCACTTTATTATTCATTGTTCCACCATATTGCGGATGGGGATGTAAAATCAAAGCAACCGGTGCGTCAGATCGTGTTCCTTTATGGTAACGACCTTCCAATCGTCCGGCATGTCCATTAAATAAAACTTCAACCATTAATTATTCTCTTCTTTTATTGTTCATTTACTATTTTTAAGTATTATATATCATCTATGTATAAAAAATTATTAACTTTTTGAGGAATATAACACAAAATGAAAAGAAAAAACAAGTCTTTAATTTTATCTGATTTAGACGCCGTAATTTTCAGAGATCCGGCCACCTCCACCCGCATACAAGCCTCTTTGTTTTCAAGTGGTTTCCATGCGATATGCATATATAGACTGGCTCATTTTCTATGGAATAAAAATTTAAAATTTATAGCAAGATTACTTTCTCAAATATCTCGCTTTTTAACCGGAATAGAAATTCATCCGGCCGCAAAAATCGGAAAATCATTTTTTATTGATCATGGAATGGGGGTCGTCATCGGAGAAACAGCCGAAATTGGAGATAATGTCACTCTTTATCATGATGTAACATTAGGCGGGACAACAGTTTTTAGCAAAAAAGGAAAAATAGTTACCAAACGCCACCCCACAATAGGAGATAATGTTATAATAGGCTCCGGAGCTCAAGTTTTAGGACCTATTAAAATTGGTAATAACGTAAAAATCGGATCAAATGCCGTTGTTGTAAAAGATGTTGTGCCAAACTCAACAGTAGTAGGAGTGCCTGCACATCAAACCGAATCGGAAAAATATAAAGAAAAGCGCTTTTGTGCATATGCAGTAGATACAAATTTGCAAGACCCTATTGATCAAGATATTAAAAAATTACAAATGCAAATTAAGCACTTACAAGAAGAAATTGAACTTTTAAAAAAGAAATAATAAAATGCAACAATATTGTAACTATTATTTTACAAAAATATGTGATATAGTATAAAATATAGTATAAGTGAGTTTCTTATTAGGAGATGTGTAATGAGGATGTTTTCCAATATTTTAGCTTTTTGCAGTTTTCTTTTATTGACAGGGACAGTAAGCGCTCAACTTCCTGCGAGCCCTTGGGTTCCGCAAGCCCCATCTCCCAATGATGGATATTTCGGAGACGATGTCGGAAACTCCACTCAAGGTGGTGATATTACCGATGCTCCCGTATATAGCGGAGGCCCAACCGGTGGTGAAATTCTACCTGTTGATCCTTGGGCCCGAGCTCGAGATAGAAGTGGAGTAAGAACTTGGCGAGGAAGTGGGCAACATGGTAAATTAAATTATATCGGTGAAGCCACAACATATTCGACCGCCATGGGCCAAGAAATGATTGCTCCTGAAGTTAATCGTCATAATATGATTGTTATGTTAGATCACTTAAGAAACATGGGATATAAAATTCCGGATAGCTATAACGATAAAATCAAAGCTATGCCCAGTGAATATAAAGATACTCTAAAAAGGAGTATGGCTCAAGTAACATCCGATAGTTCTGACAATCCTCTAAGCATGATGTTCTCAAATATGTATAACATCTTTGAAGATTATAGCGGTTTAGACCTTAACAATATTTTGATGAACACTATGGATATCTTGGGAACTGACTAATATAATGTCTGACACACATTCAAATCAACCTGTTATTATACTGGTCAATCCTCAGATGTGTCAAAATGTTGGTATGACGGCGCGTGCAATGTTGAATTGCGGTCTATATAATTTGCGCCTTGTTTGTCCGAGAGAAGATCATTTATCTCAAGTTGCATTAAGAGCCTCGTCAGGAGCTGAAAAAATTCTACAAAATGCACAAATTTATGCATCTGTAAAAGAAGCTGTTGCCGATTTAACTGACATTTATGCAACCACGGCCAGACGCAGAAATCAGATAAAAACAGTATTTACTGCCGAAAAAGCGGCAGCTAACATAACAAAAGAAATTAGTTGCGGACATAGATGCGGCATATTATTCGGTCCGGAGCGCACCGGGCTCGAAAACGATGATGTTTCACTTGCTAGAGCTATAATTGAAATTCCGCTTAATCCGGAACATACTTCTCTTAATTTATCTCAAGCAGTTTTACTTGTCGGATATGAGTGGTATAAAACACAAATAAACATTACTGAGGAAGAGTTTGTAACTAACGCAACCAAGCTTGCTACAAACGAACAACTGATGAATTTTTTTGCATTTTTAGAAAATAAGTTAAATGATTATAAAAATTTGTCAGATGTAGAAAAAAGACCCACTCTATTACGTAATTTACATAATATATTTACACGAAACAGCATGACAGAACAAGAGCTAAACACCCTTTATGGTCTTATAACACATCTAAGCTCTAAAAAAGATTAGCAATCTTGCTTATTATCTGAAAAAATCGCTCAATTTTCGCATATCTTCAATAATTTTTTCTTCACCGTCAACTTTGTGATTTTGCATTAAGACTTTTCCGTTACAAATCACTGTATCAATACAAGAGCTGTCAGATGCATATACCATATTAGAAATCAAATTATATTCCGGAACCAAAAAATGATTGTTAAGATTAACTAATATACAATCAGCCAGTTTTCCTTGAGCAATTTCACCGGCATTTAAGCCAAAAGCATAAGCTCCGTTGCAAGTAGCAATTTTATATATATCCGTTGCAGCACCAGCTAAAGGACTTTGAGCCTGAATTTTAGCAGAAAGAGCACAAAGTTTCATTTCACTAAGCATACTTAGCTCATTGTTAGAAGCCATACCATCGGTTCCTAATGTTATTTTACAACCTCTATCTAATAATTTTTGTAGCATAAACATACCGGAACAGAGCTTAAAATTAGAAGACGGATTTGTACATAACCAAACACCCTTTTCTGCTAAAATATCAATATCATTATCATCTAACCACACCGAATGGGCTAAAATCGTTTTATCTGACAAAGCTCCATATTTATCAAGATATGCGATAGGTGTCATTCCATGTTCTTTGACACAATCATCAACCTCTTTTTTCGTTTCGCAAGCATGAATATGAAGCCTCATATTGTGTTCTTTTGCTAAATTAACGTTATACGTTATAAGCTCCGGAGAAACTGTATAAACAGAATGAATTGCCAACACTTTTTGTATCAAATCAGGATTAGGATTTTTCATTTCCAAGAATGCATTTATTTTTTCAACTTCTATTTTATATTTATTTTTATCAAACGCATCTAAAGAACCGAAAGAAAGCCCTGCTCTTATACCAATATCAGCAACTGCATTTAGCATTGCTTCCATTCCAAAATACATATCTGAAAAGAAAACCGTTCCGGTTTTTATCATTTCCAATGCGGAAAACTTTGTTGCCGTATAAATCATCTCATCGGTTAGTTTTGCTTCTCTCGGCCATATATCATTATTAAGCCAATCAAACAAATTTTTATCATCGCTTATACCTCTGAATATACTCATAGGAGCATGAGAATGATTGTTATAAAAAGCAGGTAAAATTGCCATATTTGAACAATCAATAATTTTATCGGCATAATCTTGTATATTTGGAGCTATCTTTTCAAACTTATTACCACAAATAAGTACATCTGTTACTACATTATTGAGCTTAACATTTTTTAACAAAACAGACATTTTAGCCTCCTTACTTTTATACAACATAATACTATAGCTTAAAATATATAAACTAACAAAATATTAAAATATAAATAAACTGCTATCTATTCTTACTTTGTAGACGATACTTTTGTCACGGTTTACAATTTAATTTTTTAATGATATAGAATATCAAATATTAGGAGATTCCATATGCAAAATTATACGACCGATTACTTATTGGATAAGAAAATATGTATTTTTCAACCGATTGACGGATACAGAGCATCTTCCGATGCTGTTCTGATATCATCTTTAATTGACAATATCAAATCTAACGAATCGATTTTAGATGTCGGCTCCGGCACAGGGGGAATATCCTTATGTTTAGCTCACAGATTTAGAGATAACACAATTGTCGGCTTAGAGCTTCAATCAGAGCTAGCCGAACTTTCGAATCTTAGTGCACAACAAAACAGTTTTACAAATCTGAGTTATTATAATTGTGATATAAAAGAAAAAAAACTTCCGGTTAATCCTTGCTCTTTTAATCATGTAATATCGAATCCTCCATATTCCTTAAACGACATGCCATCACCAAACAAAAGCAAAGCTTTAGCGCATAATCATAGCGGGCTTAACTTAGAATCGTGGATTAATTTTTGTCTTAAAATGTTAAAACCTTTTGGTTATATATATCTAATAAACAGAGCTGAAGCTATAACCGAAACTTTATCAACTTTATCTCACAAAGCCGGTAATATACAAATTATACCTTTATATTCTAAAGAAAATCAAATAGCAAAACGTGTAATGATAATTGCGCAAAAAGACTCTAAAACCCCTACAAAAATTTTACCGCCTTTTTATACACATGAACAAGACGGCAGTTATACGAAAGAGGCTCAAAAAATCTTAAGAGAAGGCTGTTCATATTTTTCAAAGTAATTTTATTTTTTTTGTAAAGTTATAGTAAACACGCTTCCTTCATTAACTGTTGAGCTGACTTTTATTTTTATGTTCAATATATCTGCAATTTTTTTTACAATCGCAAGACCTAATCCGGCTCCATCGTTATTATACACTTGTAAATTTTTACCTTGATAAAACTCTTCAAATATATGAGGCATATCATCTTTATGTATACCTATACCATCATCTGTAACGCTGATGATAATTTTATCTGTATATTCGTGACATACAATACTGACCTTATTTTTTGCAAATTTAAAAGCATTGCTGAGTAAATTTCTTAAAATACGTTCTAATAAAATATTATCTGTTTGAACAGAACAATTACAAACAAAATATTCAAAATCTAAGTTTTTAACTTCAGCAACGGTTGTATATTCTTGCCCCAAATCACTTAACAAAACTCCAATATTAACATGATGTTTGCAAGCTTTTACACCACCAAATTCCACCTTTGAAAAATCTAACACATTTGTAAGCATCATTTTTAGGCTTCCTGCCGATTTAACAATTTTTTGCCATAAAACTTTTTGCTTAGGTGAAAAAGAATTAGTATCAAATAAATCAAGATAAATCATCAACGCTTGCAACGGTTGACGTAAATCGTGTCCGACCTGAGCAAAAAAAAGTGCACATTGTTTATCCTTTTTATACATACAAAATCTCCTTAAACCTAATATAGTATTCTTTAAGATGATTAAAAGCGCTCTTTTTTCACAAATATACTAATTTTGTAAAATTCTGTGATGACAAAAACAAATTTTTGCATTATTTATTATAATATGCGTATTTATAGGAGTAATGCAGTGCAAGAAAAGTTTTCAGTTGAAGAAAGTAAAGCCTTCAAAGTAGGAATATGTGTGATTATTACATGTGTCATACTGTTTTTACTTACAATTTCTTCAGGGCATGATTATAAACATATTGATAAAAGTTTTTACCATATCAACGCATCTTTCGGTCGCACTGATGGTTTACTTGTTGGCGACAAAGTTCGAATGTCCGGAATTGATATCGGACGCGTTGTCGGAGCAACACTGGATGAGAATTATAATGCAATTTTAAAACTTGAAATAAAATCAGGATTAAATATTCCTGATGATAGCAGTGCATCTATCGTCAGTTCAGGGCTTATGGGCAGTAAATATATTGAAATTGAACCTGGCGGATCTGAAGACTTTATACCCGATGGGGGAGAATTTAGTTATACGCAAGATGCAATGGTATTAGAAGAGTTGCTTGATAGAATCGTTGCTATCGGAGAAGCCAAGAATAAAAAAAACGACATGAAGGAGAATATTGATGAATAAGAAACCTGTTGAAACTATTATGGGAATCGTTGTTCTCATTGTAGCCGTATTCTTTTTACTTTTTGCCTACAGGGTATCTGATTTACAAGTTGTAAAAGGATATGAATTAAACGCAAAGTTTTTGAAAGTCGGTGGCATAAGTGTTGGTTCTGATATCCGCATCAATGGTATAAAAGTTGGAACAGTGATTGGGCAAAAACTAAATCCTGATGATTATATGGTTGATTTAACGTTAAGTATTGCTTCTGATATTAAACTTCCAAAAGACAGTGTGGTAGCCATTGTCGGAGATGGCTTAATGGGAGATAAATTTATCAAAATAGAACCCGGAAAATCTACCGTATTTTTAAGCGACGGTGAAAGTTTTGAAAACACTAAAGACTTCAAATCATTAGAAGATATGGTTGGCGAAATTATATTTATGGTGACTGACAATGGAAACTAAAAAAACAATTTTAAGTATCTCTTTAGCGTTATTGTTAAGTTCTTCTTTTGCTAAAGCTGAACAAATCTCAACTAATATGGCAAAAATGCAAGCAATGGATAAAATAACCGGCAGAGTTAGTATTATTGAAGTTCCTGTTGGAGGAGAAGTAACCTTTGGTTCATTTTCCGTTGTCGTAAGAGATTGCAGAACAAATGCTGAAGGTGAAGTTCCGGAAAACTATGCTTTTGTTGATGTAACAGATACAAACTTAGATAAAGAAGAACATAGCATTTTCAAAGGTTGGATGCTCTCTTCATCGCCTGCAGTAAATGCCGTTGAACACCCTATATATGATGTCTGGCTCTTAAAATGTTTTAATGGCGATGTTGCTCCCGACACTCTTTTATCAGAAGAAGCTCTTGCTAAAAGAGACACACTTCCCCGATTAAAAGAAATTAAAAATACTAAAAATTCGCAAGAAGAAATCTTAAGTGATGAATCTGAAAAAACAACAATAACCTTTAAGGATTCTATGTACAAGCAAGAAAAACAAATATCAAAAATTTCAGAAGAACAAAATGATGATAATGATGGCAAGCCTCAAAACTTGCTTAAAATCAACGAAGATTTTGAAGAACAGGAAGAAGATATGATATCTGTTTCAGCAGATGAATTATCAAAAGCCATGCAGAATGAAGCCCAAAAACTAAATGAACAAGAAGAAATTATAGATGATGAGCTTTCTGCCGCAATAGATGCTGAGCTTAAACAACATCAAAACTAAAAAAATCCCGTCTTAAAGTAAAGACGGGATTTTTTATTTAACCGGTATCTTTAACTATAAATTTTTTTACTTGCTAAGTTCATAAAGGACAACTGCCGCGGCTGTTGACACATTTAAGCTTTCAACTTTAGGATTTATTGGAAGTCTTACCGTTATATCGCAAGATTCTTCAATCAAACGACGCATACCGGAACCTTCGCTTCCCATAACAACACCAAGTTTTGCATTTTTATCTATTTTATCAACATTGTTTTTAGCATAACCATCCATACCAACAATCCAAAAATTGTGTTTCTTTAAAGTTTCGATTGCACGTGCCAAATTAGTTACTCTGACAACCGGAACAAGTTCCATTGTGCCGGCAGCAGCTTTTGCCATAGAACCGCTTTCTTGTGGCGAATTTTTATCTTGCACAATAACGGCCTTAGCACCAAAAGCCGCACAAGAACGAATGATTGCACCAATATTTTGAGGATCTGTTACCTGATCTAGTATCAAAACATTACATTTTACATCATCTTCAGTATTGATGCACAATTCTTCAATGCTTAAATTATCAAGCGGATTGCAAAAAAGTGCGTATCCTTGATGAACAGCTTCAGGTGGCAATAACTTATCAATATCTTTTTTATCTGCCACAACTAAATGAAGGTTAGCATATTTCGCTCTTATTTCAGAAGCATTTTCGGCTGTACAAACCAGTTTGTGTATTTTTCTTTCCGGATTTTCAAGAGCTGACATAACCGCATGACGACCATACAAGACCAAGCCCGCAGAATTTGATTTTAATCCGTCATGACGAACAAATTTTTTTTTCATCTAAATAACCTTTCTTAAAATTCCATCATGTTTGGCAAGTAAGTTTTCAGCTGTTTCTTTATCACAATTTTTTGCTTTCATGACACAGGCTGTTTTCACACTTTTACCTGACTTATTTAACAAATCGAGAGCCTCATTTTCACCAATGCCACAAATTTGAGAAACGAATCTGGCACCACGTTCAATAAGTTTTTCATTAACAAGCTTCATATCTATCATATAGTTTTGATATGTTTTGCCGATTTTTATCATTGCTCCGGTTGAAAGCATATTTAAAACCATTTTTTGCGCCGTACCCGATTTCATTCTGGAAGAGCCGGTAATTGCTTCTTGCCCTACAACAGTACATATAAACACATCTGAAAATTCTTGCAATTTTGCATTAGGATTTGATGAAATTCCGATTGTTGAAGCGCCCAACTCCTGTGCTTTTTTTAACACAGCCAAAACATATTTAGGGTTGCCGCTTGCAGAAATTCCGACAACCACATCTTTTGATGTCGGATTAAAGGATTTTAAGTCTTCCAAACCAAACTCTTCAATATCTTCTGCATTTTCGACAGGCAAACGCAAAGCTTTTTCTCCACCGGCAATAAAACCTTGCACCATAGAAAAATCGACACCATATGTAGGCCAACATTCCGAGGCATCTAAAACTCCTAAACGGCCGCTCGTGCCGGCTCCAAAATATGCCAAACGCCCGCCTTTAAGAAAAGCTGATGATATAATGTCAATTCCTTTTCCTATATATTCAAGCTCCTTTTCAACGGCAAGAGCAACTTTTTTATCTTCATTATTAATAGCCCTTGCAATTTCAAAAGAATTCATAAGGTCAATATTTTTTGTATCCTCATTACTTTGCTCTGTCAAAATTATATTTTTCATATTATATGCTCCTTATATGCTCCTATAAATTGCTAATATCTCTGCATTTATTCACAATTTAAATAAAATTATTTAATTTTTGATAAAAAAAGGTTGACAAGAAAGCAAAAATAGGTTTATTTGCATTGCAGAAGGAAAAAAGATTTGTTCTTTTCGCATCTTCCTTAAAATGGAGGGGTGGCAGAGCGGTCAATTGCAACGGACTGTAAATCCGTCGACTTAGTCTACGATGGTTCGAATCCATCCCCCTCCACCATTAGGTTTATTCTGATTGCTGAATTTGCGGGTGTAGCTCAATGGTAGAGCAGAAGCCTTCCAAGCTTATGACGAGGGTTCGATTCCCTTCACCCGCTCCAAATCATCACATATCGGAAATCGTCTTAACCCCTTTAGATAGGATTGTATTACAATGGCAAAAGAGAAATTTGAACGCAGTAAGCCACACTGCAACATTGGAACCATTGGTCACGTTGACCACGGTAAAACAACATTAACAGCAGCTATCACAAAAGTTTTGGCAGAAGCTGGTGGTGCAGAATTTGTTG
>JAZRHM010000035.1:0-16778 GCA_045644765.1 Alphaproteobacteria bacterium | reverse complement strand
TCAAACTCTCATCTTAATTGATGTATGTTCCATCCTGTCTATATTTTACTCATAAAGAATTTCTCTAGGTTCCAATACAGACTTTATATATATCTTTTACCAATACATACTGCCTGTATATCCTCTTCTTATTCACTTTTTTCTATAACTTCCCCGCAACAAAGCATACCTCATCGCGCCGATGGAACTGCTTATAAACAATTCTACCACCCTTGTCAACACCTTTTTTTAAAAAAATTGAACTTTTTAAAACATATTTTACAACTGATTGAAAAAACGAGATTAAATAACACAAAATATTTTTCACGTAATATCCCGTTATTTCCTATTTATTAACTTTAATTGTATATTATTATGCAGAATATGTTTACATGAAAGTTGTTTATACGATGCTAAAAATATTAAAAATCAACACGTTGTTTGCGATTCTATTTTTTATAAACAGTTGCGCAACCGAGTCTTACGTTTTAAATGGAACCGACGGATCCCCAATTCCGAATGCTTTTGCAAATTTTCCGGATATTCCTTTTCCGGAAAAATCATATTTAGAGCTTGGCGACACCAAAGCTTTAGGCACCGGAGAAAATTGGGTTGGCAGCATTGTGTTCACCGCTCCTTATAACGCAAATAGAATTTTCGATTTTTACGTTGCTGAAATGCCAAAAAATCGTTGGGTAGAAATTGCAGTGGTTAGAGCCCGTATCAGCCAAATGACTTATTTTAAAGATAATCGCGCCGTTCAGGTATTGATAGAAACTCTCAAGGATAACGATTCGCGCATAACAATAACGGCTGTCCCCAACCAAACAACAATAAACAATGGAGTATAATGATGAATTTTACCTTTTTCACATTCGGAGGTTCTCAACTTTGGGAAGATGTTTTTTTCTACCAAAAATGGAGAATACAAAGACATTATCGTTCAAAAAGATACAGATTACTCGATAAATGGGATATTCAACGTGCGTCAGGAGGGTTTGAGGATTGTCGTAAAGCTTTTATAAAATTTATTGAAGCACACGAAATACCAAGACAACAAGGGGAACTCATAATATTATTACATGGTTTAGGAGAAACCAAAAACGTTTTTGCACCTCTTATAAAACAATTAACACAAGTAGGATACAATGTTGCATCAATAAATTACCCTTCAACAAAAAAATCTATAAAGAGCATTATAAAGCAGCTAGAATTTTTTCTTAATCACTGTGAAGATGTTTCAAAAGTTTCTTTTATAACAAAAGGTGTCAGTTGCCTAATTTTAAGAAAACTAATATCAAGCACATATGGTTGGCAGGAAAAATTCCGCCTAAACAAAGTAATAAATGTAAATCCAGTAAATAAAGGCAGTGATTGGTTCGATTTATTATCCAGATTTAATATTTTTAATTTAATTTTTGGCCCCTTATTAAAGGAAACAACTCCTAAATATGCAAAATCAATTTCTATTTTACCTGCAGAAATAAAATTAGGGCTAATTTTTTGCGACACATGGATTGATATCATAAAAAAACCTATACTGGACAGATTTAAAGGTGTCAAACTTAAATCAGAATGGTCTGAAAAATCTTTTTCAGATAAGTCAATTCATATAAAAAACACAAATTTTAATGTTTTCAACAACCCTGAAACCATTAAAGCATGCTTAAATTTCCTATCGAATGGCGAATTTAAGTAAAGTTTCATGATATTGTAACACAATTTTATATATTTTTATGTTATTATGAATTATAATCGCTGCGAGAGGTAAGTATGAAGTCTATTTTTATAACATTACTGATGTTTATGATTGCGTTAGCTGCTACGCATTGGGGTTTGTTTGAATTAATGTCTAGTAAATATACTATTATCATTGCTTCAATCCTGTTAATTTTAGCATTTATACTAGCCTTAAAAGTATTGGGAAACCCATTTTCCGAGGATATAAAAGATGACAAAGACAATTAAAACATCTATACTAACATTTTTTTTACTCGTTGCAGGACTATGTTTATTTTCCTCATATGCATTTGCGGGTGACACAGCCGTTACTGAAGGATGCAGAACATTACCCGAAAGGATGACTGAGCTTCAAGCATGTATTTTGTGTCCTTTATTTGAAGTTATATTAAAAACAGACCAAGTCATAGCAACAAAAGCTTTCGCAGCTTTAGCAAAAAGTTTTATTAATGTATTGGCCGTTATTTTAGCTCTTTTTATTGCTTACCATACATTATTGATGGTTTCAGCTTTTACAAAACAGGATGCCCCTAAATACATAGGCACATTACTAACGCAAATATTCAAAGTGTTAATAGCCGTAATGCTTTTATCTAATTCGGACTATGTATACAATTACGTTATAAATCCTTTAATGAAAGCTGGTTTGGAATTTGGATTAGCACTGCTTTTCACTGATGCGTCAACCACAAGCGGAAATAATATTTTGGCCAATTTCAAATCACAAGCTAATTCTTTACAATCAAGTATGCCCAAAGGCGTTATTGGGCAAGACCTGTTGGCAAGTGTAATAACAGCTGTCCGATTGTTTAGCAAAACAGCAGCTCAATTACCGGCAATCGGAGGAACATTAATCTGCGTATCCGTAAAAGAAGCTAGAGATATTTTACCTAATTTTGAAATGCTTATACAAGGACTGATGCTAAGCGGTTTTGGTTGGATGATTACACTTTCTTGTTGTTTTTATCTGCTTGATTCTGTAGTTCGTTTCGGAATCTTCTGCACTTTATTACCATTTTTAATTGCCTCTTGGCCATTTAAAATTACGGCACAGTATACAAAAAAAGGCTGGGATATATTTATGAACGCCTTTTTCAACTTTGTCATGATAGGTCTCGTCATAACTGTTTCCAGTGAGCTTATTGTTAATTCAATTGGTGGTGGAAAAACTGGTGGCATGCAAGAGTTAGTAAATGCACTCAATGGTAATAATGTTGATAAATTAGCGGAGATGATGGATATTTCAGGTATTGATTTCTTGGTAATGATTGCTTGTTGCATGTTTGCATTCAAACTGGTAGGCCAAATTAATGAACTCGCAACACAAATGGCCGGTGGCGGTGGTGGCAGTGCTATCGGAGCAGGCCTTGGTAAAACAGCTGCCCAAGTCGGTAAGAAAGTTGCCCTAACTGCTGCCAAAGCTGGGAAAGCAGTTGGCGGAGCTGTTTATGAAGCAACCGGAGCAAAAGATAAAGTTGATGGCATGAAACAAAAAGCCATGGATGGTCTAGCTAATGTAGGAGCAAAAGTAGGTCTCGGCAACAAAGCAAATCCTGGCGGCTACAGAGGATCTGGCGGCGGAGCCGGTGGCGGTGGAGCCGGAGGTGCCGGAGGAACTGGTGGCGGTGGAGCCGGTGGCGGCGGTGCCGGTGGTGGAGCCGGAGGTGCCGGTGGTGGAGCCGGCGGTGCCGGTGGTGGAAACACAATAACAATGGAAAAGAAAGAACAACCTAACAAGTCTAACCGCACCATGGATTCGCATGGTCCTAAAACAACACAAGGTGTTCCCGGCAGTAAAACAACAATCGGATAAAGTTATACGAACAAATAAATGACAAAGCTGAGGTTAAATCTAAAGATAAAAACAACGCTATTGGTAACATATAACAGATAACTTATAATACATTATTCTATAGGAACTAAAAAATGAAGATAAACTGGAAAGATATAGCAAAATTTATAAAAGGGACGCTAATGGTGTTAGCATTGGTGCTATGTCTTTCGGCTTGCACAACGGACAAAGGAGAAATGACTGCTTCTAACACCGAAGGTAAACAAGCAGAACTCGATGAACAACAAAGAACTTGTTGGCAAGCAAATTTACTAGAAATGTTTTACAACGCCATGTCTGAATCTTCCATGAAGGCATATCCGAAAGTAACAAAAAGCGCAATGTCATTTATGATGGTAGCATTTGCCATTTGGCTTTCTATCCGCATTTTAAAGCATCTTAGCTCTCTGGTTGAAGAATCGCCTGCAGAAGTGTGGACTGAAGTTGGAAGAATGGCCTTTCTATGTTTATTTTGTGGCTTATTAGCTTCTTCTACAGAGTTTTTATTGTTTGCCTTAAACAAATTTATTTTTCCGGTATACTATGCTTTTCTGGAATTCGGTAGCCGAATTTTAGAATTAACGGCAACAGGAGAAAATGCCGATATTAAAGGACAGGTTATTGGCAAAAGATGTCTGTTTTATACAAATTCCTTGATATGTAAAGCCCCTTCCATAGACCCGATTTCTGCCTCATCTCTCAAATTCCCCAGTGGTCCGGCAGATTTAATGCAATGTTTAGTTTGTGCTATAAGTGATAGGTTGCAACTCGGTTTTGTTATGGCAAAAGAGCTGTTGTCAGCAGCAAACTTTACCAGTATAATAATTGGTATTGTTATATATTGCATATTTATACTTGTAAAAGTTTCATTCGTTTTTTACATTGTAGACACCATTTTCAGAATGAATATTGTAGTTATAATTTTACCGTTTTTGATACTGGCTATTCCTTTTAAGTCAACAAGGGGGTGGGCAAAAGAAGGAGCTCTTACCATATTTAATTCGGCAGCTTGTGTGATGTGTATTGCTATTATTGCAACGATGGCCATGCTTGCTATGCAATATTTAATTAACGATAATGCTGCCAATTTCGGTGATTCCGGAATGTATCTGGAGTTCGGTCCCGTTCCTCTATCTATTTTGCTTATATCATTCTTGATACTAAAAAGTTCAGGTATTGCTGTTGCTTTAGCCGGATCCCTTGTTGGTGGAGGTGGCGGCACCAATTTCCAGAAAAAAATTGCCAAACTGGCAGCTTTTGCAGCAAAAAAACTGTTTACATTCATCACCAGTGGAGCCGGCAAAGTTGTAACCAGTGTTATTGATAAACACGAGAAATTAAGAGAAGCTCGTGATAAGGTAAAAAAAGCAAGACAAAAAGTTGAAAGCACATTAAACAGATTAGCAGGGAGGGATAAATAATGATTAGAATCCATCCGAAAATGATAAATAATTTGTTGAAATTATGCATATGCATTGTTTTTTGTTTACTGTTAAACTCTCCAAATGTTTTAGCAGCAATTGGTGACTATTCTATGACTTGTGGAAAAACTGCCAATGGACAGGCTGTTAACTGCAATACTTCAACCCATTGGTGTATTCAATGCGAAGAACACACACATCCTGTGGGGTTACGTTGGGCCGGAGATAGAGTAACCCACCCCTTTTACTGTCGAAACAAAGATATTCGTATACCGAGCAATTGTTCCAGATCCAACAAAGGTGGTTTGGAAGGAGAGGCTCATACACAAGTCTTATTATGGAGAGTTGCTAAAGATGAAGGTAACGAATGTATTACAAGCAACTTTTTATCCATGTATACTTCAACCTGCTACAGTTGTGAAATTGTCGAAACATTAGCATCAGCATTTGTTAGTGCAGCCGGAAAAGCTTACAATGTTTCCAGACAAGCCGGAAATGCCATTTTAGTTGTAGGATTTCTTATTTGGGTTTCTGTTTTTGTTTTAAAAAACATATCCTCATTTTCCACTGTAGAACCAAGACAAATGATACAAGCATTGATGGTTCAAGTTTTCAAAGTGTTTATCGCTTTTGCCATAATTAATTCAGGTATACAAACCATCTTGCATTACACATTAGAACCTATAATGTTGGCATCAACAGACTTTGCTGATGCCATAATGATTGAAACCACACCGGATGGGAGTTAGAATATGAGAAGCGTTATAAAACACATATGCACCATAGCTTTAACCCTTGTATGCGCAGTATTTTTATTGACTTCACCTTGCGAAGCCGGAAAATACGATAAAGAGCTAAGCGAAGCTCAAAAAGCAAGCTTATGCAGTCAACTACAATCTCAACAATTAGAACCTATGAAAGGTAATAAATCTCTTGGTGGCGGAATTATTCCGGATAGTGTCTTTACCAAAATATATGCTACAACAAAAAATATTAACGATAAAGTTGCTATACTTCTTACTTTGGGACATTCTTTAACTTGTCATGCGGTTCATGCCGGAAAACACGTAGTATCGATTGCCGGAGTACAGCTTTTTGATTATCCGGATTTTTCCGTATGGCTTTGTGGTGCAATCATTTATATGGTTGGCTTCATGATGACAATAAGCATTTCTTTTTATGTTGCTGATATAGCATTTAAGCTTGGTTTTGCCATCATCATGCTTCCGATTGGAATTGCCTTATGGCCATTCCCTCTGACAAAAGATAAATTATCCCAAATTATAAGCATCATGTTAAAAAATGCTGCAATATTTGTTTTTTTAGCCATCACGGTATCGTATGCATTAAATCTTGTAGATGCGGCGCTTAATACTAATCTGGCCGACGAAACTCCGCAAGGTAGTTCTCTGTTTTCACATCTTAAAACTGTCATGGCTGCTGCACAATCCGGCCTTGATTGGGATAAAGCAAACGGCATGCAAAAACTATTTTTTGCAATTAACAATAATATGACTGACATAATTTCCGAAAACTTTGTACTGTTTAGTTCTTATTTCTTGGTTATGTTATGTGCATTAATTTATGGTTTCAAACTTGTCGGGTCCACAATTCCTGATTATGTTGATAAATTTTTCCCTGATAAGGCTTTTGGTGGCGGCATGGCGGCTTCACCAATGCACAATATGATGACACAAGGCATGGATTTCGTTAAGAAAAACACCGTTGATAAAGCGGCCTCGTGGGCCGGTGATGTTGTTAAAACTCAAACCGGACGAGCTATGGCTGGCGTCGGAAATTTAGTCTCAGGTAAATATAACGGTCAAATAAAGAATTATTGGAATAATCCCGGAAACATTACTCAAGATATGGCAAATGCCGTACATAATACCGGAGCGACTGTTGCAAAAAGTGTATCGTCTGTTGTAATGGGAACCGCAGGTCGTATCGTCTTAGGACAACAAGCCAGTCAAGATTTACATAACAAACTTAGCGAAAAAATTGATAAAGGCGCTTCTTATCTTGATGAAAAAGCTGCAAACGTTGCACAGAGTATAAATCAAAATGCCCATGAAAGACAAGAACGCAGACAGCAAAGAAGAGAAGAGTTAAAAGAACAATTTAACAATTCAGAACTCGGTCAAACCGTTAACAGAGCTAAAGCCAGCGTAAATAATTTTCATAATAAAACTCAAAGTGCAATTGCAGACAAAATAAATATGTACCAAGAAAAACGAGCAAACATTGATGCTGAAACAAGCCATAGCAACATAAAAATAACCGAAGCAAGGACAAGAGCTTTAGATGCTATTGAAAATTGGGAAAATCGCGTAATTCAAAGAAGAAATTCAATTCGGGAAAAATTAAACAATTGGGACAAAGCTTATACTGCTATTGATGATTTTATACCCAAAAAAGAAACCGATAATAAATTGGTTACCGGTTTAAAGAGTATTACAAGAGGTATAATGAAAGCTCCTATAGGTATCGTAGATGGCGCTCATCGCGTAACAAATGGATCTGTAACATTAGCATTAAATGCATCTACAGTTGCTGTCGGCGGTATTGCAAAATCTACTGTTAAACTTGGAACCGGCCTTGCTGAAGCTCCAATGAAAATAGCGGGAGCCGTTAAAAAAGCACCTTCTGCAATTGCTGAAGGAACTTTAAAAGCTGTAAATATTACAGAACATCTCAAAGGAGCTAAAAATGCCGTTAAGTCTGGCATCAATCTAACAGGCGAAGTTTTAGCTAAAACCGGAGAAAAAATGCAACAAAACTACAAATCTCCTGAAGAACTAGCTCAAGAAGAGGCCGAAAAATTAGCCGATTGGGAACATGAACAAGAAGAACGAAGAAAAAGAGGCGAAGAATATTAAAAACGATACATTGAAGAGGATGTGATAAAATGAAAAGTAAAGTATTACATATTTTAACAAAATTGAGTTGTATAATAATATTATTATTTGCAACTTGCTTGTTGTCATCACATTCTGCACATGCATCTTCCGATTTATCTGAAAAATATTCTTTGAATAATTCATATCAAAAAGATACATCTTTTGATATGCATTTTTCAATCTCAACTAAAACCTCTTACGCAGCTAAAGATGAAACGTGTGCTTTAGAAAGCTTTATAGCTGACAATGATACATGTTGGTTTTGCCCGATTTTTAAAGTGTTGTTTAATACATCAAGCATAATAGCATTAAAAGCTTATAACGCATTAGCCGGTGGCATATCTCTCGTAGTTTTGGCAGCTTTTGCAGTATGGGTAAGTATATATATATTAAAACATGTTGCAGCAGTTGAAGTAAAAGATCCTCGCAAAATGTTACAAGAATTAATGCTTCAAGCTTTCAAAGTGTTCATAGTAGTTCTTATTTTAAGAGCAAACTATTTCCAAGTTATAGGCCTTACGCTAGAACCCGTATTCAACACAGGTATGACTTTCGTACAAGCTATTTCAAATAATAAAGCTTGCCCTTCAAGTGCTTCATATATGAAAGGTATTATAGGATACGACAGTAAAGATGACGGTTTTAACCAAAATTCATCAGGCGGACTTCCTCAGTCAATGGGAGCTAACATCCTATGCTCAATTAAAAACATGCAAGATGGTATAGCAAAAATGTACGCTTATGGCAGACAATCGTGGTGTATAGCTTGGGGGCCAAGATCTTTCTTATTCGGTATCTTACCTAGCATACCTTTCCTTATAACCGGAATTGTCATCATACTTGGGGCCTTGGTGTTGATGCTTGCCTTTCCTTGGTGCTTGGTAGATTGTGTTATCCAAATGTCAATAGCATCCGGACTTGCACCTGCTGCCATAGGAGCTTGGGCTTTTAATTCAACAAAAAAATATCTTAAAATGATATGGGATTTCTTTATGAATGCAATGTTTAACTTTGTCTTTTTAAGCATTGTGTTGTACATTATCATGACCGTGGTAGATCAATTCATGCGTCGCCTTGATAGTGCTCCAACAGGTTTTGAAATGTTAGTAAATCCCATTAATGGTCTTGCTTACTGGGGTACTACCGGATTACAACTCATAGTGGTATGTTTAATCGGTTGGGTATTTTTAGACGAAGGAAAAAGTTTTGCCGATAAATTTGCTAAAGGGGCATCAACCGGTGATATAGGAAGAAGCGTAGGTGCTGCTTTCGGACAAGCTGCCACCAAAGCAGGGGGAGTCGCTGCCAAAGCCGGGAAAGCAGTTGGCGGAGCCGCAATGCAAGTAGGTGACCACTTTATTGGTTCTAAAGTACGTGAAGCTAGAAATAACCGTCGCATAAACAACGTAAAATCTAAAGGTAATGCAATTACTGATGATAACGGCAACGTTATAGGATACGAAAGCACAAGACGTAACATCTTTGGTAAAAAAATGACCGATCGTGTTAATATAAATTCTGACGGAAAAGAAGTTTGGTCACGAGAAAAATTCTCGCGTCGCGCCGAATTAGGAAATTTGGCCAGAGGCAAAATAAACGAAGCGCGCAGCAATATCATGTTCAACAGGGATAAAGACAAAGACGGCAACTTAATTGATGCTAAAGATATTCTTGATGATAACGGTAACTTAATAGCCAGAGAAACCAAACATGGCAAAGAATATTACGATAGCGAAGGCAATATTACATCACGCGAACATTATCATCGCAATCTCTTAGGACGCATGGTTACCACAAGAGAAGATATCGGCCCTAATGGACAACGACATATGTCAAGAACCAAAAATAGCCTACGTATGGAACTTTTAGATAAAATATCAAGAGAAGGTGGTGTTATATCCAAAATTTCAAAAAAAGCTAGTGCAGCTATTAATAATTTCGCACAACACAACATGGTAAACTCAGAAAGAGAGCTCAGCTTTAATAACCAAACTTCTAAAAGTGTATCCTCTGACAAGTTTATGTCTTCAAGACAAATCAAAGACGCAAACGGTAATATCGTTCAACAAGATTTTGCTTTCACACCTCTGATTGAAAAAGAACTTGTAAACAGAGATGGCGGATTAAACACTCATATGCTAAACACCATAATGCAAGACAGTAACTTTGATAAAAAAACATTAATGGAAGCAGCTTCTCTCGTTGTATTAAAAAGCAGAGGAATAAACATCAGTAATAAATTTTCATCAAGAGATGTATCTTTTGATGAAAACGGCAATATGATGATGAGACAAAAGAATTATGACGGCTCAGTTACTGAACTTAATATGATACTTGGAGCAAACGGACAAGTGCTGACAGAAGTTAAAAACACAGCCACCAATGGAGTTTTCACCATTCAAAAAGATAACGGAATACAAAAAAGCTTTGTCAGTTTAGATAGTAAAGGTAAACCTAAAGTAGAATATTCATTCTCTGATCATGTTTTACGTAATCACAAATATTTGAAAGCACTCAACAGAGACGGCAACTTTGCATTTGATATAAATGTCAATGCAGCAACTTTCGGTTTTGATCAAGCAGATTATGCCCGCCACGTAACTCAGGTCAGGACGGGTAAAGTTCAATCTTGGACACCTCCTGCTGCAGACACGTCAGGCAGTAGAACGCCAACTCCTCCCGATGGCAAAGAATATGATTTAAATTATACATCTAATAATACTTCAGCATCGTCTACTCATCCTTTTGATACTAATCACTCTACCGATGATAGAACTATAAATCCGGACAATCAAGTTCCTGACAATAGAGATGAGAGTAAAATAAAGGATGGTGAAGAAGTAATTTTAACACCTAAAGATAAATCATCCCAAAATAATGTGTTGGATGAAGTCCTTGGCAATAATGAGAAATCTTTATCAGACGAAGAAAAAAGACAGCTTCAACAAAATGATATTGAAAATCGTAGTAAGTTATATGCATCCAATATGAAATTAACTGAACTGACTAACGAGTTAAATAAATTAAGACATACAATGTTAACTCAAAAAGCTTCTATGTCACAGAATGAATTAAATGCTTTAAATCAAGAGATAGAATCAAAAATATCACAAATCAATGAAGAGTTGGCTAATTTGAATCGTGATATCCAAAACTGATATCATCATTCCGACAATAAATAACTCATAACAAATTAAACTTTTTTCATTGCAAGACAAAAATTATCTGAAAAAAAATAATTTTTGTCTTGCATTCTGATAATGTAGTGTTATTGTAAAGTAATCGTTATTAAAGTTTTAAGAGGTCAACATGGAAGAAATTATTTTCCCTAATCAAATCAGAATGCAAAGAAGACTTAAAGGTATGTCTATGCAAGAATTGGCTGATCATTTAGGTGTCAGTTTGTCTGCTGTTTCAAAAATTGAAAAGGGATACCGTCGTCTAAATCAAGAACAACTTATTCAAGTTGCCGAATTAACTGATTGCACTTTGCAAGATTTATATGTAAATGAGCAAAATTCTCAATCAGATGTCGTGATATCATGGCGCAGAGAACAAGAAAGAAGAAACAAAATAAACATTGATGCCGGCTTAAAAATTTTAGGTGCCGGTTTAAGACATATTCGCACAGACAGAGGCCAAACCTTAATTGAAATTGCTGAACGTGCTGATATGACACTATCTGTGTATCATCGTATCGAAATGGGACAAAGAGAAGTTTCCGATCGTGAATATAAAAACATTGCAAGAGCTTTTTCTTTCGATTCTATAGAAGAGCTAAAAGAAGCTGTAGATAAATTAGATAAAGAAGGAAAATTAGAAGAAATCATCGAAAGAACAGATAATAAATTTAAGCTTTTATCCACACCTAAAGGTGGTACGGTTTCTATGTACGGCATTCCGACAAATGAAGCTCTTAAAATAAAAATTTTCGGCACTCCCGCAAAAGATGGCAATATAATTATCAACAGGGAAGACAAAGATGCTAAAGAAGTGGTTAGACCGGCAAATTTGTTGCACAAAAAAGATGCATACGGTATCAATTTATGCACTCGTCGTTTGGGTAATTTGCTCCCTACCCGCGCCATTTTATTTGCAGATCCTCAAGATGTTGTTAGCGTCGGAGATATTGCTGTGTATTACATAGATGATGTTACCGTTCAACTTTTGAGCATAAGAGAGGATGAACAAGGTCAGTTATATGGTATCAGATGGAACCCCGACGAAAAAGTTAAATTATCTGATGCAGATTTAAGCAAAATACATAAAATAGTAGCAATTAATTTATAGAAAAAGCTTACTCCACTGCAAAAAGTGGAGTTTTTTATAAATTTTAACTTGAAATTTACTCCTTTATGATTAAAATGCAGAAACAACGTTTGTATTTTGTTTTTATAGGATAGAAATTGTGGCTGATGAACTGATTGAAAATGCTGAATATGGCAGAAAACGTAAAGATGAAGAACCGCCAATTTTGGTGGCTCAACGTTTTTTAAACATTTACAGACAAATGCATATCTTTAATCGTGAACGTCAAGAAGAATTTGACAACATGCTTATAAGCACAACTCCTGAAGTCCGTATCTTACTCAGCACACTTCCCGGTGGCGGTTTATTACTTGAACACATTTCTGAAATAGAGCAAAAAAAAGGTGTTGTTTCCACATTTCCGTCAAAACAAGTTATAACACGTAAAAAAGATTTAAATTCAAATTTGCAAGCAACACCTGATCACGTAGAGCAACATTCTCATTCCGGTGGCGGAGGTGTTGTTATAGACGCTTCGTTTGCAAGCGAATTGTCATCATCATTATCAGCCGCTTTGCAACAAACTGAAAAAAAGCACAAAGAAGAAATCAAAGCATTAACAGAGACTATAACTCATTCAATAATGGAATCTCAAACTGCTATGGTAAGTATGATGAGAGATATTCTTATTGCTACAAAATCATCAAACTCATTATACAATGCAGAAAGAAACTATCCTATATCAAGTTTTGAGCCAGTTTTAAGCGTTTCAAAAAATACGCATGAAGAATCTTCGGCTCCGGTTCAACCTGCTCAACCTAAAGCACCTGAAGTAAAACCTTCGGCTCCGGTTCAACCTGCTCAACCTAAAGCACCTGAAGTAAAACCTTCGGCTCCGGTTCAACCTGTTCAACCTAAAACACCTGAAGTAAAACCTTTGGCTCCGGTTCAACCTGTTCAACCTAAAGCCCCTGAAGTAAAACCTTCAGCTCCGGTTCAACCTGTTCAACCTAAAGCACCTGAAGTAAAACCTTCAGCTCCGGTTCAACCTGCTCAACCTAAAGCACCTGAAGTAAAACTTTCAGCTCCGGTTCAACAAAATTCACCAAACAACATATATAAAGAAGAATTAGATAAGATTAAATCTGCAATTAAAGACGATTTTAATACATTTGACACAGATGAATTAATTTCTTTAGATAGTTTTGACAGTAAACCTGTATCACTAGATGATATTAATGACGCATTTTCATTTGATATCAAAACTGATGATTTTGATAGTAAACCTGTATCACTAGATGATATTGATGATGCCTTTTCATTTGATATCAAAACTGATGATAAAACAGAAAATATTTCATCTCCTCTTGATATAGTTAATGCTGATGATGAATGGGAATGGGAGTATGTTGATGACGACACCGATTCTGATGAATGGGAATGGGAGTATGTTGATGACTACACCGATTCTGATGAATGGGAATGGGAGTATGTTGAAGATGATACTTCTGATAAATAGTGAAAACAGCAATAAAATATAAAAAATTCATTTACAAACTTACAATACTTTATTATTATAAATCACAAGGAGTTTAGTATGGAAGATAATATAGCTCAAATTACAAAAGAAGATTTATGGTATATTGACAATTACATTGTCTTAAAAGACTACTATGACAGAACAATTTCTCGTATTGCAGCTCGTTGCATTCGCATGGGAAATATTGCGATGGAAGAGTATCCGTTTTATTCATATATACTAGATGTTTTAGAAGAAATATGTGACACCGGTAATTATATTATATCAAAACCTGATATGTATCCATACGTTGAAAGAAAAATAGCCGGTGGCATAAAAGCATTAGAAAGCAATTTAAGTATCTATCAACAGGAATTAAAAAATAATTCATCTCCGGATATGATTAAGCAAGATCCATCAGAAATAAATAAAATGAAAGAAGCTTTAGGAGAAATTGAAAAACCTTTTGATCCGACAGCCGGCGCTGGCATGAATATTGATGATTTGATGACAAAACTACTGGCTGAAAATAAACAAAAACAAGAGCAAGAACAGTCTGCAAAAGAAAATTTAGCAGAAACATCTGATAGAGGAAATCAGCTATGATAAAAAATACAGCTTTAATTTTTAGTGCTATATCTTTACTTATAATTTCTTCATGCACAACAAAACATGAAGAACCTGTTTCGTTTGAGCAAGGTGTAAATGCAGAATTTTCATATCCTAAAGATCAAAGAGATATTAGGACGCCAGATGGCGCTAACGCTCTTGATTTGGAAACTCCATTAAGATGTAATGTAAATTGGAAAACTCAACAAATGGTAATGACCTTACCATTTAACAATTCAGCTTTTAGAATTGAGCGATTAGATAAGAGCGATAAACTTCCCGGTTTTGAAGTTACCGGTTTTACATTTGATACAATGTCAGCCGAAAAGGCTTTATACAAGCTTACAAAGGAAGCCGGAATCAAATTAGTTGCAAAAGATGCCCCCTACACTTCTCTTTCCGGAGATGATTTAAAAGGAGAGTTTTCTGATGTTGTAGATATGATCACGGAAGCAGCTGAAATTTTTTATACATACGATGATGACAAGAAAATAATGACTTTATCTCGTAAAACAGAAATATCATTATATGTTCCCAAATCGAGGCCTATAATTTTATCAATGCTTGATATACTTCGTGGTTCTGGCATAACAAACATGACAACGAATTGGGCTGATTATTCAATAACATTTGATGCCGATATGGAATTAAAAAACAAAATTACATCTTTAATGACATACTTTGAAAGTAATCCAAATTTAGTTGCTTACGATGTCAGTATTTTTAAAATATATCCAAATGACAATTGCGATATAGAATGGAAAAAGCTTCTTGATAATTTTGACTTTGGAACAATCACAACTGCTCAAACTGGTGTAATCGGACGAGTTTTAACGACAACCAATGAAATAAGTCTTGATACATTACGCCAATTTTTAGGGAAAAATGCTACTATAGAACCTGTTTCTGAAGGCAAGTTTGTTGTTCCGGATATGTGGCTATCTCGCTTTGATGTAGGCAAATGTGGAAAATTAAAAACTGATGAAGCAGAGCTTTCTATTTTAACCAAAGCATCTGTAATAAATGACAATCGCATAACGTCAGAAGTAACATTAGAAACCACACAAGGACAAATTACTAACTTTAAGGTTCGTAATAAACTCGGAGAAAATTTCATGATTATCGGGTTACCTAATGAGGTGTTTACATTAGATGAACCTCGTGCCGAAACAGTTATTTTCATGGTTCCTCGGTTAATAAGAACTCTTAAAACAACAGAAACAATAAAAAATCAAATTTAGAGGTTAAGCTATGGACAGTTCAAATAACAAACCACAAAACTCTATTCCAAATAATTCGGATTTTAACAATCGTCCTCGTTTGCGTAAAATTAAACGGCCGAAACATCATAATGGACCAATTGCGAGCCAAAATGCTAGCAATTCTCCCTCACCAGTGCAAAATAATCCATCGTTTGTTCCGAACGTTACACCTAACTTTAACAGTCCGACTAAACCGACCGCATTATCTTCAGACGATATAATTAAAATGTCACAACAAGGACGTGATTTAATTAAAGCGAACGAAAATGAGGTGTATAACCAAGAGTTCAACAATTTTGCAACATCAAATTATGATGATCCTTTAGCTGATGATGATACTTTTACCTATCAAGGAGATATGGGATCATCTAATTCATTTGTTGCGTCAGATAATAAAAAGACACTTATAATTGCCTGTATATGCATTGTGATAGGTCTTGTATTAGGTAACTTTATGTTTTCAAACAAAAAAGTTGTTAGAGACGGATTGCAAGGTGTTGTCACAAACCCTGAAGTACCTAAGGGTAGAAGCCGTTGTGGAATTGCAGAAAAAACCCAAGGATGCGTATTATACATTATGAATCCTCAACGTAGTGAGCTAAATGGTAGAGATTTTTACGATTTAGCAGCACAACTTACTGGAAGACAACGTTTTGTAATTGAGACAGGTAATATGCGTTACTCAACCGTAAAGATTAAACCAGGTAATATTGCTCAGCTTAATATACCACCTTTACAATAACTCAAAAAAACCACGTATTAAAAACGTGGTTTTTTCTTGTTTATTCTACAAAATGAAATTTTAAAATCTTAAAAACGCATTGACTTTTTGGGGTGAATATGTTAACAAGTAGTTAATATATTATATAACAAATTAAGATAGGGTTTTTATTATGAGATACAATTTATTAGCTGCTTTGTTGGTTTCAACATTTTTAACAAGCAATGCATTTGCAACCGGAACGCTTTATGAAGGCGAGGAAAGTAATGATTATGTCATTAATCTCGGTGGGACAGATGCTGAAAATAAAGTATCATATGACGACAAAGTAAAAGTTAATAATGTAAGCGGTAAAGATAGTGTTACAATCAAATATGCAACATTTGAAAACCTATATGACGATAAACCTGCAGGAACAGGTGCATATCCTGAATATGGCACGGAAAGAGGCGGAGCTGTCAGTACGAAGGCCACGATAAATGAGATAACAGGTTCTGTATTCACAAACAATGTTGCAAGACCTGAATCCGGTTTTGCTTATGGCGGAG
>JAZRHM010000034.1:0-104569 GCA_045644765.1 Alphaproteobacteria bacterium | reverse complement strand
TTTGTTTGTGCATAACTGTTATTATAAATAATACCAATATTCAAAATTTCAATATTGTTATAAATCTTCAGAACCAACTAAATTAAAATTTTCATCATAAAAATAACGTCTTTTAACATATTTTCCTGATAATATTTCCGGTAAGAAATCTTTATCTGCAGCTCTCATTTTATCATAAGGTATATTTCCAGCATCTTGCCAGAAAACATTTACTTCATCTTTATTGTTTTCTTTTAAGTTTCCTTCAAATTCGGTACTTTTATAAATGTAAACGAAAAAATTTTGATTTACAAATTCAATATATCCTACTTCTGTAGGATTTTTTATAGTTAAACCTGTTTCTTCTAATGTTTCACGATAAACACAATCTGTTATACTTTCATTTTCTTCTTTTTTACCGCCTGGAAAATTTAAAAAACCATTATTTATACCTCTATTATGTCGTATCATTACATAACGTTTGTTTTTAATATCTTCTATAATAGATAAAGTTGCTATTTTTTTCATATTAAATATACTCCTTATAAATATAATATATAAGATAACAAATAAAAATAAGTTTTAAAAGATGTTTTTTTTATTTATTAATGTCTGTTTTTTAAATATAAGTTTACAAATATAATATTTATTGGTATAAAAAATAATATTAATAAATAAAGAGAATATAATGTCAGAAGAAGTTAAAAATAGTAAATTTAAGAAAATTGCTATATTTTGTTTTAAGAATATAGTTAATGTTATTTTTTGTGTTTTAACCATATATTATGGTTTTTTAGCATTTGTATTAAATATTGCTCCGCTTGAAAATAAATTAATGTTTGGTGGTGTGGTGTTTTTATGGTTGTTATGGTTATTTGCTAAAGCTATAATAACATTGGTTTTATCAGCTATTGTTATAATTTTAATAGTTTATGGTTGGTATTATTACACTCACTATGATCAAATTGTATGTAAAAATAATGGTGGTGTTTGGAATGAAGAAAAACAAATATGTGAGGAAAAAGTTAATATATTAGAACGTATAAAAGATGTTTGGGAAAATAAAAAATTCTTAAAAATTTTTATAAATAATAATAAAAAAGAAAATAAAGATGATTAAAAATAAATAAAACAACAAAACCTTGCGATAATAAATTTATATTACTATATTTAAAATTATGAAAGGATAATTTAAAAATGAATATAGATTTATATACAGACAAAAGTATATCTCTTATAAAAGATGCACAAAATTTAGCTATTAGAAATTTTAATCAGTTTGTAACACCGGAACATTTACTTATAACTATTTTAGAAGATAGAAACGGTTTATGTTATAGTCTTTTACATCAGACTGAAATAAATTTAGATAATATTTTAAATGAAGTATCGGAAGATGTATATAATCTTCCTAAAGTAGAAGGTTCTTCTGTTCAAATTTCTTTTTCACAAAGTTTATTAAATATATTAGATATAGCAGAACAATCAGCATTAAAATCTGGAGATAGTTTTGTTACTGTTGAACGTATTTTACAAGCATTACTTGCTTATAAATCGTATGGTGTTGATTTAAAAAAATTAAATGAAGTTATTAATAATATGCGTCAAGGACGAACTGCACAAAATACTGGTGCCGAAGACACTTTTGATGCGTTAAAAAAATATGCTACAGATTTTACCGAAAAAGCATTAAAAGGGAAGTTAGATCCTGTTATAGGTCGTGATGAAGAAATAAGACACACTATTCAAATTTTATCAAGAAGAACAAAAAATAATCCAATTTTAATAGGTGAACCGGGTGTAGGAAAAACAGCTGTAATAGAAGGTTTAGCTTTAAGAATTATAAATTCAGATGTTCCTGAAGGTTTAAAAAATAAACGTTTAATAGCTCTTGATATGGGAGCTTTGATTGCAGGTGCTAAATATAGGGGAGAATTTGAAGAACGCTTTAAAGCTGTATTAGATGAAGTAAAATATTCTAATGGGGAAGTTATTTTATTTATAGATGAAATGCATACTGTAATAGGGGCGGGAGCTATGAGCGGTTCTATGGATGCATCAAATTTATTAAAACCATCTCTTGCACGAGGTGAACTCCACTGTATAGGAGCAACAACTTTATCTGAATATCAACAATATATTGAAAAAGATCAGGCTTTTACTCGTAGATTTCAACCTGTTTATATTAAAGAGCCTCAAATAGAAGAAACTATTTCTATTTTACGTGGATTAAAAGAAAAATATGAACTTCATCATGGTGTTCGTATTTCTGATACAGCTATTATTTCTGCAGCTGTTATGTCTGATAGATATATAAATGATAGATTTTTACCTGATAAAGCAATAGATCTAATAGATGAAGCTGCAAGTTATATAAGAATGAGTATAGATTCAAAACCTGAATATCTTGATGAAATAGATCGTCAACTTATTCAGTTAAAAATTGAAAAAGAAGCTCTTAAAAAAGAAAATGATCAAAATTCAATTAAAAAATTAGAAAAAATAAATGAGCAAATCTTAAAAAAAGAAAAAATTTCTGCAGAAGAAAATGAAAAATGGAATATACATAAAAATAATATAAAAGAAACATCTAAATTAAGAGAAAATTTAGATAAAGCAAAAATTGAAATGGAAAAATTTTTACGTTTAGGTGATTATAATAAGGTTGGAAAAATACAATATAAAGAAATTCCGGAAATAGAAAAAAGACTTAAAGAATTAAATAAAAATGAAGAAGAATTACAAATAATAGATACAGTAAATGATAATACGATAGCTTTAATTGTTTCTAAATGGACAGGTATACCTGTTGATAAACTTATAAATAATGAACGTCAAAAACTTATTGATATGGAAAAAATATTAAGTCAGCGTGTTATAGGACAAAATGATGCTATTGTTGCTATATCTAATGCTGTAAGACGTTCTCGTTTAGGATTAAATGATATTAATAAACCAATAGGTTCGTTTTTGTTTTTAGGTCCAACAGGTGTAGGTAAAACAGAACTTGCAAAAACATTAGCAGAATTTTTATTTAATGAAGAAAAATCAATTTTAAGAATTGATATGTCAGAATATATGGAAAAACATGCTATTTCACGTTTAATAGGTGCTCCTCCTGGATATATAGGTTACGATGAGGGAGGAGTTTTGACTGAAACTGTAAGAAGAAGACCTTATCAAGTTATTTTATTTGATGAAGTTGAAAAAGCTCATCCTGATGTATTTAATTTATTATTACAGGTTTTAGACGAAGGACAACTTACTGATAGTAAAGGAAGAACTGTTGATTTTAAAAATACATTTTTAATAATGACATCAAATTTAGTTTCAGAAAAAAGTAATGAAGATATAAGAGAACAATTAAAGATTTTCTTTAAACCTGAATTTATAAACCGTTTGGATGAAATAATTGTTTTTAATAAATTGAATTTAGATGATATTATTAAAATAACATCAATTCAACTTGAAAAAGTTGTTACAAAATTTTTTGAAAATCAAAATATTAAATTAGTTTATGATGAAAAAATATTAAAATGGTTAGCTAAAAAAGGGTATGATGAAGAATTTGGTGTAAGACCCTTAAAGCGTTTAATTCAGCAAGAGATAGAAAATCTTTTAGTTCTTAATTTATTAAAAGGAGATATAAAGAATAATTCTACAGTTTATATATCTGTTTACAACGATAAATTATTATTGTTGTAAACAAATAAAATGTATATTTGTTTTATAAAATAATATTTTTACAAAAAATATTTGACAAATTAAAAAGCTTTTTATATATAAAAAGCAGTTACGTTCGTAACTTTCGTTTTTTTAATAAATCAGTAAAATAATAGGTTAATATGCATTTAAAAGAATTAAAGGATAAATCTCCTAAAGATCTGTTAAATTGGGCAGAAGATTTAGGTATTGAAGACGCATCATCTTTAAGAGTACAGGATTTAGTTTTTGCTATTATGAAAAAAATAGCATCTGAAGATAATATAATATATGGTGATGGTGTTATTGAGGTTTTACAAGATGGTTTTGGCTTTTTAAGATCATCAAAATCTAACTATCTTGCAAGTCCTGACGATATTTATGTATCTCCGGCACAAGTTAAAAAATATGGTTTAAGAACTGGTGATACTGTTGAAGGTGAAATAAGAGCTCCTAAAGATAATGAGCGTTATTTTGCCTTAACTAAAATTAATACTATAAATTATGATGATCCGGAAAAATCAAAATTAAGAGTTAATTTTGATAACTTAACACCTTTATATCCTAATGAAAAACTTAATTTTGATATAATTTGTGGAGAAAAAGATTATACAACCAGAGTTATAGATTTAATATCTCCTCAAGGTAAAGGACAAAGAGGTCTTATAGTAGCACCACCAAGAACAGGTAAAACCGTTATGTTGCAAAATATTGCTCATGCAATCGCTGAAAACCATCCTGAAGTATATTTAATGGTTTTGTTGATTGATGAACGACCGGAAGAAGTTACTGATATGACACGTTCTGTTAAAGGAGAAGTTATTTCATCAACTTTTGATGAACCGGCAAGCAGACATGTTCAAGTTGCAGAACTTGTTATAGAAAAAGCAAAACGTTTAGTTGAAAATAAGAAAGATGTTGTTATTTTATTAGATTCTATAACACGTCTCGGAAGAGCATATAATGCTGTTGTTCCTTCTTCAGGTAAGGTTTTAACAGGTGGTGTTGATGCTAACGCTCTACAACGACCTAAACGCCTTTTAGGTGCTGCCAGAAATATCGAAGAAGGTGGTTCTTTAACTATAATTGCTACAGCCCTTATAGATACAGGTTCTCGTATGGATGAAGTTATTTTTGAAGAATTTAAAGGAACAGGTAACTCTGAAATAATTTTAGATAGAAAACTTACCGATAAACGTTTATTTCCGACAATTGATATTACACGCTCAGGAACCAGAAAAGAAGAACTTTTGGTTGATAGAGGAACATTATCAAAAATGTGGGTTTTACGCCGTGTATTGATGCAAATGGGTATGACAGACGGTATGGAATTTTTACTTGAAAAATTAAAATTATCAAAAGATAATCAAGATTTTTTCAATAATATGAATAGTTAAAAGAAACCGCCTTTTGGCGGTTTCTTTTATCTGTAATACTTTTCAAATAAAGTATCTTGATTTATATCTTGAGGATTATAAACAAATATATTTGTAACACTTGGAATACTATGTTTTCTATGATTATATCCCTTTTTTTCCATACAAATACGATATTTTTTAGGATCTGAATTTTTATCTTCTCTGATAGAATTTACCAATAAAGGTTGAGCTCCTTCGTAAGGAACATAACTTGCCCAAATTCCTTTTTCTGAGTGCCAATCAGCTCTTATATCATAACGTGCTTCCTCAGAAATGAACCAGTTTTTTATACTTGGGATAAATTTAAAATCTTCAGCTTGACGCATACATTCGGAATGGTCTCTTGAAAATTTTTGTATACCGGTTTTTTGTTTTTCCCAATGAAATATTATTTGTCCCGTGCCTCTTGAAAAAAAAGTACATGAAGAAACAGTTAATAAAAAAGCTATCATTAAATATATTTTTTTCATATTAAAAATCCAAATTACTATAATGTTTTGATGGAGCAACACCTTTAATAGTGTCTTTTAAAATATCCTTAAAACTAGGTCTTGATTTAATTTTTGCATACCAAGTTTTTGCATTTTTATAATTATCCCAATCTATATCACCTAAATAATCAATTACAGATAAATGAGCAGCTGCCGTTATATCAGCTAATGTGAACTTATTTCCGGCTAAATTATTGTTACGCTCTGCCATCCATTCAATATATTCTAAGTGAAATTTAAGGTTATTAATACCAGCTTTTAATATTTTTGAATCAGGAGATAAACCTTCTTTAAAACGTTTATGTATTTTTTCAACAACAATATATTGGTATACTTCTTTATAAAATTTTGTATCAAACCAATCACAAATACGTCTTATTTCAGCACGCTGTTTATTATCTCCTGATAACAAACAAGGTTCCGGATAATTTTCTTCTATATATTCAGTTATAGGATAGTTTCCTGATATAATATTACCGTCAAATATAAAAATAGGTAATTCACCGGCAGGATTTATTTTAATTATATCTTTTGATAAATTCCACGGCTCTTTTTCTCTTAAAACAAAAAACATCTTTTTTTCGGCCATAAGTATACGAATTTTTCTTGAGTGTGGAGATATATTATGATGAACCAAAACTACCATTTTTTATCCTTATTTAATTTCATCTGCAGGTGTTAATACGTTAGTATCTTGTTTTAGTATAAAAGAAGGAGGCACAACACCTACTGAATTAAGTTCTAACTCAGTTATATGATTTTTAAGCTCTTTTTCAACATCTTCAGAAAAAGATTTATCAACTATTTTTTTTGACAATAAAATCTTAAGTCTTTTATAATTTGGAGATCTTTGAGATAAACCTATAAACATAGGTATATTCCATAGCGGTTTTTTAGAAAAAGAAATATAATCTTTCAAGCCTAGTTTAATGGCTTGAATATAGTGATAGTAATAACCACCAACTATAAAATCAATTTCACCTAAAAACAGTTTTTCATAAACTTTCTCTATATTTTCTTCAGGTTGTATATCATAATTTTCAAAAACTTCCATTATATAATCACTAAAATATTCTTTACTTATATAAACACCTTTTAATTTTTTTAAATCATTCATACTTCTTATTTTAGAAACATTACCAGGAAGCATTATTAAGTTTATAGGATTACTTATAATAGCAGGATATAAATATTCTATTTGTTCAAATTCTTTAATTTCATTTTGGGTTTCATTATACATACCAAGTAATAAATCACATTGACCTTTTTTGGTTGCATATATATTATCCATATATGTTAGATTACTTTGGAGTTTTACTGATACATTACTTTCATTTAAAATATTTTGTAAGGGTTCTTCAAAAATATTATAAAATATTGCATCATTATTTATTTGATAAATATATGATAAAGGTATGTAATCAGGATAAGATGTTGCACAAATGTTTATTTTTTTATTACTTATTTGTTCTGTTACTTGTGAGTAAACATTATTTTCAATAGAAAAAAATGTTAAAAAAAAGACAATTATGGCTGAAAATATTATCATTTATGCCTCTTATAAATTTGTATACTTGTCTTATTATAAATAAATTGTGTTAAAAAGGTTTTAACTAATTGAAATTTTCTTTTTTATTTGACACTATTTATAAAATATTTTTTTAAGTGTGTAAATATGAAAAATCATCTGATAGCAATATGTTCTGGAACAAAAGGCATAGGTAAAACATGGTTGGCTGTAAATTTAAGCCATTCTTTAGCTTTGCTTAGAAAAAAAGTTTTATTTTTTGATGCCGATTGTGGTATAGAGAATATATCATATCAACTCGATTTTAATTTAAAAAATTCATATCATAATTTGTTAAACGGTTCTATTACATTAAATAATGGTATTTTTAAATATGATAAAGGTTTTTTTGATATTATATGTTCCAAATCCGGAGAAAATCTTTTAGCATCAGCTCCGGTTGGGAGAGTTCAAGTTTTAGCAAAAGATTTATTTTGTTTTTCAAGAAATTATGATTATGTTATTTTAGATTGTTCTGATGATGATATTAAAAATGTAAACACATTTATAAATATCTGTAATTTAGTTTTTATTATAGTAAATTCTGATCCTTTATCATTGGAAGGCGCATATAAAAAAATAGAAAAAATAAAAAAAATAAATCCAAAAGCTGACATAAAGATTATAATAAATAGAGTAATATCGTACAACGAAGGAAATCAGGTATATAAAAATTTACTAAATGCTGCACAAACATATATAAAAACAGATTTAGATTTGATCGGAATTATAAGACAAGATACCAGGATAAGAGATTGTGTATTAAATAAATCTTTATTGTTAAACAGATATATTGCTTCAGAAGGTGCTGAAGATATGATAAAAATCTCACAAAAAATTTTGGAGGAACTTTAATATGATTTATGATGCTTTAGGTTATTATAAAATTTTAGAAGTAGATGTTTTAGCTGATGATAAAACTATCAAAATTAAATATAGAGATAAAGCAAAACAATGGCATCCAGATCATAACGAATCGGAAAATGCGTTAGAAATATTTCAGAAAATATCAGTCGCTTATGATATTTTAAAAGATAATAAAACAAGAACAATGTATGATATGTTATCAATGGTGTATACTCAAAAAGAATTTCCGGATTTTCAAACTTTGAAAATATACAAAGATAACGAAGGAAAAGAAAATCCTTTTTTAAGAGTGTTAAGGCTGTATAAATATACAAAAAAAGGTTTTAAAATGGAAAAACCCGTTGTTTCTTATAATGATGCTATTGATGTTATAAATAAGATAACAAAAGAAAATTGGTTAAAAGGCTGGGTAAAACCTAAAGAAAACTTAAAAGCATTAAAATATAATAAAGATAATTTGAATAAAAACGCAGAAGATAATTTTAAAATGCTTATTCATAATGCTGTAGCTTATTTTAAGGAAGATAAAAAAGATAAATCATATATAAGTGCAAGAGAGTCTTTATTGTATGCAAATGAAGAACAAAAACAAAAAGTTTTAAATTTTTTATATACCCTTCCACAGATACAATATACAGAAAGATTATGGAATTATGAATATTTAAAACAAATTCAAACAAAAACACCAAAATTATTGATAAGCGTTTTTATATCAATAATGATATGTGTAGGTTTGTTTATCTTTAATAAAACATATTCATTTTTTGAAGAAAAAAATGATAAAATAACTTATTATCAAGAAGTAGTTTTTAATAATGGAGATGAAACTGTTGATGATATGATTTTATCTAAAATATTTAATATTCCTGTTGACTATGAAGATGATACTATGCTTTTTCATATAACATCTGTTACAAATATTATGCATGGTCCGTCAGAAAATTTTGATATTTTACAAAAATCAGAAAAAAATCAGACTGTTAGGCTAACAGGATATACACCTGATAAACAATGGTATAGAATTTTGATTGATGATGGAAATATGGGATTTGTGAAGAAAAAATACTTAAAAAAAGGCATAGGAAATATGATACCGGAAAAAAGTAAAATAATAAAAAGAAATGAGAGGTAAAAATGGCGTTAAAATATGAAGTATTAAAAACCGTCGGAAAAGCTCGTTTAGGTAAACTCTATACAAAACATGGAGTTGTTAATACACCGGCTTTTATGCCTGTTGGAACATGTGCAACCGTTAAAGCTATGATGCCGGAATCTGTTGCGGCAACAGGAGCTGAGATTTTACTTGGTAATACTTATCATTTGATGTTGCGTCCCGGAGCAGATTTAGTAGAAAAGATGGGTGGACTTCATAAATTTATGAATTGGGATAAGCCTATATTAACAGATTCAGGTGGTTTTCAAGTTATGAGTTTAGATAGTTTAAGAAAGTTAAATGAAGAAGGTGTAACATTTAAATCTCATGTAGATGGTAAAAAGTTTTTCTTAAGTCCTGAAGAATCTATTAAAATTCAACATAAATTAGATTCAAATATAACGATGTGTTTTGATGAATGTGTTAAACTTCCGGCTAAATATGAAACAGTAAAAAAATCTGTTGAAATGTCTATGCGTTGGGCAAAACGCAGTAAAGATGCTTTTACTGATAGGGATGGTTATGGAATTTTTGGTATTCAACAAGGTGGTGACTATAAAGATCTAAGACAATATTCAGCCGATAAGTTAAAAGAAATTGGTTTTGACGGATATGCTATCGGTGGTTTGGCCGTAGGTGAGGGGCAAGAAAAAATGTTTGAAGTTCTTGATTATGCTCCAGGTATGTTACCATCTGATAAACCTCGTTATTTAATGGGAGTAGGGCGTCCTGATGACATTGTAGGAGCTGTTTTAAGGGGTGTTGATATGTTCGATTGTGTTATGCCTACACGCTCAGGAAGAACAGCTCAAGCTTTTACAAAATATGGAGCTATAAATATAAGAAATGCTCGTCACAGGGAAGATTACAGACCTGTTGAAGAAGGATGTGATTGTCCTTTATGTAAAAATTACACCAGAGCTTATATACATCATTTGCAAAAATGTAATGAAGTTTTGGCTGTTATGCTTTTGACATGGCATAACATTGCTTATTATGAACGATTAATGAAAGGTTTAAGAGAAGCTATATCTAATGATACTTTAGATACTTTCGTGGAAGATTTTTATAAAAATCAGGCAAAAGGTGATATAGAGGAGTTAAAATAATGGTTGATACATGCACGAACATTAAAACTTTTATTGAACAAAATCAAAAAGAAGGAATAAGAGTTTTTGTGGCCGGAGGGTCAAGACCCGGAAATGATGAAATTTATGAACAAGAAGCTTATAATTTAGGTTGTCAAATTATAAAGATGGATTTTAAGCTTGATTTTGGTCTTTCTAACAAAGGAATTATGGGTGCAGTAGCACGAGGTGTTTTAGATAAATGGAAAGAAAAAAACTGCACAGATACAAATTTTCCGATACAAGGTGTTACAACAGAAGAATACTATCGTTTATATCCGTCAGATGATGAATTAATAAAACAAACAGATGTTATTGTTGCAAAAACTTTGGAAGAAAGAAAACAAAAACTTCTTGCTGCAGATTTTGTTGTTTTTGCTCCCGGTGGTGTAGGAACTCTTGATGAACTTGCTTATGATTGTGTTGCTATGCAAGATGGTTTACTTGCTATAAAACCTTTTATAATTTATAATGTAAATGGTTTTTTTCATCATCTTTTAGAATTTTTAAAATCAATCAGTGCAAAAGCTTTTGCTGAACCTGTTCCTTTTATTGTTGTAGATAATAATCAGGAATTGGAAATAGCTTTCAGATTGTTAAAAATACGATATAATAAATGCGAAAATTCTAAACAAGCCTATGCAAACGCTCGTCAACTGGTTTATGAACTTCCTTATTTCTACAAAAGAAAACAGATAAATAATATTTTTGTTGAAGATATTTTGGAAGAAATAGAAAATATAAGAACAAACGGTAGCGAACAAGAAAATAAAGCTCTTGATGAAGAAATCGAAACCGCGTATTTGGAAAAAGAAATAGAACGTATGTATGACAGACTTGCTAAAGCCGGAAAAGATACTGCTATTATAAGTGATAAACTTACCAGATTAAAAGCAAGAAAACAAAAAGTTGTAAGATAATAAAAAAGAGCAGATTATCTGCTCTTTTTTATACTATAAAACAGGAGGTAATTGTTTTCTTTTAAATGCACTTTTTTCATAGAGTGTTATCACTTTTTGACAAGTTTTAATATTTTGACCTTGAGCAATAATTTCTTCAAAAGATAATTTATTATCAACATATTGTTTTAATATCAAATCCAATTCTTTATATGGAGGTAATGAGTTTTCATCTTTTTGGTTTAGTGCAAGTTCGGCACTAGGAGCTCGAATAATAACTTCAGACGGTAATACTCTATTTAAAGAATTTCTGTATTTTGCCAATTCAAAAATATCAGATTTATAAATATTGCCTAAAGGTACTAAAGCACCACAAGTGTCGCCATAAAGTGTGCAATATCCTGTTAAAATTTCGGATTTATTTGAACACGCTAAAACCACTCCGCCAAACTGATTTGACCATGCCATTAAAATTTTTGCTCTTGCTCTTGCTTGTAAATTTTCAAGAACAATATTTTTAGGCTCTTCTTTGAAGAAATCTTTTAAATACACCGTTTCAAAATCTATCAAATTTTGAATATCAAATTCATGATAATTAAGATTATTAAGTTTTGATATTTCTCTTGAGATACTCATGCTTAAAGAAGATGTGTATTTTGTTCTCATCATAATTGCGGTTACGTTTTGGCCACCTAAAACATCTGCTGCTAAAACAGCAACCATAGCAGAATCAAGTCCTCCCGATAAACCTAAAATAACTTTATTAAAGTTGTTTTTTTCACAGTAAGTCTTAAATTTTTGCTTTAATTCATTCCATATTTTTTCCATAATTACCTCTCTTGATGTTGTTGTATAAGTCGCTGTTGTAAGCTAAACAAATTTTGTTCTAAGCCTACGCCGTATACGTGTGGATTTGCAAGACGTTTATACGAATTATCCAAACTATCCAAATTGCGAAGAGTGTTTTCTTGTATTTGTTTTAAGGTTAAATGATTTTTTATTATATGACCATCTTTCATGATAGGTTTTAATAATGTACAAGCAGTTTGTCCTTGTTTAAAAACAGTGTTTTCTCCGGTTAAAGATTTTAATTTGAAAGATTGTACATTTCTGATAAGTTTTCCGTTGCTTATTAGATTGTCAGCAGATTTTGTTATTATATCTCCTTCATATTTACCATTTTTAATAATACGAATCACATTTGTAGATCCCGGTATTGTGGTTTTTCCTTCAGCTATTTTTATTTTAGGTTGATGATTATATTCTTTGGTTTTGAATACACCTCCTAAAGCCGGATTATCATAAGCTGTAACAAGTTTTGTTCCCACGGCAAAAATATCAATAGGTGCTTGTTGAACCATGATAAGATTTTCAATTAAATATTCATCTAAATCATTTGATGCCACAATTTTTGTGTGTTCCATATTTGCTGCATCAAGAAGTTTTCTTGCTTCTTTACTCCAATATGCCAAATCGCCGGAATCTATCCTTATACCTTGTAGTTTTATACCTGTTTCTTCAGATGCTTTTATAGCATTTTTAACACCTTCTCTAGTATCATATGTGTCAACAAGCAGTGTTGTATTTCCTTCAGAAGCTATCAGATAAGATTTAAATGCATCGAGCTCATTTTCATAACTCATTATAAAAGAGTGAGCCATAGTTCCTTTAACATCAATTCCGTAATATTGTGCAGCAGCAACATTTGATGTTCCGACACATCCTCCAATATAAGAAGCTCTTGTAGGTAAAAAACATCCCATATCTTGCGCTCTTCTTAAACCAAATTCCATAACAGGCCTTTTCTTTCCGTCTGCTGTGGCTGCATTTACCATACGAGATGCTTTTGTTGCTATCAGGCTTTGAGCATTAAATATGTTTAAAAAAGCTGCTTCAACCATATCAACTTGCCAACAGGGACCGTTTACACTTAAAACAGGTTCATTAGGGAAAACAATTTCTCCTTCGGCTACAGCGTTTATAGTCAGATTTAGTTTTTGATCTTTAAGAAAATTCAAAAAATTTTCATCAAATAAAGATTTTCCGTCGGCATTTTTTAATGTTTTAAGATAATTTATATCTTTTTGTGAAATATGCCAATTATCTATCCATTCAACAAATTCTTGTAAACCGGCAGATACCAAATAGCTTCCGCCAAAAGGACAGCGTCTGAAAAAAGCTTCAGAAGTTTTATTTTCTAAGTGTTTGTTATCTTTAAACCATGCTTGTGCCATTGTTAAATGGTATAAATCACAATAAAACGGTGTTCCTGTGTGTAAAATATTATTTCTCATGAGTGTTCCCCTTATTGTCTGTAAACTAAATTATGCTCAATTTTTTTATTTAAAAGATTTGAACGAAAAAACTGTGCTGATGTAATACTTTTTAATTGTCCTGTTTCTTTTACATCTTGAAAATCAGGATGAGCTAAAATATCACTTGTTTGAGCATTTATGCCTTTACATAAATCTTCAATGATAATAACGTTTGCACCACGTTTTAATAAGCCCTTCATGGCTTGATAAACACAAACTTCACTTAAGACACCACATAAATATACCTCTTTATTGTTCCAATCTTGATCCAAAATTTGATATGTATTTTTCTCATTCCAAATATTGGTTGTTGATTTAAAAATATTTATGATTTCTATGTTGTTTTTTAACGGAGCGGCACTTTGCCATCCCCAAGAACCAAAAATACAATGAGGGGGAAATTTTTCAGATTCTATAGTGTTTTTATATGTTTGTGAAAAATGAGTATCATAAGAATCTATAATTAAATCAATCATATCAGATTGTAAAGAATTGGCAAAATTTTGATGTCTTTCTATAAGATCAATATCGGATATAGTTAAATCACCTTGCGGATGAACAAAATCGTTTTGAAAATCTATCCGCATTAAAATACGTTTATTCATGTTAATTCCCTTTCATGGCTTATTTAGGGTTGTTTTTACATCTGTCTTTTATAAGCCCTTCAAAAGACACAGATGTTTAAAACCGAAACGGTTTATATAATTGCTTTTTTACGATTAAAATTATCTTCAATAATTTGATAGTTTTGAGGATGTATAAAATTTTTCCAACGATTGTCACCAAATTTTATCATATCTCTAACCATAGTTCCCGTAACAAACGGAAAATTAGGATCTGTTCTGTCAACAAGCTCAATTGTTTTAAAGCGTTCCTTAAACCAATGTGCATCATAAGTGCTTCCGGCAAAATATACGTCAGGTGTCGGTAAATCAGGCAAAGTTTCAGATATAAAATCGAATACATAATCTCCCCATTCTGCCGGATTATTAATATCAAAAAGACCAATAATCTTTAAGCGCTCATAATCAGGGTTTGAACGATAAATATTTTGTATCATTTTTTTTCTTGTTGTATAATTTAACGGATTTCTTGATGTCCCGTGTTCTTGAATTGATCCTAAAATAATGGTAACTTTTTCGCAACATTGAAGCATCTTATCAATTATTTTTGCGTGTCCGATATGAAAAGGTTGTGCACGCATAATGCTAAGACCATGTTTATATTTATATTCTGTCATAAAAAAACTCCTTTATAGGAGCCGACATCAATTGCAACATAAAACATTTGCAACAAAATCAACCTCGGCTCGGTTTATGTAAGTTCTTCGCTTATAAGCCCTAAAAGCGACAAGAACATCTTTAATATAATACAAAGTTTTAAATTGTCAAGCTTTATCTTTCTGAAAGATATTTGGTTGCTTCCATAGCAGCCATTGCTCCGCTTCCCGCGGCTGTAATAGCTTGTCTGAAACGAGGGTCTTTTACGTCTCCGGCAGCAAAAACTCCGGCAATATTGGTTTGTGTGCTATCAGGATTGGTTTTTATATATCCTGTTTCATCAAGATTAAGATATTCTTTAAATATATCTGTGTTCGGTTTATGTCCGATTGCTATGAAAACACCATCAATATTGATATGTTGTTCTTCGTCTGTTTTTACGTTTTTAACGGTTATCATATTAACAGACTTAGGATTTTCGTCTCCTTTAATTTCTTTTATAACACTGTTCCATAAAATATTTATTTTATGATTTTCTTGCAAACGTTTTTGCATAATATTGTCAGCGCGCAAAGTATCCCTTCGGTGAATTAAAATTACTTTTGAAGCAAAGTTTGTTAAATATAAAGCTTCTTCAGCAGCAGAATTTCCTCCACCAACAACAGCTACTGTTTTATTTTTATAGAAAAAAGCATCACAAGTTGCGCAAGCAGATACGCCAAAACCGATATATTTTTTTTCAGACTCCAATTCAAGCCATTTAGCAGATGATCCTGTTGCAATAATGATAGATTGAGCTGTAAAAAAATTACCTTTTTCAGAACTTAAAACAAAAGGTCTATTAACAAAATCTACTTCAGTTATTTTATCTTCAATGATAGTAACACCGGTGTTTATTGCTTGTTGGCGCATATTTTCCATCAGTTCATTTCCGGTTATCGGATTGGAAAAACCGGGAAAGTTTTCTATAGTAGATGTCATAGTAAGTTGTCCGCCGATTTGATTTCCAGCAACCAATATAGGATTTAATCCTGCACGAGCTGCATATATAGCAGCTGTATATCCTGCAGGTCCTGAACCTATAACAATAAGTTTTGAAGAATATTCTGACATTTAAAACTCCTTTGAAATTTTAAATAAGATATAATTATTTTTTTTGCAATATAGTTTATTCTTCATTTAACAAAGGAATAATATTAATTACAGGTGTTTCATATGGATGAATTTTTTTAATGGCTTTTATAGTTTTACCCAAATTAACAAAATCTATCCTTACTTCAGCTTTAATTTCAGCTTCTTGGCATATTTCGTTTTGCTTACCCAAATATGGCTTAGCATTTTCTAAAGGTCGCCAAGTTCCTATGACCTCACTGTAAGACAGACACGTATCATAGTTTCCTATATGTCCCGCATCTACGCTTTGTAACGCTGTTTGCAATTGAGTAAGGTGTGTTTTAGGGATAAAAATTTCTAATTTGCAAAACTTCATTATTAATTTTTCCTCTGTATTTGGATTTGTGTTATAATGGAGCGAGTAACGGGAATCGAACCCGCATTAAAAGCTTGGGAAGCTCTCATTCTACCATTGAATTATACTCGCTTTAATGTTTTATAACAAAGTTTCAATTTTTTTAACATCGTCTAGTACATATGCTTTTTTGTTAAAATCATTCTTTGCGTATAAATGTTCCAAATCTAATGCATATATGTAAGCTTGTTGTGTTACAAAATCTTGCGAAGTAGATATTATGGTAACATTTTTTTCTAAATATTCTTTCAAATTATTCATTTCTTTGATTTTATTTTTTAATAAACCGCCTCTTTTGCTAAACAAAGAAGAATATTCAAAAATAGCATAAATAATCATAGCTAATATAATTGCACTAATTAAATGAATATAAATACTCATAAATAAAACTGCAAAAATGATAAATATTACGCCAAAAGTTTTTATAATATATTTTAATATTTTTGAATTGAATTTTCTTTTAAGCATATAAGTATAAAAAGCAATAGTTATGCTTGATGATAAAAGAATTGCAGCTGTTTGCCAAGTGTTTATACCAAGCATTGAGATTGCGATTTCAATTAAAATAAGCATACCTATACTAAAAGCCAAATAACCAAAATTAAGCTTAAAGTTTAGTTTTTTAATTGATAGATGATGTTGTTTTTCCAATTCATCATATGCTCTTTTAAATTTCAAAGAATTTGCATTTGTTGCACTTATAACAGAATCTTTTCCTGTAAACAAATTATTTAAAGATTTACGCTCCCGTTTAGATAGTTTTGATAAATTATCCGTTTTTTTAATAAGTAAGAGTGTATCATCTTGTTTTTGAATATCTATATATTGCTTTTTTTTCAGTTCGATCAGTTGAGCAATGAATGATTTTTTATCAAAAATATTATATATAAAATATCTGGCTGTTGCTGCTGTATTTTTAAATGAAGCCGAAAGTTTTGATTTGTTTTTCTTAATATAATTCCAAGAAAGCATATAAGAAATAACCACAGCCAACAACCCGAAAACTGAAAACAAAATATCACCATAATCAGTTATAAACCACACAAAAGAACGATTTATATCAGGTGATAAAAACACATTTTTATCAAGAGATACCAAAATATGCATACCTTCACCGGGTAAAATAGGTGTAATAGATGCAAAACCTAAAGCATTGGTGTCTAACTTAGCAACAACAGCTCTTCTTACGGAAAGTGTTTTAGGATATCCAATCATAATATTTTGCGATAAAAAGCTTTTGCCGTCTGCGATAGAAACAATAGCGTTTGCAGATCCTATAACTAAGTTAAGATAACTTCCGCTAACATCCCAATAAAATTCGGTAAAGTCATCATAATACCATAGTTTACGATCTAGAAAATAACTGAACTTATAATTATATACACCGGGAGTTAAGTTATATTTTTGTTGAGGTTTTATATATATTTTATCACCTATTTCTTCCAAAACATAAGGAATATTTTTACCGTTTACGGTAACATTTAATAGATTTATATCCAGTTTTTTTCTAACACCTGAACGCGATTTTGAAAATTTAGGTAATATTTTTATAACACCGTTCTTAAGTTTTTTATTATTGGCAATTACCGTTATTTCTTCATCAATTTGAATAAGACCTGTAGGCAAAATGTTTATAGATGTTAATAAATATGGAATATGCTCTAAGGCCGGTGCAAGAATTTGTTTGCCATTTGGTAATAATACATTAACCACAGGAGTATCGGAAGGAATAATATCTTGTATAGCAGGTTGTTTTTGGTTTGAAGTATAAAAAATTGTGTTAGATTGGTTTTGAGCAGAAGTATCTTCTCCGGAAATACGGTTCATTGCTTGTTCATAAATTTTTTCAAAAGTAGATTTTTTTTCTTTCTGCAAATCTTCAATATATTCTTTTGAGTGCTGAATATTCATAGAATTTGGTTTACTTAAATCACCCATTTGTTCAGCGGTTGACACATTAGCATTTTGAAAACGTTTTTTGAAAAAATTTATAACTTCAGTCAAGTTATCAGGATCCGGCAACCCTTCAACAGGTTGAAACGGATCTATTTTTTTAGAAGCAGCTTGTTCTAACTCAGCTTCGTTTATCGTAGAAACAGCAGAAAATGCAGATAAAGAAAAGGTTATTGAAACAATGAAACAAATTGCAAAAAAAAGTTTTTTCATAAAGACATTCCCAATATTAACAAATAAGATATATTTTGTATTATATGATACAGATATTAAAAAAAAATAAAACAATAGGAGAAAATTTATGAACAATAAAATTGCCGCAATTATTTTAGGGGCCGGAAAGGGAACCCGTATGAAATCTGACTTACCTAAAGTTATGATGCCTGTATGCAATAAATCAATGATAAAGAGAATTATAGATACATTAGAAGAGCTCAAAGTTGAAGAGATAGTGACGGTAATTGCTCCGGACGGAGATATTGTAAAAAAAGAAGTTGCACCATATAAGACCTGTGTTCAAGATAAACAACTCGGAACAGGACACGCGGTAAATTGTGCTGCAGAAGCATTAAAAGGTTTTGACGGACCTGTTATGGTTATTTTTGGTGATACACCACTTATCAAAAAAGAGACTTTTGAACGTTCCGTAAATAAAGTTCGTGAGGGATATAGTGTCGTTGTTTTAGGTTTCAGACCTAAAGATCCGGCTCGTTACGGACGTTTAAAAATGAATGGTAACACATTAGAACGAATCGTTGAATATAAAGATGCTACAGAAGAAGAAAGAGCTATTGATTTTTGTAATTCAGGTTTTATGGCTTTCGACGGTAAAGTTTTATTTGATATATTAGCTAAAATAGGCAACGAAAATGCTGCCGGCGAATATTATCTTACGGATGCTGTCGAAGTTGCTTCCAAAATGGGTTTAAAATGTACAGCATTTGAAGGTGATGCTGAAGAAGTGGCAAGCGCAAATACACAAGAAGAACTTGCAATGTTGGAAACATATTTAAAGAAAAGAGAAAATGCGTAAATTTTTAAAAAAATATTGGTTTACTATGTTGATTACGCTTTTAGTATCGGCATATTTAATGGTGTTTTTGTTTGTTTTATTTTCTCCGAAAGAAGATGATTTAGAACGCGGTTTTATTCCGTGTACTAAACAAATGTCAGAAAAAATATTTAAAAGCGAAGAACAAAGCACTTTAAAACTTGTAAAAATAATACTTGAAAATACATATTGTGATACAAAAGTTGTCGCAAAAGGTTTTGTAAACTGGCTTGAAGGTAAACAGGAAACTCCGTGGGCAAGTTATTTATTTGAACCGGTTTTGGAAAAAAACAAGATTGAAGAAGATGAAGAACTTCTAAAATTTTATCAAGAAAACCCGTATCTTTCTGAAGATATGGAAAAATTAGATAAAGAAAGAAAACTTCTTGAACAAAAACTAATGCAACAAGAAATGCTTGATACTCAAAAAATTATGCAACCTTTTGAATATGAAGATGATATGGAAGAAAATTTAGAAGAGGAAGAAGAAAATGAACAAGACCAACAACACGATGAATAATTTACCCGCTTGGGATTTGTCTGATTTATATGAAAGTATGCATTCGGATAAAATTGAAAAAGATTTAGAAAAATATCGTAAAAGCGCCATATCTTTTGCACGTAAATATAAAGGAAAATTAGCTTCTTTATCACCAAAAGAATTTTTGCAAGCCATAAAAGAAAGTGAAAAGCGTGGTAAAATTGCAGCTCGTTTAGGTGGTTTTGCGTATCTTAATATGGCTACACAAATGAAAAACCAAGAAGCAATGGCTTTTTATCAGAATATTAGTGAAAAACTTACCGAATATTCTAAACCGTTGGTGTTTTTTTCTCTGGAAATAAATAAGTTACCGGAAGAAAAAATAAGACAATGGCTAAAAGATAAAGATGTTGCTTTTTATAAGCCATATATAAAAAATGTTCGTAAATATAAAAAGCATGAATTAAGTGAACAGGTAGAAGAAATCTTACTCGAAAAATCGGTTACATCATCAGAAGCATGGGTTCGTTTATATGAAGAAACTTCCTCGCGACAAGAATTTGAAGTTGATGGTAAAAAATATAACGATGCCCAAATTTCAAAACTTTTGCTTGAAAAAGATATGAAGCTTCGTCATAAAGCCGGTGCAGAAATAAACAGGGTTGCTAAACAACATGCTCCATTGTTTTCTTTGGTCTATAATATGATAATTAAAGATAAAGCTATCGAAGACGCAAAACGTGGTTTCAAGAAACCGATTTCAGCCCGAAATTTGTATGAAGATGTTGATGATAAAGTTGTAGAATCATTAACACAAACAGTTAGGGATAATTACAAAAATATTGCACACAGATTTTATAAGCTTAAAGCAAAATGGCTTGGTGTTGATAAACTTAGCTATTATGATCGAAATGCTCCGCTTCCTTTTTCGGCAGATGTTACATATTCTTGGCAAGAAGCTGTTGATACGGTGTTAAAAGGGTATTACGGATTTTCTGAAAAACTCGGCAAAATTGCGCAACAATTTTTTGATAATGCATGGATAGATGTTCCTCCTCGTGATGGTAAAAGGAGTGGTGCTTTTTGTAGTGCGCCGATTGCAAGTGAGCACGCTTATCTGTTTTTAAACTTTACCGGAAAACAAAACGATGTTTTAACGTTAGCTCATGAGTTAGGCCATGGTTGTCACCATCAACTTAGGGTTAAAAATGGCGACCTAAATGAACGTTCTCGCATGACAACAGAAGAGGTTGCTTCGGTGTTTGGTGAGATGTTGGTGTTCCAAAACATGCTTAATTCTACCAAAGATGATAAAACAAAACTTTGTTTAATAGCATCAAAAGTTGGTGACATGATAAACACGGCTATAAGACAGATAGCGTTTCATTGTTTTGAAACAAGAGTGCACGATGAACGTAAATTCGGTGAGATTTCTGAAGACAGATTGTGTCAAATTTGGCTTGAAGAAATGAAAGACAGTCTTGGCGATTATGTAGATGTTGATGAAAATTGCAAATATATATGGTCAAATGTAGGTCACTTTTTCTTCTTACCGTTTTATGTGTATGCATATTCGTTTGCAGATTGTTTGGTAAATTCGTTATATCAGGTAAACGCTGAAGGAACAGTTGAAAATTTTGCCGATAAATATTTAGAGCTTCTTTCTAAAACCGCAATAGGCGATTATGAGGATATATTAAAACCATTTGGCCTAAATCCGGAAAAACCTGATTTTTGGCAGAAAGGTTTAAATTTGATATCATCATATATTGATAAACTTGAAGAACTTGATAGAAAACTTAATTTGTAATTTAATAAGGGGAGAAAAAATATGGATTTAATGCAAGGTCTTTTAACAAGACGTTCGGTTCGGTTTTTTGATACAAACAAAAAAGTTTCAAAACAAGATATTGAAGAAGTTTTAAGAGCTGCCAGTTATGCTCCTTCAGCTCACAATAAGCAACCGTGGGAATTTTTGGTTTTGGAAGATTTATCTATTATGGATAAGGTTAAAGAATTTCAGCCTTGGACAGGTTTTGCTAAAAATGCATCTTGTGTTATACTTGTTTGTGCTAATATGGATAAATCTTTTCATAGCAAAGAAAATGAGCCTTATTGGAGTTTTTCTGATGTAGACTGCGCTTTGGCAACACAAAACATATTGCTTGCTTGCCATGCAAAAGGGTTAGGTGCTTGCTATTGTGCGGCCACTCCGATACCTTCAATTGTTGATGGCGCTAAAAAATTGTTTAATTTACCGGAAAATATAAAACCGATTGCAATTGTTCCAATCGGATATCCAGCAGAAACACCCAAACAACCTGAAGATAGATATGTTTCCTCAAAGGTACATTGGGAAAAGTGGTAATCTTGAGTAAAAACCCCGACACTTCGGGGTTTTTTAACATTAAAAAAGTTCGTGCAAATACATACTATGTGGAAATATGAAAATATGAACAAAAAGCCATATAATCGAAAAACATCTGGCAAACCATACAATTTTGTTTTTTTGCTGATATATCCACCAACCGAGCATTACCATAAGGTTGTCGCAAATTAAACGATTACTCCAATGTTCAACGCCTTGCAACCAATATGAAACAACATTACCCCATAAACCAACTTCCAAATAGTGTTCTAAAGTTTCCCACATATATGAAAACATTAAAGCCATTATAAAGCTTATTTTTATACGCAAGTTTTCAGATACGTTTTCATCTTTACATAGTTTTTTAGACATCCAATCTGTTAAACAAGCAATGGATATGCCCATAATTATATGCTCAATTGACCATACGTCAAAAGACGCTTCTTCCTTTAGTCCCCAAAGAGTCATTTATTAGTCCTTTTTATTTAATGCTTTATATTCAAAATATTTAGCTATTTTTAAAAATCTGAAATATGCATACGATGTTGCCATCCAAAAACCACAAGTTCCATACATACAATAACGACGTATAAAATAGTAAAACAAAAATTGGCGTGGAAATTCGGTATATAAACGAAGTTTGGAATATTTTTTGTTTTTTTCCAAAGCAACTTTTACTAACTCATCGGTATACATGTTCAGCTTAAACCAAAGCTGAGTTAATGTTACATAAGAATAGTGATGAATTTTAGATTTTAATTGCTCAACTTTACAATTTTCTCCCAGAACCACTCTGTCATGAGTTAAATCATCAGGCATGTTGGATTTTTTTCTGTTATATAAACGGACTTGATTGTATGTTTTTGCAAGCAAACGAGGTTTTTTATCTCCCGGTAACATATCGCAAATTTTTACTTTATATGCATCCGCAGTCGGATTTTTTTTGATTTGTTTTATTTCTTGTATCAAATCATCGGATAAAACTTCATCAGAATCAAGAGATAAAACCCAATCATTTGAGCATTTGTTTTGCGCAAAATTTTTCTGAGATGAAATATTTTTCCATTTATGAAACATAAATTTTGCTTTATGTTTCTTTGCAATTTTTTCAGTTTTATCTGTGCTGCCGCTATCAACAATAATGATTTCATCGGCAACTTTTGAGACAGCCTTTAAAGTTCTATCTAAACGTAATTCTTCATTTAAAGTTACAATATATGCTGAAATTTTTATCATTTTTTTTCTTTCAAATTGAAAGCCCGATATTGCATTATCGGGCTTTTTTGTGATTATATTTTTAGAAATCAGCTAAAACTTGAGCAGTTTCTCTGGCATTATCCATGTTTAACATGGCAATTTTGTTATAGCCGTTATCAACGTGTAAAACTTCACCGGTAATGGCAATTCCCAAAGGAGAAAGTAAGGCAAGAGCCGCAGCACCGACTTCTTCTTGAGTAACGTTGCGCAACAACGGTGCATTTAATTCGTTCCAACGTAAAATTTTTCTGAAATCACCGATACCTGAAGCAGCCAATGTTTTAATCGGACCGGCAGAAATTGCATTAACTCTGACACCTTGTTTACCCAAATCAACAGCGGCATAACGAACAGAAGCTTCCAACGCTGCTTTTGCAACACCCATAATGTTATAGTTCGGTAAAACTCTTTCGGCACCTAAATATGATAAAGTAACAATTGAACCGCCTTCATTCATGATATCTGAAGCACATCTGCAAGTTTCAATGAATGAATAACAAGAAATATGCATTGTATTTAAAAAGTTATCTAATGTTGTATCAATGGTTCTTCCTTTTAATTGGTCTTTATCAGAAAAAGCAATAGCGTGAACAACAAAATCTATCTTACCCCATTTTTCTCCCAATTCTTTAAAGCAAGCTTCAACAGATGCCGAATCGGTAACATCACATTTAATAAGCATAGGTTCATTGTCGAGTTGCTCGGCAAGAGGAATAACCCTTTTTTCTAAAGTTTCATTTTGATATGAGATGGCAATTTGCGCACCATGTACGTTTAGTGCTTTAGCAATTCCCCAAGCGATGGATTTATCGTTTGCCAAGCCCATAATCAAACCCTTTTTACCATTCATTAAAGGAGTAGTTGTATTCATGTCATATTTCCTTTGCGTTTAATAAAAAATTGATATAAGTTATCTCTTAAATAGGTTTTTACCTAATTTGTTCAGATTTGTAAATGATTTTTTGTGAGTTTATAGAATGTTTGGGAAAACTAAGATACTTGAAACCATAGAAATTTTGAAAAAGTTTTTATATTTTTTAACCAAAAGAGCTCAACATGATGCTGTTTTAAGGGTGGCTTCTTCTTTGAGTTATACATCACTCATTGCTCTTGTTCCTGTTTTAGCAATTGCTTTGGCAATTTTTTCGGCATTTCCGGTTTTTTCCGAAATAAGACAGCAAGTGCAAGATTTTATTGTAAGTTATGCCGTGCCTGATGCCGGCGCTGATATAAGCGTGTATTTTAATGAGTTTATCAATGCAACCGCAAAGCTTACAACAATTGGTGTTATAGGTATTGTTTTAACGGCTATTTTGCTTTTATCTACCATTGAAAACAGTTTTAATTTTATTTTTAAAGTGAGCAGACCTCGCCGAATTACAACAAAAATTACACTATATTGGACGGTTATAACGTTAGGGCCTTTGCTTTTGGGAACGGCTTTTTCTTTGAAAGGTTATGTAGCTTTTAATGATGTTTTGCAGTCTGTGCCTAAATTAAGCGTCGTTTTGGGAAGTGTTTTACCTTTTGTTTTAACATGGGTGGTTTTAACAGGTGTTTATATTTTTGTGCCAAACAAAAAGGTCGGTTTTTTAAATGCATTGTTAGGTGCATTGGTTGCAATGTTTTTGTTCTGGATATTAAGAAACGGCTTTGCTTTCTTTATGCTTAAAAACAATGTATACAAAACTTTATATGGTGCTGTGGCTGTTGTTCCGTTGATGCTGATTTGGATGTATCTGTATTGGGCTGCCGTTATATTCGGTGCCGTTGTAACAGCCGCTGTTCAAGAGTATAGAGAACTCGACAGAAGAAATTTGAACAAGATTATTGCAGGGGGAAAACCTAATAAATAGTAAAAAATAAAAAAAGTTCTTGCAATTAGAACAAAAATAGAACATAACAATGTGTAGATAAAATAACAATTTTGAGAAAGTGAGTATAATATGGAAAAAGATAAAGCGTTAGATGCGGCATTGAGCCAAATTGAAAGAGCTTTCGGAAAAGGTTCAATTATGCGTCTTGGTCAAAATACCAATATTGACATTGAGGCTATTTCCACAGGTTCTTTGGGTATCGACATTGCTCTTGGTATCGGTGGACTTCCTAAAGGTCGTATTATTGAAATTTACGGACCTGAAAGTTCAGGTAAAACAACACTGGCTTTAAGTGTGATTGCGCAAGCACAAAAAACAGGCGGAACATGCGCATTCATTGATGCTGAACACGCTTTAGATCCGTCATATGCTAAAAAGATTGGTGTTGATATAGATAATTTGCTTATATCACAACCTGATGCCGGTGAACAAGCTTTAGAAATTGCTGACACATTGGTTCGCTCAGGCGCAATTGATGTCTTGGTTGTAGACTCTGTTGCAGCCCTTGTTCCTAAGGCTGAGCTTGAAGGTGAAATGGGAGATTCTCACATGGGTTTACAAGCTCGTTTGATGAGCCAAGCTTTAAGAAAGCTTACTTCAACCGTTTCTCGCTCTAACACTTTGATTATCTTTATTAACCAAATTCGTATGAAAATCGGTGTGATGTTTGGAAATCCGGAAACAACAACAGGCGGTAATGCTTTGAAGTTTTATGCTTCCGTGCGTATGGATATCAGACGAATCGGCGCAATTAAAGATAAAGAAGATGTTATCGGTTCTCAAACCAGAGTGAAAATTGTTAAAAACAAAGTTGCTCCTCCGTTTAAAACTGTTGATTTTGACATTATGTACGGTGAGGGAATTTCTAAAACAGGTGAGCTTATTGACTTAGGTGTTAAAGCCGGAATTGTTGAAAAAGCCGGTGCGTGGTTCTCTTACAAAGGAGATAAACTCGGTCAGGGTCGTGAAAACGCAAAACTCTTCTTGAGAGATAATCCGAGCGTTGCCGAAGAAATTGAAAACAAAATCAGAGCAGATGCCGGACATCTTACAACTGAAATGATCGGAAATGATGATCCTATTATGGATGATTAGTTTATCGTTTGTCACAAAAAAACTGCTTAACTTTTAGGTGTTAAGCAGTTTTTTTATATTAAAAGGAAATTATCTTCTTCGTCCTTTTTTTCTTTCGGTCATTTCAACAACACTCATGCCTTTTCTGTTTTTTCTTTTCTTTATTTTTTCGCGAGTAGGCATTCCTTCTGCTTTTTCTAAATATCTTACATTTGCAGAATGTTCTCTTGGTAAGGGAGCTTGTTTTGGTGTGTTATCAATTTCACACATTTTGCGAACAGGTTCATATTGCTCGGTAACTTCCCAATATTCTGTTATACCGTCAAGAGGAACATCTCTTTCAGAAAAAGGATTAGGGCTGATTTGACGAGCCGCAAACCATGTAAGAGGGGTGCATTTTGGTTCAATGTCCGAAATTTTTCCTTCGGAAATGTGTATACCTTCTTTGTTTCCGACAATATGTGTTTCAATACCTAATTGGTCCATAATATTTTTTGTATCGGCACATTGATCCGGATTTCCGTGTATTGGAATTACAACTACATTATCAACAGCCTCTTTAACATCTTGCATTAAGTTTCTGATTGCAGTTGCGTTGGCATGGCCTGAATCTTGCATGCGGACTTCTTCAAAATTTCCGATAGGTTTTCCTGAAGGTGTCATTACAACGGTTGCGCCTTGTGCTGCCATCATTTGTAACATTTTTGGTCCGGTCTTACCATTTATTTCTTCAATAATACGTTGACGTGATAAAACTAAAACATTTTGGTTTATCTTTATGTACGGATGAATATCTAAAGCCATTTTAGTTGCCGCAGCTAAAGGAATTGGCGATATATCATCAAAACCTAAGTTATATTCATAATTTTCCATACCTTGCGCAAAAGCACCGGTGCAAACAACATATTTTTTATTGATGGTTTTATCGCTTAAATATCCTTTTAATGTTCCTTTGTAGATAACATCATCAAAATCTTTATATCCGCTCAAAGTCATAGTGTCTTTCACCAATGATAACCACTTGCCGTCTAAACAGATTTTTGTTCCGAGCCTTCTGGCAACTTCAACATCTATGGCAATGTTTTGAACACTTCTTGAAATTACCGGAGAAACAATTATAGATTTATTTGAATGTTTCATAACGGTATTATATGTATTTTCTACCGCTTGCTCAAAGCCGATACGTTCACTGCTGTGTGGAGAAGTAGATGTAGAATCTAAGCACATTATAATAGGGCATTTGGCAGATTTTAGTGTTTCTATGTAATTTTCTTTATTAAAAGATTTACCGACGGGCATCTCTTCTTCAGTTAAAAAATCTCCGTTATTTATAATATCGGCACAAGGTTTGCCGTTGTCATAAGTTGTAACGCAAAAACCTAAAGAACCAACAATGTGGCTGATGTCTACGGCTCTTATTTCCATATTGTCGCTGATTTTTATAGTTTCATTTGCATTAATTTTTTCTATTTCAGGAGGCATAATACCTTGTTGTTTGAAAGCAAGCCTGATAAAATTACGAGTAAATCCGCTTGTTTTGATAGGAGGGAGTTTATAACCCATTCTGACATAGTTTACCAAAGCACCGATATGGTCTTCATGAGCATGGGTGATAAACATTGCTTTTACGGGTTTTAAAGCCTTGGTTTCTTCTTTTGTAATGGGATCTTTTCTGTCAAAATATTCATCCACATTTGGAAATGCGGCAACAAAACCTGTTTCATATGGTGTGAACATTGAGCCAAAATCAACCATGATAATATCGGTTTTACCTTTGGAATCTGTGTGTTCTATAACAGAGCAATTTCCTCCGATGCGATCTTTATTTACACCACCGATAAACTTTAATGTTGTTTGAGCTTTTGTGTTTTTTGCCATTTTTTATCTCCGTTAGATTTTATTTATCGTCAATAATACACCTTTTTTGACAAAAAGCAATAGTTTATATTTAATATACTTGATTTTTTTTAATCAAGTCATATTTGCTTATACTAAAGGAGAAAGAACATGAATAAATTTTTGCGTTTTTTATATAGTTTTGCAACTGTTAGCGTAACGGCAGTTGTTGCTGCGTTTTTTTCGGCTCAGGCAATGATGACATTTTATCCGAGCTTAAATATGCCGCTGTTTTCACCGCCTGATTATGTTTTTGCGCCGGTTTGGTCGGTTTTATACACTTTGATGATTATATCGTATTATATTGTGTTAAATTCAGCTGATACAATGAAAATTCAAAGCGCAAATTTATTGTTCTTAGGCCAACTGTTTTTGCAGATGCTTTGGTCATATTTGTTTTTTGGTATGGGTTTTTATGCTCCGGCATTTGTGGTTATGATACTGATGATATGGACTGTTTATAAGATGATAGAACAGTTTAAAATCATCAATAAAACTGCCGGAAACTTGCAATATCCGTATCTTTTATGGCTTTTGTTTGCTACATATCTGAATATAGGAATTGCATATTTGAATTAAGATTAAAATACTAAAAGTAGTTCTTTATCTTCATATTCACAACATTCAGATATTTTTTCAAAAGATAAAGGTTGCCAATATTCTTCAGGAGCTTCACTTTCAGCACCATATTCTTTTGAATAAGCGCTACAAGAGTAGAGTCTTGGAACTATAGAAAAATATTTGATACCTGAAATAAAGAAATCATGATTAAATGAACTTAAGGCAATACAAAGATCTTTAGGAACATTACGATATAAAAAACTTATTGTTTCAGAGCTAAAATTTATATTAACAGGGGTGTTGAAAGGTGTAACAAGATATTCGGAGGTTTGATTCCACATATCATCGGGGACTAAATTTAATTTTTTAAAAGCAGAACAACCTTCTCTTTGATAAGGAGCATAGTTATCTTGGCTACACATTAATGATGTTTCACAAGCATCATTTGCGCAGAGATTTTTTAAGTTTTGTGTAACGTGATATAACTGTTCAACAGTTTTATTAATCTTAAATTTATTCATTGCGCTTGAATATCCGGCAATGCCACCAACACTTAAAACTCCAATTATCGCAAGTACTCCAAGCATTTCTACCATTGAACGACCACGTTCGTTGTTTTTCATATTACCTCCTAAAACAAAAACATAAAAAACCCACTTTTAAAAAAGCGGGCGGATGTTCTAAAACCGTTCATAGGTAAAACAGCTCGGTCTATTTGACTTTGAGCCTTATTCAACCGACATCCGCCTATATGACAGAAGTCGGCATATTATTTATAGTCATTATGCTATCAGACTACCTATGAAAGGGTTTAGACGCCCTAAATACGAAATTTTCGTATTTGAGATGAATATAAAATAAAACTCGGATGATGTAAAGATATTTTAAAATTTTGCTAGACTTTACCCGAAGATTGCTTTATCTTAAAACGGCTAAAAAGATAACAATTTTTTGGGAAGAAAAAATGACTACTAGTGTAAAACAAATAAGAAAAACTTTTTTAGATTATTTTGCTAAAAATAATCACAAGATTATTCCGTCATCTTCATTGGTGCCGGATAATGACCCTACATTGATGTTTACCAATTCCGGAATGGTTCAATTTAAGAACATTTTAACCGGTAATGAAACCCGTGATTATAAACGAGCGGCCTCTTCCCAAAAATCTGTTCGTGCCGGTGGTAAACATAATGACCTTGACAGCGTCGGATATGACGTTCGTCACCACACGTTTTTTGAAATGCTCGGAAACTTCTCTTTTGGTGACTATTTTAAAGAAGAAGCAATTTCCTACGCTTGGGAATTGGTAACTAAAGAGTTTTGTTTGCCGAAAGACAGATTGGCTGTAACAGTTTTTCACACTGATGATGTGGCTCGCAATTTGTGGAAGAAAATTTCAGGTCTTCCGGATGATAGAATTATAGGTATTTCTACAAAAGATAATTTCTGGCAGATGGGCGATACCGGTCCTTGCGGATATTGTTCCGAAATTTTTTATGACCATGGACCTGAGGTTTGGGGCGGACTTCCGGGAACTCCTGAAGAAGATGGCGATCGCTGGATTGAAATTTGGAACTTAGTGTTTGATGAATTTGAAGATTTGCCTGACGGAACACGTGTTGAATTAAAGCAAAAATGTATTGATACAGGTATGGGTTTGGAGAGAATGTCTGCAATTTTGCAAGGTGTTCATTCAAATTATGAAATTGATTTGTTTAAAAACTTAATAACAGATGTTTGCAAATTTACAGGGACAGATGTCGAAAATCCTAATTTTGCTTCATCATACAATGTAATTGCCGATCACTTACGTTCAGCTTCGTTTTTGATTGCAGATGGTGTGTTGCCTTCTAATGAGGGTAGGGGCTATGTGTTGCGTCGTATCATGCGTAGAGCAATGCGTCATATTTATATGTTAGGTGTTCATGAACCGATGATGTATAAGTTATTGCCGTCTTTACAACGTGAAATGGGAGAAACTTATCCTGAACTTTATCGTCATGAAGCTTTAATCAGAGAAACTATAAAAGCTGAAGAAACTCGTTTTGGTCGTACGTTATCAAACGGCTTAAAACTTCTTGAAGAAGAAACAACAGGCTTAAAAGAAGGTGATGAGCTTAACGGACAAACAGCTTTCAAACTTTATGATACATATGGTTTTCCGCTTGATTTGACCGAAGATGCATTAAAACTTAAAAACATTAAAGTTGATACCAAAGGTTTTAATGAAGCTATGGAAAGACAAAAAGCCGAAGCACGTAAAAACTGGGCCGGATCTGGTGATGCAGGTGTTGAAAAAATTTGGTTTGAACTGCAAGAAAAATTAGGTGTGACAGAGTTTTTAGGTTATAACAACTTAAAAACTGATGCTTTGATTTTGGCTTTGGTTCAAGACGGAAAAGAAGTTGAAGAAGTTAAAGATGGTGAATTTTATTTGGTTTCTAACCAATCAACTTTTTATGGCGAATGCGGTGGTCAGGTTGGCGATATCGGAAAAATCTCAAATAAAGATTTTGAAGTCGAAGTTCTTGACACCAAGAAAAAACTTGACGGTTTAGTCGTGCATGTTTGTAAACTTGTAAAAGGCATTGTCAAAACACAACAAATTGCCGAATTTGAAGTTGATGAAAAAACACGAAATCAAACAAGAGCAAACCATTCGGTTACGCATTTGGTTCATAAGGCTTTGCGTACGGTTTTGGGTGATCATATTGCGCAAAAAGGTTCTTTGGTCGGACCGGACAGAATGCGCTTTGATGTTTCTCATCATAAACAAATTACGGCAGATGAAATTTTGCAAGTTGAAGATATGGTAAATGATGCTATCAGAAAAAATTATGAAGTTAATACCGTAATTATGAACAAAGAAGAAGCTGTAACTTCCGGTGCTATGGCTTTGTTTGGCGAAAAATATGCTGATGATGTTCGTGTTGTTAAAATGCAAAAAGACGGTGTTGTATATTCTTCAGAACTTTGCGGTGGAACACATGTTAATAATACCGGAGATATAGGATACTTTAACATTGTTTCAGAATCTGCTGTCGGTGCCGGCGTAAGACGTATTGAATGTGTAACAGGAAGAGGTGCAGAAAAGTTTGTTCAAGGGATTGAAAATAAACTTCATGATGTATGCAATTTGCTTAAAACAAATGTTAATGATTTAGAAGCAAGAATAAACAATTTATTGGAAGAAAAGAAAAAGCTCGAAGCTGATATCTTTAACTTAAAAAAATCGTTTGTTAGCAATAAAAGTGCCGATAATCAAGATAAGATAGGTACCGTAAATGGCGTGAAATTTGTAAGCAAAATTGTAAGCGGTGTTCATCCGAAAGAATTAAAAGCTTTTATCGATGAAATTAATCAAACAATCGGTTCCGGTGTTGTGGTTTTGGCATCTGATAAAGATGATAAAGCATCAATTGTGGTTGGTGTTACGCCTGATTTAACAGATAAATATTCAGCCGTTGAATTAGTTAGAGTTGCATCTGCCGTTGTCGGAGGTAAGGGCGGTGGCGGAAGACCTGATATGGCTCAGGCCGGCGGTCCTAATGCTACAAAACTTGAACAAGCATTAGAAGCTGTTAAGAATATGATATAAAAAAAGAGGGAAGATTTTCTTCCCTCTTTTCTATTGGAAGCTTCTCTGTGTAATAGAGAGAGCTAGTTTGAGCTTACGTTACTTCGAAGTTTATACATCGTTTTGAGTGAATTTTCGCTTAATTTTATAGCTACTGTACTGTCAGGATGTTTAGCAGCAACCTTAGCTATAAAATTTAAAGCTTCATTTGAATATTCTTTTAAGTTTTTATAATCGATACTTGTTAACATATCTGCTTCTGTTTTATATATTCTTTTATTTAATTCTTCCATTGAATACATACCTGATTTGAAAGCAAATTCTTTTAGCTCATCTAAATGTGCTACGTTGTAAATATTCGGTTTGAAAGTTTCTTTTCCGGACATATATTCTTTGATAGAGGCTTTAAATAACTTTTCGGTTGTAGAATTTATATCTTTTCCTTTTCCAATGTTTGCATAATAAACATTATGAAGTTGTATTGTATTAAGAATATCAGCTTTTTCAGGATAGTTTTGTATTAAAACTTCTGCAAGTTTTCTATCTTCTACTTCATATAAAGTTTTCTTTTGGGGCTCATTTGTAAAAGCTTCACTTGATACTGATAATAGCTTTTTTAAATTATCATAAGATGTTTCTTGTATATTTCTAGTTTGAACAACCCAAGCTTCACATGCTTGCTCAAGAGAAGAATTTGCTTCTACAACAAACTGTTTACCATTGAAAGAAGATAAAATAGGTGATTTGTGTATAACCGATACCTTGGCCATATCTTTTAAAAGATCTTCTGCGTCAAAATAAACTTTCTGAGAAGAATCGAACTTAAGAGCATTTCTTTTTAATTCTTGTAAATGAGATTCTTTAGCTAATTCATCAAGTTTTGATTTTATTTCATTTTTCTTTTCTGTTGAGATTTCAACAGGTCTTTGTTTTAAAGGTTTTTGATCGCTAAAAGCTTTATCAGTCGGAACAAACCGCCCATTTATATTAATAAAATTAGCATTACTGTTGTTTTGTTTTTGAGCTTTATCTTTAATTTTATCTTCAGCGCTATTATTCATTTTTTCTCTTAAAGCTCCAATTTTATCTTTAATATTATTATCCATTTTATCCTCACTTAAAAAAGATTATAGTTGCATTATATAATATTTTAGACAAAAGTCAACAAAAAAACCGCCGATTGTTTCGGCGGTTTAAGTTTAATATGTTCTGGCATAAATAACATCTAAAGTAGCATCTTTACCGGTTAATAAACATTTTCCGGTTGTCCCGCTTTGTTCTAAAGGTAAACAGCGGATAGTAATTTTTAGCTCTTTTAAAAGTTCTTCGGTTTCTGCATCTCCACACCATTTTCCTTTTACAAAAGCAACTTTTCCGGCTTTACCGTCTTCAATCCATTCGTTTGCATTTGAAAAATATGCCTTAAATTCTTCCGGAGTTTTGATGTCGGTTCTGACATTTTCTTCCATACGAGTTTTTGCTTTTTCAAACATTTTCTTTTGAATGGTTTCTAAGCGATTTGAAACGCCTGCAACAAAATCAGTATAAGAGATAATTTCTTTTCCTTCAGGGGTGCCTAATTTAATACGTTCTTTAACCATTAAGCCCTGATTTTGAACATCTCTTAAGCCAACTTCTACAACAACGGGAGCGCCTTTTCTGCTCCATTCCCAGAATTTGTCAACGCTTTGTTTATTGCGTTTATCAATTTTTATTCTGATTTTTTCGCCAAAGGCTGTTTTAGATTTTATTTCATTTGCTACCATATTTATATAAGACATAACTTCTTGTTCGTCTTCTTGTTTTTTGATAACAGGAACAAAAACAATTTGATATGGCGCAATCATCGGAGGAACAACCAAACCTTCGTCGTCTGCGTGTGTCATTATAACACCACCGATTAAACGAGTTGACACACCCCAAGATGTTGTATAGGCAAATTCCGGTTTATTTTCTTTGTTTATGAAAGATATGTTTGCAGATTTTGCAAAATTTTGCCCTAAATAGTGAGATGTTCCTGCTTGTAAAGCTTTACCATCTTGCATCATTGCTTCAATGCAATAGGTGTCAACAGCTCCCGGAAATTTATCGTATTCCGGTTTTTTACCGACAATTACCGGCATAGCCAAGCAATCTTCGGCGGTTTGACGATAAACTTCAAGTATTTGGATTGTTTCTTCAACGGCTTCTTTTTCATTAGAGTGTGCGGTGTGACCTTCTTGCCACAAAAACTCTCTTGTTCTTAAAAACAGGCGAGGGCGCATTTCCCAACGTACAACATTGGCCCATTGATTGATCATAACCGGCAAATCGCGATAAGATTTTACCCATTTGGAAAAAGAATCGGCAATAATGGTTTCACTGGTTGGACGCACAATTAAAGGTTCATCAAGCTCAGAATCCGGCATAAGCTGACCATCTTGCATACTTAAACGAGAATGTGTAACAACAGCCATTTCTTTAGCAAAACCTTCAACGTGTTCAGCCTCTTTTCTGAAAAAAGAAATAGGAATAAACATCGGAAAATATGCATTTTCATGATCTGTTTTTTTAAATTTAACATCCATAATATCGCGTATTCTTTCCCATATACCGTATCCCCAAGGTTTGATAACCATACAACCCGGAGAAACAGAGTTTTCTGCCATATCAGCTTCGGATACAACACATTGATACCATTTAGGATAATCTGTTTTTCTGTTAGTTTTTAAAGCCATTTTTTTCTTCCTTAATTTCTTAATTCTCCGCCGGTTTTTTTGCCGACTTCAACAATTACTTTATTCATCAAATTTTCAATATCTTTATCTGTAAAGGTTTGCTCTTTCGGTTGGAAAGTAACACTTAAAGCTACCGATTTTTTATTTTCAGGCAAATTTTCGCCTTCATAAATATCAAAAATACGAACATCGGTAATTAAGTTTCTGTCAGCATTTTTGGCTGCAGCTAAAATATTGCTGGCATCAACACTTTTATCAACCACAAAAGCCAAATCTTTATCAAGAGGTTGGAAACTGAAAAGTTCCAATTTCTTTTTAGATTTATCCGAATTGTTTCTGGGCAACGGAATGTTGTCAAGGTAAACTTCAAAAGCCATAACTCTTCCTTTGATACCAAATTTTTTGGAAACGGTAGGATGAAGTTCACCAAAATATGCTAACACATTTTTACCTAATCTCATAGAACCGCTTCTTCCCGGATGATAATATGATGGTGCGTCGCGACATATTTGTAAGTTTTCAAAAGGTCCTTTTGCGGCAGCAATAACGGCAATTGCATCTGCTTTTACATCATAGATATCAAAGTTGCGAGATGTATCGGTCCAATCTTTTTTAGATGTTTGTCCCACTCTTATACCGCTTGCAACAGTTAGTTGTTCTTTCGGATTTCTTCCGTAAAACTCCGGACCAACTTCAAAAATAGAAACATCAGAATATCCCTTTGTAATATTGTTTTTTGCCCCAATTAACAAATTAGGTAAAATACTTGGGCGCATTTGATCTAAATCTGAAGCAATCGGGTTTTGCAATAAAACAACATCTTGCTGATTTGCTTTCATAAAATCTTTAGCAGTTTTAGAAGAAGTAAAGCTCCATGTAACAGTTTCAAGCATACCTCTTGATGCAAGTTCGTGTTTTATGGTAACAACATTGGTTTGAGCTTGTGTTAAAACTTGTGTCGGCAGATTGTTTGTCGGTAAACTGATAGCCGGAATTTCATCTAAACCTATCATGCGAACAACTTCCTCAACCAGATCGTGTTCGCCTTCAATGTCTCCTCGCCATGATGGAGATGTCGCTTTGATTTTATCTCCTTCAACAGCTGTTTCAAAACCTAAGTTGTTTAAGATTTCCAATATTTTATCTTTGCTCACATCAATACCGATAAAATCTTTTAATCGGGATGGACGAATGTATGCAACATTTGTTTTAATATCTTCCGAACCACATACAATTTGTTCTGATGCTTGACCACCACATATTTCTAAAATAAGTGATGTTGCATAATCTGAACCTAAAATATTTGATTTAGGATCTACCCAACGTTCATAACGATAGCGAGAATCTGATTCAATAGCAAATTTACGTCCGGTTCTGGCAATTACCGAAGGCTTGAATAAGGCGCTTTCTAAGAGTACATTTACCGTATCTTCAGAGCAACCTTTGTTTAGTCCGCCCATGATACCGCCTAAACATTGTATGCCTTCATCGTCACAAATACCTAAAGAAAGAGTATCTAAATTATATTCTTTTTCTTCTAAGGATATAAATTTTTCATTTTCGTTTGCCATGCGTACATTGATGTTGCCGCAAAGTTTATCAGCATCAAAAACGTGTAATGGACGAGCTAAATCGTAGTTGATATAGTTTGTTATATCAACAAGCGGAGAAATGGAGCGAAGTCCGATAGCTGTTAAGCGATCTTTCATCCATTTTGGAGTTTGAGCTTTGTTATTAACACCTTTGATATAACGTCCGACATAAACAGGGCATCCGTCAACGCACTCTACATTAATTGAGATTGGGCTTTTTATAGTTGCAGGTGTTTGTTTGATGTTCAAAGGTTTTAATGTGCCGATACCTGCTGCCGCCAGATCTCTCGCAATACCTCTAACGCCTAAACATTCTGCTCTGTTTGGTGTGATAGCAACTTCTATAACAGGGTCAAAATTTAAAACTTCGGCAGCATCAACGCCTATTTTGGTGTTCGAATCGAGTTCGATAATACCGCTATGATCTTCGCCGATACCGAGCTCTTTTTCGGAACACATCATACCAAAGCTTTCAATACCTCTGATTTTTCCTACCTTTAACACTTCATTATAGCAAGGAATAAGTGTCCCAACCGGAGCAAAAATTCCTATCATACCTTCTTTTACGTTTGGAGCTCCGCATACAACTTGTAAATGTTCTGTACCTGTGTTGACACTTAGTAAATGTAAGTGATCAGAATCTGGATGCATGGTAACGTTTTCAGCTCTGGCTGTTATAAATCCTTTAAGGTTTTCTGCCGGATTGATAACTTCTTCAACCTCTAAGCCGATTTTTGTTAATGTTTCTACAATGGTATCTAAATCAGCATTAGTGTCTAAATGCTCTTTTAACCAAGATAATGTAAATTTCATCGTGTTTGTCCTCCATTATTGCTTAATCCTCCGGTTAAAGAAGAAAAATCAAGCGGTGCGAATCCGTAATTTTTTAACCATCTGACATCAGATTCAAAAAATGTTCTTAAATCAGGTATGCCATATTTTAACATAGCAAGTCTGTCTATACCGACACCAAATGCGAATCCTTGATATTCATCAGGATCAATTCCGCCTGCTTTTAACACATTTGGATGAACCATTCCGCAGCCTAAAATTTCAAGCCAATCATTTCCTGCGCCAACTTTGAGTTCTGTTTTTGTTTTCAAACAACCGATATCCATTTCGGCAGATGGTTCTGTGAACGGAAAGTATGAAGGACGGTAACGAACCGGAATTTCATCAAGTTCGAAAAATGCTTTTACAAAGTCATACAAGCAACCTTTTAAATGAGCCATTGTTGTGGTTTTATCAATAACCAATCCTTCAACCTGATGGAACATCGGAGTATGAGTTGCATCATAATCTGAACGATAAGTTCTGCCCGGTGCAATAATGCGAATTGGAGGTTTTTTGCTTTCCATAGTTCTTATTTGTATGCCGGAAGTGTGAGTACGCAAAACATAAGAACTGTCCATATCAAAATCTGTATTGTTTGCATTTGGAAGATAGAAAGTATCTTGCATCTGACGTGCAGGGTGGTTATGTGGCATATTTAAAGCGTTAAAGTTATGAAACTGATCTTCAATATCAGGACCTTCGGCAACCTCAAAACCCATCTGTCCGAAAATTGCCACAACTTCTTCATAAATTTTTGAAACGGGGTGAATACGACCTTGAATTTCTGGCCTTACAGGTAAGGTTATATCTAAAGTTTCTTTTTTAAGTTTTTCATTTAACTCTTTTGTTTCTAAAACCTCTTTTTGTGTAACAATTGCTTGTTCTATTTCAGATTTTACGACATTGAGTTTTTTACCCATTTCGATTTTTTGTTCTAAAGGTAATGCTCCCAAATTTTTCATTTGTTCGGTAATAACACCTTTTTTACCCATAGATGATATACGAATATCTTCAAGCGTTTTAATATCTTCAGCAGAATTAATATTACTTAATATTTGTGTTTTTAAACTTTCTAAATCTTCCATTTTTCTAACCTTTATATGTAAAAAGAGTCATCTTGGTTTGCCAAGAGGACTCTTCTTACTAAAATTTTTGTCTTACTTATTTGTTAAGAGCCGCTTTGGCAGAATCTACCAGTTTAGCAAAAGCTTGGGGCTCTTTTAAAGCGATATCAGCGAGAACTTTACGATCAAGTTCAATACCGGCCTTATTGAGCCCGCTGATAAATCGTGAATAAGTCATATCATGAAGACGAGTAGCAGCATTGATACGTTGAATCCATAAAGCTCTGAAACTTCTTTTCTTTGCTCTACGATCACGGTATGCATATTGCAAACCTTTTTCAACTTTTTCAACAGCAACTCTGAATACATTTTTATTACGACCTCTGTAACCTTTAGCCATATCAAGAATTTTTTTATGGCGAGCATGAGCGGTCATACCTCTTTTAACACGTGACATATCTTATCCTCCTTACAAATACGGTAAAAACTTTTTAACAATTTGAACATCTGACTCACTTAACAACAGAGAGCCGCGAGCTTGTCTTTTCATTTTCGGAGATTTGCAGAAGAGGCAGTGTCTCTTAAATGCATAGTTTCTTTTTAATTTGCCGGTTCCGGTAACGCTGAAGCGTTTCTTTGCGGCACTTTTTGTTTTTAATTTTGGCATTTTAAATCCTTCCTTTTATAAATTGGATTATAATTAAAGCGGTTAGGCATGCCTTTTTAGCCCAAACCACCAGTTGAACAGACAGTTTATACACGTTTATTTGCATTATTGCAAGTAAAATTTTAAGCAAAAACAAAAATATTCTTTACTTTAATAGTTTTTTCTTTTACCTTTTTATCAGGAGTAAGATTTGAGATATCTGAAATAATGAATATAATTGGTATCAATAGCTGCAAAAGATATGAATTAGGAGCTTTTATGAAAACAAATCAAAGTGGCCGCTCTATGGTAGAAATGCTCGGCGTTTTGGCAATCATCGGTGTTTTATCGGTTGGCGGTATTGCAGGATATTCTAAAGCAATGAACAAATATAAACTGAATAAGTTTGTTGATCAATTGTCTAATATTATATCCGGTATAATAACTTCATATTCGGGTACGGGCAGTTTACAAGGTCTTGATAATGCAACAGTAAAAAAGTTGGGTTTGGTGCCGGAAAGTATGTATGAAAGTGATTCAAACGCTCCAAAAAACTCTTGGGGCGGGTATATTAATTTTGCAGCTTCCAGTCAATCATTGGGTTATACAACGATTTATTATGATGGTATATTTTATGTACAAACAAATAAGATTCCTAAAGATGTATGTATTACACTATTAACTGCAGATTGGGGTTCTAATTTACATGGAATGGGTAGTATTTCCGATTCTGCGCGACCGATGCCATCTGTTAACCCTGATGCTGCTGCAACTGAAACTTATGCAAAAAGCGGAGATGAAACTTATCCGACACCATTTTCAATGGTAAGAGCAGAACAAGTATGTAGCGCCAATCCTTCAACCGGAATGAATTTGTTTTGGTATTTTAAGATATAGTTTTATCATAAAGCATCAAACGACTCGATTTTTATTAAAAGCACACTTAAAAAGTTCATTTTTCAGCTTAAGACTCATCTAAAGTTGTGTGGATAATTTTTTTTGTCATATAATATCAATCAATTAGCGTTATCTTATTGATTTTGTGTGTTTTTTGTTTTGTTAATAAATTTATCCACGTTGTGCAAAAAAAAATATGCCTATTTATAATAGGATAGGAGTTTTTTTGTTTTTATTAACCATTTTTATCTTGAACAGCTATGCAGATTTTTGCATTATGAAACTCGAAAATACAATCACAATATCATTAGTAAAAAATTTTTTGTGCATACAATATATAGTTTCTTTACTTTTATTTAATACTATATATTGTATACCAACTAGCAATCGACGCTAAATTACAAGAACAACATAATATAAACAAAGAGAATATAAGGAAAAAGCATAAATGTCAGAACATAAATACGAAATGCCAAATGTTAAAAACGATAACGTTAGCATTGATCAAGTTACAAAAAGAGATGGTACACTCGCTCCTTTTGATTCGAGCAAAATTTATAATGCTATTTTGAAAGCCGGTACATCAACCGGTGAATTTAGCGACCAAGAAGCATGGTTGTTAACTGCGAAAGTTTTAAAGGTTATGGAACACAAGTTTAGCGAATCGCTTCCTACCATTGAACAAATTCAAGATATTGTGGAACAAGTTTTAATTTCTGACAACTATTTTAACACGGCAAAAGCTTATATTTTATACCGCGATCAACGTAATCGTATGCGTTCTGACAGAAAGATCATGGTAGATGTTGAAAGCTCTATTAATGAATATTTGGAAAGATTAGATTGGCGTGTTAATGCAAATGCTAACCAAGGATATTCTAACGGTGGTTTAATTTTGAATGTTTCAGGTAAAGTTACAGCCAACTACTGGTTAAGCCATGTATATCCTGCAGAAGTAGGTGAAGCTCACAGAAACGGTGATATTCATATTCATGATTTGGATATGCTTGCTGCATATTGTGCGGGCTGGTCATTAAAGAACTTATTGCATGAAGGTTTTAACGGGGTTCCGGGTAAAACAGAAGCAGGTCCGGCTAAGCACTTATCTGCAGCTGTCGGTCAAATGGTAAACTTTATGGGTACATTGCAAAATGAGTGGGCAGGTGCACAAGCTTTTTCATCTGTTGATACATATTTAGCTCCTTACATTCGTAAAGACGGTTTAACTTATGAACAAGTTGAACAATCTATGCAAGAACTTATTTATAACTTAAATGTTCCTTCTCGTTGGGGTTCTCAAACACCGTTTACAAACTTTACTTTTGACTGGGTGTGCCCTGAAGATTTAAGAGATAAACATCCGATTATTGCAGGTGTTGAGCAACCGTTCACATATGGTGACTTAAAAGAAGAAATGGCAATGATCAATAAAGCATATATCACAGTTATGATGAAAGGTGATATTAAAGGTCGTCCGTTTACATTCCCAATTCCGACATATAACATGACATGGGATTTTCCTTGGGAAGATGAAAACACATTGTTGTTGTTTGAAATGACAGCAAAATATGGCTTACCTTATTTCCAAAACTTCTTAAACTCTGTATTAAAACCGGGACAAATTCGTTCGATGTGTTGTCGTTTGCAACTTGATTTGCGTGAATTGCTTGCAAAAGGTAACGGTTTGTTCGGTTCTGCAGAACAAACAGGTTCGGTTGGTGTTGTAACATTTAACTGTGCTCGTTTAGGTTACGTTTATAAAGGCGATGAAGCCGGTCTTTTCGGTCGTATTGATGAATTGATGAACATTGCAAGAACATCACTTGAAATTAAACGTAAAGTTATCGAAAGACTCATTCATAACGGTTTGTTCCCATTTACAAAACGTTATTTGGGAACACTTCGTAATCACTTCTCTACCATTGGTGTTAACGGTATCAATGAAATGATAAGAAACTACACAAATGATGAACACAACATTTCTGACGAATGGGGACAAGCATTTGCTGTTAAGTTCTTAGATTACATCAGAGAGAAGATGGTTAAAATCCAAGAAGAAACAGGACATATGTATAACTTGGAAGCAACACCTGCCGAAAGTGCTACATATCGTTTTGCTCGTGAAGATAAGAAAAGATATAAAGACATTATTCAAGCCGGTACTAAAGAAGATCCGTACTATACAAACTCTTCTCAACTTCCGGTTGGTTTTACTGATGATCCGTTTGAAGCTCTTGAGTTACAATCTGAATTGCAAACAAAATATACAGGTGGAACAGTTTTACACCTTTATATGGGCCAACGTATATCATCAGCTAAGGTTTGTCGTGATTTAGTTAAACGCGTTTTAACAAATTATCGCTTACCATATATTACTATTACTCCTACCTTTTCAGTATGTCCGAAACACGGCTACTTATCAGGTGAACATAAATTCTGCCCACTTTGTGACGAAGAGAAAAAAGCAGAAAAAATTAAAACATTAAAAGCTAAACAAGAAAATGTAGCTTAATAACCCATAACAAAATTTATTTAGGAGAATATATAATGACCAATGTAATAGATATAAATGATATCAAATTAGCAGATTCTGAAAGACAACCTTGTGAAATTTGGACCCGTGTTATGGGTTATCATCGTCCGGTTTCTGAATTTAACAAAGGTAAGAAATCTGAATATTATACCAGAGTTTGCTTCAAAGAAGAAAAAGCTGTTTGTGGCATGAATCAAAACTTGGCAATGGCTGCAGAGTAGTTTTTTATGGATAGTTTAAATCCTATTACAATCGGCGATGTTGAGCAATTCAGCATCGTCGATTTTCCAAATAAGATAGCTGCGGTTGTTTTTATGCAAGGATGTCCGTGGAGATGTCCGTTTTGCTACAACTTAAGTTTGCAAAAAATCGGTGCTGCATCTGAAAGCGGTTGGACTTTTGAAACCTTAAAATGTTTTTTGCAAAGAAGAAAAAAAGTTTTAGACGCGGTTGTTTTTTCCGGAGGTGAGCCTTTGGTTCAAGAAGGCTTGGATAAAGCAATTGGTGAAGTTAAAACTTTAGGTTATGAAGTTGGTCTTCACACGGGCGGATTTAATCCGATTATGCTTAAAAAAGTTGTAAACAAGCTAGATTGGGTGGGCTTAGATATAAAAGCTCCGTTTGAGGCTCAAAAATATAAAAAAGCAACAGGTTGTTTTGATAAAATTGAAAACATAATCGAGAGCTTAAAATCGCTTATTGATAGCGGTATACATTTTGAATGTCGCACAACTTGTGATCCGAGAATTTTAAGTGTTGACGATATATATAAAATTGCAAAATCTTTAAAAGAATTTGGCGTAAAAGAATATTACTTGCAAAAATACAGACCGATAGAAACAGATACCGATACCACTGATGAAATGTGCGAATCGCTGATAAGTGATAAATCTTTGATAGATTTTTTGCATAATACTTTTGAAGTTTTTGATATAAGAAAATAATATTGCGTAGTCATCTGATTAATTTAAATTACTTTTAAGGTCACCCCTATTTTTTGCGTGCAAAAAATTCAAGGGGTCTTCGAATTAGTTTTAAAAAATCGGTAGATGCTTGGACCAAACCTTTCCGGTTTGGTAGCATGACATAAACTAGAATCGTCATCGCTCGTTTTCGTTAAGAAAACGTCCGGCGATCTTCGAATTAATTTTTAAATCGGTTGGTCCCTTGACGATTCCTGACGGAATCGAGGGACGACAGGGGTATGTTTTGTTATATTTTTTCATAAAAAACACTCCTATGAATAAGGCTAAAACAAATAGTTATTAGTGTAAATAAAATTTTGCAGCAATAAGCTTGAATTTAATTTTGATCATTGTTACTTTCAAATATGGAGAAAACATATGAAAACAAAGTATAATTTAAGTACAAAAAACTTAAAAATAGCAGTTTTTGATTGGGACAACACTTTAGCTGAAACCAGAACAGCTCTTGTATATTCAATTAATCAGATATTAAATGAATATGGATTGCAAGATTGGGAAATTGAAAAGAAAAAACGTAATAATGATTTATCTTTTAAAGATAATTTTGCAAACATTTTTGGACCAAATGCTCAAGAAGCTTATCAAAAATACAGAAAAAAATATTTAGAAATTACAGAAAAATTAATCACTACTTTTCCAAAAACTCATGAAGTGTTATCATTTTTAAGAAAAGAAGATGTTTCTTTAATGATAATGAGTAATAAAGAACGTGCTTTATTAGAATATGAATTGCCTTTTTTGTTTAACCCCGAAATGTTTGATAATATTGTATGCGGTCATGAGGCAAAAAACGATAAACCTCATGCAGATCATTTGTTCTGGACCTTAAAAAATGTTATGAAACAAGAACAAATAAATAAAGATAATGTATGGGTAATAGGCGATAGTCCTCAAGACAGCAAATGTGCATTAAGTGCCGGAGCTAGAGCTATCCGAATAGGAACTCCTATTTGGGACGATGATGATAAACAAGATAAGAATATATGTTTTTTCGATTCGTTTGTGGATTTTTATGAGAGTTTGCTTTTATCTAATGCAAAATAGTTTAAAATAAACCCATGTTTTGGAAATTTTGATAGGTTTTAGATGTCTCTTAACAACAATAAAGAATTATATATAAAAATGCGTCGCATATCGCTGTATGTTTTTTTATCCTTTTTATTAATATTTAATCTTTTTGTTTTTTTTAACCTTGTTTCATCAAACTCATCATTTTTGACCGATTATCAAAGTCCTGTCGATGAACTAAAAGATTTTCGTAAACCGTTAATGGTGCTCGAATTTAAAAATATTGAAAATAAAAACAAGCTTATAATATTACCTGATAATATTATATCTCATCCTTATGTTAAAAATCATAAAGCCTTTTTTAAAGGATATGATAGAATAATGATTATTACAAGCTCTAAAACTACGGACAAACATTTTGATTATGTTAAAAATTTTTCAGATAATGTTTTTTCTGGTGATGAATTAAATGATGATATTCTGAAAAATAATGCTTTGCTTGTCTATTTTGAAGATATGGAAAATCCTTCAACCGATTATGAAAAAATAAAAGAATTTATTAAAAGACATAATTTACGACCTAAAACTTCAGATTTGTTAGATACATCTCATATTAAAACCGTATTAGATGAAAAATATAAAAAGAAAAAATATTCTCTTGATGAACAATATCAAAATTTAGAAAGTTTTGCTGAAGATTTTAATCAAGAACTGAATAAGTTTAAATTAAACAATAATAAAGAATATCCTCCACATTTTTATGATAAAGCATCCACACTTGTTTATGCTTGTGATGACATGTTGAAGTGTAAAGAATTTACTGACTTTAGCTTTAATAAATCTTTGATAAAATCGTTGAGTAAAAATATTAATAATGCACAAAAAGAAGGATATAAGATTAAAAATATATATCTTCTTACAAAACTTGAAAAACAAAATTTTAAAACTGAGGACGAACTTTTAAATAGCCTTGATACATCAATCGGCGTTCTGATAAAAAACGGTATCTTATCAGGAATTATGTTACCTGTTTTTTGGAAAAAATATGAAGACAAGAATGATTTTATTAATCAATTAAAAATAAAATCCGGATTAAATCCTGATTATTTTAAGGACACAATGGAAATTTATTATTTTAAGGCTGTGGAGATACATCATGAAAATAAATGGTTATGAAATAAAACTCAAAGAAAGTGAACTTGATTATATTTTACAGCATCAAATGCGTAAAATAGAACTTATATCTCAAGATTTTGATGGTTATAAAGCTTTGCCTGAAGGTGATAAAAAAGCTTTAGAACATTTAGTAAAAGCAGCCAAAATTATAAATGATGTAGCATTGGAACAAGACCACCATCTAAACAGGACACTTAAATATGCGCTTGAAAGAGCGGCAATGGAAAGTTCTTATGCTAAAAAAGCATTAGAGTTTTTTAATAGTATAAATGGCGTGGCCGGTTTTAACGGTGTTGATAAAGACCCTGTACAAGTATTTAAAAATGTACCTCTCATTAATGGTAAAAATTTTTATCCGGCAGATTTATCGGTTGAAGAATTTCATCAAATACTTTTAAAAATGGCAAGTCAAAACAAAATTGATGAAATCAGAAAAATATTGTCGGCACGAACAATGGTCAGACGTAAAGATGATGAATTAACGGCAATAGATTATACAGAGTATTTTGCTAAAGAATTTGCTCAAATTGCCGAAGAATTAGATAGTGCATCAAAATTGTGTACAGATGACAACTTTAAACAATATTTGGTTTGGCAAGCCCAATCGCTTTTGCATAATGATGAAAAACTTGATATGGTGGCGGATAAATATTGGGCATCTTTGCAAACCAGTAATCTGGAATTTACAATATCAAGAGAAAACTATGAAGATGATATGACATCTTCAATATATAAAAATGAAGAGTTGGCAAAAATTATTGAAATAAATAATATTACAGTGGTGGCAAAAGATACTTTGGGGTGTCGGGTAGGAATTGTTAATAAGCCTGAAACAGAATATATTTTGGCTTCAAAGAAAACTATACCCCATCTTATGAAGTGGATGCCGTTTAATGATGAATATGAGCAGTTTATTGATAATACACAAGAGTTGAAACAGGCCATGGTTGATGCTGATATTGTTGCTTTAACCGGCGAGTATGCAATGTGTAGAGGTGGTATTACAATAGCACAAAATTTACCTAATAATGATAAATTATCGGTCAAAACAGGTGGAGGCAGACGAAATGTTTATCATAGACAAGTTCGTTTCGGTAAAGACTTAAAAAATCAGCAACAATTGCTTGATAATTTGCTGGCTTCTGAGTTTCACCAATATATTGATATTTATAAAGATATGATTTTTGTGATTTACCATGAAAACGGTCATTCTTTAGGTCCTTGTGCCGAATATCAAAATGCTATGGGAGAATATAAGCATATAATTGAAGAAAATAAGGCCGATGTGGTATCAATTGCTTCAATTGAAGAAATTGCAAAAGTTTTTGATATGTTTTCACAAGAAGATGTTAAAAAAATATATGTTTCATGGGTTTTCTCGAATTTATTGTTAAAAGCAGAACCTGTTATTGCAAATCCGCATCGTGTTGGATCATTAATACAATTTAACTATTTGCTTGAAAATAAAGTTATTTGGTTTGACAATAATAACAAGTTACACATTAACTTTGAGGATATGCATAAAGTTATGTATAAACTGTTGGAAGAAACAGTTAGGGTGCAACTGTCAAAATCGATGGAAAAAGCTGAGGCATTTGTTAACAGATGGGCATATTGGGGTGAATATTCGGAACATATCGCCAAAATTCATAAACAAGTAGGAATAAAACCATATATTAAAATTGTAACTAATTTTTAAATGTTGTTGTTTAGACTATTACAATAAAAAAGGAGATTTACATGTTTGGAAAGTTAGTATACGGACAATTTTCGTTAAAAGAAACTTTTTGGAAATTTGGTGTTATGGGCATTTTTTTGGTGGCTTTTGTTACGAAGATTTTTGGTGCTTTTTTAAATCAAAAATTGAGTGGTATGCCTATTAAATATTATTACACTCACTATTTTTCGATGTTGAATATCAACAACATGATTTTATTTTTGACTATAGCATATTTTGTTTGTCTTTTTGCTTTAGGGTTATATTCTATAATGGTTTTATTTGGTGTATGCAGAAGCGCAAAAGAATATGATAAAAGTGCATGGTTAGGTCATATTGCCAAATTGTTTATTTTAGCTGTGATATATGGCGGTTTTAGGTTTGCACTAATTTAAGGATTTTTGAAATGAAAAAATGTATTTTGTTTTTCTTGTTAGCAATTTTATGTTCTTGTAAAGGAATTGTTGCCGGTGAATTATCTGAGAATAGAAAGCGTTTGCATCAGGTAGGCAATGAAGAAAACTATTGCAATGTTAATCCGGATAAATGCATAAACGGTGTTCAGTGGTAATTATGTGATAAATAAAAAAGCCCAATTAAACAATTGGGCTTTTTTTTAGGCTGTTTTGCTATCTGTTGATCGGATTAAAACAGGTTCTCCTGTTTCGTTTACTACTTTATCAGTAATAACGACCTCGGTTACATCTTTTGTATCCGGAATTGCATACATCAAATCAAGTAAAATACCTTCCATAATAGCTCTTAAACCTCTGGCGCCTGTTTTTCTTGCTATGGCTTTTTTGGCGATAGCTTTTAAAGCATCATCATTTATCGTAAGTTTTACATTTTCCATATCAAACAATGTTGTATATTGTTTTAAGAGAGCGTTCTTGGGCTCGGTTAAAACCTTAATTAAAGCATCCTCATTTAGATCATTGAGAGTTGCAATAATAGGAAGTCTTCCAATAAATTCCGGAATGAGACCAAATTTAAGCAGATCTTCCGGTTGAACTTCTTTTAATACTTCTCCAATGTTTCTATCTTCTTTGGAAGCAACTTTTGCTCCAAAGCCTATAGATGTATCTTTGCCTCTGGAACCAATGATTTTTTCCAGTCCGGCAAAAGCCCCGCCACAAATAAACAAAATGTTTGATGTATCTACATGTAAAAACTCTTGTTGAGGATGTTTACGTCCTCCTTGAGGCGGAACATTCGCGATTGTACCTTCTATTATTTTTAATAATGCTTGTTGCACACCTTCACCGGAAACATCACGCGTGATTGAAGGGCCATCTGTTTTGCGAGTAATTTTATCAATTTCATCAATATACACAATACCACGCTGAGCTTTTTCAATATCATAATTGGCAGCTTGAACGAGTTTTAATATAATGTTTTCAACGTCTTCACCTACATATCCGGCTTCAGTTAAAGTAGTAGCATCTGCAATGGCAAAAGGAACATCTAAAATTTTAGCAAGTGTTTGCGCCAGTAAAGTTTTTCCTGAACCGGTAGAACCGATTAAAATCACGTTTGATTTTGAAATATCGACATCTTGATTATCTTTTTTACAATTTAAACGTTTGTAGTGGTTATAAACAGAAACAGATAAAACTTTTTTCGCATATTCTTGACCAATAACATATTGATCAAGAAACTCTTTTATTTTAGAAGGTGTTGGCAGGTTTTCTGAAAAGCTTCCTGTTTCGGATTTTTTTTCGCTATGAAGTTCTTCCGAAACAATGTTGATACAAACATCAATACATTCGTCGCAAATATAAACGCCTCGTCCGGCAACCAATTTTTTAACTTCGTTTTGACTTTTGCCACAAAAAGAACAATGTAAAACTTTTTCTTCCGTATCGCTCATTTATAACTCCTATTTTACAATACTAAGTCTATTTGTTACAATTTCATCTATGAGACCAAATTCTTTTGCTTCAACCGGTGTCATAAAATTATCTCGGTCCATTGCTTTTTCTATTACCGAAAGTTTTTGACCGGTGTTATCAGCATAAATTTTATTTAAGCGTTTTCTCAAATCTAAAATAAGTTTGGCTTGAATTTCAATATCGGTTGCTTGACCTTTAGCACCACCTGATGGTTGGTGTATCATAATTTGAGAGTTTGGCAGAGAAAATCTTTTTCCTTTAGCACCACCTGCGAGTAAAAAAGATCCCATGGAGCAAGCTTGCCCGATACATAAAGTTGCAACATCGGGAGATATATATTGCATAGTGTCATAGATAGCAAGACCTGAGGTTACGACGCCTCCGGGAGAATTGATGTATAAATAAATATCTTTTTTAGGGTCTTCTGCTTCTAAAAACAAAAGCTGTGCGCAAACAAGAGCAGAAACCTCATCGTTAACTTCGCCTGTTAAAAAAATAATACGTTCTTTTAAAAGACGGGAAAATATATCAAAAGAACGTTCACCTTTTGATGTTTGTTCAACAACCATAGGTACTAAAGAAGAGTTAAATACATCAATTATATTTTTATTCATGGATTTTCCTTTAAAAAATTACAAAATTTTAATGATTATAGTTTACACTTAATCAATAAATAGTAAATAAAAAAGTACTGAAGCTTTAAAAATGTTAATTTTAAGTATTTACATGAATTTTTATTTTTGTTAAGCTAAGGGACAGTTTTAAGGAGAAACCGGATGTTTGGGCCTAAACCCATTGATAAATTGCCTTCAACGGCGTTGGAAGTTTATCGTAACAAATTACGCTTGGAAGAATTAAGCGAGTTTGAACCGTTTGCCATGGTTGATTTGAATGGGCTACAGGTTCTGGAGAATCCTGATTTTGAAGATTTTTATAAGGTTTTAAAATCTTTGCGTGTTACGGATGATGAAGGAAAGTATTTACCTCGTCAGACACAAGACTTGTATTTTGATTTAATTAAAACGTCAAAACAAGAAACTTTTTTAGAGTTGCTATATAATAAATTGCTTCCGGAGAAAAAATTATATATTGAAATATTAAAAGAAAAATTGATGATTAATATGGTCAATTTGGTGTTGGAACCTGAAATTCCCACAGATAGAGCTTTAAGCGGTCCTGAAGTTTTTCAAGTAAAAGATACGTTTAATAAGATGCTTTCTTCAGCTCTGTCGTAATTTAGGATTTAAAAGTGTTTTTTGTTATCCCCGTTATCCACAGGGATAATTTTTTTAAAGCTGATTTAAAATGAAAAATATATCAAAAGTAAAAAAAGCAAACAACTTTGATTTTACGGACTTGATATGGAAAAAATTGATACTTCAAATTTACCTAAAAATATAGAAGCAGAGCAAGCTCTTATCGGTGCAATTTTAGCAAATAATAAGGCTTTTGAAAAAGTTTCGGAATTTTTAAAACCTCAACATTTTGCAGATGCCGTTCATGCCAGAATTTTTGAAGTGATGTCTACACTTATGAAACGAGGTCATACGGCAGATGTCATTACGTTAAAAAATTACTTTGAACAAGAAGGTATATTAAATGATGTAGGTGGTGTTAATTATCTTGTAAAATTAGCAGATAGTGCGTCAGTTATGACAAATGTAGAATATTACGGGCAATTTGTTTATGATAAGTTTTTACGTCGTGAACTTATCAATACGGGCTCCGAGATTATTAATAATGCATTTAAGGAAAGCGCTGATTTATCTGCAAATGAACAGATAGAGATGGCAGAACAACAACTGTTTAATTTAGCAGACCAAGGAGAAACTCAAGGAGGTTTTATTGATTTTTCAAAAGCTCTTACTTCTTCTTTAGGCTATATTGAGCAAGCTTTCCAAAAAGAAGGAAAAATTTCAGGTCTGCCTACCGGTTTGGAAAGGCTTGATTATAAAACCGGCGGATTAAATAATTCTGACCTCATCATCATTGCCGGACGTCCTGCAATGGGAAAAACGGCTCTTGCAACCAATATGGCCTATAATGTGGCAGAATATATGAGCAGAGCAAAAAACATGGATCCGCATGATAAAGGTGTTGCCTTTTTTTCTTTGGAGATGTCAGCAGATCAGTTAGCATCACGTATTTTATCAACCGTTACGCAAACTCCCGGAAATAAAATGCGTACCGGTGAACTTGATAATGCTCAATTTACCCGTATAGCAGCAGCTGTACGTGAACTTGAAAGCATTCCTTTATACATTGACGACACTCCGGGTGTAACTATCAACACTATCAGATCTAGAGCAAGACGTTTAAAAAGAACAAAAGGTTTAGGTTTGATCGTAATTGACTATATCCAACTTATTACAGGAAGCTCTAATAAAAAAAGTGAAGGTAACCGTGTACAAGAACTCTCAGAAATTTCAAGGGGACTTAAGATTATGGCTAAGGAGTTAAAAGTTCCGGTTATTGCTTTATCACAGCTTAATCGTGGTGTTGAAAGTCGTGACGATAAACGCCCCTTGATGTCAGACTTAAGAGAATCCGGTTCTATCGAGCAAGATGCCGATATAGTTATGTTTGTATACAGAGAAAACTACTATCTTAAAAACGAAGAACCTAAGCAAAAAGCCAATGAAACTCCGGAGAAATTTCAACAGCGTATTGAAGAATGGAAAAAAAGAGATAAAGAAACTACAAATTTAGCAGAAGTAATTATTGGTAAACAGCGTCACGGACCTACCGGAACAGTTCAGCTTTTCTGGAATGGCGATTTTGCTCAATTCGGAAACCTTGCCAATGAGGAACATTTACCCGAAAGAATAGGATAATTATGAAAAAGATAGAAGACTATACTGAAGAAGAGTGGGAAAATATTTGCTCTAATTGTGGTAAATGTTGTTTAATCAAGTTACAAGATGAAGACACAGATGAAATATATTATACTAATGTGGTTTGTAAGTATTTTGACCAAGATACATGCAAATGTAGCGTATATAAAAACAGATGTGAATTGGTACCGGAATGCTTAAAACTTACAAAAGACAATGTGAGTAGTATAAAGTGGATGCCAAAAACTTGCGCTTATCGTAAGTTGTTTGAAAATGTTCCGAATATAAAAAACAAGTCAATAAAAGGAAGATGTATATCTGAAACATTGATAAATCCGGATAATCTGGAAGATTATATTGTTGATTGGGAAGATTTATGAGTAACAAAGAGCTTGAATTGGAAACAGAATATTCTCCGCAAGATCGCTATAATGATTTAAGCGGTGTAGAGCCCAATTTCTGGAAAACAAAAACTCTTGAACAAATGAGCAAAGCAGAATGGGAGCTTTTGTGTGACGGTTGTGGAAAATGTTGTTTAAATAAGCTTGAAATTAAAGGTAAAGTCAAATTTACTAACACATATTGTCGTTTTTTAAATTGTAAAAACTGCTTATGTAAAATATATCACCACCGTTTTGAAGTGGTGCCGGATTGCCGAGATATTGATTTAAAAGCAGTTAGAGAAAAACCACGTTGGCTTCCTAAAACTTGTGCTTATTGGCTTTTGGATAACGGATATGATTTACCCGATTGGCATCCTTTAATCACGGGAAAGGCTTCAAGTGTGCATGAAAAAGGAATGTCTCTTATAAACAGAGAGCTTGTAAACGAATCAGAGGTTGATGATTATGAAAATTACATTGTTGACTGGGAAGACCTTTGATATAGAAAATGCTTTTGATTTTGATTTAAAAGTTTTGAGTGCTTTTAAATATAAAAGGCTTACACTCAGAATTGATACAAAAAAAGCTCAAGCTGTTTTAACAATGCCTAAATTTTGTTCTAAAAAGAAAGCTTATGATTTTGTTTTATCGAAACAAGATTGGATTATTGAACATTTGGCACAAATTCCCAAAACTAAAGATTTTGAAGATGGTGATGTGTTCAGTTTTTTAGGTAAACAAGTAAGGATTTGTCATCAAAAAGATTCAAAATCTGCAACATATAGAGAAAATGATATAATTTATGTCGGCGGAGATATTGTGTTTTTGCATCGACGCGTTAAAGATTACATAAAAAAAGAAGCAAAAAAAGAATTCTTAAAACGCTCGCAAGAAATAGCCAAAAGAATAGATTGTCAAGTTGCCAATGTGCAAATTAAAGATACAAAATCCCGTTGGGGAAGTTGTTCAAGCTTAAATAATATAAATTACAGTTGGCGAATTGCCCTTGCTCCGGATTGTGTAATTGATTATTTGATAGCTCATGAAGTGGCCCATTTAAAACATAAAGATCATTCATATGCTTTTTGGCGCTGTGTTAAGCAACTTTATAAAGGAGCCTCATTAGGTAAAAATTGGTTAAAAGCAAACGGAAATAAACTCTTTTTATATCGCTAACATTAAATTAATTGTTTTAGCATATATAATAAGAGTTTTTAAAAAAAAGGTACGTTAATGAGAAAATTGTTTTTATTGATATTGTTTACCATATTTGCATGTGCGATAGCTGTTTCTTGGTTTGATAATATGGTAAAAAAGCCACTTCCTATTAAACAAGATTTTGTTATCAATATGCCTCAAGGAGCTGGGGCAAATACCTTATCCGGACAATTAATGCAGCAAAATTTATTGCCTCATGAAATTATGGTAAAAATTGCTATCAGAGCTTACGGTTTTGATAAAAAACTCAAAGCCGGAGAATTTTTAATTAAGCAACAAATGTCATTGCTAGACATCTTAAATAAGTTATCTTCAGGAAAAGTGATTATGCATAAAATCACCATTCCGGAAGGTTTAACTTCTCAACAAATCATTGAACTTATTAACAACAATGAACTCTTAGTCGGTACAATAGATTTTCCGGTAGAAGAAGGTTCTGTTTTGCCTGAGACATATTCTTTTAATAAGGGTGCTAAAAGATCGGATATAATCAAGCAGGCACAAAAATCAATGAAAGACAGTTTGCACAACATCTGGCAGAAAAGAAAAGAAGATTTGCCCTTAAAATCAGATGAAGAATTGCTGATTTTAGCTTCAATTATTGAAAAAGAAACAGGTATAAGCTCTGAAAGAGAAAAAGTTGCATCGGTTTTTGTAAATCGCTTAAATAAGGGAATGCTTTTGCAAACAGATCCGACAGTGATTTACGCCATAACACAAGGAAAAACAGAATTAGGCCGTTCGTTAAGAAGAAAAGACTTGCAAATTGATAGCCCCTATAACACATATAAATATGCAGGGCTTCCTCCAAAGCCGATTTGCAACCCCGGAATTGAAGCCCTTAAAGCAGCAGCAAATCCGCTTGATACTCCTTATTTTTATTTTGTTGCAGATGGAAAAGGCGGACACAATTTTTCTAAAACGCTTAAAGAACACAATCAAAATGTGCAAAAATGGCTGAAAAACAGATAAGTTAGTTGTGACATCTATACACACGTCAAACTGTAAAACATGAATTAATTGCTCAACACTATTAAACCCCAACAACAGAAATGTTGTTGGGGTTTGTATAGAAAACATTATTCTAACGTAGGCTTAAATCAAGCAGTTTTTTTAATGTTTTTTACATTTTTTACTTTTTCTAACTATTTGAAAAACAACAAAAGACAAGTTTTAAATTTTACAATTTTCTCATTTTTACACTGCGCTAAAAAACGTACGTTTAAATGCAACAGTTTTTACGCTTTAACTTATTGTAAATAAAGTGTTTTTTTGGATTTGTTTTTTATGAAAAAATATAACAAAATATAATATTGTCGTCCCTCGATTCCGTCAGGAATCGTTAAGGGACCAACCGATTTAAAAATTAATTCGAAGATCGCCGGACGTTTTCTTAACGAAAACGAGCGATGACGATTCTAGTTTATGTCATGCTACCAAAACGTTAAGTTTTGGTTCAAGCATCTTCCGATTTGTTAATTGTTATACACCGCTTGACCTCGCTTTGCTCGGAGCGGTGACAGTATTATTTTTACGCTCGGAGCGGTGACAATATATGGTAATTGCACGCAAAAAATAGGGAGATAAAGTTTTTTATTATTTATTTCTTACGTTAAACCAATTATCTGATTTTTGCTGTGAATTAAGGGCCCATAATTTTTCAAAACGTTCACGATATTTACCAACGGAGATTTCATCCTGAATTAAAAATAAGCAATTTTCACTATTTTTATTTGTAGCTGAATTCGTCCAATTAAAAGAACCGGTAGATGCAACTTTTGTGTCATAAATTGCAAATTTGTTATGTTCTATTTTATGTTTACTGTTAACTTTTATGTTGATTCCATATTTATATAAGTCAATTGCTTTTGATGATTTGGCTGATGCTTGCAATTTATCGGTTAAGATCCTTAGCTTCACACCTCTGTTGTGTGCTTGTTTCAGAGCTGTGACAATTCTATCATTGTTTATTGAATAAACAGCTATATCAATGGTATTTTTAGAATCGTTAATATAATGAATGATAGAATCTTCACAGTCGTTTGAAGGTGTAAATTTGATATCCACCTTTGCTAAACAAGGAAGACATACAAGAGTTATAAATATGACAACAAATAAATTTTTTTTCATAGAATTTATTATTGTTACAATATATTTGCTTGTCAAGTAAAAAAGTTCTTGTTTTGTTCTTTTTTATAAGAAATATATACTCTTTTATATATTTGTTTATACAAGGAAAAATAATGATATTAGATATTATATAGGTAAAATAAAATGCTTATCGTTTTATTAAATAATGAGGGTTTTGAGAGTGTAATTTATTTCTAACTTTCTTGTTGTTTTTCTTTTAAGTCTTTCATTATGTTTGCAAAACGATTTAGTTTAAATTCTTTATGCTGTTGTACCAGTTCATCTATACCGTAGATTAATTTTATTTGAGCTAAAGTGATTTCAACATCGGCCAACTCTTCGGCAATATGGTCAACATTACCTCTATTTCTTAGTTCTTTGCATAATTCTTTGGTTAATTCTGACATTTCTTCAATGACCATAACTTTTTGTGAAAGATCACCAAAGAAATCAATGGCATCTTGGTATAATTGGTTTTCTTGATCTTTGTTCATATTATTCTTTCCTTATAATTTGGATACGATGAAAGTATATTAGATAAACACATTTATTACAACATTTTTTAGCAGATTATTTATAGAAAATAAAAACTTGACAGTAAGAGCATTTAGCAATAATTTGGTGCAAGAATAAATTTGGAGAGTATAAATGTCGTATAAAGAAAATAAAACCTTAGACAATCGGATGAATATGTCCGAAATTGAAAATAATTGTAAAAAGTATTGGGAAGAAAGCGGTGTTTATCGCTATGATAGCACCAAGTCAAGAGAGGAAACTTTTGTCGTCGACACACCACCTCCGACAGTTTCGGGCTCGTTGCATATAGGTCATATTTTCAGTTATACGCAAACAGACGTTGTTGCAAGATATCAACGTATGAACGGTAAAACGGTTTTATATCCTATCGGTTGGGATGATAACGGTTTGCCTACGGAACGTCGTGTTCAAAACTATTATAATTTATCATGCAGTCCGGAAGTTGCTTATGATGAAAACTTTAAGCCGGAGCATATTGAAAATGATAAATCTCCACGTAAAGAAGTATCCAGAAAAAACTTTATTGAAGCTTGTGAAACTTTAACGGCAGCAGATGAACTGGTTTTTGAAAATGTGTTTAAAAACATCGGTCACTCTTATGATTGGAACGTGAAATATTCTACAATCAGTCCAAAATCTATCCGTGTTGCGCAAGAATCGTTTATTGATTTATATGAAAAAGGTTATGTCGTTTCGGTAGAATCTCCTACGATGTGGGATGTGACATTCCAATCTGCCGTTGCACAGGCCGAAATTGAAGATAAAGAAGTTGCCGGATTTTTCCATGACATTAAGTTTAGTGTTGAAGGAGAAGAAGAACCTATCATAATTGCTACCACAAGACCGGAATTTTTACCTGCATGTATTGCAATTGTGGCACATCCTGATGATGAACGTTATCAAAAATATTTCGGTAAAAAAGCCATTGTGCCGTTGTTTGAAACACCGGTTGAAATTGTGCCTTCGGAACATGCCGAAAAAGATAAAGGAACCGGAATTATGATGGTTTGTACTTTTGGTGATGCAGCAGACGTTGCTTGGTGGAAACAATCAGGTCTGCCGGTAAAACAAATTATAGGTCAGAACGGATGTTTGCTTGATGTCGAATTTGGTAAAGGCGCGTTTGTTTCCAACAATCCGGAAAAGGCAAATGAATTTTATGCTCAAATAAAAGGTTTGCGTACAAAACAAGCTCGTGAAAAGATTGTTGAGTTTTTAAGAGAAAACGATTGTCTTAATTGTGAACCTCGTCCTTTGACACATATGGTTAAGTTTTATGAAAAAGGTAATCAGCCGATTGAGTTTGTTACATCAAGACAATGGTTTGTTAAACTTCTTGATAAAAAAGATCAAATGATTGAGGCCGGAAGAAAGATAAAATGGAAGCCTCAACATATGCAGTATCGTTATGAAGAATGGGTTAAAGGATTAAATCAAGATTGGTGTATTTCTCGTCAACGTTTCTTCGGAGTTCCTTTCCCGGTTTGGTATAAGATAGATGCTAACGGTAATATAGATTTTAATTCTCCGATTGTGGCCAATCGTTCACAATTACCGGTAGATCCGATGACGGATATTCCACAAGGGTATACCGAAGATATGAGAGGAAAACCAAACGGTTTTGTCGGGGATAAAGATGTTATGGACACTTGGGCAACTTCTGCTTTGACACCGCAGATTGCACTTGATGTTGTTAAAAACAAAGCTTTAGACATACCTTTTGATATTCGTCCGCAAGCTCATGATATTATCAGAACTTGGGCTTTTTATACCATTGCTAAAGCTTTGATGCACAGTAATACTATTCCATGGAAGGAAATTTTGATTAGCGGATTTATTTTAGATCCGGATCGTAAAAAAATGTCAAAATCTAAGGGAAATGTTGTTACCCCTCAACACTTGATTGATAATTATGGTGCAGATTCTGTTCGCTATTGGGCTGCCCGTGCTCGTTTAGGTGTTGATACAGCGTTTGAAGAACAAATAATGGCGCAAGGTAAAAAGCTTGTAAACAAAATTTTCAATGCTAGTAAGTTTGTGTTTACAATGGTTGAAAACAGCAAACTTAAGGGTGTTGCAAATTATGAAAGTCATATTACGAATCCGATGGATTTAGCATGGCTTAATAAAATTATGAATATGGTAAAACAAGCAACAAACAGTTTGAATACGTATGATTATGCTGCCGCATTGGAAGTGATAGAAAAAAGATTTTGGGATTTTTGCGATTATTATCTGGAGATAGTAAAGAAAAGAGCATATTCCGAAACAGATACTTCAGCTGTTGCATCTTTAATGAAAACAATTGATATTTTCTTAAAAATGTTTGCTCCTTTCTGTCCGTTTATCACAGAAGAAGTTTATCAGTGCAGACCATGGGGTGATAGCTCAAAATCTTTACACGGAACAAACTGGCCGACAGTAAAAGATTTTATTCTTGATGATACTAATAATGGTATGTTGTATGATTTGGTTTCTGTTATTACATCAGAAATAAGAAAAGCCAAAACTACAGCTAACACTTCGCAAAGAACGGCAGTTTCAAAAGTTGAAATTTTTGCATCATCTTCAGAGCAAGAAACTTTAAAACAAGGTTTGGAAGATGTTGTAAATGTCGGAAATTTGAACAATAATGCAATAGAATTTAAAGATGCAAAAGAACTTTCCGTTGGGGAAATAGTTTTAGATTTGGAAAGTGTTGCATAATTTTAGAGATTTTGCAGAAAAAACCGCTCCCAAAAAGAGCGGTTTTTTTAACGTTTATTTTTAAAAAAGTCTTTCAACAATTGAGATGATTCGTCTTTTAATATACCTGATACAACTTCAGGTTTATGATGACAAGTTTTGCTTTGGAAAAACTTAACTCCGCTATCAATTGCCCCACCTTTTTCGTCGCAAGCGCCATAAATAATCCTTCTGATACGGGCAAAAGAAATGGCTGCCGCACACATGGCACAAGGTTCTAAAGTTACGTATAAATCTAAATTCCATAAGCGTTTTGCTTTTAGTTTTCGACAAGCTTTGCGTAAAGCCAAAATTTCGGCATGAGCTGTAATATCTTGTCCGAATTCTGTTTTATTATGTGCTTTTGCTATAATTTTTTGAGTTGTAGGATCGACAATTACGGCTCCTATCGGAACTTCATCAATTTCAAAAGCTTTTTGCGCTTCTTTTAAAGCAATTTTCATATAATCGGTATCTGTCATAAATATCCTTTGAAATTTTGTAAAACTTAAGGTATATTACAGCAAATTATAAAAAAAGGAAATAAAAAATGGCTGAAAGATTAGCAAAATTTATGGCACGTTCCGGAGTTTGTTCGAGAAGAGAAGCAGAAGAATTTATTAAACAACAAAGGGTTACAGTTAATGGAGAAGTTGTTACAACTCCGGCGTTTAATGTTGAGGGGACGGAGAAAATTTTGTTTGATGGTGAAAAACTACCTCAAATTGATAAAACTCGTTTATGGTTATATTATAAGCCGGTCGGTCTGATTACATCACACAAAGATGAACAAAACAGAGAAACAGTGTTTAATAATTTACCTCCGTATATGCCAAGAGTTGTCAGCGTGGGGCGTTTAGACTTGAACTCGGAAGGATTGTTGCTTTTAACTAATAATGGCGAGCTATCAAGAGAGCTTGAGCTTCCTAAAAATGCTTGGAGCAGAAGATACAGAGTTAGAGTTCACGGAAGAATAGATTTGAAAAAGTTAGAATCCTTAAAGGAAGGTGTTTGCATCGATGGAATAGAATATGGTAAAGTAAATGCCGTAGTAGATAGCCAAAACGGTACAAACGCTTGGCTTACTGTAACTTTAAATGAAGGAAAAAACAGAGAAGTAAGAAAATTGATGAAATATATCGGCTTAGATGTTGCCAGACTTATCAGAGTTTCTTACGGTCCGTTTCAACTCGGTTCTCTTAAAAAAGGTGAGGTTAAAGAAGTGGCGCAAAAAGTGTTACAGGAACAGTTAGGATCAAGATTTAAAATATGAGAATTGTGGCAGGAAAATATAGAGCAAAACAACTTTTTGTTCCCAAAGGGATAGATGTTCGTCCTACATTGGAACGAACAAGAGAAGCTTTGTTCAGTATATTATATTCTAAAGGGATAGATTTTTCTCAAACAAAAGTGTTAGATGTTTTTGCCGGAACGGGAGCTTTTGGTTTTGAGGCCTTATCAAGAGGCGCATTAAAAGTAACATTTGTAGATAAAGATGTAAAACCGGTTCTAAAAAACGCCACGCTGTTTGAAGCCGAAAAGTCTAAAATAAACGTTGTAAAAGCAGATGCTTCTTGTTTACCGATGTTTCCTGATAAATATAATTTGGTGTTTATGGATGCTCCGTATAACAAAGGGTTGACAGAAAAAGCCATCAAAAGTTTGATAAAAAACGATTTAATTGCTGATGGCGGACTATGTTTGATAGAAACAGCTAAAGATGAAGATGTTGATTTTCCTGACAATTTTGTTTTTTGTGATGAGCGAATTTATGCAATTGCAAAAATCAGATTTTTTTATTTTAAAAAATAATGTCATTTTGGCAATAAGATGTTGATATTTTAATTAAAGTGTGCTACATTTTAACAAAATTTCAATTTCTTTATGGAGTGCGCGATGGCTAAGAATTTTTTAGAAACAGGAACAGTAAATCACAGTTTTAGAGAATATAGCTATGATAAAGTTTTAGCCGAGATTAATGCTGATATAGAACAAAATCGTAGAAAGATAAATCATCTTCGCCAGATGGCTGAAGATGTTTCCGATGATGAAACTAAGAGATCTATGGAAGCAGAATATAAGTTTTGCTTGGAAGCTGATCAAAAATTACATGAAGGAATTTCTTTATTAAAAGATTATCCGGAAGAATTTCCGGTTTTGTACGCTATGATTTCTCGTGAAGGATCAGACGATACAGGTGTTAAGTTTGAATTAAATGAGGTTTTGGCTTACACAGATGAAATTGTTACGGAATCACAAGACGTAATGCCTAAAGGAAAACAACTTGAACTTGTTTGTGATTTGCCTGATGCAGGTAAGTTTGGTATAGTGGTTACTCCATATGATAAACCTGGTGAAAATGATGAACAATTGAAAGCTCGCATTAATTTTGCCGATAAAACCATTGAAGACTTAAATGAAGCTCGCTTAAAAGCTATTATAGAATTTTGTGAGAAAAAAGGTTTATCTGCTTATGATTTAAGCATTCCTTACAAGGATGGTGTTATTGATATAGATGAAAAACTTGCTGAGCTTACCCGAAAAATTTTAGAAAGCCGTAAGTTGGAAGATGAACAGAATCCAGGTGTTTTGCCGGAAAATGAAAACGATAACGACAATGGTTTTGTTATGTTGGAGCCTGAAATCAAAGATATTGAATTAGACGGAGTGGCAAGGAATGGCAGACCCAAAAAAGCTAAAAAACCTGTTATGATAGATACCATTTATGATGAAATGGTTTCATTTATGGAAAATGACTTAAAGAAAACGTATGGTTTGAGCTATTTTGTAAAATCTCAAAATATGGATGGTTTGAAAACTTATGTTTTCAGTATATACGATAAGCCTAATAAAGATAATGAAAAGAAAGATGGTGTTAAAGACGATAAAGGTAATTATGTTCCGACATATGCGTATCGCTTGTATGTAGCTCAAAATCCGAATACCGGACGTTTTACATTCGGTTATGCATTACCCGGCGGTAAAAAAATGGATGATACTATGGCTGGTGATTTTCTCGGTGTTGTTAAAAAAACCGGTGTGACACATCTTCGTTTTCATAATGTTTCAAATGCAAATAAGGGTGTTTGGTTGATGGCTTGTGCTGAAAAAGGAATTGTGCCGATAGGTATAAGTCTTAATACGGCAAAAGCTAAAGCTATGGTAGAAGCGGCTCGTAAAAAGCTGACTACCGAAGAATTTATCGAATTTAAATATCGTTTAGCTGATCAAATGATTGAAAATGCGCAAGAGAAATGTAAGGATAAAAACGATAAAACTTATGGCTTGAGTAAATCTGAAAGAGATTTTATAGGAGGCCTAAGAACAGCTCGTAATTTTGAAAATTTCCGTCAAGCATATGAAGATGGTTTATACGGAAGAGTTTTGGATCAAATTGATATAGGTTCGAAAGATAGTGAAAAGGGCGCTGCTATTACGTTTGGTTCAATGAAAGCATTACGTTCGGTATTTGATATTTACTTTAATCACCATGAAGAAAGTTTTGGGCAACGTTTAGAGGATATAAGAGAGACTCTAAGTTCCGAAGAGTATGAAAAATTACGTGCAATATCTCCTTCTAAAAAACTTGGCGATTTAAGTCCGGCAGATTTTGTGCTTATATATGATACATTGTTGCCAAGACATATTGAAAATGCAGAAAAAGATATTTTGCAAGCATATGCTCGTGAGTTAACACGTAATCCTAAACGTGCTGATGGGGTTGTCTTATCAAGCGATTTATTCCCAAGATATAAAGGTGCTGTTAATGAAATTAACATTACTTTGTCTCGTAGCGGGATAGATACTTTAACATTGCCTTTAGAACATAAAGGTCTTGAGTTTGCAAGACCGGCAAACTTTAACGAACAAGTAAATGCTAATACAAGGACAAATACAGCTACAATGCCGGCGCAAACTCAAAACGCAAGGTAGATATGTATGAATAAAGTTGATTTTTCAGCTAGTTTTTACGACAATAATTCTTTTCGTAGATATTGTTTAGGATTATCTAAAGAGCAAATCCAAAATATGACTACCAGAGATTGGCTTTTGTTTTATGATAAGGTGGGTTCTTTATGTGGACATCTTGATACCTCGCCGCATAAGTTTGTAAAAACAAATGCTGATGTTTTTGCGCATATGTATCAAAATTATAGGTCGCCTCAAGCTGTCAATCGTAAAATTAAAGAGTTAGCTTATAATGTTGCAGATAAATTATCTGCATCAGAAGAATTTTCCTCTATATATTATAGATTTGATGTTACGTGTAATAGAAAAAAGATGAAAAAAGCAGCAAAAATTATGAGAAGAGCTGTTTATGATGTAGCATTAAAAAATGCAATATTATCAACATTAATGATGCCAAAAATAAAAATCAAAAAATCAGATGAAATAGAACATGCTGGAACTTTTTGTAAAAATGATCCTTTGGATTTGCCTGTCGTAAATATACGAAATGTGTGTGTGGATTTTTGTAATGTGACAGCGCATGAGTTGTTTCACTCTTTGCAAAATTTGCCGTATACAACTCGTGCTCTATTGTTAAGGAAATTTAATATAAATCTTTCATCAGATAAAGAAATTGAAGCACTTTATAAGCTAAACCGTAGTTGTTATTTGGAGGCCAAAGAAGATTTTAAAGGGTATAGAAAACAGCCATTAGAATGGGGGGCTCGTTTTTTTGCTACTTGTTTTGAAAGGCGCTTACGTAAAAATCTTAAAGCTGAAGAAAACAATTGGAATTTATTATATCAAACCATACAAGTTGTGCGTGAATTAGAAATAAACGACAATAAAGTATTGTTTGATAAAAAAGGTATAGAAGTCATAGTTGATATAAGCAATAAAAGAGATGAATCGGTTTTAATGGAGTTAAAACAGAAATACATTAAAGATGGTTACATATTGATCTGTGGTTCTTTTGCATCTCTGAGGATTAATAGGGATACGCAAACATTTATGAATATAAGCAATCTATATAATAAAGAACAGAAAAATAAAAGAGAAGGAATCGGAAAAGAAGAATTTATTAAACAGTTTTTTCCAATCACTTATGATACTTTTTATAGGACAGAAAAAGAAAAAAGGGTACAATCTTCGGTTTTAGATAAAATTCGTATAAATAGATCACGATAGATTAATGTTAAAATATAATCTTTAGTAAAAAAAATAGAGTATTTTACTTTTTGTTATTGAAAAATTTACTTTTATTACTTAAGTTAAAGTTGTATTAGTTGTATTGCAATTAAAATTGTTCCTTTAATTAGGAATATTAATTTAAACCATATGGAGAAAATAAAATGAAAAAACTTTTAAGTTTGTTTTGCGCAATGGCTTTCTTAGCAGGCTGTTCATCTATGGGTGAAAACGGTGGCTTGTTCGGTGGCACAGATTGCGAATCGAGAGAAGCTCGTGATTTTATGGCAAATGCTGAAGATAGAGTATTTTTTGCTTATGATAGCTCTGCTTTAACAGATAATGCTGAAGAAGTTCTTGATACACAAGTTAACTGGCTCAACATGAGAAGACATAGCAATGTAAATGTTGTTGTTCAAGGTTACTGCGATGAAAGAGGTACTCGTGAATACAACTTAGCATTAGGTGAACGCCGTGCTAACGCTGTTAAAAACTATCTTGTATCTCAAGGTGTAGCTGCTGATCGTATTTCCGTAATTTCTTACGGTAAAGAAAGACCGGCTGTTTTAGGTAACAATGAAGCTGCTTGGGCTCAAAATCGTCGTGCTGTTACAGTTGTAAAAACAAGCAACATGTAATTTGCCGAAGTAAGATTAAAACGTGTTCTTAAAATAAGAACACGTTTTTTTGTACTTGTTTATATCAAATAATTATTTTATATTGAAAAAAATTAACTAATAAAAGGTTTGAAAAATGAAGTTACTGTCAAAATTTTTTACTTTGGGCTTTGTATTTTTTGTTTCAACGGTTCAGGCTCAAGATATTGTAGGTATGCAAGAACAGATTGATGCAATAAAAGAGGAAATTGTTATTTTACAACGTAAAGTTTATCGAGATGAATCTGTAATGTCAAATCCGTCACAATCTGAAGATTATAATCAGATTGTACGAAGCCTTAACGGCAAAGTTGATGAACTGGAATATAAATTTAAAAGTTTAGAAGAAAAAATTAACACTATAAATAAAGATATAGATGTGCGTTTTCGTTTATTGGAAGGAAAACCTATTCCGGCGGGACAAAGCAGTGTAAGCACTTCTAAAAAGTTTGATACCATAGTTGCAAAAGGTGCTCCAAAATCAATTGTAGGAGATACAATTGTCACGTCAGATTTGAAAAATCTGCAACCTGAAAAAAATATGAGTGTTGATGAACTGTATACAACAGGTTTAGAGGCATTAAAATCAGGTGATACGGAAAAAGCTGAGAGTTATTTTTTGCTTATATTAAAAAATCATGAAACAAACAAGCTAGCCGGTAATGCGCAATATTGGTTAGGAGAAGTTTATTATAAAAATAAACAATTTGATAAAGCAGCAGTTGCTTTTGCCAAAGGCTACAACAATTATAAAGATGGGGCAAAAGGCGCTGACAGTTTGTTAAAATTAGGGCTTTCTATGGCACAAATAGGTAAAAAAGATGAAGCTTGTTTAGCGTTTGTAAATTTACCTACAGAATTTAAAAAGGCTGATGACACTATAAAAGCCAAAGCAAAAAATGAAGCAAAAAAGTTAGGTTGTAAATAGTGTATGTTTGAAAAGTTTTTAACAGATAATAATATAACTGAAAAAAAAATCTGCGTAGGAGTATCGGGCGGAAGCGATTCTTTAGCTCTGGTTTTGATGGCGCATCAAGAGCTTTTCCCGTTAGGTTATAAAATTGTTGCACTTACGGTAAATCACGGTTTAAGAGAATCGGCGCAAAAAGAGGCAGAATATGTTGCATCGGTTATGAAACAGTTTGGTATTGAGCATCATATTCTTTATTGGCAAGGCTCAAAACCAATTACCGGAATCGAAGAAGCGGCACGTAATGCCAGATATGGATTGATAGAAGGATGGTGTCAGGAACATGATATTAAAGTGTTGATGACGGCACACCATTTGTATGATCAGGCGGAAACTTTTTTCATGCGTTTAGAACGTGGTAGCGGTTTAGACGGTTTGTGCGGTATGAGAGATGTTTTCAAACGTGACAATATCTTAGTTATCAGGCCGTTGCTTTATACATCTCCTAAAGTTATGAAAGATTATCTTATTGATAAGAATATTGCATGGATAGAAGATGAGAGCAATTTTTGTACAGATTTATTAAGAGTAAGAATTCGACAATTTTTACCTGAGTTTGAACAAAAAACCGGCATAAATGTTCTTAAGGTTGCAAAAGCAATGAGATGTTTACAATCTTCACAAAATTATATTGAAAAAGAAGTTGAAAAAGTTTTGAAAAACATATTCAGAAGCTATGAACAAAAGGCGTTTTGGTGTAATTATTCCGAATTTTTGAGGCTTGATAAAGAGATAAAATTTAGGGTGTTAGGCAGAATTTTTAAAACCATAAGCGGAGCTGATTATATTCCTCAGGCTGATAAAGTTTTTTCTTTAATTGAAAAAATTCAGACGACAAATTTTAAGGCTTCGACATTGGGATATTGCTATATTTGCAACTTTGATAACAAGCTTTGGATTAGTCCGGAAAAAGTTTGTAACGAATCGTATTCACAAAAAGCATGGAAAGAATATGTAAGCAAAAACACAAAACTGAAAAATAAAAAGTTTCCTAGCAGGATAAAACGTTTAATACTAAAATAAAAAAAGGCTCCCGGAAGGGAGCCGAAAAGAAAAGAACTAATTAAAAAAACAAAGCAATGCATCGTTTTTTTAAGGTCCGTCTCTGATTTTGTTACCCATAATCTTTCAATTTTTACATGTTATTCTTCATGGTTTTTACGAGTTAAGTAGATTGTGTTGGTTGTTCAAAATCTGAGACAAGTTGGCGCTCTAATGTTTAGCATATAAATTTTGTTTTAATGGTGAAACATTGAATGCGAACTGTATAAATTAACAGAATACATTCTTAATAATTAATTTGATAAGTCTATTTATAGTCGAAATAGACAACTTTGTCAATAGTTTTTTTAAAAAAAGTGAAAAAATAAATTATGCATCAAACAATGTTTATTTATATTTTTTATTTTTTTGAATATTTGGTTAATAATTTTCTTACAAAACGATAACCATTTCTTCTAAATAAATTAATTTTATAGTTTATTTTGTTGATAAAAGTTAATTTCTCAATATGTATATCTTCAATATCTTCTGCAAAATCTATGACAAAATTTTTTGCTTTATATATGGCTAAAACTTGTTTACCTAGCCACATAGTATTAAATGAACAAGATAAATCTATTGATTTTAAATAAATTAATTCGAAATCATTCACATTTCTTTTGAAAAAAGATTTTTGAAACGAGAATAAATGTTCTTGATATAGTTCCATTTCTTCATAAGGAACAAGCATCATGAAAATTTTATTTGTATGAGATAATAGTTGTTTCATGATTTTATCAGGATTTGAAAAATGCTCTAAAGTATTTGACGTTACCATTATGTCAAAGTTCTTATTAAGATTATCCAGACTTGTGTTGATAAACTTAACGTTCTGAAAATGTTTTGAACCATAAGAGATAGCATTTTTTGAATAGTCGACACCATATAATTCGACATTAGGAAAAATTTCATGCAAACAACTGGTAAAATTACCTAAGCCACAACCAAAATCGCAACAAGAAGAATTTTTTATATTTATTTCTTTTTGCAGTTGTAAAGGAAATAGTTTTTTAAATGTTTTGTAAAAGAAATTTGCTTGTGCTAATTTCATTCTTATTTCAACACAATTGGAAAATTGTTTTTCCCAATAATTTTGATCATTTTGCATTTTGGTCACTCTCTGGTAGTAAGTTTTGTTGTATATGCCATTGATTACATAATGAAAACATAAATATTTAAAATAAAAAGTGAGTAAACTCCACAGTTTTATTTAAAAAGTTATACAAATATAGTGGATGATTTAGAAATTTTGATAACAAAAAAAACCACCTTGAAAGGTATTTTTATGTATTGGAGCGGGCAATGGGATTATTTCGCTTTGCTACATTCACTGCGCTCATCGCTTTGTAGCGACCGGCATACTTTCGTCTGCCTTTCGCTTGTAGTCGGACCACTTCTTCGTGGGTCCTCCTCCCATTGCAATAAAAAAAGGTCACAGTTTAGTGACCTTTGAAATTGGAGCGGGCAATGGGATTCGGACCCACGACATCAACCTTGGCAAGGTTGCGCTCTACCCCTGAGCTATACCCGCATCATTGCGATGGACTATTTAATATCACAATAAAAATAAAATGCAAGAGTTTTTTTAATTTTTTTTCAATTTTATTAAATTGCTGATTTTGATTAAAAATAATCAATATTGTGAATGAAATAAGATAAAAGTTTAAATATGAGCATAAATAAAGTATGTTTCATTTAATGTTTAATAACCTTCAGAAGGGTCTGAAAATGAATAAAAATAAAAAAGCAAAGGATATACGTTTTGAAAAAGAAGCCAAAGCTTTGCAAAAAAATTTGTTAAAGCGTAAAAAACAGCAAGAAGAACGTGAAAAATTAAAAAAACTTAAGGAACAAAACAATGGATAAAATCAAAATAAAAGGCGGAAATCAGCTTAACGGTAAAATTTATATTAGCGGAGCAAAAAACGCCGCACTTCCCTTAATTTGCGCTTCTTTGCTTACAAAAGAAAGTGTTACTCTTACAAATATGCCGATATTATCGGATATAAAATCTTTAAATTCTCTTCTTTTACAGCTGGGAACAAAAATTGATGAGAAAATTGAAACAAAAGAAAATTTCGAATCTAAAACATATACATATACGACAGACACATTTGAAAGTTTGATCGCTCCTTATGATTATGTTCGCAAAATGCGTGCATCATACTATGTTTTAGGTCCGTTGTTGGCCAGAGAAGGTCATGTTGAGTTATCTTTACCCGGAGGTTGTGCCATAGGTGCAAGACCGATGGATATTCATCTTAATTCTTTAGAACTTATGGGCGCTAAAATTGAAATCAAAAACGGTTATGTTGTTGCTGACGCTAAAGAAGGCTTAAAAGGTGCACATGTGATTTTTCCGAAAGCATCGGTTGGCGCCACTTGTAACATTTTGATGGCAGCAACTTTAGCTCATGGTATTACAAAAATTGAAAATGCAGCCAAAGAACCGGAAATTGCCGATTTAATAGACTTATTAATTAAGATGGGTGCAAAAATTGAAGGTAAAAACACATCAATTTTAACAATTGAAGGTGTACGTTCATTAAAAGGGGCTACACATGAGGTTGTAGCAGACCGAATCGAAGCCGGTTCATATGCAATTGCTGCTGCAATCACAAAGGGAAGAATCGAGCTTATAAATGCAAGAGCAGAACATCTGCAAACACCTTTGAACATTTTGCGTAATATGGATATCAAAGTTATCGAAAAAGAACAAAGCATTACAATTGATGCCAGAAATGCTTTGATGCAAGGTCAAGATATTATGACAGATTATTATCCCGGCTTCCCGACAGATTTACAAGCGCAGTTTATGGCTTTGATGACGGTTGTACCGGGAGCATCTCTGGTAACGGAAAATATTTGGGAAAACAGATTTATGCATGTGCCTGAGCTGATGCGTATGGGCGCAAACATCAATGTTCACGGCTATGCTTCAGCAATTGTCAGAGGTGTCAAAAAGCTTTCAGGTGCACCTGTTATGGCAACCGATTTAAGAGCTTCATTTGCGCTTATTTTAGCAGGACTTGTTGCTGACGGAGAAACTATTGTTAACAGGGTGTATCACTTAGACAGAGGATATGAACGTTTAGAAGAAAAGCTAAAAGCTGTCGGTGCTGATATTGAAAGAATTAAAGAACAAGACTAAATTTAAGATAAAGGATAGCATATATGAGAAAGATTTTACGACTTTTATTAGTGTTTATTTTATTCGGTTGTATGCAAAAACAAGAAGCATTAAACGGCGAATATAAAATGTCAGGCTTAGATGATGATGCTGAAGTAACGATTGTGTTTAACGGAACAGAGTTTTCCGGTTCTTCAGGCGTAAACCGATATTTTGGCAGTTTTGAACAATCTGATAATAAGATAAAGTTTAATGTAGCAGGTTCAACTATGATGATGGGACCGGAAAATCTGATGCAAATTGAACAAGAATATCTTAAAAATTTACAAGAAGTTGAAGAGTGTTATACAACAGATGATACATTAGTTTTAAAAAATTCAAAAGGTTTAGAGCTTAAGTTTAATAAGCTGTAACTAATATGTTATCTAATTTTTAACTAATGGTTGATATACATAGTTATATTTAACTTTTTTTTGAGGTATAACTATGTCTTTAAAGTCCAGATTTCGCACAATTGTAGCGTTTGTAACCACTGTTTGTTTTAGCGCAAGTTCTTTTGCAGCGACAACAGCACCGTCAGGTTTTGTAGAATCGTTATTTCATTATGCAAGAACAAATCAGGTTCAAAAAATCAGATACTTAGTTCATGATATGGGCTATGATATTGATTCTGAAAACGAAAAAGGCGATACGGCATATTGTATAGCAAAAGAAAAAAACAATGTGTATGCGATGGAATTGTTGGCATCGTTTGGCGCTAATGCAAAACAAAGATGTGGTATGCCTTGGGGTGTTATCGGAACTGTAGCCGGTGTTGCAGCAGTTGGTGGTATTGCTGCAGCAGCCGGTGGCGGTGGTGGCGGCGGAAGCGGCAATTCGTGTAAAGATGTTGTTTGCGGCACAAATGAACATTGTAGTAATGGTAAGTGTGTATGTGATGAAGGTTATGGAAAATACGGAACAAATCAATGTCATCCGACAATGGCATGCGTACATGGTTCTCAATATAATGATAAATGTTTGTGTGATAGAGGATATCAAGGTAATTTTTGTGACAAATGTTCTTTCGGTTATGAGCGGGCTGCTGACGGAAGTTGTCAGGCAGCAGAATGTGCCGGTTTTGATTTAACAGATATTCCTGCAAATGCAACATGGAGCTCATGTCAAAAAGGAGAAGAAAAGGGATATAAAATAGAAAGTTGCGATACCGGATATGTATTAAGTGCTGACGGAAAAAGTTGTGAAATAAATCAATGTGAAGGTTATACTTTAACAAGTTGCCCAGCAAATGCTTCATCTTGTAGTGAGTGTCAAAGTGGTGCGGTAACAAAATATAAAGCGGATAGCTGTATCGAAGGTTATAAAGGTGATGAGTGTGACAGCTGTGCTAGCGGATATGACGTATTTGATGACGAAGGAAATTGTTATTGGGACTTACATTGTGAAAATAACACCAGAGGTTCAGAAGGAACCCAAACAGAAAACCACTGTGACTGTAAAGAAGGTTATGATGGCACATTATGTGATATATGTGCTGATAATTATACAATGGATGCAACCGGAAAATGTGTAGAAACTTTAGATTGTGGTGAACATGGTACACAAGTTGGCAACACATGTGTTTGTGACAAAGGTTATGATGGCACAAAATGTGATATATGTGCTGATGGTTATACAATGGATGCAACCGAAAAATGTGTAGAAACTTTAGATTGTGGTGAACATGGTAAACAAGAAGGCAACACCTGTGTATGCGATGAAGGATATGGACGAGATGCAACCGGAAAATGTGTAGCAAAATCAAGTGGTGCATATGAACCTGTAAGTAAAGAAAAAGCAAATTTTGTAAATGAAGAGATCGATATTACAAACAGTAATTATGTTGATGTAATAGGTAAAAACTATGATGAATCGGTAATGAACCCTGAAGCACAAATAAGGGGAAATCAACACGATTTATATCTTTCATATATTGATTTGAATGCGTATGTAACTACCGACCAAACCATAGATCATAAAGCAACAATAAACATCAACAATTTAAGCGATGGTGATGTGTATGCATTGAAAACAAATGAAGCAAAAAATATTTTCTTATCATTTTTATCATTAGATACTAATCAATATAGCAAAGAAGGAACTGAATCCGCCTTAATTAACGTTACTAATGGTGGTAAAATTGAAGGAACAGAAAATTTTTATACCGGTGGTAACGGCGATGTTTATGGTGTGTACGGTGGTGAAGATACAAAGATATATACTATGGCACAAGAACTTACAAGCGGTGCTTCGGTAGATAATGACAAATTGGATAGAACAACAGAAATCAATATAACAAGTATCGGTTCAGGTAATGTTTATGGCATATATGGACAAGATGATATATATAACACTTTGTTTAAAATTGATAATTTTAAAGATAATGTTTATTCTGGTACACATGACAAAACGGAAAATGCCATAATCAATGTTGAAAGTACAGGTTCCGGAAATGTATATGGTATATACGGGGACATGGGTGATGTTTCAAACGGTGGTATAATAAACGCTTCAAGTGTTGATGGCGATGCTCATGGTGTTTATACAAAATCTTCCTTAGATAATTTTGGGGATGTTTATTCATATTCAGAAAACAAAAATGCCTACGGTTTGTATAACGGTAAAACATTGGAAAGTTTGCTTAATTCCGGAAATGTAGACGTTTCAGCGGAATGGTATGATGCTTACGGTATGTATAGTGGAGCTGTTTATGTTGAAAATAGCGGAAACATTGATGTAGAAGCTTTGGGTGAACAAGGTAGTGCTTATGGTATTTATATTGAAGATTATACGGAGAATCTAATACAAGACATAAAAAATGAAGATACAGGTAGGATTTATGTATATTCAGGAGGGGTGGCATCTGGTATCTATACATCTGGCAATAATACAAAAAATATTACTAATATTGGGGAAATAGATGTTGAATCTGTAGACGGGATAGCAACAGGCATTGATGTCAAAAATAGTATTATTACGAACAGTGGAAAAATTGATGTTTATTCTGAAAATGCAAGCGCTTATGGAATTTATGGTAATAATATGCTTAGTGGTACCAACGGCGGCAGTATTGATGTTACAACAGAAAACGGAGATGCATATGGTATTTGTGGTAAGGTGGGCTCAACCATAAATAATACCGGAACCATAATGTCAAAATCTGTCGTTGGTAAAACATATGGCGTTGCTCTTAATAATTCAATGATTAAAAACAATGGAACGATAAATGTTGGTTTTGATCCTGAAGATCAAACAGATCCTGATAATCCGGATACAGCATTTGGTACAGGAGAGGTTTATGGTATATATGGGTTAAACGAATCTACGATAACTAATACCGGAACCATAACGGCTGTAACCGATGATATTAGTAATGCATATGGTATATATGGGTTAAACGGATCTACGATAAACCATCAAGGAAGCATAGCGATCAACAGCCAAGGAAGCATAAGTGCAAGTGATGTCAACGGAGGTACTTATGGTATATATCTTGATAATTCAAGGCTTACTATGACAAATAGTTCAGAAATAAGTATAGAAAAAAATACCGGCACAGGTACAATATATGGTATTTATGTAAAAGCGGACGATAATGATAGTTACACAGAAGAAATTTATGCAGCAAGTGGTACATCAATGACAATAAGCAGAACATCAGATGGAGAAACTTATGGAATTTATGATGAAAGCGGCTCTGCTATAGCATATGATGGAGATATGAATATAACAACCGCACTAAATCATGCTTATGGAGCTTATTTAAATGGGTCAAAATATGAAAATGGCCCGTATACAAATATTACAGTAGAAAATACCAATGCGGGAAATGCTTATGGTTTTTATAATTTTGGAGGAGAAACAAGCATACAACATGACGGAACTATGACTGTGAAAACCAATGAAGGAATAGCTTATGGCGTTTATGTTGAAACACCTAGTGAAAATGGGATTTCTGTTACAACAAATAAGATTGGCTCAAAAATTGAAGTAGAAAGTAGCGGCTTGTATACAGCTTATGGTATTAAGAGTGATAATGGAAAAGTTATTCTTGGGTTAGTTGGAGGTTCGACTATCGCTGTTCCTGTAGGCGAAATTAATGTAAAAAATACTTATGAAGGAAATAATTGTGATATAGAAAAGGGAGAATGTGCAGCTTATGGTATTGATAGTGCATCTGTTGATATTTTTAGAAGAAGTATTATTGTAAACACTACAAAAGGAGCTGCAATCGGTATTAAAGGTACAGATGACGTTGAGATATCCGATGGGTTCATTAATGTACAATCTACAGATGCTTCTGCGACAGGTATCATAGCAAAAACAGGTCTTTTTGGTGAGGATTCTAAACTTACAGTAACATCAGAAAATAGCGCAGCTGCAGGAATTATGGTATTACAGAATGGTCCGGATGCTACATATAGCGTATCTAATTCAGATGTTAGTGTAACAGGGAATACCGATGCCCCAGTTTATGGTATTTATGCTGAGGGTAATTTTTCGATGATGGATGGATCATCAATAACAGTGGAAAATAAAGGAATAGGTGCTGCTTATGGTGTTTATTCAATAGGTTCAGTCGTTGATGTAAAGAACTCAACAATCACTGTAACTAATAGTTCCACAGGTGAAGCTTATGGTATTTATAAAGAAAAAGGAGCAGTAACAATAGATGCATCTACAAACATTAATGTAACTACTAATATTGATGAAAAGGCTTATGGTATTTATGCAAAAAATGCGAGGGTAAACAACCGAGGAACAATTACGTTGAATGGAGAAAGGAAAATAGCTGATGAGATTGCTAATAATGTAGGAAATTTTATTCGTGTTGAAAACGATGCCGTAATTGTTAACACAGGTCTCATATCTAGTTCTTATGATCTTAACTTTGATAACATGGGTGACGGAACTGTCGCATTAGGTAAAGGCGGTGTATATGAAGCGCTCTCTCTTGCCGGTACAATGGCGGTTGACTCAAGTGTGGTTGAAGAAGGTTTTGATGACACTTATGTCGAAACAGAATCCTTGAAAGCTGAAACAATTGATGTAAATGTGACATCACAATCTGCAATGTTTGATGCAAAAGTTGAGAAAAACACAGAAAAAGACAGTGCTAATGTGATTATGACACGTAAATCTTTTGCTGAGCTTTCAAGTTCTTCTTCTATTGCCGAGTTTTTAGAACAAAACTACGAGGCAAAAAATAATTCCGTATTGTTTAGCAACTTGAAAAAAGCTGACACTTCTTCTTATGCAAAAACCGAAGCTGAGCTCTTAGGATATGCTTTGCTTCCGAACTTTGCACAAGAAAATATGAGCGTTTTAAGAAACTTAAACACAACCTTAACTGATGAGTTGTTTACAACCAAAGGTGCCGAACGCAAAATTGTGGGTTATGACCACTTATATAGAGCAAGAGATACCAAAGGAACCTTAACCGGTTATGAAAACTATGCCAACACAATGTACTTTATGTATGATGTTGAAGGCGATAACCTGATAAGAAAAGGTTTCGGTATGGGTATCACCCAATTCAGAAGCGATTATGATGACGATTCTAATCGTAAAGATTTAATGGTTCAAGCCTTTGTTCCTGTATCATATATCAATGATAAAGGTATGAGTTTTGCTTCAATTGCTCGTTTCGGATATTCTGACGGCGAATATGAACGCCACACATCAGATGGTATGTATGAATCTGACTTAACTTCATGGATTTATGGTTTGAGCAATGCGGTTCGTTACGGATTTGATTTTGGCGGACTTATTGTTGAACCGACTGCAGAATTTAATGTGTTGGGCTACTATCAAAACAGAATCCGTGAAAACAACAATAAGGCGATGTCAATTAAAGCTGATGCAGAAAATAATCTGTCAGTTGAAATGGGCTTAGGCGTAAATATCAGAAAAGATGTTAAGCTTAATGAACACAGTAGCTTGAGCTTTAATGCAAACGCAATGTATTATCACGAGTTTGCAAAACCATATCATAGTTTGGAAGCTTCTATGCATGGTATGGATGGAAAATATGTAATCACCGATTATGAAAATATTTATGATCGTGATAGAGCAATGCTCAGCTTAGGATTAGATTATAACTATAAACCGTTTACTTTCTACGGTAAGTTCAAACAGTTTATTGAAGATGAAAATCCGTTTGAAGCTAATGCAGGTATTAAGTATAACTTCTAGAAAAACAAAAAAGGCATCGAAAGATGCCTTTTTTAATGTGTGTTTTTTTAGTAAACAACTTTATTTAAATATAAACCGGAAGCAGGTGCCGTCATGCCGGCAGCACTTCTTTTTTTGCTTTCTAATATGGTTTTGACATCTTCCGGTTTTAAATGTCCGTCGCCGACCATTTTTAAGGTGCCAACCATGTTGCGAACCTGATGATATAAAAATGAACGAGCTTCAACTATAAAATTTATCTCATCGCCGTTTGTCGTTATATCAAGCTTATCTAAAGTTTTTACAGGTGACAAAGCTTGACAACCGGCACCTCGGAAAGAACTGAAATCATGATGACCTAAAAGATATTTTGCTCCTTCTCTCATAGCGCTTACATCTAAAGGAAAAGGAACCCACCAAACTCGATTTTCTTGTAAAACCGGACGCGCACGACGATTTAAAATTTTATAAATATAGCCTCGTCCTTTTGCACTAAACCTTGCGTGAAAATCAGAATTAACCGCTTCTATATCAAGAACACTCACGGGAGCTCCCATGTCTCTTAAAAGAGCGTTGAAAGCTTCACGCAAACGGAAAAGCTCCATATTTGAATCTAAATCAAAATGAGCAACTTGAGCTGTAGCATGAACGCCGGCATCTGTCCGGCCGGCAGCAATCACTTCAATCTGTTGGTGTGAAAAACCAAACAGAGCCTGTTCAAGATAAGATTGAACACTTGGCCCTTCTTGTTGTTTTTGCCACCCTAACAGGTTTGTTCCGTCATATTCTATGCTAATTTTGTATCTTGTCATGAGTTTTTCTTAGCTTATTTTTATTGCGTTTGCAAGTTTTTTATAAAAGAAGTTGTCGAGCATAAAAAAACTCTGCACTAGGCAGAGTATAATCTGGGGCGAACGAGTTTGTGAGCAAAAACAGTTTGGGGAACTGTTTTTGCCGCGAACTATCAGATTTTGTTAATTTGCAATAGCCGAAGGCGTCAATTGCAAATGTTACAAATACTTGCCCGAAGAGAAGTTAGCGAGCTTTAAAGCGAGCTCTACGGAACAAGACGGGCGAGAACCTGAGAGCCCGAATGTTCGCATAAAAAAACTCTGCACTAGGCAGAGTATAATCTGGGGCGAACGATCGGGCTCGAACCGACGACAACCGGTACCACAAACCGGGGCTCTACCAACTGAGCTACGTTCGCCATTGCTAGAAGTGTTTTTACTAAGATTATTTTATAAAGTCAATACAAAATAGTATTTTTTTTGAAAATATTTTTTATCATTTTAACGCTTTCTTTGATTTTTATGGATAATATCAGCAGAAGTGTGAAAAATATATAAAAGAGTTGATAAAAATGAAAAATTTCAAATTTATATTATCTTTAAGTTTGTTGTTTAGTTGTTATATCGCCAATGTAAACGCTGCTGTATCTTCAATTATGATTGATGCAAAAAGCGGCAATGTTTTGTATGAAGAAAATGCCGATAAGCTTCGTTATCCGGCATCGCTTACAAAATTAATGACATTATATCTGACATTTAGCGCTCTTGAGAATGGTTCGTTAAAGCTTGATGATGAGTTAAAAATTTCACACACGGCTGCTAACAGGTCTCCTTCTCGCTTAGGATTAACGCCCGGAAAAACAATTGATGTAGAAACAGCTATAGTGGCAACAATTGTAAAATCTGCTAACGATTGTGCAACAGTTTTGGGAGAATCGCTTGCCAAAGATGAAAAAGCTTTTGCAGTTTTAATGACGGAAACGGCTAAAAAGTTAGGTATGAAAAACACTACTTTTAAGAACGCTTCCGGACTTCAACACTCTCAGCAAAAAACAACAGCAAGAGATATGGCCATATTAGCAACGGCATTATATCATCATTTCCCTCAATATTACTCATGGTTTTCAATCCAAAATTTTGAATATGACGGAAAAAAATATACTTCACATAATTTCTTGCTCAAAAATTTTGAAGGAGCAGACGGTATGAAAACCGGTTATACGGCTTCTGCCGGATTTAATATTGTCACTTCGGCTAAAAGAGATAATCATCGTGTGATAGCTGTTACTATGGGACATGATCAGCAAGATCAAAGAGATAAAAAGGTTGCTATGATGATGGATAAAGGTTTAACAGTGGCTTCCGGCCCAACAAAAGTTGATACAAAAAAACTTTATGCCGAAATAAATTATACAAAACCTAAACAAACCAAGCTTGCTTCTAAAAGTTCTTATATTCCGAAGGTTCAATCAAGTAAGGGAGATTGGGCAATTCAGATTGGCGCTTTCGGAAATTATGCCAAAGCACAATCACATGCTCAAGATATGAAAAATAAATTGGCTTCAAAGTTTGCCTTTAAAGGTATAAATGTTGAAAAATCAACTTCCGGCGGTAAGACAATTTATCGTTCGCAATTAACAGGTGTTAATAAGAATTATGCATTAAAGGCCTGTGGAGTATTAAAGAAAAAAGGTCAATCATGTATGGTAACGGCTTATAAATCGAACACGGCATATGCACAGAAATAAACATGGTTCAAATTGTTGTAATTAACAGTATAAACAGATATTCAGGTAAGTCTTTGGTGGCTGCTCACCTTGCTGTTATGCTTGCAAAAGATTATAAAGTAGCCGTAATGGATGAGTTTTCTAAAAGCGATTTATCAGATTTTGTTGCGAAAAGGTATGCTCTTAACTTGAGTAAAGATTTAAATCTTGCAGTTCCTGTATTTCATAGTTTAAATAAGGAAAATTTTAGCAAAATTGATGAATATGATGTTGTAATTTTAGATTCTCCTTCTGATAAGTATTTTGCTTATGCTGATATATTCATTACCCCTTTAAGAGGTCAAGAGGGGTTGAATAGTTTGGTGGTGCGTAATAGCTTATATGCAGGGCTTATTTGGGAAGCAAAAAAACAAAGAGCAGCTCAAGGAAAAAGTGCATTTAAATGGGTTGTGCTTCCAAATGATGATGCTTTGTTACAGGAGGATTGTGAAAAGTTAAAAGAAACCGGACGGTTTTTAGGGTTTTCCGTGGCGCCAAAATTAAGTAACAGAAAAGAATTTGATTTAGGGTTTAAACACGGAATTAGTGTTTTAGATAAAGATAGCCCTAAACTTAAGACTTTATTCGATTTACCGGATTTGTATGCCAGACGTGATTTGAAAAAAATCGCTGATTTTATATGGCAGAACAAGTAAATTTTACTTTACCTTATCAAGATTTTGAGTCACAATCGGCTCAAGAAGTATTTTAATTATAAAAAAGGAATATGATTATGATATTAAACATTGCAACCACTCCGTATACTGACCAAAAAATGGGAACGGCAGGTATAAGAAAAAAATCTAAAGTTGTAACTCAACCTAATTATGTTGAAAATTTTGTGCAAAGTTTGTTTGATGCAATCGGCGGAGTTGAAGGACAAACGTTTGTTTTAGGTGGAGATGGACGTTATTATAACGATGTCGCAATGCAAAAAATCATAAAAATTGCAGCTGCGAATAAGGTGAAAAAACTTATTGTCGGTCAAAATGGTTATATTTCGACTCCTGCTTCTTCGAAAATTTTGCTTAAAAATAAAGCAGACGGAAGTTTGGTGCTTTCTGCCTCTCATAATCCCGGCGGTGTTGATGGCGATTTTGGTATTAAATATGCCGTAAAAAGCGGTGGTCAATGTTCTTCAAAAATATCAGATGCAATTTATGCTCGTACTAAAGAAATCAGTTCTTATAAAATTTATGATTGCGCGGATGTCGATTTAAGCAAAATAGGTGTTCAATATGTAGGCAATATGGAAATTGAAGTTATTGATCCTATAAATGATTATGTTGAAATGATGCGTGAAATTTTTGATTTTGATGCAATCAAAGCTTTGTTTAAAAGTGGTTTTACAATGGTTTTCGATGCAATGAACGCTGTTACGGGACCATATGCTATCAAAATTTTTGAGGAAATTTTAGGTGCACAAAAAGGATCTGTTAAAAATTTTGTTCCTAAGCCTGATTTTGGCGGTTTGCATCCTGATCCAAACTTGATATATGCCAAAGAATTGGTTGATTTGATGTATTCTGACAACGCTCCTGATTTTGGAGCCGCAAATGATGGCGATGGCGACAGAAATATGATTTTGGGCCGAAAGTTTTTTGTTACACCTAGCGATAGTTTGGCAATTATTACAGATAATTATAAATATATTCCGGCTTATAAAGATGGTATATATGGTGTGGCAAAATCTGCAGCCACTTCAACAGCTGTTTGTCGTGTAGCAAAAGAACTCGGTATAGATTTTTATGAAGTGCCGACCGGTTGGAAATATTTTTGTAATTTGATGGATTCTGGCAGAATAACATTTTGTGGGGAAGAGAGTTTTGGTACAGGTTCAAACCATATAAGAGAAAAAGATGGTATCTGGGCAGTGTTGTTCTGGCTTAATATTTTAGCTGCAACAAAAAAATCTGTTGCAGACGTGGTAAGAGATTTTTGGGAGAAATATGGCAGAACTTATTATTTGCGTTATGATTTTGAAGCAATCGATACAGCTGTTGCGGATAAATTGATGGCAGATTTGGAAGAAGGTTTACCAGCCTTGAAAGGTAAAGTTTTTGATAAATATGTTGTATCTGAGGCGTATCCTTTTGTGTATAATGATCCGGTAGATAAAAGCTCTACAAAAAACGGTCTTGTAATATGTTTTTCTGACGGATCTCGTATAATGTATCGATTGTCCGGAACCGGAACAAGCGGCGCAACTTTAAGAGTTTATATAGAAAATTATGAAAAATATAAAACAAGCGAAGAAACTGCCAATATACTGACTCCTCTTGCAAATATTGCAATGAAGATAGCTCAAATTAAAGAACGCACAGGTAAAGAAAAAGCCGATGTTATAACTTAAAGGTATCCAAAGGTTAGAAAGTATGCTTAAAAAGAACTCAATTAATCGTCCGGATCGTCAACTTGAAAAAACGTTGATTGCTCTTGTATATTCTGTTGTTGCGATGAGTTTGAGTGTATTAATGTTGTTTGTTTTTCCTCAATATTCACTTTATTTGTTGGTGCTGATATTGGTAATTACAATTTTGAGTATTTTGTTTTCTATAAGTGTTTTATCTGCAAGCGAAAACGCTTTAACATATGGTGGCTTTGCTAATGAAATTTTGAAAAGCAACAATGCTATAAGACGGATAGACAATAATGAGGGCTATCCTGTAATACAAAATGTGCCTGCACAAACATTTTTTGAAAATGCAAATATATTGGAAAAACTCAAAAGCATGCTTATTGAGGAAAGACAGAATAATCTTAATTTTCAACGTTTGGAACAAGCCTTAAAAAGTTTAAAACACGAAAGTGTTGTAATAGAGATTGAAGTTGAAGAAAAAAGCGCGTGGTATATGGTATCGGTTAAACCTATATATCTTAAGAAAAGTGATATTTTTGAAGGAGATTTTTCATTAAAGAAAATTGTAAAAGAAACATATTTTTTATGGACGTTGGAAAATATTACGGCTCAAAAAAATATGGAACAAATTTTTGAAAATGAGAGAAAAAAACTTCATGATTTTATTCACAATATGCCGGTCGGTTTATATATTGCAAATGCTGACCATGTGTTGGAGTATGTTAATGAAACATTTGCCGTTTCTCTTTCTCAAACAAGAGATAGTTTAATAGGTAAAAACTTAAAAGATTTGGTGGTTAAGGACACCGGTATACTTAATGTTCACACTCCGACATATTGCGGCAGAACCGTATTTTGTAACGAATTAAAAGAAAATACGGAAATGTTTGTTTTGCAAAATAATTTTAAAGATGACGGTGAAATTAAGATAAGAGGTCTTACATTAAAAGAGTTACAGAATGATAAGCAATTATTAGAAAAATTAAATTATGGCATTGATGAGATTGATTGGTTGTTTAACCTGACCCCATTAGGTATAGTTTTTGTTGATATTAAAGGAAATGTTACCAGTTTTAACAATAAAGCAACTGAAATATTGGAGCAAACAGAAGACACGCTTACAAATAAACATCTGAAAGATTTTCTGCAGGCACCTACGTTAAAATTATTGAATAATATTTTTAATGATTTTCATAAAAATTCTTCAAAGGTTAATTTAGGTGTTATAGAAACACGATTAAATTCTGATAAAATTGTTAAAATAAATATTGCTCCACGACAAAGGATTCATTGTGAAAAAAGTGTAATAGAAGGTTATGTCTTATATTTAAGTGATACAACGGAAGAAAAACAATTAGAGTTAAAATTTGCGCAGGCTCAAAAAATGCAGGCAATGGGACAACTTGCCGGCGGTGTTGCACACGATTTTAACAATTTATTGACGGCTATGATAGGTTTTTGTGATTTACTGTTGCAAAGACACGGGATAGGTGATCCTTCGTTTGCTGATTTAAATCAGATAAGAAATAATGCAAACAGAGCTGCAAATCTGGTTAAACAGCTTTTGGCCTTTTCCAGAAAACAACCTCTTAAACCCAAACTGATAGATGTTACGGAAAACTTTGTGGATTTAAACTATTTACTAAAGCGTACGTTAGGTGAACAGATAAATTTAGAGTTTAATCACGGAACAGATTTAGGATATATAAGAGTTGATCCTGTTCAGTTTTCACAAGTTATTGTTAATTTGGTTGTAAATGCTAAAGATGCAATGAATGGTAAAGGTTCCTTAAAAATAAGCACACATACAGAAAGGTTAAATGCTCCGTATCAGTTTGGCGCAGATACAATCTCTGAGGGAGATTTTGTCGTTATTAATGTTAGTGATACAGGATGCGGAATTAAAAAAGAGCATTTAAGTCGGATTTTTGAACCGTTCTTTTCTACAAAAGAAAATGTAGTCGGTTCAGGTACAGGTTTGGGGCTTGCAACTGTTTATGGTATTATAAGGCAAACAGAAGGTTTTATAAAAGTTGATAGTGAGCTAGGAAAAGGAACAACGTTTTCTATATATTTACCACGTTTTGAGAAAAATGATGAAGATCAGGAAACTGTTTGTGAAGACGCAAAACAAGAACAACCCCCTGTTTTAACATCAAGTGTTGATCCTAAATCGCAAAAAATGGTTTTCGGCCTTAATGTTTTAAAAATTGATAGATCAATAAAACCAACAATAAATTCTGAAAATACGAAAATTTTGTTTGTTGAAGATGAAGATTCTGTTAGGGCTTTCGGTGTAAGAGCATTAAAGAAAAAAGGTTTTGAAGTTTCTGCGTGTAATTGTGCAGAAAATGCTTTGGAGCTTTTGGAAAAACAAGAAAAGTTTGATATGCTTATTACAGATATGGTGATGCCCGGTATAAGTGGTGCGGAGCTTGCTAAAATAGTTAAAAAGAAATTGCCTGAAATAAAAATTATTTTAGCTTCGGGATATTCTGAAGAAATAGCTAAAAGAGAACTTGCCGGTTCTGATGATTTTGAATTTATTGCAAAACCATACAGTTTGGGCGATTTAACTCAAAAAGTTTTTGATGTTTTGGATAAGGGGCAGGGTTAATATGAACAGTAAACAAATACCTTTAAGTTTTGATATAAGCCCTGACTATAAAAGATCTGATTTTTTGGTTAATCAATGTAATGAAAAAGCTGTTGCAATAATTGATAAATGGCCGGAATGGTCTTTCTTTGCTCAAGTGTTGTATGGTCCGAAAGGTTGCGGAAAATCTCATTTAGCGCATATTTTTGCAGATCATGTGAAAACACTATATTATAAACCGATTGCGGTGAGAATCGTAAAAGCTGATAGTATAACCATCAAAAGAGCTGAAATTTTGCATAAAGAGAGCCCCTTTTTAGTTGTGGAAGATTTAACACCAAAAGTTGATAATGAGGCGTTGTTTCATTTGTTCAATCTGTATCAAAATGAAGGAGGATATATACTTTTTACGGCAGAACTTCCTCCGGCTCGTATGCGTTTTAAGTTAGCTGATTTACAATCCAGACTTAACATTATTCCGGCTATTGCAATAGGGGAACCGGATGATGAGATGTTAGCGGCATTAATTGTTAAACTTTTTAATGACAGACAAATTATGATTTCACAAGAAACATTAAATTATATACTTCAAAATATTGAACGTTCATTTTCTTTTGCAATCAAACTTGTTGAAGAAGCCGACTTTATTTCTCTTGCAAAAAAGAGAGCAATGTCAGTTAGCATAATTAAAGAAGCAATAGAATATTTAACAAGCAATATGCAGGCTGATTTATTTGAGTAAAAACTCAGTTATTTCATGACAATCTGTTCTATGTTAAGAGCTAAACCTGTTTTATCATCGGTTTGAACGTATATTGCATATAAAGTTCCGTTTCCTTTAGCGGGAATAAGCCTTTCAGACGGAAATTTCTTACACAGTCTTCTGATGGAAGCATCAGGCTCAAAACCTAAAACAGAATTATAATCTCCACACATTCCGACATCTGTGATATATGCTGTTCCTTTCGGGAAAATACGAGCATCTGCGGTTGGAACATGCGTATGCGTACCGGCAACTATTGAAACTTTGCCGTCAAAAACATGAGCAAACGCAAGTTTTTCGGCCGTAGCTTCGGCATGAATATCAACTAAAATTGCCGAAATGTTAGCTCCCATGATGTAAGATTTTAAGACCTTTTCCAAAGCTTGTACCGGACAGTCAAGATCTTCCATAAAAGCTCTTCCCATAACTTGGGCAACCAAAAGTTTTTTTCCTCCTGCAAGTTCAATTTCGCAAATTCCTCTACCGACGTTGCCTTCAGGAAAGTTAAGAGGTCGTACAATTTTTTTACAATCATCTAAAAAAGGTATAATTTCACGTTGATCATACACATGGTTCCCGGTGGTGATTGCATCAACTCCGGCAGCAAAAAAATCGCGACAAATTCCGGGTGTTAAACCAAAACCGTGTGCAGCATTTTCGGCATTTACTACTATGACATCAGGGGTATATTTTTCTTGTATTGTTTTTAAGTTTTTCAAAACCACATCTCGACCTGATCTGCCGACAATATCTCCGCAATAAACTATTTTCATATTTTTCCTCTCTTTTATGTTAGTTTTAATCTAAAGTAACAAAAACAGTTATGCAAGATATTTTTTAATTATAAAACTTGAATAAATTTTGCTTGCAATTAAAATAAATGTATGCTACAAAGCCCACAATTAATAAACATTAGACGTGAAAAGAGGTGATTTAAGTGGTTCAAGTTACTGTTATTGGCAATGATGTTGCTCAATCTTTGAAAGTTTTGAAAAAGAAAATGCAACGTGAAGGAATTTTCCGTGAAATGAAATTGCGTCGTTGTCACGAGAAAAATGCTGAGAAAAAAGCTCGCCGTAAAGCAGAAGCTGTTCGTCGCGCAAGAAAACAGTTGCGTAAGCGCTTAGATATGGAAGGGTTCTAGTCCTTTTATACTTAAATCAACCTCCATCGATTTATATCGGTGGAGTTTTTTTATGCTTTTTCAGATTGCCAACCTTTAGCGGCTCTGCTTATACAATCTGTATATTGTTTGCTTGATATTTTAGGTGTTGCAATTTTACCGCAAACAATTTTTTTATCAGCTTTCATTATTTCTGGAATTTCCCAAGTTTTATTTTCAAGTTTATATCGAGCCAAATCGGCAAAAAGTCGGGCTTCCATATATTCTCCGAAAGTAGATTTTTTAATGTTTGCTTTTTGTTCAAATCTTGATTGTAATTTTTTAAATTTTTCCTGATGTTCGTTTAAAACAAAAGATTTACCTTCCAATAAATCAGAAAAACTTTGATACACTATGGGGTTTTTCCACCCGCCACCGAATAAGACAATTGTATTTGGTATTTTTATGTTATCAGGAATAAGCGTCAAGGCTTGTACGGCTATATATGCTGCTGCATACTCAAAAGTATATACCGTATCTTCAAATTTGATGTTTTTTTGTTTTATGTAACGGAAAATTTCATCTTTATGATAATATGCAGGATCGCCTGATTTAGGTAAAGATAATTCATAAAAAGAACGGCCTGAGTTAAAAATTTCTTGTAACAAGTTTTTATCTAATTTTCCTTTTTTACCGATTTTACCGTTTTCATCATAACAATAATTTGAATATTGCCTTATATAATTGTCTGTATATTCATTAAATGGTCCTACATCGCTTCCGAGTTGCGCCACACCGTTATTAATGATTGCAAAGTTAGAAGTGTTTCCTCCGTTATAATATATGCCGTCACCTTCTGTTACGGAAATATGAGCATTGTGCGGAGGAACAAGAGGAGCTCCTTCAAAACCTGACATAACATAATCTGAACGAAAATCATAAACGACCGGAATGTCTGTTAAATCAGCCAACATCTGTCCCGAACCGATTTGCAGTGTGTAAGGTAAGGTATTATCGTTTTTAGCTTTTGACGGTGGATTATGATCTAAAGTTTTTCCGTGAAAACCAATTGCATCTATTGTTTTTTTATCAATATTGTTTATCAAACACATTTGGTTAATACAATCGGCAATTTGTTTGATATAATCGTTATGAACGGATATAAAATTTGGTAAATTTTCAATTTCGGCGCGTGTTTTGTTAAAAGCATCGGTTCGCAAATTTTCCATCTTGTTTTGCATATCTTTTGTATAGGGTTGAGTATAAGAGCATATGTCCGTCATTTTATCGTCGTCAAATTCGGTTAAAACAAGATCAATTGCATCCATTGAATTTCCGGTCATATTGCCGATAATTCTATATTTTACCATTGTATGAAACTCCAAAATTATATTTATGATAAAAAGTATAATGTAAAATAAGAAGTGTCAAGATGAGAATGCAAAACGGCGCCTTTCAGAAAGGACGCCGTTTGATAAAGATTTTATCTCTTCAAGATAAGAAGATACCAACACTCGGGATATGACATAGCTTTTGTATAATATACATCTCTGTCGACGGAATATACAACAGGTAAGCCTTGATGTGTAAACCAAAAGTCCTCCTTTTCAAGAGGATCGTCACCTGCTTTAACGCGTAAATCCGAGATTGCATCCCAGTTTTGCAATAGAACCTTAACATCAGAAAGATTAAGCAATTTTCCTGTAAGACGCTCAATATAATTAAACAATACAGGAGAATTTATGTTTATTTCAGTTCTGCTATGGATAACCAAAGTCGGACTGATGCGATAACCGATAATTCTTCCATGTTCAGGTTGAGGCTCTGTGCATTCATGGTTGTCTTCATAAACATAACAGGGCTCAACGTAGTCATCAACTTTTTCAGGTAAAACACCATCCCATCGGGGTTCTCCGGCAGGGCCCAAGTATCCTCCGGGTTCATTACCTAATTTTTTTGCTGTTCTGTCGATGTGCTTAGTTGTTCTGATAAGCATTATGGTAAACATTACCAAAAAAATACCGAGAGCGCTAAATAATACTATCCCATATAGCATAAAAATACCGGAATATTTAACGAGGCTTATTTGACCGGGTCCTCAAAGTTTGTTGATATTGATAATAATTAATAAGTGCTTGTCATTATATACCAAAAACATGTTTTGTCAACATATCTTTTGAAAATAAATAAACCAAAACGGCGCCTTTTGGAAAGGACGCCGTTTGATAAAGTTGTTATCTCTTCAAAATAAGAAGAGCATCGAAGTCGCTAAAAGCCATAGCATTTGGCCAATAGGAACTGTTTTTGATGTTGTAAGCTACCGGCTCATCATCGCAGCGAAACCAAAAGTTATCCTTCTTAAGAGGAGTGTCACCTGCTTTGACGCGTAAGTCCGAGATTGCATCCCAGTTTTGCATCAATACATTAATATCAGATGCTCTGAGCAATCTACCACCTAATCGGGTGAGATAATCCATCAGCATTGGAGGTGTTACCGAACATTCACTATGACTATGGATGACCAAAGTAGGACTGATACGATATCCGATGATTCTGCCATGTTCGGGAAGATATTCCGTACTTTCGTAGCTATCATCGTAAACATAACGCGGAGAGGTATAATCTTTAACCATCACAGGTAAAGTACCATCCCAAATAGGTTCGCCGGCAGGACCTTGGTAGCCGCCAGGTTTATCGCCTAATTTTTTTTCTGTTTTTTCTGTGCTACTGGTGGCTTTAAGAAAACGTACAAACAACATGGTAAACAAGATCAAAAAGATACCGACAGCAACAAATAATACTATTTTTGTGAACATAAAAATACCGGAATGTTTAACGAGGCTTATGTGACCGGGTCCTCAAAGTTTGTTGATATTGATAATAATTAATAAGTGTTTGTTATTATATACCAAAAAAATATTTTGTCAACATATCTTTTGAAAATAAATAAACTAAAACGGCGCCTTTCAGAAAGAACGCCGTTTGATAAATTTTTTATCTCTTCAAGATCAGAAGAGCTTCAAAGTCACTAAAAGCCATTACGTTTAAACCGTATGATCCGTTTTTGATATAGTATACCACAGGTACATCATCAATACGGAACCAAAAGTTATCCCTCTTAAGAGGGGTGTCGCCTGCTTTTACGCGTAAGTCTGAGATTGCATCCCAGTTTTGTAACAAGATGTCAATATCAGGTTCTCTAAGCATTCTTCCTCCTAATCTGTCGAGATATTCTGCCAGTATCGGAGGAATTACAGCATATTCACTGCAACTGTGAATAACCAGTGTCGGGCTGATGCGATAACCGATAATTCTGCCGTGTTCAGGTTGAGGCTCTGCACATTCATGATTATCTTCATAAACATAACGCGGAGAGGTGTAGTCGTCAACTTTTTTAGGGAGAACTCCGTCCCATCGTGGTTCGCCGGCAGGACCTGAAATTTTATCAGTGGATTTTTTTCTGGTGAGGTATGCGACATCAAGCATCATCGCTACAAGTATCAACAGACAACAAATACAAATAATTAATACTATTTTTGTGAACATAAAAATACCGGAATGTTTAACGAGGCTTATTTGACCGGGTCCTCAAAGTTTGTTAATATTGATAATAATTAATAAGTGCTTGCCATTATATGTTAAAACCATGTTTTGTCAATCATTATTTAAGACTTGACAAAGCTAATTTATAAGTTATCATGCCACTACAATTATAATAATTATGGCAAGTTATTAATCTTAAAAAATAAAATTTTATGAAAAAATTTGTATTATTTTTGTTAATTGCCACACTGGGTGTTGCTTTAACGAGTTGTTCTTGGTTTGATAGTACGCCAGTTAATCCTAAAATTATCGGTGTCGGAAATTTAGAGTATGACAGTAAAAGCGGACTTTGGTTTGCGGTTATAGATTCAACTCAATATACTGTCGCAAAAGTGACTATTCCGGACCATAATGTTCGTAGTTTTTCGGTTACTCAAGACATTCAACCGGTTGACGGTATGCAAGTAACAGTGTTTACTTATTCGCTGGAATCAGGTATACAAGCTGTTGCGGGCAATCAATCCGTTGAAGAAATTGAAGAACTTTATCATAGGAACTATACATTTGGTGTAGCTTTTCTGATACTCATTTTGATATGGATAGGTATGCTTGTTTATGATGATTTTATTCGTAAGCCAAAACCTGATGAACAAAAAGAAAATGATGCTAAATAAAAAAAAGATTTTTTCCTCGCTACCATGTGTTGCGAGGTTTTTTTATGTTAAATTAGAAGTTGAATTTAAAGAAAAAAACTATAAAATAATCTAAAATATATGAGTTAGAGTATAGGCTTGATAAAATGATAAAAATACGCAAAGCAACATGTGAAGATGCAGATAAAATAGCATATATAAACGTTACGACATGGAAAGATTGTTATAAAGGTTTAATATCTGATGCGCTTTTATCAAAAAGAATAGTTAGCAATGAGCGTGTTTTAGCGATACAAAATAGTATTAATGCAAAAGACACAATATATTGGGTTGCAGAACTAAATAATGAAATTGTAGGTTTTTGTTGTGCCGGACAAGCAAGAGATGAAAATAATCCGTTTAAATATGAAGTACACTCTATATATGTTTTATCATCTGCGCAAAATAAAGGAATAGGTACAACTTTATTAAATGAGTTTAGAAAAGAAATCAATAATGAACCTTTTTATTTATATGCCTTAAAACAAAATGTAAAAGCACATGTTTTTTATGAAAAAAATGGCGGAAAAATGCTACCTGAATATGAAAAAAAGGTTGTAACAAAAGATGGCTTTGAACTTGAAGAAGTTCTTTTTGCTTTTAATTAAGTAATGCTTTACAGATTAATGGTTGACAACAATTTTTTAAAAAGTACAATGTCTTTATAAAACAATAATTATGGTAAGTTATTAATCTTAAAAAATAAAATTTTATGAAAAAGTATGTATTATTTTTGTTAATAGCCACACTAGGTGTTGCTTTAACGAGTTGTTCTTGTTTTGATAGCCAGCCCGTAAATCCTCAAATTATCGGTGTCGGAAATTTGGAATTTAGCGAGGATGCCAATTCAAATTTTGTGGTCATTGATTCTGTATATTACATGATTGATAATCTGAAATATCCGAGAGATGTTAAAATTGGATACACAGGTAGTAGAGAAGGTCCGTCGGTGGTGGGTAAGCAAGTGACTGTGTTTACTTTTAGCCGTAAGCCCGGTGTTCAAGCTCTTATCGGCAATCTGTCAGTTGAACAAATTGAAAATTTATATCGTGAAAATAGAACAATTCCTATGATAGCTTTGATTTTGATGTTGTCATTTCTGATTTATAAAATCTTTAATCCGAGTGATATGCTGTAATAAAAACATACACCTGTCTATCAAAGACAGGTGTACTTTGTTTGGAATGTAAAGCTGTTTATTGATTCAACTCTATCACATCAACTCGTACGGAAAATCTTACCCATCCTCGATATTTTACAGAAAGAGGAACGTCTCTTTTGGCTGTTGTAAAATACTGAGAATCGTCAATATAAACACAGAATTTTGATCCTGCTTCTGTGATATATCCGCCTAAGAGTCTTTCGCCTGATGGTGTTTCTATAATTCTATCAGGGTAAAAACTGTAAATCTCTTCCGGATTGATTATCCAATGTTTAAGCGAACCGTATGTAAGCCACATAAGACCATAGAGCATTGCATATCCGAAAATTGCAGCACCAATGCCATTGTAGAACGGTTCTGTTACACACGTATAAACTATATACGCGGTTACGACAAAAAGTTCAAAAGCAAACAAACTTTTGTAAATTTTGGCGGGAACATAGACTTTCATTTGAGAACCTGCAAAAGTAATAAGCAAGTGAACAAAAGCCAAAATAAGGAGAATCTCCCGAGATAAAATTGAAGCATCCATAATCTAAAAATTTTTAAAAGTTAATAATGTTGGTTTCATCATAATAAATATTATGGGTTTTATATATCAATAAAAAGATCTTTTGTCAAATAAAAAAACACTTGTCTTTTTTTAAAAGACAAGTGTTTTTTAATTAATGCGGTTAATGTCGTTTGGAGAAACAATAACACTAATTCATGTTACGGTTTCTTAAAGCACAAATCCCTTTGGTTATGAGAAAAATGCCTGCAGATATACCAGCGGTAACTAAAGCATAAGCAGCTAGAGTATCCTTGTCTTTAAAACCTGCAATCCAAAACACCAAAATACCTAACACAGCAATGGCTGCCATTACTGTTGTGAACACATCAATTTTTTTCATAATGATATTTTAATATAAGTTAATAAATAAATTTATCAAACATATTTTATCACTAATTTTTAAATTTTGCAACATTAAAATGTGCCATAAGCTTTACGAAAATAAATGTTGACAAAATTGGCCTGATTGTATACATTATTGTATAAAATAATTGAAAAAAGGAGTTTTTAAGCATGACATATACACCAACCGTTTATGAACAAATTGTTCAAGATTTTTTTGCAGGAAAAAAACTTAATTTTGAAGACTATAAAGAGTCTCTTGCAGAGCGTGGTTGGGTAGAAAAACGCTATTTTGATGCATATGTTCAAGATATAAAATACATACGAGAATTAATGCAACGAATGGATTTTAAATCAGTTGCGATGAATTATGTAAAAGCTTCTTTACGCGGAGATGAAAAAGCTTCTTCTATTGCTAAAACAGAATTAGAACAAAAAGGGTGCGATAAAAAATATTATGAATATATAGACCAGATATCAGAGTTGCTAAAAGGTATTAAAAATCAAGAAGGAGCATTAAAATTTTTAGAAAATAAATCTGATGTCAACGCATTAGAAAACACCGAAGATAAAAATTTAATACAACAAATAGACGCTATAATTTACGAAAACGGTTTAGATTTGCGTAAAGCTGCTGATATGGTTAAGAAAAACCATCCGTCAAAAGATGAAGATGTTTTGCGTTTTTCTTTAACGGAAAAAGAAAAACAAATTGTTCTTGATGCTGAAGAATTAGGCGCTGTTAAAGATGGTGAAATTATTAAATATGATGGTTATGATAAAGAGATTGTTTGTGCTGATTATAAAAAGTTGCCGACAAATGCAGATGCTTTTGTAATTTTTTCAGGTCATCCGGGTGCTGCGGAGCCGGCAATTGAGGCTTGGTTGGCAGATATAAAAAATACAGGAACTCCTAAAAAATTGATTTTCTTAGGTTTGTATGACAATCAAGGAAATACAGATTTTAGTCAAGAAGGGTTGCAATATAATACGGGTAGTGAAGTGGAAATGTATGTGCGTTATTGTCGTTCAGCAGGCATTTCTGAAGAAATTTTGCAAGAATGTTTAGTAACCCCTAATGATACTTCTACCGAAGATAATACTCAGCTTTTAGCTGAAATAAGAAATAAATATTTTAAAGACAAAGAAGATGTATCTTTTGTAATGTTCGGTTATCCGTCGTATCAAAAAAGAATTGCATCTGAATTTTCTTTTGCTTTTAATAAAATGGAAAAAGATGGTGATGTTAAATCAACACATTTTGTGATGCCTGCTGTTCCTGTCAGCAGAGATGAACATAACAGATATCTTTCATATGATAATTTAGACGGTATTGCTCAAGATATTATAATAGGCAACTGTGTCGCACATCCATACCGCGTTTCGGCAGGTGGTCGTTTTGATTCAAAACTTGGTGAATATCCTGAAGAATTTAAGCCGTTATTACCTGTTTCTCTTGTATATTCATATCCGAATGTAGCAAAAGAACTTGCCGGCACAGATGAAAAAATCGGCACAATGTTAAAATTGCTTCGTGCCGTTCAACATGAAGTTTATCAATTTGAAAATCCGCGACGTGTTGATAACACTATCAAGCGCAATTTAATACAAGTAACAAAAAATTTGGCATTAGACGGCTTAATGTCAGCTGATGATATTTTTCATGGCAATGAATTAAGAGCTAAAGAAGCTATACAACGTATTAAAAAGCACCAATCATCAGCAAATGAAGATGTCAATGCAATAGAGGCGGCGCGAGTTCTTTTAGGAGAACATACAAGACCGGAAAAACTAGGACCGGTAGCCGAATATTTGAAAAATTGGAAAGCTTCACAAGGAAGAAAAAATTAAATCCAAAAACAAAAAAACAGCGTCCCGCCCGGACGCTGTTTTAGGTTTTAAAGAAAACTAGTCTTCATGAATTTCATGTCCGCAAAGAGCTGGCTTTGTAGGATAAGAAAGCTGTACGCTGTTACGAGGAATTTTTTCCGGATCGTGTCTTAAGAAAAACAAAGGTTTATAGTATCTTATGATGGAAAATTGTTCTTGTACCCACACATCAGGATTTGTCCAACGATAACGATGTACGGCATAATCTTTTACGCAGGTTGCTTTTTTATTTTCAATGTTAAACGCTCTGTAAAGATGTGTGTTTTCATATATCAGAGTGTGATCTCGGTCATAACAGTGGTGCGTGTATAATTCGTGTTTATTTCCATGCGTTTTAAGGAACATAATTTCATTTGCATATCCTTTTGCAGGCTTTTCAAATGAAACACTTTCATGTGGCACCGCAATTATCACATTAAAACCTAAAGGCCAAATGAAAACTCGATACTTTGCTTTTGAGAACAATGATTCTTTGACTTTTTCAAGGGCAAAGAAAACAAAACGTCCTTCGTGTTTTGCAAGAGAAAAATCTATTTCCGGGGAAATAAATTCATTCACACTAAGCCTTCCTACTTTGGTTCTTTTAATTTTTCCCGAAGAATAACTTTGGAAAACAGTTCTGACATCATCAGCCGTAATAGTTTTCTTTCCAGACAACATATTTTGTTGTTCTTCTGAAAGATTAAATAATTTTGGATTCATAATTTTGTAAATTTAAAGGGTGATACAATAATATTAATATGTTGCGCATTATAATATTACGGTAAACTTTTGTCAAGTATGTGCTTATGTGATTTTTGTTATTTTTTCTTGCAGATATATAGCAAATGTGCACTGTAACCTTGTTGATCCAAGCGCTCACAAGTTAAAAAATGCCATTTTACAAAAGCTTCATAGTCTTTTTGAGAAAGTTGTTCAACCCATTCTCTCATAGCATATGCTATACCGTCTGTTGCCACATTGGTAATGTAGGTTGTTTTTGTTTTTTCAAAAAGTTTTTTAAAATCTTCTATATGAAAAGCATTGAATATTTCTTCCGGAATGTCTTTAAAGCGTCCTTTATTATCCATAACTTCTATAAGATGTTCGGTAGCCTGATGGCGTAAACCATAACCGGTCATTAAAGAAGCGCAAGGAAGATATGCAAACATACAAACTCCGCCTTTTTTAGCAACACGAATTGTTTCATTCACGGCTTTTTCTTTATCTTTCTTGTTAAACAAATGATACATAGGTCCAAGATTTAGAACCATGTCATAAGTTTTATCTTCAAACATACTCAAATCTAAAGCATCTCCAACCATACATGTAAAATTTGTTAGATGTTTGCTTTTAGATTTCATAACTTCAACATTTTTAGGAGTTAAATCAACAGCGGTAATATCATATCCCATGTTAGCCAGAGCAATAGAATAACGACCGGTTGCGGCACCGATTTCTAATATTTTAGCACCTGGTTTTAGAAATTTTTGAATATAGCGCATAGTTGTAAGATATTCTAAATTGTGACCTCTATCACTAACTAAGCGCTCATCTTCATTATATTCGGTATATTTGTTTATGATGATATCTTTATGTTTGTTTATGGTCATTGTTTTATTACTCCTGTATGATAAGATTTATGAATTAAATTTTATATTTAACGCATTTAAGGCATCGTTTATTGGAACATGCAAGTTAATTCCTAAAAGCGCTCCTCTTTCTTCTCTCCAACCTTGTACATTTACTCCTATAACATTTCCAAACTCGTCAAACAAAGGGCCTCCGCTAGAGCCTTTATTTAACACACAATCGGTTTCTATACGCGGATTTTTTTCAGTATCATAGGTATATCTGGTTATGCAACCCTTTGAAAGAACCTGATCGTGTCCCTTAGGGTTTCCTAAACAAAAAACTGTTGATCCTACACTTAATTCTTCAGTTTTTATTGTCATCGGATAAACTTTGTTTTCCTCAGAAACTTTAATAAGAGCTATATCAAGATTGTTTGTTCTGATAACTTCTCCCGGAATTTCTCTTCCGGAGAATAGTTTGATTTTAACAATTGTTTGCTCATGAACAACGTGTTTATTTGTTAAAATAAAGCCATTGTCGGTGATGAAAAATCCTGATCCGTAACCTTTATCGGTTATAACTTTTACAAAGCCGGTTAAAACCTTATCATAATTATCCGTGATGAGATTTGTATAAAGATCTGATTTATTGATGAAGAGTTTCTCATAAGTTTGATCTTCTTTTTGATGTATATTTTCTCCGGTACATCTTTTAACTTCTTCAGAAAATATTTCAAATATGCGACTTTCATCTTTTTGCGCATCTTCTAAACTTACTTTTTCTGCCGCTAATGTAAAAATTGCCGGTGTCAATTTTGTAAATTTATTAATTTCTTTTGGGGGCTCAACACCAAATGTTTTATTATATACATAATTGTATTGATCTTTATGTAAATAATCAAATTTAGCATTTATTTTGAAACGACGTAAGGAAGCTTGCTCCATGTTTTCAAGATAATTTGTTGTACCGCATACCGGATACGGATGGTTTTCTAATTGAACCAAAAATTCATTTACAAGTTGAGCATTATGAACTTGCTGCATATTATTTTTGCTTGATAAAAAGCTGTCAATTTCATCAAAGATGAGTATAGCTCTCCTATTTTTAGCTTCTTCGAAAGCGTTGGCAAGATTTTGTTCAGATTCACCATGCCATCTGCTTAATATGTCAGAAGCCCTTCTTTCAATCAGTTCATAACCGAGTTCTTGTGCTAAATGACGTAAATATAAACTTTTTCCGGTTCCCGATGGGCCATGTAACAAAATAGAGAAGTTATTAATTTTATTTTCTTTTATTTTTTTGACATATAAATCTAAAGAACTTCCTTCAATGTTGACAAAGTTTCTATCAAAATTTATTTTTTCTTCGAGATGAACGACATTACCAATTGCTTTAACGGAGACTTCTTCTTTAAGCATATTATATAGCTCTTGAACATTTGATAAACAATCAAGAATTTCAGCTTTTTTCTTAACTATTGCAAAATCGCCGTTGGTAAGTCCGCCAAGTTTTAATAAACCGGCAGGAGGTTCTAAATTAAAAGTCAGACGAAAAGCATATTCGATTTGGTCAGGTTTTAAATAGTCAAATTTGATTTTGAAAACAAAACGTCTCAAAATAGCTTTATCTATCTTGGAAATAAAGTTTGTTGTGGCCATAAAAGGATATTGGGTGTTTTCTAAACAGGTTAAAAACGTATTTGTCATTTCGGAACGCCATGGGTTGCTTAAATCACTGTTTTTACCTCTATCTCCTGTTATTGTCTCAATCTCATCTAATATTATGCCGGCTTTTTTATTTTCAGCATTTTTGAAAAGAGTTAATACATTTTTAGAAGGTTCTCCTTGAAATTTTGAAAAAAGTTCTGCTGAGGTTTTTTCTATAAAGCTTTTCCCCATTCTTTGAGCTAAATATCTAAGATAATAGCTTTTTCCTGTTCCCGGAGGTCCTGATATCAGCAATGTAAAAGGTAGGTTTGATTTTTCTAATTTTGCGGTAAGTTTAATTAAATCTGTGTTGGCATTAATTAGTTTCGGATCGAAATCTAACAATTTATAATTTGTTTCTTGTGATGGTTCGTCTTTTGGTAAAACCACTTCATTTTTTATCTTCTCCGGGCTTTTTATAACAGTGTCAGCTTGTGCTAAAAATTTCAATTTTTCGTCTTGAGCAAAAATATTTCCATTAAATGAGGCTTTTTCATACAGACTTAAAATTTCAGCTCTGGTATCAGTATTTCTGTATCCATGAATGTTTCTCATATACATATATTTATAAAAACGAGCTGCATATAAATAAGCAACATGAGGACAATCTTTTTGTGAAGTTGTTTTGTTTATAAGTGCTTCAACTTTACATCTGTTTTCTGCATTGTTTTCAATAACTTCTTTATCAATGGCACCATGTAAAGCTCTGATATACTCTGCAAAAAAACGCCAGTAGTATGTTTTTTTCAACAAATGAGATGAATTATCTTCTATCTTTTTAAAATTATATAAAATATATTCTATATCTTGATTTTCGGTGTGATAATTATCCATAAAATCTATTAGAGCTAAAAAATCATTTTTGTTGTCTATTAATTTTATGAGGTTGTTTTTGTTTTCTTTTTCAGTTGGTTGTTTTTTTAGGCTTTCAATTTTTTCTAAAAAATTTTGTTTTTCTTTTTGCGCCTGATTGCTCCCTTTAAGTGCGGCTTTTTCATATAATTGTATAATTTCATATTTTTTATCAATATATTCATCAATGTGGCCTAAATACATATTTCTGTAAAAACGAGCAGCATATAAATAAGTTGCCAAGGTACACTTTTCTCTTTTTGTGTTTTTAGCAATAAGTTCTTCAACTTTGTTTCTGTTTTCTGTGTTGTTTTCAATATAACCATTGGACATCGCGATGGTTAAAAATCTGATATATTCTTCAAAAAAATACCAATAATCTTTATATTCCATTGTATAAGCACAATTTGTTTCTATATTTTTGAATGAGTGGAGCAGATAATCAACATCTTCTTTATAATAAAGATATTTATCTAAATATTCAACAAGAGCATATACATCATTACTTTTTTCTATAAGTTTTTTTAATTCGTCTCTTTTGTTTTTATTATTTATCATAAAATCATACCTTATAAATTTATTAAAAATTTTTAAAATATATATATTTATATATAAAAATACATAATGATGATAAAATATTTTCGATTTAAATGCAATGAGTTTTAGTATTTTAAAAGACGAAATTGTTTTACTTTAAAATAAAAATTTTACCAAAAATACATAAAAAGAAGAGGTTGTTTTTACAACCTCTTTCGCTTGTTACTTTTACGCAAGCATGCCGGAATGATAAATTTTTCATCAGTTCTGATGATCGGGATGGTGCAAGGTTTTTCCCTTTCATATTCAAAACAACGAAAATCTTCGCTGGCATCATAAATTCTGTCGGTTGCTTTTGCATATTTTGCCTGTTCTTCAACAGTGCATCTAACCAGCATATGCTTTGGCATGGCAGAACCGATAAAATCATCGTTTTGTTCTTCCGTGCAACAAAGCAAAATGTCTTTATTTAACCGACAAAGAACAGCTGCCTCAATGTCGCCTTTTTCAGATACCACATATTTAGGAGGTTCATGCGGTTTTAAGTATTTATCCATGGCAGACGGACGATGTCTGACGGCAATTACCACATTTTCGTTGATGGGAAGCTTAGCAGTTCTTAAAAAATATAGCACTCCGGTCGAGGCTCTGATAAAAGAGTATTGACCGCTACAAGTTGCAACCACAACTCCGTCATAAACCTCGTCATCTGAGTATGCGTAGCAAAGCTCACCATTACGTAGTACAACGTCATCGTACACTTTGTCTTTGTTTTTTGATCGGGATAAAAGGTGCATGTTTGTTAAAATACCTAATGCGCAAAGAAACGCGAAAAGCACTCCAAATACAATAATAAGAATTGTTTCCATAAAACTAAAATTAAATAATTAAACATTGTGAAAATATTGTATAGTTATTGATTAAATTTGTCAATAAAAAAACCTCCCAAAACAGGAGGTTTTTTATAAGAATGTGGTGTTTTTTTAGCTATTTCTTGCCTCTTTTTGAAAATCTCGATGCTTTTCCATTAATATGAAAGCAAAAAATGATACTGCAAAATTACCCAAAACACAAAGTACTCCGGCACAGATAATAGTCGCTGCGTATTGCCAAGTAGGTAGCAAGCATACACACAGAACACATTGAATAACTGCAGCCAAAAGGCAGAGAACAACGAAAGTTATCCATGATGAGTTATCTTCAAGATTGACCCCACATCCTAAAAAGAATGCTAAGCATACAATCGGAAAATAACCGAGTAGAGCTCTCGTTTCAATGGAAAAAAGCGGAGCAAAAATGTCAAATGCATAAACTGCAAGGGCGCATAGGGCAAAAACAATCGATGCCCAATGATTTTTCAAGAACTTTAGCATAGTTGTGAAAATTTAATGGTTAATAATGAATAAATTATAGTAAGATAGAGCAAAACTAACATGCAATCATGTTTTTGTCAACTAAAATTGTAATTAAACCATTTAAAAAAACTTGAGCATCAAACAAATCACAAATGTGAAAAGTTTTAATGCTCAAGTTTTGATGTGTTGTTGCATTATTTCTATTTCTTAATTTCTTCTTTTGATAAAACACTATTAACAAAAATCAATATTGTGTTAATCAACAATAAGATAAGAGGAATAAGCGAATCATTTGAACAATTACAACAGATAAAGAGTGTGACAATCCAAAGTGATGTAGATGCGCCACGAAGCATAAGTTTAGCTTCTTGCTTATCAGTTTTCCATAACAAAATAGAAATAATATAAACAAGCATAAGCATAGCTTGAACGAAATAAAAAACTTTTTCCATAATGGGATAATTTATTTGATTAAACATGTAAGAATATTTCAATTTAAAAAACAAATTATTATGGAAAACTTTTATAGTTTTTAGCATATGCGTAATATAATAGGCACAATACTTGTATAATAATTTGTTTGTATTTTTATTTTATGTTTTTTTGATGTTTGTGTCAAGTATTTTTGCTATGCTTTAGCATCTAAAAGATGTGTAACGGCATAAATACAGGTTTTTGGACCTGTCATACAATTATCACCTATTTTTATAGGTGCGGCATCTAGGAACACGCAATCAAAATTTAGCAAATTTAATTTGTTTTACAAAATATAAGCAAATTATTCTCTGAACATTGTTACGCACTATAAGTGTCTCTGCTTTTTGCTGCAATTAAATCTAATGGGATGTTAGAATTTTTTTGCTGTGTAGAGGCTTTGGTATTATTAGCAAAGTATTTTTCTTCCATGTTAGACATATAAAGCTGCGCATCTTCCAAATCTTTTTTCATTTGATTTTTAAGATTTGGAACGACAGCTATATCATTAAGAATAGAAGAGATGACTTGAGGTTTATATCTGTCAATGACATTTCTGTCATTTTCCATTTTTTTAAGATCTTCATTGCTTATTAAATCATCGGCTTGTAATCCGTTTTCATAGCGAAATTGCATAATTCTTGCATAAATTTCGTTGTTTGCATCCAAATATTTATTATAAGAAACGCCATCATTCATAAAGCCGTAAGTTTCATCTGTGTTGCCGGCAAGTAATGTTTTTGAATTGTCAACTTTAGGCACAACTAATGGTGTATTGGTATCAGCAATTATGTTGGGATTTATGGTTATATTTTCTACACTTTTATTATGAGACAAATTGTAAGCTTTTTTTGCTTCGATGTTTATATCTTCTCCACACATAATTTTTTTAACATCATGATTAGCATGAAAACAGTCGGCCGTAAGATGTGTTAGTTCGTGTATAATTACTGAAGAAATTTCTTTAGGATCATTTCCTCGTTGCTCTTTTATTTTATCAATATCAATAATAATAGCGGGCTCTTTTATTTGTTTTCTGGCACACCATCCTAGTGGAAAAGTATTTTTAGCCGCCATCAGATCTTTCCACATATCAATTGTGGCGCCTTTTTCCTGCAATTCAGGAGTAAAATGGAGATTACCATTTTCTAATTCTTCGGTTATACGATTGGAACCTTGCTTTGTGGTATATATCTTAACTTCTTGCAATTTTTTAATGGCACTTTCATATTCTTCAGATGAAATAACTCCGGCATCGCATCTTTCTTTGTACCAATTTGCAAGCCAGTTAATGCCATCTTTTATGGCTTGTTGTGTTTCGGGAGAAGGATTGTCGTTTTCCATTGGATTGCCTCTTCATAAACATTCACCACTCATATAATATTTTATGTTTTTTGATATTTATGTCAAGTATTTTATAGGTGCTTTAGCATCTAAAAGATGTGTAACGCATAAATACAGGTTTTTGGACCTGTCATACTGTTATTGCCTAATAGGTATTGGTATTGAGATATTTTATCAGATAAATACTATCTCGTAAATCCGTTATATCGAGTAGGTTGTTGTTCTTTTTGTTGTAAAGCAGTATATGTTTGCGGATATTTTGTTTGTAGTTCTTTTTCTAATAACGGTAAAGTTACTTTGTATTCATCATTTTTCATTTTGTTTAATATTTTGAATGTATCTAAGATATCTTCTTCAGTAAATTGATTAATATTTTGCGGATTTTCTTTTAATACTTCATGTCTGTAATATGCCAAACTGAGTTTTAGCTCTTCGTCAAATTCAAAATTAGGAACAACTTGTTTAATCATTTGTGCTTCAGCTAATCGGTCTTGAGGAGAACATGTATCAGTTTGTTCCAAAGCCATAAAGTAAGCATCATGATACTCTGTGCCGGCAGGAATTACAAACCCTCCGTGAAAATCTGTTGTAACAGGCATGTTAGCTTTACTGGTAATATTACATACATCTTTTAAAACATCAGATAATGAACGCCCCGGTTGTACTTGAATATTAGGACAGCCAGATTTTATGCATTGCATCTTTATATTATGCCATTTTAACTTGTTATGATTAATCATAAATATCTCTCCTGAAGCTAACTTATGTTTGTATTATTATCCAAATATTTTTATATGTCAATATTTTTGCAATTTCAAAAATTTACACTTTTTTATTAAGCTAAAAGAGATGATATCAGATATCCTCTGACAAAGCTTAAATTTTCTTCAGCCGTGAGTAAAATTTTATAATTGTCTTCCAAGAATAAAATATCTTTTTGTTTTTTATTATGAATATCAATTAAAGCATCTATTTTTTTTAATGATCCGGCAGTATGAATAATTTGTTCGTCAGGAATTGAAAATTTTTCAAAAATAATTTTATTTTTAATTTTTCTAAGTGAAGGGACGGTTGATGTCACAATGAAAACATCTTCTTTATTAAGTTGAGATATGATATATTGCATAGTTTTAAAGATATATATTTTTTTATAAATGTTACCCCCGGATTTGGTATACGTTTCAATATCTTCGTCTTTACAGGGTAACATTTTATTATCAGCATATTGGAAACGAGTTAATGTTCCATCAAAGTCAAAAGCGATGATTTTTCCCTTACATAACTTGATTAAGTTGTAAATATTTTTTTCATATTGTAAAAAAATTTCGTTTAACATTATGATGCGTCTTTCATGTTTGTTTATGCTTTTATTTTATGTTTTATCAATTTGGTTTTTATTCGTTACATTTTTTATATTTTTATCAAATATGGAAAGAGATTTGTAACCTTCTTTTTAAGCATATGTATGTAGATAAACTTTCATATTTACCCTCTAAGTATATTGTTCATTTTTTCCGTAAATTTTTGTGCTACCATAAAAAGTGTTTCTTCCTCGAAAACAGCATACTTATAGGGTTGAAGATTTTCTGTTTCTTTGTCATTTTTATAGTAATTTTCTATTATGTGACAATTTAAGGGAGAAAATAGATTTTTGCAATAATTTTATATATATGTTATCCTTAAATACGCTATAAGTTCCAATAAATTCCCAAAATTACAAACGAGCGATGTGAAGTCAAGCAACGACGTAGTCGGAATTGGAGAATCAAATACCTAGGGTCATAAAAAAACACCCATGAAGGGTGTTTGGGGTGATGCTAATCTCTTGACTTATGTGCCATAAACTCCACTCTACGAGCATTTCTTATTTCATCTTGAGCTTTTTGATCATTTTCCAAAACTTTAGGAATGCATTCAAAAATTTCGTTTATCGGATTATGATACATCTTATCACATGAAGCTGTATGAATGTTAGGAAAATAACCAAAATCAATATAACAAAGCATTTTACGCATCATCTGATTTGGAGAACAAACCAAGTGCAACTCCTTAAAATTATACTTTTCAAACAATTTGCATGAAACATAACATTCATCTGTTGAATTATAAACACCTTTTTTACCCATAATTTCATAATTAGCATCATCTGCAAAGATGTTTTGTTGAGGGATACCCTTGCTTATTAAATAATTTTTGCCGGCTTCGGCTAAAGATACTAAATCGGCTGTTCCATTTTCTTGATGCTTGGAACCTGGAACATAAAATTTAACTTCTTGATGAGCGGATAATTCTTTATAAAGTTTTATCCCTAAATCTAATCTTTTCTGAAACTCTTCAGCAGGATATTTACCTTCTTTTAACGGATGTTGTGCGGCAATTTCAATCAAAACGCCATGACCATTTTTTTGGGATGCTTCGATTGCAGATAAAGCCTTTGTATACTTATCTAGCCATAATAAATGTAAGGGGGATCTTTGCTGATTATTCATGTTTCTATTCCTTTTAAATGCTACTTGGCGATAGGTTAAAGTAAATTAAAAATAAAGTCAATAATAATAGATTAAATTTAAGAAATTTCAAAAAACAAATATTCAAACTGCTGAAAGGTTTGGAAAGAAAAGAAAAAGCAGGCGTTTCTCAGCCTGCTGTTTGTATTGGTGATGCTTAACTCACATTTTACGAGCTATTGTTTGCTCCTTATTATGTCTCCAACCTCATTCATTGTTGAACAAACAGCAATTGCACCAGCATTAATACATTTTTTTCTATATTCTTCAGTATCATTACCCTCTG
>JAZRHM010000033.1:0-72535 GCA_045644765.1 Alphaproteobacteria bacterium | reverse complement strand
CAAATAATATATAACAAAAAGGAAAATCATAACCCACAACAGTTAAGCTATCCAGTGCACTTCCAATACTACAAGGTATCGAATTAGTGTCAGCGTCGTACATATATGATGTTGTTCCATCTAATAAACAACTAATCACTGAAGAATCAGTACTATAATTTCTGGCACAAAAATAATAAGTCATTCCATCTTTAAGACAACTGTTCTGTTCACTATCGTCATCACACGTTGTTTGTTTATTTTTTTCAAAAAAAGTATAAAAATTAATATATGATAAACCGACAGCTATTGAGTCACAGTCAGGATAACCAGACCTTGTATTTCCTGACCCCAAAGAAAGAGGTTGCATGAGAGAATATGCCGCATGTACACAACAGCAACAAGCAAATATAATCAAAGCAATAAATTTTTTCATCTGACACAACCCCAATAAAAAACTTTTCGCAAATTGTAAAAAAATGCAAATTTTACTATATTATATGTTGTTTTTAAGTATTTTGCAATAGATTTTAATAGGTTTTATCGGGAATTTTTATTTGTAATATAGTATTGGCAGAGATTTAAAAAAGTGAAAGATCCCTTACCTCGCTCATTTTATTCGCTCAGGGGATGACATTTCATTATTGTTATTCAAACTGTCATCGCTTGAGCGAGTATAACGAGTGAGATCAGCGATCTTCAAATTTTTATTATTGATTGACAGAAAAATTTAATGTGCTTTATTGTTTTATTATGAAAACAATGTATGTATATATAATGACCAATAATTGCATGTGAAAAATATTTGAAAAAATGTTATAGAAAAGTAAAAGAAAAACTAATTTCAAAAAAGAATCCTCAATGGAACGATTTATCTGATGATTTTTTCTAAGTTGAAGATCCCTTACCTCGCTCATTTTATTCGCTCAGGGGATGACGTTTTATTATTGTTATTTAAGCAGGGGTGATAACTTGATGTTCTAAAATAAAAAAACTGCCACCACTTTGGCAAGGGATGGCAGTTTAAGGATAACGAGGCAGATTATTTTTCTAAATCTTCGCCTGTTTCTTGGTTTACTCTCTTGGCAGAAAGTTTAATCTTGCCACGATTGTCAGCACCAAGACATTTTACCCAAATTTGATCACCTTCTTTGTAGAAGTCAGAAACAGAGGCAATGCGCTCGTTTTTAACTTCGGAAATGTGAACCAAACCTTCGGTTGTGCCAAGGAAGCGGACAAATGCACCAAAGTCCATGATCTTGGTAATGGTGCCATGATAAATCTTGCCCATTTCAGGTTCGGCAACAATGCCCATAATCCACTCTAAAGCTGCGTCGCCGTCTTCTTTTTTCATAGAGGCAATTTTAACAACGCCGTCATCAGTAATGTCGATTTTGGTATGAGTGGTTTCAACAATCTCTCTGATAACCTTGCCACCTGTTCCGATAACTTCACGAATTTTATCTGTAGGAATTTTGATTGATATAATGCGTGGAGCCAAAGGTGATACTTTTTCTCTCGGAGCTTCAATAGCTTTTGCCATTTCACCTAAGATATGTATACGTCCTTCATGAGCTTGCTCTAAAGCGTGTTCCATAATTTCTTTAGTGATAGATGTAATTTTGATATCCATCTGTAAAGCAGTCACACCATCTTTTGTTCCGGCAACCTTAAAGTCCATATCGCCTAAGTGGTCTTCATCACCTAAGATATCAGTCAAAATTGCAACACGACCATCATCTTCCTTAATTAAGCCCATAGCAATACCTGCAACAGGTTTTTTCATCGGTACGCCGGCAGCTTGCAATGATAATGTTGTTCCGCAAACGGTTGCCATAGAAGAAGATCCGTTAGATTCCATAATGTCAGAAACAACTCTTATGGAATACGGGAACTTTTCTTTGTCTGCAGGCATCATCGGGTGAATTGCACGCCAAGCAAGTTTTCCGTGACCGATTTCGCGGCGGCCCGGAGTTCCTAAACGGCCACATTCACCAACAGAAAACGGAGGGAAGTTGTAATATAACATAAAGTCTTGTTTATATTCAGCCATCAAACCGTCAACAATTTGAGCATCATCATCGGTACCTAATGTGGTAACGACCAAAGCTTGTGTTTCACCACGAGTAAACAAAGCTGAACCATGTGTCGTAGGTAATACGTCAACTTCACAACTGATCGGACGAACTGTTCTTGTATCACGACCGTCAATACGTTTGCCGGTAGAAAGAACTTTTTCACGCATGGTTTTGTGCATAATATGTTCAATTGCATCACCAACATAACGAACTTCAAGCTCATTTTCAGGATCAATGGTTGCTTTAACTTCTTCAGCCAAACAACCTAAGATGTTGCCACGTGTCAGTTTATCAACTTCGTTAAATGCTTCGTCATATTTTTTAGCAAAATCTTTTTCAACACGAGCGCACAAAGCTTCAAACTCTTCAGGAAACTTAGGTTCTTCCCATGCAACTGTTCCGGCTTGTTTTTTAAGCTCGTTTATCATGTTAATAACCGGTTGAAAACTTTCAAAACCGAACATTACTGCGCCAAGCATAACTTCTTCGGAAAGTTCGTTAGCTTCAGATTCTACCATCAACACGCCTTCTTTGGTTCCGGCAACAGCCAATTCCAAATCGGATGTTTTTTGTTCTTCAATACTTGGGTTTAAGATATAGTTTCCATCTTTATAACCGATTTTTGCAGCACCGATAGGACCTAAGAACGGAACGCCTGAAACGGCTAATGCGGCAGAAGCAGCAATCATGGCAACAACATCAGAATCGTTCTTTTGGTCATGTGATAAAGTTGTACATACAATTTGAACTTCGTTTTTGAAAGCATCCGGGAAGAGTGGGCGGATAGGACGATCAATCAAACGAGAAATAAGAACTTCACGTTCGGAAGGTTTTCCTTCACGTTTCATAAAACCGCCCGGAATTTTACCGGTTGCATAATATTTTTCTTGATAGTTAACTGTTAATGGGAAGAAATCTTGATCGGGTTTTGCTTCTTTTGCTGCGCAGACCGTTGCAACTACAACTGTATCTCCATATGTGGCCAAAACGGCACCTGTTGCTTGTCTGGCAATTTTGCCTGTTTCTAAAACGAGTTTACGACCGCCCCATTCCATCTCTTGGCGGTATTGTTTAAAATTTATCATATTTTTCTACCTTTCATATTTCTTCTTTTAAAACCTCACCTTAAAAAACTTTAAGGATTTTATAAAACTGCGGAGCCCTTGCCCCGCAGTTTTTAAAATTTGCGAATTACTTACGTAAATCTAATTTTTTAATGATTGCTTGATAACGATCGTTACTCTTAGCTTTTAAGTGATCTAAGAGGTGACGACGACGGCTAACCATTTTCATTAAACCTAAACGGGAATGTAAGTCTTTTTTATGAACATTAAAGTGTTCAATCAAAGAATTAATACGATATGTCCAAATAGCAATTTGAACTTCAGGAGAACCTGTATCTCCCGGTTTTGTACCGTATTTTGCAATAATTTCCTGTTTAACTTCATTTGTAATCGACATCTTATTTTTCCTTTTCATTTTATAAATTAAACACACGGATTGGAGAAAGTCTTCTTTCTTCAACCCTTACCAATGCAACTAAACAATCATTACACAAAGCAGCTAAAAGCGTATTTAGGGGAAACCCTTGATATGCTTTCGGTGACAAGCCTTGTCCATGTCTTAATTTAGTTGCTTCTTCTTCCGAAACGGCAATCACCGCGATGTCGCGCAGTGATGTCTTAACCGGAAGAAGCGACAAAAGTCTTTCATCTTCATACACCATATTTTTTAAGTTTTCCAGTAAAATCGTATCCTGAAGCGAAAAAATTGCGCATTTTGTTCTTCTCAGTTCGCTTAAATGTCCCAAAGTGCCTAATTTTAGGGCAATGTCTTTACCTAAAGTTCTGATATATGTGCCTTTTGAACAACCGACTTTAAATTTGAATTCCGATTCGTTTATTTGTTCTAAAAAATCTAAATAATAAATTTCAACTTGGCGTTCCGGAATATTAACCTCTTTTCCTTCTCTTGCCAACTTATAAGCTCTTTGCCCGTTTATCTTAATAGCCGAATAGATAGGAGGAGTTTGTTTAATGGTTCCTATAAATTGGGGTAAAACTTTTAAAATTTCATCAACTGTCGGAATATAATTTGATGTGTTTATAACAGTTCCTTCGGAATCATCTGTGTTTGTTTCAACTCCGAATTTTAAGATAAATTCATATTCTTTTTTACCATCTGTTACAAACGGAATGAGCTTTGTTGCTTCACCAAATGCAATCGGTAAAACGCCGGTTGCAAAAGGATCCAACGTACCTGCGTGACCGTTTTTGTTGGCATTGAGTAAACGCCTTGTCTGATTTACAACATCGGTTGAACCTATATCTCTTTGTTTATCAATAATAAGCCAACCGTTAACGTTGTTATATTTTGTTCTTTTCATCTCATTTCCTTTAAGCTTTATATCAATTTTACATATTTTTTTTTGAAGGTCAAGAAGGTGTAACAATTTCATTGACAAAGAACATGATAAAATATATAATAAGAACCGTAAGTTAAATTTTAATGGAAGCAATTATGGAAAATTTTTTTGGAGAATTTTTAGGCTATTTAGCAGGTATTTGTACGGCAATTGTATTTTTACCTCAAACCATTCAAACAATTCGTAGTAAAAATGTTGACGGTTTGTCATTGTTTACGTACATCATTTACATTATCGGTATGGTATCGTGGATATTGTACGGTGTATATTTACACTCTGTGCAGATGATGTTGTTTAATGGTATTTCTTTGTTCTTTGCATTGATAATTGTTTGTATGATTATTAAATGTAAAACAAAGAAGTAATTTAAATCACTTAAATTACACTAAACAAAGGGGCTTGCAAAAGCCTCTTTTTTATTAATTGTTTATCAGTATCTCTAAAGTGCCTACTTTACATAACAATTTATTTGTTATAAAGTTAAGCAAAATCAATTGAAAAGACGAGGATAAATTATGTTGCAAGATACAGTTCGTTTTTTATTAAGATGCTTTTTCAGGCTTATTAAGATTCGTTTTGAGTTAAATTTTGATTTGAAAGATTTACCTAAAAAAGGTATCTACATTTCTAACCATGTTTCTTATGTTGATCCGATAGTGTTGTTTGCTTTTTTACCGGGTAGGCCTATTTTTGCATTGCACGGACAGCTTTATCGTAACTATTGGGTGCGTTTGTTTATGAAAACAGCCGATATTATGGAATATGGCAATTTGGATATTCCTGATTTGAAACAATTAATTACGGAAGTAAACTCTGAAAGATTGTGTGTTATATTTCCTGAAGGACGCATGACCACCAACGGAAATATTATGAAGATTTATGAATCTGCCGGACTTTTGGCAGATAAAACAGATGCTCCGGTTATTCCTGTTTGGATTAATGGTTTACAATATTCGTCATATTTTTCCAAAACCGGCGGCAAACTTCCGCATCACTATTTCCCAAGATGCAAAATTGTGGTAGATGCTCCGCGTCCGTTAAAGCTAAAAGATGAACTAAGGCATCAACGTAATCATATTTCAAATGAAATTTATATGATTATGCGTGAGCAAGCTTTCAAATCTATGTATGATCCGAAATTGACAGTATTTACTCAGCTGATTAAATCTGCCAAAAGACATGCAAAAAGATGTTTTGGATTAATCAGACCAAAAGTGATAGAAGATATTTCTCGTAAACCGAAAAGTTTTAAGGATATTATGCTCGCATCATACGTTTTAGGTCGTTTTTTTAATCAACGTTCCGAACATCAAGAGCCGATAGGTTTAATGCTTCCGAACTCGGTTGCGGCAATTTGTGCATTTTTCGGTTTTAATGCCTATGGCCAGGTTCCTGTGATGATAAATTTCAGTGCAGGCGTTAAAAATATTATCAGCGGTTTAAAAACGGTTAAAAGCAAAAAAGTTGTTACTTCAAAACTTTTCGTTAAAAAAGCCGGATTGGAAGAAACCATAACTGCTATTAAAGAAGAAGGATTCGAAGTTTTTTATTTGGAAGAAGCTGCTAAAAAAGTTTCTATTTTTGCTAAAATTTTAGCATTATTACAATATAAAATAAAATATGTTCCGTATAAAGCAACTCCTGATGACAGTGCGGCAATTTTATTTACATCAGGTTCTGAAGGTTCTCCTAAAGCTGTGGTGCTTTCGCATCGTAATATTGTTTCTAACGTTTGGCAAATTGCCACTTTTGAAACCTTAAACAGAACAGATATAATCTTAAATTCAATGCCGATTTTTCATAGTTTCGGTTTAGTCTTGGGGACATTATTTGCTCTGTATCAAGGAGCTAAAGTGTTTTTATATCCTTCACCTTTACACTTTAGGGTTATAAGCGATTTATTATATGAATTAAGCGCAACGGTAATGATCGGAACAGATACTTTCTTCAAAAGTTATGCCAAAATATCTCACCCGTTAGATTTTGCATCACTTCGCTTAGTATATGCAGGAGCTGAAGGTGTAAAACTTGAAACCAGAAATATTTTAAATGAAAAACTCGGCACTCGTTTGATGGAAGCATATGGAACGACAGAATGCTCTCCTGCCGTTGCCGGGAATAATATGGTGTTTAATAAGTTTGGTACTATCGGAAAACTTTGTCCGGGTATGGAATGTAAGTTAGAAAAAGTTGATGGTATCGAAAAGGGCGGAGAATTGGTTGTAAAAGGTCCGAATGTAATGAAAGGTTATATTTTGGCTGAAAATCCCGGAGTTTTGGTTCCACCTGTTGATGGTTGGTATAAAACAGGTGATGTAGTCGAAATTGATGAAATCGGCTTTATTACTATCAAAGACCGCATTAAACGTTTTGCAAAAATCGGTGGTGAAATGGTATCTTTAAAAGCTGTAGAAAATATGATTTGTAAGGCTTATGAAGATAAAGAAGATTTTGCTTGCGGTGTTGTTTCCGTGCCTCATGAACATAAAGGTGAGCAAATTGTGGTTGTAACAACCGATAGTTCATTAACGGTAGAAATGTTAAGAGATTTTATCAAAAATAACGGATATCCGGAACTGTATTTACCAAAAACCATTTTGATAAAAGAAAAAATTCCGACAACAGCAACCGGTAAAATTGATAATCTGACTTTAAGAAAAGAAGTTTTAGCAGATTTGGGTCAATAGTTAAAATTGGACAATATACTCCTTGCTGATTTTTTGCGGTAAGGAGTATTTTTTTCTGTGGTTGCTTCTTGACAAGCGCACTTTGAAACACTAACTAAAGTATTAGTAAAAATTTTATGGAAGGAACAAAAATGAAAATTAAACCTTTACACGATAGAGTTTTGGTTCGCCGTGTTGAAGAAGTGACTAAAACTTCAGGCGGAATCATTATTCCGGATACAGCAAAAGAAAAACCATTAGAGGGTATTGTTGAAGCAGTTGGAACAGGAAAAATTGCACCTGATGGAAAAGTTATTGCTTTAACAGTTAAAGAAGGTGATAAGGTATTATTTGCAAAATATGCCGGAACAGAAATTAAATTAGATGGCGAAAGCTTTTTGATGATTCGTGAAGAAGATTTACTTGGTATTATTCAATAAGGAAAGGATTTTTAAATTATGGCAGCAAAAGATATTGAATTTGGTAGCGATGCTCGCTCAAAAATGCTCAAAGGTGTAGAAACACTTGCAAAAGCTGTGAAAGTTACATTAGGCCCTAAAGGTCGTAATGTTATGCTTGATAAATCTTATGGTGCACCCAAAATTACAAAAGATGGTGTATCGGTTGCAAAAGAAATTGAACTTGCAGATAAATTTGAAAATATGGGAGCACAACTTGTTAAAGAAGTCGCTCAAAAAACTGCAGATAAAGCAGGTGATGGTACCACAACAGCAACCGTATTGGCAGAAGCAATTATTAAAGAAGGTTGTAAAGCTGTTGCAGCCGGCATCAATCCGATGGATTTAAAACGTGGTATTGATATGGCAGTTGAGGCTGTTGTAGAAGATGTAAAATCTCGTTCAAAAGAAATTAAATCTTCTGAAGAAATTGCACAAGTAGGTACAATTTCTGCCAACGGAGATACATCTATCGGCGAATATTTAGCAAGAGCAATGGAAAAAGTAGGTAATGACGGTGTTATTACGGTTGAAGATGCAAAAGGTTTGGAAACAGAACTTGATGTTGTTGAAGGTATGCAGTTTGACAGAGGATATTTGTCACCATATTTTATGACTAATGCCGAAAAAATGAATTGTGAATATGATAATCCGTTCATTTTGTTCTATGACCAAAAAATTTCAAGTTTACAGCCATTATTACCGGTGTTGGAAGCTGTTGTTCAATCAGGCAGAGCTCTTCTTATTGTTGCAGAAGATATTGAAGGTGAGGCTTTGGCAACCTTGGTCGTAAACCGTATCAGAGGCGGGTTAAAAGTTTGCGCCGTTAAAGCTCCTGGTTTTGGTGACAGAAGAAAAGCAATGTTACAAGATATGGCAATCTTAACAGGTGGTCAGGTTGTTTCTGAAGAACTTGGTATGAAAATTGAAAACGTAACATTGGATATGCTCGGAACTGCAAAACGTATTGAAGTTACCAAAGATGATACAACCATTATTGATGGTGCCGGTGATAAAGAAGAAATTAAGGCAAGAGCTGCTCAAATCAGACAAGAAATTGAAGTTACAAAATCTGATTATGATCGTGAAAAATTAAATGAACGTTTGGGTAAACTTTCCGGTGGTGTTGCTGTTCTTCGTGTTGGTGGTTCATCTGAAGTGGAAGTTAAAGAGAAAAAAGATCGTATTGACGATGCTTTAAATGCAACGAGAGCTGCTGTTAAAGAGGGCGTTGTTGCCGGAGGCGGTGTTGCGTTATTGTATGCTTCAAAAGTTTTAGATGGTTTAAATCCTCAAAATGAAGACCAAAAAGCAGGTATTAATATCATTCGTAAGGCTATCCAAGCTCCAATTCGTCAGATTGCTGAAAATGCAGGTGTAGATGGGGCAGTGATTGTTGGCAAACTTTTGGAAAGCAAAGATACAAACTTTGGTTATAATGCACAGAAGGGTGAATATACTGATATGATTAAAGCAGGTATTGTAGATCCGACTAAAGTTGTTCGCACAGCTTTGCAAGATGCTGCTTCTGTTGGTGGTTTGCTCATAACAACCGAAGCTATGGTAACCGAAAAACCTGTAAAAGAATGTCATTGCGGCGGTGGTGCTGCCGGTGGCATGGGTGGAATGCCCGGTGGTATGGGTTTCTAAGTAAAATAAAATCCCCTTTATGTTTTTCATAGAGGGGATTTTTTTATTAATTTTGCAAAATTTTAATTGCTTGCATTTTATATTGCAAAATATTATCCTCTTTAAAAAAGGATTTTAAAAATGAAAATATATCAGGTAGGCGGAGCAGTTCGAGATAAAATTTTGGGCAAAATTCCTAACGATGTAGATTATGTCGTAGTCGGCTCAGATATAAAACAAATGCGAGAACTGGGTTTTATACAAGTAGGTAAAGGCTTTCCTGTTTTTATACATCCAAAAACCAAACAAGAATATGCTCTTGCCCGCAAAGAAATAAAAACAGGTAATAAGCATACTGATTTTGAATTTGTTTTTACACCTGATATAACCTTAGAAGAAGATTTACAGCGCAGAGATTTTACATGTAATGCAATTGCTTATGATGAACAATCCGGTCAGTATATTGATTATTTTGGAGGTTTACAGGATATAAAAAATAAACTTATACGGCATATAGATGCAGAGCATTTTGTTGAGGATCCGCTAAGAGCATTAAGGATGTGTCGCTTTGCCGCACAGCTTGATTTTGATGTAGATGAAAGTGCCATAAATTTATGTTCTGATATGGTGGCTCAAAAGATGTTAAGCTTTTTAAGTGCCGAAAGAGTATGGCAAGAGTTTGAAAAAGCTTTTTTGAGTTCTTCTTTTTATCGTTTTATTGATATAATGCGCCAAATCGGAGCATTAAAAGAGATTATGCCTGAAATTGATAACTTATTTTCGATTTCTGAAAAAATTGAATTTCATCCTGAAGGAAATACGGGTGATCATACGCTCAATGCTTTAAAGTTTGTTAGCCATGAATCTATAATGGTCCAGTTTGCTGTTTTAGTGCATGACATAGGTAAAGCTTTTACGCCAACTGAGCAGTTACCATCGCATAAAGGTCATGAAAACAGAGGAATAAATGCTATTAAAGAGATCTGTAAGCGTTTAAAAATTCCAAATAAAATAAGAGATTTTGCACTTTTAAGTTCGATGCATCATATGAAATTTCACTTAATACAAGATATGCGCGTAGGCAAGCTTTATGATCTGGTATCGAATTTGCAAATAGGACATACAAACTATGTTGTAGATTTTATCAAAGTTTGCAGAGCAGATTTTGAGAGTACTACGATGGAAAATAAAGGTCATTTATTGCGCCAATTTGAAGATTCGGCACAGCTTTTATTAAAAGTATCGGATATTTTGCAAAACATCAAGGCATCAGATATGCCAAATTTTAACATTTTACCTAAAGATGAAAGATTTTCTCAATGTTTTAGAGAGTATAAAATCAGGGTCTTAAAAGACCAATTATCCATAAAAGAATAGTCTGATTTAATTATATTTATACCAAATGACAATTTTTTTAATATGAATATTCTATGTTAATAAATTTATAACTATCTTGAAGTATCTTGGATACGTTCATGTAAGTAAAATAAGGTAAAAACAATGGTTAAGTTAGAAAGTATAAAAACTAAAAATATAATTAACACCATTATTAATGACGATAGTATAAGAATTATGAACGCAATGGAGGAAAACTCCGTAGATTTGATTTTTGCCGACCCTCCGTATAATTTGCAGTTGGGCGATAATTTGACACGTCCTGATAATACGACTGTTGCCGGAGTATATGAAGAGTGGGATAGCTTTGAAAGCATAGCTGCATATGATGATTATACTCGCCGTTGGCTCAGCGCAGCCAAAAGAGTTTTAAAAGATAACGGTAGTATATGGGTTATTGGTTCATACCATAACATTTTTAGGGTTGGTTACATATTGCAAGATTTAGGTTTTTGGATTTTAAATGATATCATTTGGAACAAAGTGAACCCTATGCCTAATTTTAAAGGTACACGTTTTACAAATGCGCATGAAACTTTGATTTGGGCGGTTAAAAATCCGAAAGCAAAATATACTTTTAACTATGAAGCAATGAAAGCATTAAATGAAGATACTCAAATGCGCTCCACATGGGAGTTGCCACTTTGTACCGGTAAAGAACGCTTAAAAGGTGATGATGGAAACAAGCTTCATCCTACGCAAAAACCGGAAAGTTTGCTTTATAGGGTGATTATGGCCTCTTCAAATGTTGGAGATGTTGTGTTAGATCCGTTTTTCGGTACCGGAACCACTGGCGCCGTAGCTAAAAAATTAGGCCGTAATTTTATTGGTATTGAAAAGGATAGCTCTTATGTTGAGGGGGCTCAAAAACGTATTGATGAAGTAACCCCGATTGAAGATAGTGCTTTAGAATTTAGTTGTAAGCGTAAACAACCTAGAATTCCGTTTGGTTCAGTTGTTGAACGAGGCTTATTAGAGCCCGGAACAACATTATTTGATTCAACTCGTAAACATACAGCTATTATACGTTCTGATGGAACTATAAAAAGCGAAACAGCTGAAGGTTCAATCCATCAGGTAGGTGCGGCAGCTCAAAATGCAGCAGCTTGTAACGGTTGGGTGTATTGGTATTACGAGGATAAAAATAAGAATTTGGTTTGTATTGACGATTTACGTACTAAGGTTCGCACAGAAGTATATGGAGCGTAAAAGCTATATATGAAAAAAGGTGTGTCAAAAAAAAATAATTATGTGCCGGTAGTAAAAAAAGACACTATGCCGGCGCCTAATTATGCAGCAATTGATTTAGGAACTAATTCGTGTCGTTTAGTAATTGCTACCCCGACACCGACATCTTTTCATGTGGTTGAAACTTTTTCTAAAATTACCCGTTTGGGAGAAGGTATCATAAATGATAACGAGTTATCAAAAGCTGCTATGCGTCGAACTGTTGCTGCCTTAAAAGTGTGTAGGGGTGTTATAAATGAATATGCCCCTATTGCCGGTTCTCGTTTTGTTGCAACGGCTGCTTGCCGCAGAGCAAAAAATTGTGCTCAATTTGTAGAAATGGTAAAAAAAGAAGCCGGTATAAATTTGGAAATTATATCATCAAAAGAAGAAGCGCGCTTAGCTGTGGTAGGTTGTGTACCTCTACTTAATCGAAATATTAAGCGCATGCTTGTGTTTGATATTGGTGGTGGTTCAACGGAAATTTCGCTTGCTCGTATAACAGATAGCGGTAAAACTTTTATAGAAGGGTTTGTATCTCTTCCTTATGGTGTTGTTACTATTTCTGAAGCTTTCCCTAAGCAAGATATGACAACGCTTGCATATAACACCATAATAGAACGTACACAATCGATATTAAAAGAATTTGATGATAAATTTGGTATTTATGAAGGAATACAAAATCAGGAAATTCAGGTCATTGGCACATCAGGAACGGTAACTGTTTTGGGAGCGGTGCATTTGTGCTTGCCCAGATATAATCGTTCTGCCGTTGATGGAATATCTATTTCCGGTTCTGATGTTGAAAAAGTAATTAATAAAATAAAAACCATTGGTGATGAGGGCCGTCGCAAACATCCGTGTATCGGACCATTAAAATCTGACTTGACTATTGCAGGTTGTGCTATTATAGAATCTTTACTTACATTTTGGCCGATTTCTGAGGTCACGGTTGCCGATAGGGGTATTCGTGAAGGAATGCTGTTAGATATGATGCATAATGAACGTCAACAACGAGCTAATCGCAAACCCAAAAGACGGCATCGTTTATATCAAAGAGGAGGATACCATGGCAAACGAAAATCTGGCAGCAATTGATTTAGGAACAAATTCTTGTCGTATTACGGTTGTAGATAGTCATGGAACATTAGTTTACAAAGACAGTATATCAACTAAACTAGGTGAAGGGATGTATGCTAATATGTGCTTTACCGATGAGGCAATTGATCGCGGATTGAAAGCTTTTTCCGAATATGCTAAAGTTCTGGAACAATATAATGTTAAAAACTATAGAGCAATTGCAACAGCCTCTTGTCGTATGGCTTCTAACGGCATGGATTTTGTTAAAAAAGTTGAAGAAACAACAGGCATAAAAATAGATGTAATTGATGGAAAACAAGAAGCTTATTTGAACTTAAAAGGGGCCTTATTAAATGCGGATAAAAATGCAAAATATGCTCTTGTGTATGATTTAGGCGGCGGTTCAACGGAAATAACTCTTGCTACCAATGAAGAAAATCCGAAGATGATATATACAATATCTATTCCATGGGGAGCAAGAAATGCATCAGAAGCTTTTGGTTTGAAACATTTCGATGAAAAAAATCAGCAAAATTTACAGGCAAACATTGTGCCATATGTTCAAAAATTTATCTTACAATCCGAACTTGAAAAATATAAGGACAGTTGCTCACTGATTGCCACATCAAGCACTCCGTTAAGATTGGCTTCTATGATAAATCAAGATGAAGAATATGATCGTCAAAAATCTGATGGCAGAATTTTGAGTTGCAAAGATTTAGATAAAGTAATCGGCGAAATTTATAAGATGAGTTTATCAGAAAGGGAAGAGTCAAAATATATAGGTAAAAACCGAGCTCCGATTATGATTTCCGGCTGTACTATATTTAAGAGTATATACGAAAACTTAGGGTTCGAAAAACTGACAGCTTCATTAAAAAGTGCACAAGATGCAATTATAAAGGAACTTCAAGATAATGGCAAAGCTTACAAAATCAGCAAAGATTATCAGAGGTAGAAAAGCATTAACCGTTAAGGTTAAAACCTCAAAATATAAAAAAGCATCATCAAACAGATGGCTTGAACGTCAACTTAATGACCCATATGTAGCTGAATCTAAAAGATTGGGTTATCGTTCTCGTGCAGCCTTTAAGCTTATACAACTTGATGAAAAATATAGGTTTTTAGGTAAGGGTAAAACAGTGGTGGATTTAGGTTGCGCTCCGGGTGGTTGGACACAAGTTGCCGTTGAGCGTAATAAAGGACAAGGTCAAGTTGTCGGAATTGATATCTTAGAAACAACACCAATTGCCGGTGCGACCATGATATGTCAAGATTTTACCACAGATGATGCGCCGGAAAAATTAAAAGCTTTGTTAAACGGACCGGCAGATATTGTTATGAGCGATATGGCTGCAAACACTACCGGCCATCAACAAACAGATCACTTGCGTACAATCGGGCTTGTTGAAGCTGCTTATGAATTTGCTAAAGAGGTTTTATCAGCCGGAGGAATTTTTATTGCTAAAGTTTTTCAAGGTGGTGCAGAAGGAAATTTGCTTACTGATATGAAGAAAAATTTCACTAAAGTTTCTCATTATAAGCCTGATGCAAGCCGTCAAGGGTCTCCGGAAACATATGTGGTTGCGCAAGGATTTAAGAAACAAGAAAATTAATATTCTTGATTACTCAAGTTTCTTTTGAGAAATACTAAATCTTTAATATAAACAGTTTCTTCATATCTTTTTGAATATTCAGATAGAATCTTCTCTCTTATATTCTTATCGGATTTATACATTAAATGTCTTTCTTTGTTTAGCATATTTAATTCTTTTTCTAAACGAGTAATTAGTTTGCGTCTTGTAAATTTTCGGGTTTATTATTTTCTAATGCTAAGCGAGTGCTATAATCCATATTACTACAATGTCAATAAAAAGAGGGGAAATCCCCTCTTACATACGTCTTATAAATCAGCGATAACGTCCATACTGACAATAATATCCGGATTGCTTACCATCCCGTTATACCCTCCACCTTTTTTAATCAGATCGACATATTCCATGCCGGATATAACTTCTCCCCATACCGTATATTGACCATTAAGCCAAGGTGCGTCGGCAAAGCAAATAAAAAATTGGCTATCAGCAGAATTAGGATCCATTGCTCTTGCCATAGAAACAGTTCCTCTTTTATGCTCTTTTGTATTAAACTCAGATTTTAATTTCTTACCGCTTCCCCCTGTTCCGGTGCCTAAAGGACAACCTGTTTGTGCCATAAATCCTTCAATCACACGATGAAATTTTAATCCGTTGTAAAAACCGTTTCTGACCAGCTCTTTTATACGAGCGACATGGTTTGGTGCCACATCAGGAAACATTTTGATAACAACATCTCCATCTTTTAATTTTAAAACCAAAGAATTTTCAGCATCATCAACATTGTATGAATGTTTAATTTTTTTGGCACGAGTTTGGCTTACTCCAAGTTGTTTTTTTTCAGTGGCTTCTATATTTTTTGTTTCTGCTTTGCTTAAGTTTTTTGTTTCTGATTTCTTTAGTAATTCGGTCATAATTGTTCCTTTCACGGGTTTAATATATTCTCTTTAGATTATTTAGGAATTAATTTTTATTTATTCAAGATAAAATCAATTCTTTCTTCTGCTGAAAGATTTTTAGGATAGTTTTCTTCAATTTCTTTTATAACATTTAACAAACCTTTCCCGTTGGCAATCTGAATAGCAAGACCGGGACGAGCATTTAGCTCGAGCATCATAGGACCTTTTTTCTTATCTAACACAATATCTGCGCCTAAATATCCAAGTCCGGTCATTTCAAATGCTTTGGCTCCGATAATTAAATGTTCTTTCCAAAACGGAACAGATAAATCCATTAAATCAGCATTTGTATCAGGGTGATGTGTTATCGGTAAATTATGCATTACGGCCTTCAAAGTTTTTCCTGTTTTCACATCAATCCCGACACCGACAGCTCCTTGATGTAAGTTGGCTCTTCCTCCTGATTGCGCTGTTGCCAGACGCATCATGGACATTGCAGGATATCCTTTATAAACAATAATTCTGACATCAGGAACACCTTGATAACTAAAGTCACTGAATACATCGCTAAAATTTACCATTTCTTCAATAACGGCAACATCATATTGCCCGCCTAAGCTGAAAAGTCCGCTTAAGATATTGGAAATATGTTGGTAAACTTCTTTAAAAGAAAGTGTTTTTCCGGAAGCAGTAATGAAATTATTTTCAGCCCACTCTTTTATCACCAAAACGCCTTTACCTCCACTACCATGTGCAGGTTTAATTACAAATTGCTGATGATTTTTTACATAAGATAAAAAACTTTTTACCTGATATTGATATTCAATAATACCAATTAAACTAGGCGTGGTTATACCAGCTTTATTTGCTAATATTTTTGTTTGTACTTTATCATCAACCAAGGGATATAAACGTCTTTTGTTGTTATGCCCAATAATATCATAATTACGGGCATTCATTCCTAAAATGCCTTTGGCTTTTAAAATGCTCGGTTTGGTAAATTTTTTTAATATATCAAACATTTTACCCTCTTGCCAACGGAGTAAATCTTTTAAGTTCGGTTAACCGATAACCGGTGTATGTTCCTAGCAACATTACGATAAATAAAATTACCAAATTTATTTCGCTGAAAGCAAAAGTGATGTGGCGAATATATTCATTGCTGATAACAAAATATGTTGCGATGGCAGTTATCATAGAATATATAATCTCTCTTGTCGCATTGCCGGCGCCATCTTCTTCCCATATGATAGAAGCTCTTTCGATAATCCAAGCTGTGATAATAATTGGGAAGAAAATTGCAGAAGACGCAACTTCCCAATTTATTTGATATCCGATTATGGCCATATATTGCATAATTAAAATAACAAATATAACAACAGTAGAAATTCTCGGAACAAGCAGTAAGTTTAATCTTGATAATAATGTTCTTATTATAAGACCTATAGAGATAATGACGCTAAAACAAATAAGTCCGGCAATAAAGCCTGTTTTTACCAACGACATGGCAATAAGCATCGGGGTAAAAGTTCCCATGGTTTTAAGACCTATTACGTTTCTGAACAAAACCGTAATTAAAATACCTAAAGGGAAAACCATAAGCCATTTTAAAGTGTTTTGAGCCAGTAATGGTAAATTATAGATAGAAAACTCAAAAGTCTTAGCAAATTTTGAAAATTTTGCACGATGTTCCGCCATTTTAATTGACGGAGTAACTGATTTTAAAACTGAAAATCTGATTTTTGAGTTTTTCCCGCCACTAACATCAAGTAAAGAAACGCCTCCTCTTTGAAAAATCATAAAATTTTTCGGTAAACCTTCTTTTGCTGTGTGCAAGTCATAAATTCTCCATTTATGTCCGTCATGAGTTTCTATCATCAAATCAGCTTGAGATGCTTTTTTACTTTCTATTAAACGAACACCTCGCGCTAAACGAGCCGATATTCCTTTATAGGCTAAAATATCAATAATTTTTTCAGCAATTTCTTTTTCGGTTACTCTAACCGGTAAAAAAGCACTAACTGTAGGATCTAAAGGTTGCTGATTAAAAATTGTTATGATTTTTTTAACTTGATTTCCTTCAAATTTTTCAGCAGCTCGCAAAATCTCATCAACCATTTCTTTTTGTTGTAAATCAAATATAGGAGTAACTACTTTAGGTTTTGATTCGTCTCTTACTTTGCCTCGAGTGTCTTCATTGTCATACACAGCTACTCTATAGTATATATTTTGTTTGTTTTTTTTCGGTTTTGAATTCATAACAATACGTTTCTTTTTTTCGTTTTTACTGATTTCATAACCTTTGGCTACAATATCTTCGTTTAAAATTTTAAATTCTTTACCGGTTTGCGGAGTTGCTAGAGATACATTAATAGGCTCTCCTGTGGGAGTAAAAGAAATATGTGCATCAACAATCCAAACATCTGAGCTGGCCTGGGGTTGAACACTAAAACCCCAATATTTGATTTTGTAATAAGCACTATATATGGTAACGATTAAAGACAAAATAAGGCAAAGAGTTAAAACTTTTCTTATAGTAAAAAAATTTTTCATAAGTTCAGACCTTTATTATTTTAGAGTGTTAGAAATAGAAGTATCTACGATTGCTCTTCCGGTTAATATATTGCGACCGATCAGAGCTTGATAATCAAAGTCGTTACGTTCGGCTAAAGTAAACTCTGTGCTAAATTTTTCTCCGCCAAAACGGACATCCATAAACACTTTAACGCGGCGCTCATGTTCTTCGGCTCTCGTGATACGTACACGCTTATAAATTTGTTTTTCAAAATCATATGTTTCGCCGCTTCGACGATTGGTAATGGTGAAAGAAACCCATTTTTCACCATCACGTTCAAAACGTTTCAAATTTGTAACGTCAATGGAAGATGTGGTCGCCCCTGTGTCAACACGAGCATAAAAAGCCGATTTCATCGGAAGTATATAAATAGGTTCAACAGCACCTATAATATTGGTTATTTTTGGCGTTTCTGTTTTTGTTTTTTGAGTATTGGGAACTATTGCCGGAACAATAGATGGTTTTTGATAAATGTTTTCGCAACAACAAAGTGTTAAAGATACAGTAATTACAAATATTATTTTTCCAAATCTATACATTTTAAATTCCATTTTTTTTATCAAAGATACGACTGATTTTAATCTTATTTATTTTATCTTGTAAAGCAAAAAAAAATAGCGGTTAATATTTTTTAACCGCATATAATTTATCGTTTTATCAGAATATTTACATAAACAATGTTAGTCTTAATGAAACAACTGTTCCGTAGTCAGATTTCGGATTTAATGCCGGGTTTATATAAAATTGGATATCAGGTGTTATTGTAGCCCATTTAGAAATTCCCCATGCCCAGTATGCTTCTATTACTTGTTCTGCATCATGTGAAAGTTTTTCTCCTACAGCTTCTTCATTGATTTTATTGTATGCATAAGCAAGACCGATTTGGTCTAAATCGTTTCTTCCTAACGGATTTAAGCGAACAATACCGGCCGACCATGATTGTTCGATTGTATCCATGTGTCCGGATACCCCGTTTACACGGCCGAAAATGTTCCATTTTTCGCCAATGTTTTGTGATAAATTAATCGACCAACCATTGGTTGTTTGAGGTTGAAGTTTTACAGAGGGTTGATTATACAGTAAAACAGAAAATTCAGCATCTCCAAGTTTGTTAGACGGAGCATATTGAAGTTGAGCAAAAGTTGTGAAATGTCCGTCATTTAGATCGTTAACTCTCACGCTTACAGCATCTACATTACTGGCATCTTGAGAACCTATTGCAAAACTCCAATCGCTGTTTTCAGGTGCGATTTGAACAAAAGCACCAACACCTGCAGTCGGATATGTTGAAGTTGCGTTTTGTGACAAAGCATAGTTAATAAAGTTTACTTGTTGATTTGAATTATACGGAGAACCGTCAAAATTATAAATAGGATATTGTCCTAAGCCTAATGTCAACCAATTAAATTTGCCGCCTAATTGGTAGGTGTAGTATAACTCGTTAAATTCGTTAGCTTTCGTATTATAATCGTTGATGTCATCAACAACGCCGATATTGTTACCTATATCTGCAGCATTATGATTGCCATAACGTATTATGGTGTAGGCCATGTTTAAACTTCCGGTTCCATATTCATTTTTATGAGTTGTCCACGTCAGATAAGGATATATATAAAGTTGTGCGGCGTTATATTTTCCGCTTGGAGCACCTCTTTGTGGCATAAAAGAAGTGTCAATTCCATAATCAATGCCATAATTTTTATTAAGCCAATATTTGAACATGTCATAGTCAGTTCCTAAGGAACGAGCAGAAACATTTCCTGAATAAATAAGTACACTCAATAAACAAATTATAATTGATTTTTTCATTTTTCCTCCTTTAAAATAAAATTTTTCTAATATGTAATATTAAAAAAAACAAAAAAAAGGGTTTGCTTAAAACTTTGCAAAGATTAATAAAAAGACTTGTAAGGTAAGGTAAACTCATATACAGTAATAAAAAATGTTTTTTTAGGATTAATAAATGATAGCAAAACTTAAAGGTATTGTTGATAGTATATTTGAAGATAATTGCATTATAGATGTTCATGGCGTCGGTTATTTAGTGTGGTCATCTTCAAAAACTTTGGCGCGACTTAATAAAGGATTGGAAGTTTCTTTGTTGATAGAAACGGTTGTTCGTGAAGATAGTATTTCTTTGTTTGGTTTTTATGATGCATGGGAAAAGGAGTGGTTTAATACGCTTACTAAAGTTCAAGGTGTTGGAGCAAAAGTTTGTTTAAGTATTTTATCAGCATTAACTCCTTCCCAATTGGCCCAAGCAGTTTCGGCTCAGGATAAAAGCTCGTTTTTAAGAGCAAATGGTGTTGGTCCGAAGTTGGCTGCTCGTTTGGTTACGGAGCTTAAAGATAAAATTGTTACAGTGCCGATAGGGGAAGTAAGTATTGCTGATTTGTCTTTGTCGGAGCAAGTTCCCGAGCCCATACAGGTTGTTGCAGATACAGGTGCGATGGAAGATGTTATTTCAGCTCTGGTAAATTTAGGATATCAGCGTTTGGAGGCTTATAAAACCGTGGTAAAAATTTATGAGGCAAACAAAGATAAATCAATATCAGAACTTATAAGGTTGTCGTTAAAAGAATTTGCCGGAAAGGATTTTTAAAAAATGGAAGAAAGAATTGTAAGCCCATATCCGTTGGCAGATGATGAAAAAAATTCTATCAATGTGCCGCTAAATACCAGACCGCAATGTTTGGCAGATTTTGTTGGACAGACTTTAGCTTGTCAAAATTTGAAAGTGTTTATTGATGCCGCAAAACAAAGAAATGAGGCTCTGGATCATGTTTTACTTTTTGGTCCTCCGGGGCTTGGAAAAACAACACTAGCTTCAATTGTGGCAAAAGAGCTTGGTGTCGGTTTTAAAGCAACTTCAGCACCAATGATTACAAAATCGGGAGATTTGGCAGCAATACTTACTAATTTAGAACCTAATGATGTTTTGTTTATTGATGAAATTCATCGTTTGAATCCGGCAATTGAAGAAGTTTTATATTCGGCTATGGAAGATTTTCAGCTAGATTTAATTATCGGGGAGGGCCCTTCGGCTCGTTCTGTCAGGATAGATTTGCAACCGTTTACTTTAGTCGGTGCTACGACTCGCTCAGGACTTTTATCGACCCCATTACGTGAGCGATTCGGCATTCCTCTAAGGCTTGATTTTTATAATCATGATGAACTGAAACAAATTGTATTAAGAGGAGCATCAATCTTAGGAATGCCTATTTCTGAAAACGGAGCTCTTGAAATTGCAAAACGTTCAAGAGGAACACCTCGTGTGGCTGGACGTCTTTTGCGTCGCGTACGTGACTTTGGTGCTGTTTCAGGGGGAAATGAAATTGATAATAAACTTGCCGATATGGCTTTGCAACGCTTAGATGTTGATAATTTCGGTCTTGATAATTTTGACAGAAGATACCTAAACTGCATAGCCGTAAATTATGGTGGAGGACCTGTCGGAGCAGATACATTGGCGGCAGCTCTGTCGGAAGAACGGGACACTATAGAAGAAGTTGTTGAGCCGTTTTTATTAAAACTCGGTTTTATTCAAAGAACGCCAAGAGGACGTATAATATCTGATTTGGGTTGCCAATATATGGGAATTTCTAAACCCAAAATCAAAAAAGACAATACCCAGTTTGATTTGTTAACTAATATTGAAAGCCAAAAAGATGAATTGTGAGTTTGATGATACAAAAGGAAAGTTTGTTTTGCCCGTTCGTGTATATTATGAAGATACAGATGCCGGTGGTGTTGTGTATTATGCAAACTACTTAAAATTTGCAGAACGGGCCAGAACAGAATTTTTACGCTATATAGGGGTTGGTAATCAGCAAGAAATTTTAGAAAAAGACAGATTTGCCTTTATGGTAAGACATGTTGAAGCAGATTACAGGTCTCCGGCAGTTTTGGACGATTTATTGACTGTAAGTTGCGAAACCATTGAACAAACAGGCGCAACGGTAACACTTTTACAACAGATAAAACGTAATGATGATATCTTGGTGGAAGTTAAAGTAAAAGCAGTATATGTAAATTTGGAAAAACGCAGACCTATGCGTATGCCGGCTGAATTAGTAGAAAAAATGAAAAATTATATTTGAGGATATTTTTAGGTTGAAAAAAAGAACATTTTTTGATACACTGAACCATATAGAACTTTTTGATAAAAAAGGAGTAAGTTTTATGTGGTTAGTTGTAGGGCTTCTTTTACTGATACCATATTCAGTGCAAGCAGAGCTGTGTGTTGATAACAACACACTAAAATGTGCAGAACTCGGATACACAGAGTCTTATTGCCCTTACGGTGGTGTGGCGTGTCAATATGAGCCAACACTATGGCATTGTGCAGAATGGGAATGTAAAGATGGCAAATATTATACAGCTGATAATAAACCTTCAGATTATGATTGCGAAGAAATAGAATATAAGGGTTTAACATGTTATGATTGTTCCGTTGAGTGTATAAATAGTCAGGTTGATTATAATACATGTTGGGGCGGACAGCTGTTACAACTTGTGCGTAATCCGGAATTTTGTGAAACAATAGGGTATATTCATAGCAGTAGCGATTGTACGGAATATATAATCTGTCCGGCAGATTTATCAAAGGTTCGTTGTTTAAATTAGAAAGGAAAAAATTATGAAGTATGTGTTATCTTTATTGTTGTTATTAATTCCTTTAACTGCAAATTCTGCAATTGATTGTGCAGATGTTCCAAGCTGTGCATCTTTAGGTTTTTCTACTCAAGATTCTCCGGATTGTCCGTCAGATGGATACATACGTTGCCCTTTTGATATAAGCTATAAAAAATGTGTGGTTGCTCAAAATACTGATTGTGCTCAAATAGGTTTTACTAAAGATTCTAAAGTAGATTGGTGTGGTACTATAATCAAGTGTCCGAGCGATAAAGATTACACCTTATGCGCATCTTTAGATTCTGATACAAAAAGTTGTCGTATCGGGTATGTTTATTATTCCGATAATACTTGTTCTGATGCAAGTCTTTATGATCCTGCTAATACGGCTAAAATACCGGTTGGTATTGTCTTTTGGTTAGCAGATGAGAAAGGATCATCCGGAAAAATTGTCAATTTGAAAGACTTAACATTTAACGGTAACTCGTTTGATCCTACAAATCCTTATGGTCAATCTACTAAGAAGGTTATTATGGGCCTTACAAATGTAGATTTAGAAGCAGAAGGGTTAAAATATTATATGGCAGGTTCAGGTGAGCTTGCTAAAGATTTGAGAGATCATTCAGGTGAAGCATATGACGATGGTTATAAAAACACGCAGACAATGTCAGAAAAAAGATTAGCTGCTTGTGAACACAATGAGGGAACAAAAAATTGGGCCGGATATTGTGTTTCTGTTGCGGCTAAAGCTGCTATGGACTTTTATCCTGATTCTTCATTGCTTACAAGCCCTGATTTTGGTCCTAAACATTGGTGGATTCCCGCAATTGGTGAGTTAACAGATTTGATTGGATTTAATAAATCTATTACAGGACAAATTTCTGATCAAGGTACGAGTGGTCATACCGGTGATGTATATGCTGCCGTTAATTCTGCATTGGAAACATTAGCAAGTAAAAGTGATGTTGCGGAGCCATTATCAAGTGATTATTATTGGTCATCAACACCACGCGATAATGAATATACTTGGGAAAATAAAGCAAATGGTCATCGTGCTGCAAAGAAAAGAAGCAATACTCTGCTTTTACGTGTTATTACCGAATATTAATCTGACAAAAAGGCTCTTACCAAAGAGCCTTTTTTTATGATCCTAAATAGCTGTCGATTTGTTGTCTTAAATATGTAATATAATCTTCACCTAAAGATAGCATATTTTGCGGATTGCTGATTTTTTGATAACCAACAGTGTTGCCGTTTTCAATTTTAACCAATACGATGGCAAGAGGAGCGTTTAGTTTATATGCTGTAGCAAAATCATACTCATTATCTTCAGCGTAATTAATAACAAACATTGAATATTTGTTGTTATAGTATTGATTATAGACTTGTTCGGTAACTTCTACAGCTTGAGGACATTGATAACAATCTTGGTCGTTGTTAAAGAAAATATAAATAATAGATTTATTGTAGTTTTGATCTTCTGCAGAAAAATATTCTTGCAAAGGTTGGCTTAAAGGATAGTCAGCTTCGTTAAATGCTAATTTTGAGTATACCGGATAAATCATTACGGTCAAAACCGCAATGGAAAATAATAACTTTTTCATTTTTTCTCCTTGTAAAATTTACAGCGGGGAACAAATGTCTTTAAGCCAATCACTCAATGCTTTATCCAAATATGGAGCTAAACAATCTACAACCTCTTTATGATAATTGTTTAGCCAGTTTTGCTCCTCGCTACTCAAGAGATAAGCATTAATTAAACGCTTATCAATAGGCACAAAGGTTAGGTTCTTAAATTTTAAAAAATCCAAATTGTTTGTTTGTTCCAGATATACCATATTTTCAATACGTATACCATATTCATTTTCTTTATAGTATCCGGGTTCTATAGAAGTTATGTAATTTTCTTCAGCAAACTTACTGTTATAAGGGCTTAAACCGAAAGGTGATTCGTGAACATTTAAAAAATGACCGACACTATGACCTGTTCCGTGTCCGTAATTTTTATAAGATTTCCAAAGTTCTGAACGACAGATGGCATCTAGAGCATAAGCAGGCGTATCCTTTGGAAAGGTTAAAGAAGATAAAGCAATATGCGCTTTTAAAACCTGTGTAAATGCATTTTTTATTTCATCTGACGGGTTTCCGACTGCGATGGTCCTTGTAACATCGGTTGTCCCATCATAATAATGTGCGCCGCTATCAATGAGTAATACGGTATCTTCTTGTATGACGGAAGAGCAATTTTCCTTGGGATTATAATGTACAATAGCTGCATTTTTACCACTGGCCGCAATCGTTGAAAAACTATCTGCAAAAAACATATTGTCTTGTGTGCGAAATTCTTTTAATTTTTTTACAATATCAATTTCGGTTTTTCCTTTATAATTATGTTCAAACCAATGCAAAAACTTGACCATGGCAATACCATCTCGTATATGAGCTTTTTTGAAACCGTTAATTTCAATGTCGTTTTTCATCAGTTTAAACGGTGTTAAAGGATTTTGCCCGCGAGTGTCGGTTTTTACTCCTTCAGGTATCAGACTCAATATTTTTTGTGGTGTAAAATTTCTTTCAATTAATATGGTTTGCCCGATATATTTTAACAGTTCGTCTTTAAGTTCTGAGAGAGGTCGGATATTGCTATAGTTACAATTATCGGCAAAAATAGTCAAAACACCTTGTTTTGATAAAAGTCCATAAGCTCTTAACACAGGAGAGTGTTCTAAATCTCCGGAACGTAAATTGGCAATCCAAGAGATTTCATCAGCCGAAGTTATAAGCATTGCCCCATATTTTTCAGATAAAGCGTTGGCAACTTGTAAACATTTATCATGACTGCTTTTTCCGGTAAACTGTATTTTATGTTCGAAAATGTTATTATTTCTTATAACCACATTTTGAAGAATATTTTCATTTGCAACCAAATTTATCCCTTTTTTTGCAAAATTTTCCCAATCATACACGCTTATACACCAAGGGTTACAAGTAAGGGTTTTGATATTTTGATTTTTAAGCAAAGCAATAATTGCCGGAAAAAAAGATTTAATATCAATAACTTCGGTTTCTTTTTCATTGGTTTCGATGCGTGCCTGAATCGAATATCTGCTATCTACCAAAAGCCATGCCTTTTTTTGAGTAACAATCATATATCCTTGCGAACCGCTAAATCCGCTAAGTTTTAAAAGCTGATTTTCGTCCTCTTTAACATCTTGATTAAGATACATATTGTTTCTGGTTACCAAAAATGCTTCGATATTGTCAGATTTAAGCTGTTGTTGAAAATTTCTTAAATTCATTATATTTTCTCCAATAAAAGAGCATGCCAATTGTCAATATTGTAGGCTTTAATTAACTTTAAACCTTGTTGCTCATGAGATTTCAGAACCCAATCAACCTGATCATCAACAAAACCTGATATAACACAATATCCACCGGTTTTAAGATGAGCATATAAAGAAGGAGCCATCTCTATTAAAGGTCGCGCTAATATGTTAGATAAAATAATGTCATAAGGTGCATTATTATGTACAATTTCAGAGCTGTAACCATCACTTTGTGCTACGTTTAAAAATTGTTCCAAATTGTTATCAAAAGCATTTTGCGTAGTAACTCTTACTGATTCGTCATCAATATCTACGGCAGTGATAATTGATTTATCTTGTTGCCATATTTTAGCACAAGCTAAAGCCAAAATTCCGGAACCTGTTCCCATGTCTAAAATATTTTGGTGCTTTACTCCCATTTTATTCAAATCGCTTATAGCATTTAAACAAGATTTAGTAGTTTGATGTCCGGAACCGAAAGCTGTAGCTGCGTATATTTTGATTGCCGGTTTGTTTGTTGCAGGAGTTTCTTTTTCATGTACTCCGTAAATTAAAAAGTCATCAGTTTCAATGGGATCAAATTTTATAACATTCTCTGTTAGCCAATTCTTGTTTTTTAAAACTTCTATTTTATAACGTGGCAATGTTAAATTCAAGGTTTGGGCAGCATTAACAAAATTATGTTCATCAAAATCAATTCCTGCATATCCTACATATTCTTCTTTCCCATCATCTGTATAATTGCACGCAGTTACATCAAAATATTCATCTAAAAAAAACACTAAATCCTCAGGTATAATCTCTAAAGGTTCAAAAGTGATAATTGTGCAGCTTGATAAATTATTGTTCATATTTTTCTCGTTTGTTATCTTTTTATTTACTAAATCTGATTTATAGTTTATACATAAATAATGTTTAAACATCAATTAAAGAGATTAGTCACATGAAAAAAATTACATCAATACTATCAGTTTTATTGCTTGGTGCATGTTCTTTATCAGATACCGGCGATTTTTTTGCGAGTCGTAATTTACCATTTAAAGTATGGCAAACAGAAAAAGTCTTTAATTATGATAGAGCAACAGGTGAAGAATTTTTATCAGAAAGTAAAACTATTACAGAAGAGAAAATCGAGAAAGATGTCGTTCTTGTTACCAAAACGGGAAAGGTTATGGCTTCAAGCCGAACATTTAGAACAGACTTTTTCAGTATTGAGAATTTGAAAGTAAATAAAAATGCAATATTAAGTTCTACATTTTCTCCAGTTCATATCAAAAAAGATGCAGAATTTAAAGCGTTTGGAGAAGTAAAGTTTGATGGTGTAAGATATATGCTTGTTCGTCAAGGTAATAGTAAAGATGTTTTACTCGTAAATGAAGAAGGAAAATTTTTTAATCGTATCGGTAGGATGATAGGTGGACGTATAGTTATTTTAGATACACAGTTCCATTTAGAACCTAATGATGTTGTGATGACTCCCGTAATTAGCACCAGAACAGAAGTATCAGATACTTTATATGGATATGAACTTGTTTATGATGGCATTAAAGATAATCAGATGGTGTTTACATATAAAACTTTGGGAGAGCCGGAAATGGTTGATGAGTTTGCGTTTTCGCTTGATAATAATCTCATAGATATAAACAATATCAGATTGAATGTGATTAATGCCGGTCACAGCAAGATTGAATATGTAATTCTTGATACTGCAATTCCAAGTAAAGTATTCTTTAGATAGAGTTTTTATCAACTAAAAAATAAACCACTTGAACAGTGGTTTATTTTTTAGTTGGCTATTGTTTAGTTACAATATGTTCAACATAAGGTTTTATATTTTTTAATTTATCTCTAAAAAACATAGGATAAGCTTCATATTGATCAAGTTTATCAATGTCAAGCCATACCATTTGTTCGTCAATAGTGTTGTTTAATGTTTTGCTATGACTGTTTAAATTTTTAGATCCTCTGGACTTCATTAAGAAATAAAAAGTAATTTCGTGACAGTGCAATCCTTTTAGCATTCCGTCATCGCGTTTGAAAAAATTTTCTTGAACAAAGGCAAGTCTGTCAATCTCATAAGCAATTCCGGTTTCTTCCAAAACTTCTCTTTTAACGGCATCTTCCGCTGTTTCACCAAGATTAATAGCTCCTCCGATAGAATAATAGTAATTTTCTGACTTATTGGTTGCAAATAATATAGAGTTGTCTTCAATGATAATAGCAGCAGCTCGCAGACGAAACCTTTTATTGTCCTGAGTTTGAAAGCAAACATCATCATTAATCGAATCAATCATATTTGAAATCTTATTCATAACTTTACCTCTCATTATTTTTTTAATCTGTGAAGTATACCTTCTTCTAGAAAACTATAATAACCGTTTTGCGTTATAATAATATGATCGTTGACATTAATATCTACGGGTTTTAATGCATCAATTATTTGTTTTGTTACTTCCAAATCTTTTGTTGAAGGCTGAGTTTTCCCGCTTGGGTGATTATGCAATAAGATAACAGATGTTGCATTATGTTGTATAGCGGCTTTTAATACTTCTCTCGGATGAACGGAAACACTATTGACACTTCCCCTTTGCATGGTTTCTTCTTTTATTATTTTAAGTTTAGCATCAAGAAAAATAACTCTGAATTCCTCCACATCTAAATAAGACATCGCAGTTCGGCAATAATCAATCATATAATCAAAATTACTGAGTATAGGTTCATTTTGCTCATTTAGTTCTTGCCAAGATAGTTTTATGGCTGATGCTTTAATAACTTTTAAAATAGTAATAACGTTTTCCGATAAACCATAAGAAGATAAAGAATTTTGAGAAGCTGTAATTACTTTGTTGAAACTGCCGAAATGATTGAGCAAATCTTTAGCTTTTTGTTTCACATCTCTTCTGGGAATAGCGATGGTTAAAAGCAGTTCCAGAAGCTCATAATCAGCCATACTTTTACCTTCATCTTTCAAGAATCTCTCTCTTAGGCGCATCCTATGACCTAAATAGTGAGGCTTTTCTTTAACTTCTTTGTCATTCATGTTTAGTCCTGTTTATATGGTGGTTTATCTAATCCTTTAGGAGAATATGTAAAAACTTCACAGCCATCTTTAGTTACACCTAAAGAATGTTCAAATTGAGCAGATAAGCTTTTATCCCTAGTAACAGAAGTCCATCCGTTAGATAAAATTATTCCGTCTTTTTTTCCGATGTTTATCATAGGTTCAATAGTGAAAAACATACCTTCTTCAATGAGTGGCCCGGTGCCTTTTTTACCACAGTGCATTACATTGGGCTCATCATGAAAAACTTTTCCTAAACCGTGCCCACAAAACATATCTACTACCGAATAACCATATTTGTGTGCATATTCTTCAATTACAGCTCCAATGTCACCAAAGTGAGCTCCCGGACGTACAGCGTCAATTCCGCGCATTAAACATTCATAAGTAACTTCACATAGCCTGGTTGCTTTAATTTTTGGCTTGCCTACATAATACATTCTACTTGTATCACCGTACCAACCGTTTAAAATTACAGTGACATCTATATTTGCAATATCTCCATTAACAAGTTTCCTGTCATAAGCAGGAATTCCGTGACAAATCACATGATTTACGGATACACAAATCGTTTTAGGATATCCTCTATAACCTAAACAAGCAGGAATAGCACCGTGACTTATTATAAACTCTCGGCATAAATCATCTAATTCTCCGGTTGAAATCCCTTCTTTTACATATTCTGTTATATAATCTAAACATTCTGCAGCCAATTTTCCGGCTTTACGCATACCTTCAAAATCAGCCTTTTCATATATTTTGATAGAATTTTTATTTGTTATCACAATTTTTCCCCGATAATATCGTTTTTTATATCAATAACACTGATGATTTTAAGTGTCAATCAGAAAGCCTTTATTTTGCATAGAAGTAAAAAGCTTTAAACTGGTTCTTGAAAAACTAAAATAAGTATGATAGTTTAAGAAAAGTTTTAATTTTGAGAAAGTAATTATGAGCGATAATAGTCGAAAATTAGGTATAATAGCAGGCGGAGGTTCTATTCCGCGTATATTAATAGATTATGCAAAAAATCACGAAATTCCTTATTTTGTTTTAGCAATAGAAGGAAATGCCGATAGGGCGATATTTGATGATAGTATAAATCATAAATGGATAAGAATAGGACAAGCAGGAACAGGCTTTAAATTTTTAAGAGATGAGGGAGTTCAAGATGTTGTTATGATAGGTACAATTCATAGGCCTACATTTTCCGAACTTATGCCCGATTTGAGAACAACAGCATTTTTTACCAAGCTTGGTTTAAGAGCTTTGGGTGATGATGGTATTTTGCGTGCTTTGGTTAAAGAAATTGAAACTGAAAATATAAAAGTGGTTGGCGTTCATGAAATTATGCCTGATTTGTTGGTAAAAGAAGGATTACTGACTAAAGTAAAGCCTGATAAACAAGCCCTTGTTGACATTGAACGAGGTATAGAAGTTGATATTACATTGGGTTCTCTGGATGTCGGGCAATCTGTTGTCGTTCAACAAGGTTTGGTTTTAGGAGTTGAAGGCATTGAAGGTACAGATGAGCTTATTCGCCGATGTGCCAATTATCGTCGAAAAGGGACAGGTGGCGTTTTGGTTAAATTAAGAAAACTGCAACAAGATATGCGTATTGATTTGCCAACGATAGGTGTTACAACAATAGAAAATGCGCATAAAGCAGGTTTGAGAGGAATAGCTGTTCATGCCGGAAATGCATTGATTGTTGATGAACAAAGAGTTATTGAACTTGCAAATAAATATAAAATGTTTGTTATCGGTATTAACCCGGCGGAGAAAATAAGATGAAGATATATTTAATTGCGGGAGAGCCATCGGGCGATTTATTGGGTTCGCGTCTAATGCGAGCTATGCTGGCAAAAAATCCGGAAGTCGAATTTTTTGGTATTGGCGGCGAAACAATGCAAAGAGAAGGATTGAAGTCTTTATTTGATATATCAGAGCTTTCGGTTATGGGATTGTTTGAAGTTTTACCGTCTTTGCCTAAGATTCTTAAAAGATTTTCACAAACCATAGCAGAAATTGAAAAAATAAAACCTGATGTGGTTATAACAATTGACAGTTGGAGTTTTTCATCACGTATTCATAAATTGTTACGCCGTAAAAAATTAAATATTCCGCAAGTTCATTATGTGGCACCACAAGTTTGGGCATGGAAGAAAAAACGTGCAAAAACTATGCACAAATATATTGATCATTTACTTACTCTTTTCCCCTATGAACCAAAATATTTTACTCCACATGGTTTGGATACGACATTCGTCGGTCATCCGGTAATTGAAAGTAGCGTTTTATGGGCTAACGGTAATGATTTCAGAGTTCGTTATAATATTGATGAAAATGCGCGTATTATGGCAGTGTTGCCGGGGTCAAGGCATACGGAAGTTAGCAGATTGTTGCCCGTATTTTTAAATGTTGTACGAAAATTAAAAGAAAAACACCCTGAATTTTGTTTTGTGATCCCTACGGTTCATACGGTTGAAGATAGGGTAAAGGCTATGGTTGAAGATAGTAAGTTACCTATTATCATTGTAAATAATGAAAGTGATAGACATGATGCTTTTTGCGCATCAGAAGTTGCAATTGCAGCCTCAGGAACAGTCGCTTTAGAATTGGCTATAGTTGATGTTCCACATATTATAGCTTATAAATTGTCAGCGATGTCAGCATGGTTGGCTCGCCGATTCTTAAAAATTCAATTTGTTAATTTAAGCAACATTTTACTTGGAAGAGAAATTATTCCGGAGCTGTTACAGGAAAATTGTAATGAAGATAAAATTCTGTACAATGTTGAAGAATTGTTAAAAAAACAATCTCTGTATGAACGTCAAAAAGAAGGGTTTATTAAGGTAAAAGAGGCTTTAGGTTTGGGAGAACAAACTCCTAGCTCTAATGTATGTGATATTGTATTTGACTTGATAAAAAAGAAAAAACATAAATAATTTTTACCGGAGAATACATTGAGAACTTTCCTAAACAAATTAAGGGAGAATTTTTTCGCTGAAAGAGAAAGATTTATTCTGTGGTTACCGGTTTTATTCGGTTTGGGTATCGGATTATACTTTTTACCATATTCGGAACCCTCATCTTTGCTTACAATATTTATTGTTGAGATATTGTTGTTTCTTTTATATATTTGGAGATATAATCCGGTAAAATTTTTTGTTATAGTATCTTTGTTAATTATTGCCCTTGGCTTTGCCAACATTCAAGTAAGAAGTATATATAAATCAAAATTTATAGAGCAGCCGAAAAGTCAAAAGGAAATTACTTATCTACAAGGTCGCATTATAAAAATAGATAGCAACAGTAAAGGAAAAGTTAGGTTGTTGATTGATGATGCAGCAGACTTTAATAATCCTAAAAAAGGTATATACAGAATAACTCTTTCTTCAAAAGAAACAAATCTAAACGAAGGTGATTGTGTGGAAATGATAGCAACATTGATGCCTCCTATGTTGCCGGTTTTGCCCAATACGTATCAATTTAATCGTAAACATTTTTACGAAGGTATAAGCGCTATCGGTTATGCAAATAGTACAGCCTACCAAATATCATGCTTACAAAATCAATCATTTTTTGATAAACTTGTACAATTAACAAATAAGGCAAGAAAAGATGTGGTAAAAAATATATATGCAGAGTTACCGGTAGATGAAGCTGCTATCACCGCAGCTATATTAGCAGGAGATAGAGACGGAATTTCTCAAGACTTGAATAAATCTTACCAAAATTCAGGTCTTGCTCATTTCTTGTCAATTTCAGGCTTGCATATGTCGATGATTGCAGCTATGGCATTTTTTGCGATTCGCCTATGTGTAAGTCTTGTACCAGCCCTTGCTTTAAGATATGATTCAAAAAAAGTTGCTGCTCTTTTTGCTATTTTTATGAGTTTTATTTATCTTTTGATATCTGGGGCCGAAATACCTGCTCAAAGAGCTTTTATAATGACTTTTGTGGTTTTGTTAGGGGTTTTATTTTCACGTAAGGCAATTTCTATAAGAATGCTGAGTATTGCTGCGTTTATCGTTTTAAGTATTTCGCCATATGCTCTTATCAGTGCCAGTTTTCAAATGTCTTTTGCTGCAGTATTGGTGTTAATTGCTTTTTATGAAAGATATGCTTCTTCCATACATAAATTTTTTAAGGGAAAAAGTATTTTGAAGATCATCATTGCTTACATTGGCGGTCTTTTGATATCAGATTTTGTAGCAAGTATGGCAACACTTCCATTTGCAATATACCATTTTAACAGAATAGCCATTTATACTACGTTAGGCAATTTTTTAGCAGGTCCGGTTATCGGACTCGTTATAATGCCGTTTGTTTTACTGGCCCTGTTTTTAATGCCATTCGGACTTTATGTATGGCCACTTAAAATTGTAGGATACGGAATAAAAACTGTGAATGAAATTACGGCATATGTTTCAAATTTGCCTCAAGCCGGATATCAGGTGCTATCTATGCCATTTTGGGGATTGATGTTGATTGTGTGGGGAGGTTTGTGGCTTTGTTTATGGCAAAAAAAATGGCGTTTGTGGGGAGCTTTTCCTATAATTGTTGGAGCTCTGAGTATTTTTACCGCCACTGTACCTGATATGATTTATGATGCAGCCGGAAAAAATATTGCCGTAAAAGATAACTTTTCTAATCTAATTATAATGCCTGTAAAATCAAATGCTTTCATTAAACAAATGTGGCTTGAAAAAACAGCAAGTACAGATGTTTCAAATCCGCAAAAGTTGAAAGAAATTTATAATGGTGATTTAGTTGATAAACAATGGCTTGATTTAAGTTGTGATGAAAATATGTGTGTTTATAAAAATATAATTTCATGGGATAAAGAAGGAAAAATATGGATTGAGGATAAGCTCATCGATACGATGAAAGACGGAGGAGGAGTGGCTTATATAAAAAATGGCAAACCAGAGATAAAAACTATACGTTCCGATATAGGTAAAAGGTTGTGGAATTAGCGTGTCGGTTTATATTGATTTTTTTTAAATGCTTGCTAAATTAAGACAGAGAGGTAGATATGTATGACGTCAGTAAAATAAGAGAAGATTTTCCTATCTTTAAGAACCGGATAAATAACAGACCAATTATTTATCTCGATTCTGCTGCGTCTTCACAAAAGCCCAAATGTATGATCGATAAGATTGTAAATATTTATCAAAATTCTTATGCTAATGTTCACAGAAGTATGTATGATTTGGCGGAAACAATAACCACTGAATATGAAAATGCCCGTCATTGTGTGGCAGAATTTATAAGTGCTGATAAAAATGAAATAGTGTTTACCAGAAATGCAACAGAAGCAATAAATTTAGTTGCATCATCGTGGGCAGAAAAAAATCTGAACAAAGATGATGAGATATTAATTTCTGAAGCAGAACATCATGCAAATTTGGTACCATGGCAAATGATTTGTCATAAAAAGCAATGCAAACTAGTAGTATTTAAAATTGAAAATGATGGAAGTTATTCGGAAGAACAATTTTTACAAAAACTGTCTCCAAAAACAAAATTAGTAGCCATCACGGCAATGTCTAATGTATTGGGAACCATATTTCCGGTAAATAACATTGTTAAAGCAGCACATAATGTCGGGGCAAAAGTTTTGATAGATGCTTGTCAGTTTGCTGTTCATAAAAAAATTGATGTTAAAGATATAGATTGTGATTTTTTGGCTTTTTCCGGTCATAAACTTTATGGGCCGACAGGAATAGGCGTTTTATTCGGTAAATATAATCTGTTAAATGAGATGATACCATATCAAACCGGAGGCGATATGGTCGATAAAGTAACTTATCAAGAAACCACTTTTGCATTACCACCGGCTCGTTTTGAAGCGGGAACACCTGCGATTGTGCAGGCAATAGGCTTAGCTGAATCTGTTAAATATATTCAAAACTTAGGAATGGAAAATATTGAAAGGTATGAAGAAGAGCTTGTAAAATATATGTTTGATGCAACTTCTGATATTAGAAATTTTGAACATATAGGGAAGGTGAAAAATAAAGGCGGTGTCTTTTCTTTCCAAGTCGGAAACATTCATCCGCAAGATTTGGCTTATGTATTAAATAAGGAAGGAGTAAGCATCAGAATAGGCCATCATTGTGCTGAGCCATTAGTAAACCGTATGGGATATAATTCTGTTGCAAGAGCATCATTTGGATTATATACTTCTAAAAGTGATATAGATGCTTTTGTAAAAGCGGTTAATAAGGCTATGAAATTCTTTTAAGATTGTTATTTTTAGTGTAGAAATACTGAAGATAAGAATAAGAAGAGGAATATATGTCAGAAAATATTGATGAAAAAGAGGCCCTTTTGCTTCAAGCAATGAGTGTTGAGGAAGATATAACTTCCGATTATAAAGCTTATGCAGGAAATGAATTAGAGGTATCTCAAGCAAAAGCTACCATGTATGATATTGTTGAAGCTATCAAAACAGTTTCCGATCCTGAAATTATGATAAATGTGTATGATATGGGGCTTATATATAAAATTAATCAAATGGAAAATGGCAATATAGCAATTGATATGACCTTAACTGCTCCAACGTGTCCCGTTGCCGGTATATTGCCGCAAGAAGTGGCAAATGCGGTTGCAAAAATTGAAGGAACGGGTAAAGTTGAAGTGAAGGTTGTTTGGGAACCTGCTTGGACAACAGATCGTTTAAGTGAAGAAGCTAAGGCAATGCTTGATATGTTCTAGGAGATATATATGCAAGATATTAATACTTTGATAGAAAATTTTTCAATATTAGATGATTGGGAAGAAAAGTACCAATATTTGATTGAACTGGGGGAACAGCTTCCCCCATTAGATGAAAAGTATAAAACTGATGAATTTAAGGTTAGCGGTTGTCAGTCGCAAGTATGGTTGGTTCCTGTTTATCATGATGGTAAATTAAATTTTTATGCCGATAGCGATGCAATAATGGTTAAGGGAATTATATCAGTATTATTATCTGTTTATGCAAATAAATCTGTAAAAGAAATAAAAGAAATTGAAGTGGAGGATTTTTTTGTTAAACTAGGGTTAGGAGAACACTTGACCCCAAGTCGTCGGAACGGGATGATGTCTATGGTAGATAAAATTCGTTTCTATGCTAATAATACTTAAAAAGTGACTAACCATGAATATACATGAGTATCAGGCAAAACAAATATTAAGCCGTTATGGGATAGAAATACCTAAAGGAGGTATTGCTTATACTCCGGCTGAAGCTAAAAGAGTGGCAGTTAACATCTCTTCAAAAGGTCCGTGGATGCTAAAAGCTCAGATTCAATCAGGAGCAAGAGCTGATGGGAAATTTATTGAAAAAAGAGCCGGAAAAAAGGGTGGTATCAGATATGTGGCCGGAAGAAAAGATGTTTTTGCTGAAGCTGAAAAAATGTTGGGATCAACACTTGTTACTAATCAAACGGGGTTGAAAGGAAAATCAGTAAGTAAAGTCTATATCGAAGAACACGTCGTTGTAAAACAAACTTTTTATATGAGTTTTGTAATTGATAGGATGGTTCCTTGTGTGAAATTGTTAGTAGCTGATGCTACAGAAAATATTTTAGATTTAGCGATTGCCGATTCTGAGAAAATTTTAAGCATTAATCTAGATATAAATGAAAAAATCAGTTCCGAGCAAATAAATGCAATTCTTAAGTTTCTAAAAATTGAAACATCTTTTGCAAAAAAATTAAAAAAATTTGTTGTCGGTTTGTATAAAGCTTTTATAGAACTAGACGCTATAATGATAGAAATAAATCCGATCGGAATTAGTAAAAAAGGAAATTTTATTGCGTTGGATGCTAAAATATCTTTTGATGATAATGCATTATACCGTCACAAAGATATAGCAAAACTTCATGATGATTATGAAGATGAGGATAGAGTATTAAGAGCGTCAAAATATGGCTTTCAATACAGATCATTTGATGATGGCAGTATAGGTTGTATCGTAAACGGAGAAGGTATAGCTCTATCAATTAGAGATATTCTTGTTAACACTGATGAAAAAATGGATTGTTTTTTAAATGTTAAAGGCGGTGTAGATAAGGATAAAATCTCGGCAGGTATTAAAATCATTATGACCAATCCTAAAGTTGAAGGTGTTTTAATTAATATCTTAGGCGGTTTTTTGCGCTGTAATTTAGTGGCAGATGGTATAATTGCAGCGGCATCCGAAGTAGGATTGAATGTTCCGTTAGTGGTTCGTTTTGAAGGAACAAATAAAGAAGAAGCAACTGAAATTTTACAAAGTTCGGGTTTGCCTATATTGATGGCTGATACTATGGAAGATGGTGTTAAAAAACTTTTACGGGCGATGGAGGAAAGTAACTGATGTCTATATTGGCGGATAAAAACACAAAAGTTTTAGTGCAAGGCATAACAGGAACTCAAGCTTCTTTTCACACACAAAAAATGTTAGCATATGGCACTAATATCGTTGGGGGAGTTTCTCCGAACCGTGGAGGACTGAAGCATTTAGGTGTAGATGTGTTTAATACGGTAAAAGAAGCAGTAGAAGTAAAAGGTGCAACATCTTCTGTAATGTTTGTGCCGGCACCTTTTGTGAAAGATGCTGTAAGAGAAGCTATAGAAGCTGAGTTGGAAACTGTTGTCACAATTGCTTCCGGCGTTCCAATTAAAGATATGATAGAAATTAAAGCAATGTTAAAAGGCTCAAAAACATTGCTTATAGGTCCGAATACACCTGGTATAATTACTCCTGAAGAAGTTCGCTTAGGTATTTTTCCGGAAAATATACATAAGAAGGGTAATATTGGAATAGTATCCCGTTCATCGACTTTGACATATGAGGCTGTTTTAGAAACAATACGAGCAGGTAAAGGGCAATCGACTGTTGTCGGTCTTGGTGATGATATGATTGTTGGGACAGATTTTGTAGAAATAATACGCCTTTTTCATGAAGATGATAATACACAAGCTATACTGATGATAGGACAGCAAGGGAGTATGTATGAAGAAGAGGCTGCAAAATACTATGCAAGTCTGAAAAATAAAAAACCTATTATAGGATATATTGCCGGTTCAACTCATTTAATGAGAGATAAGATGGGATATGCCGGAGATATTATTACCGGAGGAAAACTGACAGCAAATGATAAAAAAGAAATTGTGAAAAAGGCCGGAATAGAAGTGGTTGATAATATTAATCAAATACATAATGTTTTGCAAAGTTTGAAATGAGTATACTAAAAGATATTATAAATTTTTTTCTTCCTCCCCGATGTATAAATTGTGGAAAAATTTTGGCTGATGAAGATGGTTTATGTGCCGATTGTTTTAATGAAGTAACATTTATTTCAGATCCTCATTGTAAGTGTTGTGGCTTACCGTTACCTGACTGTATGGGTGTCAATAAAAACTTGCTCTGCCCGATGTGCGTGAACGATACTAAAAAGCTTTTCAGATATTCTCGCTCGGCAATTAAATATGAAACTTTATCAAAAAATATGATTTTAGCATTTAAATTCATGGATAAAACTGAAAATGCCAAAGTTTTCGCTAAGTGGTTGAAAATGGCCGGTAGTGATATATTTTCAGCAGGTGCTGATGTTTTGATACCGGTTCCGTTACATTATAAAAGGCTTGTAAAAAGAAGATATAATCAATCAGCTTTATTGGCAACAGAACTCAGTAAATTAGTGTTAATAGAAACAGATTTTAAATCTTTGGTTAAACATAAATCAACTAAGCCCCAAGTAAGCTATTCGGGAAAAGCCCGAATCAAGAATATTAAAGATGCTTTTATGGTAAAATATCCTGAAAATATAAAGGATAAAAGAGTTGTTTTAATTGATGATGTTCAAACAACCGGTTCTACTCTAAAAGAGTGTGCTAAGGTTTTAATTAAAGCCGGTGCAAAATCAGTCGATTTTTTAACTGTGGCAAGAGTTTACAAAATATAATCATGTAAATGATTCTTATTTTAAAGTGTTTAGAATATTTTTTATTGATTTATCAATAAGTGTTTCATGCTGTTTTTTATCAAAATTGTTTTGTATATATTTATTTACCATACAGAGCGCTTTTGAGACAGCAAGTGTGCTTAATTCTGTTTTAATATTCTCTATTGATGCTTCAATGTTTCTATCAACTTCTTTTTGTTTATTATCTAATTCTTTTTCTATTTTATTTAATTCATATTCTGTTATGTTTTCAATTTCAGCGGTTGCTTTATCTAAAATGCTTTTAGCTTCATCTTTTGCATGTAAAAATTTACGTTCATATTGGGATAATAGTGCTTGTGCTTCATCTCTCAGTTTTTCAGCTTCGTTAATGCGATTAATGATATCATCACGCCTTTTAGTAAAAAAATTTTTTGCTATTTTACTTATAGGTTTGGCTAAAAAAACAACAACTAAAACAAAAGCCATTCCAACCCAAAATTCAGGGCTTTGATAAAAAATTTTGCTATGATGAGTGTCTTGAAATTCGGATAAAGTGGTTGTTTCTGATATCATTTCTGAAACATTGTCCACAGCCTCTATGACAGCATTTTGAGCATTGTCAATAAATTCGGAAGAAGATAAATGTTCTTGTGTTTCTATATCCATTATTTATTATCTCCGGTGAATTTATTGAGGACGTCATAATTAATGTTTTGAACATCTAGTTTCGCTAAAATGTCATTTGCCAATGTTAGGGAAAGTTGATCTATAGCAATTAGAGTTTCTTGTTTTTCTTTTGCAAGCATAATTTCAGTATCGGCAATTTTTTTATTTAATAATTCCTCAACTTGAGTTCGTCTTGCTAAGACACAATCCTCTAATTCCTTTTTATTGTTTGCTATTGTGTTTTGAGCTTCTTCTTTCGCTTTTTCTAAAGCTTTTTCATATTTATTTAAAGAGATAAGCGCCTGTTTGTTGAATCTTTCGGCTTTTTGCACAAAATCATCAATTTTACGTCGGCGCTGCTCCATAACATCTTCAATTTTAGGTATAATAAACCATGCCATAAAAAACCACAGGCTTAAAAATGTGGTTATAAGCCAGAATATTTGTGAAAGATATGTAGATGTTTCAAGTTGAGGCATGTTTATTTGCCGGTCAAAATCACCAAAGCAACAACTAATGCATACAATGCAATAGCTTCAATTGCGGCAAAACCTGCCCAACCATAAATATCAACTTCTTTTTTTACTTGCGGATTGCGACCAACCGTTTCAATCATTGTTGTCCAAAGTTTGGTAACGCCCCAGGCAGCAACAGTCATAGATACAGCACAAATTGCAGCAGAGATATAAGCTATCGGTTCCATAATATTTCCTTTCTTTATCAAAATTTAAGTTATCAGTGATGATGAATGGCATCACTTAAATATATACAGCTTAATACAGTATATATGTATGCTTGCAAAACTGCAATAAACATTTCAAAAATAATAATACAAGCATCAAACAAGAGCGGAACAATACCACCAAGTCCTAATGCAACAATAAAACCTGCTAAAATTTTTAACATTATATGCCCAACTGTCATGTTGGCAACTAAGCGTACGGTTAAACTAAACGGTTTCGACAATAATGAAATCGCCTCAATAGGGATAACAAGCGGAGCTAATGCTACGGGAATCCCTTTGGGTAAAAAAGTTCTTAAATATCCCCATTTTTTTACTTTTATTCCGACAATAATGTTAAATATAAGGGCCAATATCGATAAGCACCCTACAGCAGCTAAATGTGAAGTAAATGTAAAACTGTAAGGGAAAAGACCTAAAAAATTACCGAAAGCAATAAACAAGAATATACTGAAAATAAACGAAAAATATTTTAAACCATCTTTTCCTGCGCTGTTTTTTAGCAAATTGTGGATAAAATCGTATGTGGTTTCCGGTATTGACTGTGATATAGTGGGAATAATACTTCTTTTTCTTAGGCAGAAAGCAAATAATATAACGATGCTCAGTATGGTTATTACCATGAACAATGCTGAATTTGTAAAAGATATATCATAATTGCCGATTGTAATCGGAATTAGCGGTTTGACAGTAAATTGCTCTAAAGGACTTGCCATAAACTTTACTCCTCATTGCTTCCATTTTCAGCTTTAAATGTTTTATAAATGTTTAATAAACCGGCCGCTCCACCAAAAATTGTAAAAAGAGCTAATAACCAAGGTGTAGTATTAAACAATTTATCAAAAACATATCCTATGGCCGCTCCAATTATGACACCGGCTAATAACTCGGTACTTATTTGGAAACCGGCTGCTGCTGAAGAGTATTCGGGATCATTTTTAGGCTCTGATAGTTTTATTTGCTCTGCTTTTTTGAAGGCAGCTATTTTTTTATCAAGATTTTTTATGTCATCCGGTTTTTTAATCATATCTTTTGTATAATTATAACAATCTGTTTTCAATGTAGGTTTTTAATAGTTCATAATTAGGTACCCCATAAATGATTTCATTTACGCCACCTGAACTAAATAAGAAAGCCGGTGTACCTTGTACTTTGAGTTTATCAATTGCTTCTTGTCTATCAGCAATAATATTTTGTGCTAATAAATCATCAGACATACATTTTGACGCATCTTCTTTTGTGAAGGTATCATCTGTGGCATATTTTGCAAAAATATCTTCAGGTTTGAAAGATAACATCCATTCTCTTTGTTTTAAGAATACTGTATTTAAAAATTGTTCTCTTTTTTCAGATGATAAGCATTCTGACAACATAGCTCCTTTCATAGATTTTTGATCTAAAGGAAAGTTTACAAAAACTACCCTCAGCTTACCATTAGATATGAAATCATCTTTTAATTTCGGAAGTATGTTAAGGTGAAAATCTGCACAATGAGAGCATCCCAAAGAAGAAAATTCATATAATGTAAGAGGAGCTTTTGTATCTCCCATAGCTTTATCATCCTTAAAGTTTATAGCAATATTACTATCTATCTGATAAGCAAATTCGTTACTTCTGGAAGCGGCTTTAACTTCTTTTACCAAAGAAAAAGTGCCGTTTTTGTACACAAAACCTTTGCTTGAAAGATATACATAAGATGCAATTACATAAAATAAAACAAATGTAATGACAGTGCTGATTGTTCGTATAAATTTTTCCACAAATTTTCTCCTATTTATTTTGTTTGAAAATATTTTCACCCAAACTTTGTAAACGCTTTTTTAGTTCGGAATTTTTAACATCTTTGGTTATTTCAACAATATAGTTTTGTTCTTGGTCAGATACAAGTTTTTTATTGGTCTTATCTTCAAAAATAGTTTCTTCATGGTGATAAAAAGGGGCTTCATTTTGTGATATTTTTATTTGTGAAACGGCCTTATAACCAAAAAAAGTATTTATTTTTTCTAATATTATTGTGTTTTTATGTCCTATTTGAAGTGCATAAGCTCCATTTGCAACAACTAGATGTAAAATTCCGTTATCCCTGTTATCTTTAACAAAAGAGATTTTTTCCGGTATAGAATATTTTGCTAAATCATCTCCGACTATATTATTCCATGCAGTTAAAATTTTCATTTCAACCAAACCTTGCTTGCCTAAAAGTTTTGAGGCAAAGTCAGTCAGGTCAACAGCAAAAGGTGTTAAACCGGTGCTTTTGTGTTCTTCATTTATTATGTTTTTTTCTTTTTTCATGTAAAATAGTGTAGATTATTGAAGTTAAAAAATCAATCAGATTTAAAATTTACTGATGCCAAGGGATGTTTTTTCATTACGGTGTCTGCAAGTTTTTCTTTTAATATGTGTGTATAAATTTCGGTGGTCGCAATATTTTCATGGCCCAACATTTTTTGTACACTGCGCAAATCAGAGTCGTTATTAATAAGATTTGTAGCAAAAGAATGTCTTAATGTGTGAGGAGATATAATATCCGGATTTAATTCGGCATTAATAGCCAGTGTCTTTAAATATTTGAAAAAAGTATCTCGAGTAATATGACCGCTTGCAGATCTTAAGGAAGGAAAAAGCCAAGCAGAAACTTTTCTTTTTTTTATAAATAATTGGCGATATGTATTTGCGTAATCTCTAACGTCATTTCTGGCATGTTCTGCTATGGGAATGATTCTTTCTTTATTTCCTTTACCGATTACTGTTACTATTTTTTTATCATAATTTATGGAATTTTCCGATAATTGGATAAGCTCTGATACTCTAAGCCCCGTAGCAAACATGAGGTTTATCATTACGCCGATTCTTTTTATGGAAAAATTAGGTTGTTTTTTAGCAGTTTCAATTAATATTTTTATTTGTGACGGACTTAAGAAATTAGGTATTTTTTTTTCCAGCTTTGGAGTTATAATATTCAGGCAAGGATTATCTGTCAAAATTTTTTCTTGTAGTAAAAATTTACAAAATTCTCTTACGGCAGAAAGCTTTCTTGCTTGAGATTTTGGTGCATAATGTAAGTTTGCTAATTCTTGAACATAATCTGATATATGCTTTCTGGTGATATTGCGTGCGTTTGTTTTTGTTATATCGAAAAATTGAATTAAATCATACTGATAGGAAACTGCCGTATTGTGGCTGGATCCTTTTTCGGCCGTTATCATATCTAAAAACAGATTTATAGCCTCGATGCTCATTTTTTATTTATTAAAATTGATTTTTAAACTGTTTTCAACTTGATGAGAAATTGGGGTAATGTCTTTGGTAGCAACATAAAATATGCCACCGACAATAACTAAAATCAAAATGTAAAAAATCCAGTTGTATTTTTTTTGCTACATAGTAAATTAACCTCATAAAAAATGTTGCTTAATAAATATAATGTTTGTATTATCTAGCATAATAAATTGAAAGAAGTATTAAGAAATGATAAATTGTACAAATAAAATAATTCTTCTGGTCGGATTGATGGGCAGTGGTAAAACAAGTGTCGGTAAAAGATTGGCACAAAAGTTGAAACTTCCTTTCGTCGATGGTGATAGAGAAATCGAAAAAGCAGCTGGCCTTTCTCTTATTGATGTTTTAAAATGTTTTGGTCCGGAAGAGTATCGAGCCGGAGAAATGAGAGTTATGAAGCGTTTACTTAAAGGAACTCCTTGCGTGTTAGCGTCAGGTGGCGGTTCGTTTGTGGCACAAACTACCAGAGATTTAGCAAAAGAAAATGCTTTAACCATATGGCTTAAAGCAGATGTGGAAACCTTATATAATCGTACTACAGGTCGAAAACATCGCCCCTTTTTGATGGATGCCGATTCGGTTTTGAAAGAACGTTTAGAAAGTTATATCAAAGAAGAATATCCATATTACAGCGAAGCTGATATTGTGGTTGAAACAAAAGATGAGAGGGTTGAACACACTGTTTCAAGAGTGGTAAAAGCAATTAATGATTTCTATGTGAAGGGGCATAAAAATGCGTAAAAATAACAGAGGAGAAAAAACTTTACGTGAAGTTCAAATTCAAACAGGAGTTAATTTGTATGCTGAAGGGTCATGTTTAATCACTTGTGGAAACACTAAAGTTTTATGTACGGCGAGTGTGGATGATAAATTGCCGGCATGGCTTAAAGGATCAGATAAAGGTTGGGTTACCGCCGAATATTCTTTATTGCCTCGTTCTACTCAAACAAGAGTTTCTCGTGAGACAAAAGGTGTTTCCGGTCGCACCCATGAAATACAACGTCTGATAGGGCGATCATTAAGATCTGTTACGGATTTGTACGCATTAAAAGATTATATGATTTTAATTGATTGTGATGTGTTACAGGCAGACGGAGGAACAAGAACAGCATCCATAACGGGAAGTTTTGTGGCTCTTTATATGGCTTTGGAAAAATTAAAAAAAGAAGGAAAATTACAAAAAAATCCGATAAAAGAGTTTGTTGCGGCAGTGTCATGTGGGCTTGATGGTGATAAGGTTCTGTTGGACTTAGATTATGATGAAGACAGTTCGGCCAGAGCCGATACGAATTTTGTGATTACTGAAAGCGGTCGCATTGTGGAAATTCAGGGTACAGCAGAAGAAGAACCGTTTGAACAAGATAAATTTTTTGAACTATTTGAAACTGCAAAAGATGGTATAAAAGAACTTATTGAAAAACAAAAACAAGCTTTAGGAATAAAATGATGAAAGAACTTATTTTCGCCAGCCATAATAAAGGTAAAATTGCCGAATTAAAACAAATATTAGAACCATTCGGAATAACAGTTAAGACGTCAGAAGATATAGAAATGCCGGATGTTGAGGAAACGGGAGAAACTTTTGAAGAAAACGCTGCTTTAAAAGCTGTTGCTATAGCAAAATTAACAGGAGTTACTTGTATCGCTGACGATTCGGGGTTATGTGTGAAAGCCTTGGGAGGAAGACCGGGGGTGTATTCTGCCAGATATGCGCCAAATCGTGATTTTGATAAAGCTATAGAGATGCTTTTACAGGAAATTGCCGATTCAAAAGCCGAAGACAGATCCGCATATTTTGCTTGCGTTATGGCTTTAGGATACCCTGACGGAACATACAAGAGTTTTGAAGGAAGGGTAGATGGCGTAATTTCTTACGATAGAAAAGGGGATTCCGGATTTGGTTTTGATCCTATTTTTGTGCCTTTAGGATATGATAAGACGTTTGCAGAATTAGGATCTGAAATTAAAAACAGAATTTCTCATCGTGGTAGAGCATTGAAAAAATTTACCGATTATCTTAAAACAATTTCATAAGAGGTAATTTATGGGTGCTGTTTATAACATTCCGTATAGCTGTTCTTTTGTTGATACGTTGGTCCAAAAAATTTCAAAAGAATTTGAGGATAGCAAAGAAAAACTTGCTGATGTTATATTCTTGATGCCCAATCGCAGAACTTGTATTTCACTTAAAGAGGCTTTTATACGTTACAATGGTAAAAAGCCTGTAATGTTGCCTAAAATTGTTCCGGTTGGCGATATTGAAGAAGATGATATTTTTTTACTAAGTGCAAATGATGAAGAATTTACCGATTCTATTTTGCCGGCAATTAGTGAGTATGAAAGGTTATTTTTATTTGCAAAATTAATAGCATCTAAGCCGGCCGATTATGGCGTGCCGGAAATGAATTTTGCTCAAGCTCTCAGTTTGGCAAAAGATTTAGCGCTATTAATTGATATTTCATATAATGAGGGAATCTCTTTTAATGAATTAAAAAATATTGTGCCTGAGCAGTTTGCTACTCATTGGCAGCAAACTCTGGAATTTTTAAAAATAATTACGGATAATTGGCCTAAAATTTTAAAAGAAAAAAATGTAACGGATATAGTATATCGTAAAAATAGGCTCATAGAACTTAGAGCGTCTTTATGGCAACAAAATAAAACAAAACAAAAAATTATAGCGGCAGGTATTACAGCCGGATATGAGAGTTTTCGTAAACTTGTAAAAATAGTATCTGAGCTTGAAAATGGTGAAGTGTTTTTATACGGATTAGATAGGACGCTTAGTGATTATGAATGGGATTTGGTAGAGCCGACACATCCTCAGTTTGAGTTAAAAAAACTGCTATCTTATCTTAATATCGACAGATTCGATGTTGCCGATTATATGCAACCGACAAAACCTCAGCGAGAACGTTTTATTTCTGAATTTATGTTACCCGCAAAAGCGACATCAAGATGGAGAGATTTGCATGATGGTTCTTATTCTGCTGAAACAATAGAAGGTATTTCTTTGATAGAATGTGCTGATGACAGGCAAGAAGCTTTAAGTGCAGCTCTTATTTTACGAGAAGCATTAAATACTCCGTCAAAAACGGCAGCACTTGTAACAACAGACAGAAATTTAGCAAGAAGAACGGCAACAGAATTAGAGCGTTGGGGAATAAAAATTGATGATTCGGCCGGAAAGCCGCTCCACTTAACGCCGGTTGGTGTATTCTTGAGATTAATTTTAAATGTCATTGAAACAGATTTTTCTTTATTATCAATTTTAGCTTTGGTAAAAAATCCTTTGGTAAAAATGTCTTTGGAGCCTACAAGTTTGCTTAAGATAGTGAGAAATTGGGAATATAACAAAAGGAAACCTGTTTTCTCAGAACAATCAAAACAAATACCGGAAGAACTCAGCAGATGGATAATAGACTTAAAAGAAATATTAAGGCCTTTATACGAGTTATTTCAACAGCCGATAATATCTCTTTCAACATTAATTAAGACACATTTGGAAGTCGCCGAAATTTTATGTGCTGATAACCAAAATAGTGGTGAGCAAAATTTATGGAAAGGTGATGATGGAAAAAGTGCAGCAGAATTATTTGGAATGTTGTTGCAACAGAGTGATGTAGCAGGAAATATTGCTCCTGATGAATATATAAATGTTTTTACTTTGTTACTATCAACAAAAAATGTTCGTTATAATTATGGTACGCATCCTCGTTTAAAAATTTTAGGGCCGATTGAAGCTCGTTTTAATCGTTATGACACGATAGTAATTGGGGCAGTAAACGAAGGGTTTTGGCCAGAGTTTCTAAAATCTGATCCGTGGCTTTCACGCCCAATGAAAAATTCATTAAATATGTCATTGCCGGATAAAGAAATCGGCATTGCAGGATTTGATTTTTGCCAGTTAATGTGTGCAGATAATGTTTTTATTACAAGATCAAATCGATCAAATTCATCTCCTACCAATAAATCAAGATGGTTGCTTCGTATGGAAACTGTTTTAAAGGCTTGTAACATTAATCGGTCATTAGTATATGATAAAAGAATTTTGCAAATGGTATATATGCTTGATAGACCGGTGAAATTACAAAAAATTAACCCTCCGGCACCGACACCTCCGGTTGAGGCAAGACCAAGAACTTTATCTGCAAGTGCAATAGAAATTTTAATGAGAGATCCTTACGAAATTTATGCTAAATATATACTAAAATTAAAACCATTGGAAGAGCTTGAAAATCCATTAAATACCAGTGATTATGGTAATCTTATTCATAAGATATTAGAAAAATTTAATACAAAATTTCCTAATGAACTGCCAAATAATGCTTATAGTGAATTGATACAAATTGCTTTAGATGAGTTTTCCAAAACAAACGCAGATTCTCAGGTTAGAGCATTTTGGTGGCCTTTGTTGGAAAAAACGGCTAAATGGATAATCAAAACAGAAACCGAATATAGAAAAAATATTAAGCATATATATGCAGAAGTTCAAGGTAATATACAAATTCAAGCTCCGGCAGGTGAGTTTACAATCACGGCAAGAGCTGATAGAGTTGACATAACAACTGAAGGAAAAATAAATATTGTAGATTATAAAACAGGAACACCTCGTTCGAAAGATGAAGTTAATGCCGGTTATGCGCCTCAACTTCCGATAGAGGGATTGATCGCATCTAAAGGCGGGTTTTATAAAGAAATTAACGGAAAAAAATGTAATATAAAGGCGTTACCGATTGATGAGCTTTCTTATTGGAAATTAGGTGATAAAGTGATATGTTATAACGTTACGGATGAAGACTATAAACTTAATTTGATAGAAAAAACAGAAGATAATCTTCAAAAATTAGTTTCTTTATTTGATTTTGAAACTACACCATATATGGCTAGACCTAATCCGAAGCATTTACCTAAATATTCTGATTATGAACATCTTGCTCGAGTAAAAGAATGGGCAGTGGAGGCGGATGATGAATAAAACAGAAGAAATATTAGGCAAGAAAGAAGCTCTAGTTTTATTGGCAACAAAGCAACAAAATGAGGCAGCTAATCCTGAAAAATCTGTATGGGTTGAAGCCTCGGCAGGAACCGGAAAAACAAAAGTTTTATCAGATAGAGTTTTGCGTCTTTTATTAAACGGTGTTAGTCCGTCAAAAATTTTGTGTCTTACATATACAAAAGCAGCAGCTGTTGAAATGAATACGCGAATATCCAAAAAATTAGGTGAGTGGGCAGTGATGCCAGAATATAACTTGCGGGAAGAAATTTATAAAATAACAGCTGTTAATCCTGGGGATACATTAATAAAAGAAGCGAGAACTTTGTTTGCCAAAGTTCTTGATGAACCAAGTGGAATAAAAATTCAAACAATGCACAGTTTTTGTGAAGAGATATTAAAAAGATTTCCGATAGAAGCCGGTATTGCACCTTATTTTACAATTATAGATGATAGATCGGCAAAAGAAGCTCTTAACAATATAAGTAAAAATCTGATATCAAATGCTCAAAAGGAACCGAAAAGTGTTATCGGTAAAAATGTTGCTTGGTTAACAGCTAATATAAAAGAGTTTAAATTTACAGAATTGTTAAAAAAGATAACGGAAAATCGAAACAAAATAACATCATTGCTTTCTAAATATGCAGATTTTAATGGTTTTGTACAGGCTTTGCAAAAAAAACTAGGAGTTAGCAGTGAGCACACAATTGATAAAGCTTTTGAGAATTTTGCTGTCAATATAAAAATAGATGTAATTAAAAAAATTGCAGATGTTTTAATAAATAGTTCACAAAGTGATAAAAAAAATGCTCAAAGTTTGTATAAATGTTTAGAGTGTTTTGATTATGATGTATATAAAAAAGTATTTATTACCGGTACGAAAATAAGAGATCGTTTAGCATGTAAAGATGCTATAAAGATTTGGCCGGAGATTGTTGAAAATATGTCTGCCTTAGCACAGGAGATATTAGATTTTGAGCACCATCTTGTAAAGATAGAGTTATATAATTCTACAAAAGCAATAATAAGTGTGGCCGAAATATTAAATAGAGGGTATGCAGAATATAAACGCAAGACCGCATGTTTAGACTTTGAAGACTTAGTGGTTATAACTAAAAGGTTGATGGAAAATGAAAATATATCATCTTGGGTATTGTATAAATTAGATGGTGGTATAAGTCATATATTAATTGATGAGGCTCAGGATACATCCCCGGATCAGTGGTTAATTATTAAATCTTTAACTGATGAGTTTTTTGACGGATTTGGGCAAAAAGAAGAAAATCGTACAATTTTTGCAGTGGGAGATAGAAAACAGTCTATATATAGTTTTCAAGGGGCTGATCCGGAAGAGTTTGATAATATGTACCGCTATTTTTCCTCTAAAGATAAAAATTTGAAAAAGATACATTTAGATGTTTCATTCCGTTCTACAAAAGCAGTGCTTGAAAGTGTAAATCATTTATTTAATATTCCGGAAGCTAAATCGGGGGTTGTTATAGATGGACAACGTGTATCTCATCTGCCATATCGTCTTGGAGAAGGCGGAAAAGTTATACTTTGGCCATTAATTGTCAGTGATGAAAAAAGTGAAGATGATATCTGGTATCCCCCTGTCGAACGTAAAATTAAATCATCAGCAAGTTCTAAATTAGCAGCAAAAATTGCTTCCAATATTAAAATGATGGTTGAAAATAAAGAGGTTTTAGAATCGCAAAATCGACCGATTCGTTATAGTGATTTTATGGTGTTGGTACAAAGGCGTAATGCTTTTATGGAAGAATTTGTCAGAGAGTGTAAAAATATAGGTGTAAACGTTTCCGGTGTGGATAAGCTTAAACTATTAGAACAAATAGCTGTACAAGATTTACTTTCTTTGGCACAGTTTTTATTATTACCTCAAGATGATTTAAAATTAGCTGAAACATTAAAATCACCATTGTTTGGATTGACAGATGAAGATTTATTTGAGTTGTGTTACAATAGAAAAGAACATTCATTATGGCAACGATTAAGAGCAAATACAAAATATGATGCAATATCTCTGCAATTAAATGAGTTAATAAAAAAAGCAGACTATTTACGACCATTTGAATTATTCAATTATGTGTTAACAAGTATGCAGGGACGTAAAAAATTTATATCTCGTTTAGGTTCGGAAGCAGAAGATTCTATAGATGAATTTATTAATTTAAGTTTGAGCTTTGAGATTGAGCATATTCCTAATTTGCAAAATTTTATACAATGGATAAATTCAGGTGAGGTAGAAATAAAGAGAGAGTTGGAGCAGGCTAAAGCCGATTCGGTACGTATTATGACAGCGCACGGGTCTAAAGGATTGCAAGCTCCGATAGTGATTATTCCTGATACGATTCGCATCGCAAATGTTAAAAGAGGAGAAGATATTTTATTTGATGATAGTTTGGCATATTTCCCATTATCTGCATCAAAATACGATTCGATATGTGATAGAATACATGATGAAAAAAATGCAGCTGCTTTTGATGAGTATCGCAGATTACTTTATGTTGCTCTAACCAGAGCTGAAGACCGATTGTATATTGCCGGTTATAAATCTAAAGGTGAGGCAGATGAAAGATCGTGGTATTCTTTATGTGAGAAAATGTTGCAAGATTTGGGAATTTTATCTGATGATAAAAAGCTTTTATACGAATGCAAACAAGAATTAGAGTGTGAAAAAAAAGAAGAAAAAATTATCAATTATGATGACCTGCAAACTCCAAATTGGTTGTTTGAAAGAGCAGAAGAGGAAGGCTCTCTGGACAGGCCTTATACACCATCAAAACCTGATGATGACGAAACGCCTGTAAGCTCTCCGTTAACAGATAACACTCATTATTATCAACGAGGATTATTGATACACTCATTATTACAATTTCTTCCCACAGATGTTTCAATTGATGAAAAAATAAAAGCTGTCAAAATATATTTGAAAAAGCATGGTGATAATATTAGCAAATACACATTAAAACAAATAGAAGAAGAAATAATAAAACTTATTACACATCCAAAATTTTCTTTTATTTTTGGTAAAGAATCAAGAGCTGAAGTTCCGATTGCAGGAGAAATTGACGGCCGTTTGGTATCTGCTCAAATTGATAGATTGGTAATATCAGATAATAAAGTTGCAATTGTAGATTTTAAAACAAACAGACCAGCCGCTACGGATCTAAATTCGATTCCTAAAGTTTATATAAAGCAATTAAAAGCTTATGAACAGCTGATGAAAAAAATATATCCTGATAAAGATATAGAAACTTACATACTTTGGACTAATACGGCAAACTTAATGCAAATTGTTTAAATTAAATGTTGTCTTGATGAAAAAATAACTTTAATATCAACATAAGATAACTATATAAGAAGATAATTTTAATTTTAGCTGAAAGGTAATAAAATGATCTCAATTCTTGATAATCAGTTTGAAACAGAAGTTTTAAATTCTAAAGGCCTGGTGTTGGTTGATTTTTGGGCAGAATGGTGTGGCCCCTGCCGTCAGTTAGGTCCTGTATTGGAAGAGGTTGGTAAACAATTTGGAGATAGCTTAAAAATTTGTAAGATGAATGTTGATGAAGCTCCAAATACAGCAGCAAGTTATGCTATTCGTTCAATACCAACGATGTTTTTGTTTAAAGATGGAAAACAAGTTGATGTGAAAGTAGGGTTTAATTCTCAAGATACCATTATAGAATGGGTAAATTCTTACAGATAATTTGTTAAAAAACCGGTTTGTTGCCGGTTTTTTGTTGAATTTTTTTAAAAATTTGTTATTCTTGCATATTATTAATATTAACAGAAGAAAGATTTAATGATGACACGAATTAATGATATATTTTTTTCCGATATTTATATTACTCCTGAAAAAATAGCTTATATACCTGATGATTTAACAGAGAATGGTCTGCAAATTTTTGAGGCAACAGATTTTGATGCTTTTTATCACTTGGTTGAATCTTCATATGAAGGAAATTCTAGCTATTCAATATCATATGAAAATACGCTATTTCGTGTTGAAAGATCAATGACTATTACAGGTATACAATATTGTATACGTAAAATGCCTAAAACTGTACCGGATTTTGATAAACTTGGGTATCGTAAGGAAATTGTCAACTATTTATCATTATTAGGTCGCTCTTCCGGTTTGATTTTGTGGGCAGGATCAACCGGTTCAGGTAAAACTACATCTATTTCATCTTTGTTAAAAGAATTCCTAATGAAAGAAGGTGGTTTTGCATATACTATTGAAGATCCTTCAGAGATGCCTTTAGATGGCGAATATACAGCGTTAAACGGTTCTTTTGGATTATGTAAACAAACTCAACCTATTAATAATAATTGGGGCGATAGTCTAAAATCAGCATTACGTTCGAAGCCTCGTTACATTTTGGTTGGTGAGATACGTTCTCCCGATGCTGCAAGTGAATGTTTGAGAGCTGCTACTTCCGGTCACTTGGTCTTATCAACAATTCACGCTAATAATATTTCAGATGCTATTAATTCTATTGTGAAATATGCATCTTCCTCAGATATGAGTGAAGATTTAGCATATGACTTGTTATCTCGAGGTATGCTTGCAATTGTGCACCAAAATTTAAAGGGTGTAGGAGGTCAGAAAATGCCAATTTTAAGATTTGTATTTGCAAATCCGGATACAACCAAAGGATGCCAAGTAAGAAGTATCATTAAGAGCGGAAAAATCAATTTAGCAACATCTATAGAAACTCAGATGACACGTATGATGCAAGGTCGACCTTTGTTTGATATGTAAGTGTTTTTTATTTATATCTGTACTAAACAAGGCTAAGTTTTTTATAAATTTAGCCTTCTTCTTTTTGTAACATAATACTAATACCAAGTAATGATACAACAAGAGTCGGGGCCCATGCCGCAAACCAAATTGGAATATATCCGTTTATTCCGAAAGCATAAACAAGCTGTGAGGCAAAATATACTACAAATCCTGTCGTGATACCTGTGACAATCAAAAACATAACTCCTCCTTGACGCATATTGGGTTTCAAGGAAAAGAGTGAAGCAACCAAACACATGGCGACAAGCAGAAAAGGTGATATTAATAATGATAGATATCTCATTTTATGACGATCTGCCGAAAAACCGGAACTTTCATAAAATTTTATAGTTTCAGGTAATTCCCACACAGAAATAGCATCAGGGTCTATGAAATTCTCTTTAATCCTTTCTAAATTTATTGCTGTTTCATATTCAATCTGTTGCAGATACTCAGTTTTTTTAGCGCTCTCAAATATTTTTACACCTTTTAATTTTAATTTATTATTTTGAAGTTCTCCGAGTAGAGCCTCAATCCTTCGTAATATTTGCGATTGCCTGTCCATTTCTAAAATACTTACATCTTGCATAGATAAAATTTCATTTTCGTCTTGATGTAACGATTTAGCTTTTAATACTAAAACTGTTTCTTCAGAAACTGCCTCTCTAATCCACAAGCCTTTGCTGGAAAAAAGCATTGCATTAGGGTTTCTTGTTATGAAACGATATTTTATAGTCTCATGCATTTCATACATTTTTGATGAAATAGGATTTATAAGAGCAATATTGATTATGCCGACTGCAAAAACAGTAAGTAAAACAGGGGTTAAAAATCCCCAAACCGAAACACCTGATGAACGTATAATTACATATTCGTTGCTTTTGCTTACCTTCCAAAAGGTTATCATAGAAGCAATCATCATTATAAATGGTAACACTCTATCAATGGTTTGTGGTAATCGAGTAATTACATATTCAACAACATAGCTCATGCCGACATCTTCACGACCGGAAATGCGGCGTAATGCTTCAATAGCATCAAACATCATTATAATACCCATAATGGTTAAAAGAACCAATAAAAAGGTAACAACAATTTGTTTTGATAAATAACGTCCTAGTATTGAGCTTGGTTTCATAATTTTCTTTCAAAAATGATTATGTTTTAACTAAAATAACTCAAAGATAAATATCTCTCAATTGCATCAGGCAAAATAACCACAATATTTTTATTTTTCATATTAGGCCTTTGGCTTAATTGTATAGCAGCAGAAATAGCTGCTCCGGCAGAAATACCAACAGCTAATCCTTCGATTTTAGCAGTTTCTTTTGCCATATTTATAGCATCATCAGAAGTAACTGGGATAATTTCATTAACAAACGATTTATCAAAGAATGGAGGAATGAAGTTTGCACCTATGCCGGCAATATTATGTGGAGCTGAATTTTCTCCTTTTAAAACCTGACTTTCTTTAGGCTCAACAGCTACAATATATAAATCAGGCAAACAACTTTTCAGAGCTTTAGCGATACCGGTCAATGTGCCAGATGTACCAACGCCGCACACAAGAGCATCAATGTTTGTACCTGTTTGTTCCAACAGTTCAACGGCAGTTGAAAAAGTATGTGCTTCCGGATTTGCCGGATTCTCAAATTGCTTTAGCATAATTACATTTTTGTTTTTTTGTGCCAATATTTGTGCTTTTTGAATAGCCCCTTTCATTCCGTCTTCTGCCGGAGTTAATATAACTTCTGCTCCAAAATTACGTATCAATTTTATACGCTCTTCTGACATATTTTCTGGCATTATGATAACCAATTTATAGCCTTTTGCAGCACATATTGCTGCAAGGCTAATGCCCATATTGCCTGATGTTGCTTCAACAAAAACAGTATCTTTATTGATTTTGGTGAACGGAACCTTTTCAAGCATATTAAGTGCTGCTCTGTCTTTTATAGAAAAAGTCGGATTAAAAAATTCACATTTAGCTAGCAGATTAGCCTTGAGTTTATATCTTTCAGTTAAATTTTTTAACTTAACAAGAGGGGTTTTACCTACAAGGTCAGTAACGGATTCGTATATTTTTTCCATATTAATCTCCAAAGATTATTTTTCTTTAGCTTCCTCTAATAAGCTATTGATAAAATCAGGTAATCCGCTTTGACGAACTCTTTTCATTCTTTCGCCTGATATAACTCTCTGTACTTTTCTTACGGTTTCCTCAATATCTGCGTTGACAATTACATAGTCGAATTCATCCCAATGTTTTAATTTTTCAGCAACTAAATTCATACGCTTTTCAATAACTTCTTTGGAGTCGGTTTTTCTATCTTCCAAGCGACGACGAACTTCTTTAACGGAAGGTGGTAATAAATAAATGGTCACAACATCATTAGGAGCTTTTTGGCGCATTTGTCTTGCACCAATCCAATCCATGTCAAAAATAACATCTTGTCCTATGTTAATAAAGCTGTCAACTTCTGAACGTAAAGTTCCATAGCGCGAACCATATTGAGAATTTACATATTCATAAAAAGCATCTTGTTTTAATAACTCGTCATATTTTTCATCAGTAATATAGTAATAATCTACGCCATCTTTTTCGCCTTCACGTGGTTTGCGTGTGGTTACCGAAACAGAAAATTTTAAGTTTGAATCTTGTTTTAAGAGCTCTTTAACAATAGTGCTTTTACCGGTTCCTGATGGTGCTTCAATAATAAACATTGCACCTTTTCTGGTTTTCCTTAAAGTATCAACAATATCACTCATAATATATTACTCCATATTTTGTGTTTGTTCTCTAAATTGCTCAATAAGGGCTTTTAACTCCATGCCATATTTTGTTTGTTCAATATCGCATGATTTTGAACATAAAGTGTTCGCTTCACGATTAAGCTCCTGACATAAAAAATCAAGCCTTCTGCCAACTGGAAGATCACTTTCTAATAGTTCAAAAGCTGTTTTAATATGGGCTTTTAAACGATCAATTTCTTCTTTGACATCGGCTTTCATAACCAAAAGTACAATTTCTTGTTCAAGTCTTTCTGGCGCAATAGTAGTGTCAGATAATAAATTTTCAACTTGAGTGTATACTTTTTCTTTTATTTTTTGAGGCGTCTCAAGTGTGATTTTTTCTGTTTTTTCTACAATATCTTTGATGTTATTTAGTATGTTTTTTAAGGCGGCTGCAATTTTTTGCCCTTCTTTCAAACGATCTTGCTTTAACAAAACAGCAGCTTCTTGCAAAGAATATAGAAGTTCTTTTTTAAGCAAGTTTAACTCTTGTTCATCCGGAGTGTTATCAACAACTTTAACCACTCCGCTAACTTTTAACAATTCAGCCGGTGATGGTTTTGCAAATAAATCAGTATCGGATAGGTAAATTTGCTTTAATTTTTCAGTTAAAACAGATAGCAATTTTGTATTAATTTCTACATCAGGATTATCGTTTTCAAGCTCGATGTCCAGACATATGTTAAAAGTACCTCTGGAAAATGTTTCGGAAAACACCGATTTTATGTTTTCGTTTATATCTTCAAGCCAAAGAGGTATTCTAAGTTTGATATCTTGACCTTTGGCGTTTACACTTTTTACTTCCCATGCCCATGAATATTTTTTGTTTTCATAAACAAAAGTTTTATTACAGCGGGCAAAACCTGTCATACTGGATAGTTGCAAAATATTTCTCCTCATTTAAAAAAATATGATATATAGTAAAACAAATCTGTTAAAATTTTACTAGGAAAAAATTATGAATACCATCAAAAATATTTTAATTACAGGTGCTTCTTCCGGTATAGGAGAGGCGCTGGCTTTACATTATGCCAAACAAAAAGATGTAACATTGTTTTTATGTGGCAGAAACCAAGAACGTTTGGAAAACACTGTAAAAAAATGCCAAGAGCAAGGAGCAACGGTTTATTCCGAAATTTTAGATGTTACAGATAAAGATAAGGTTGCGTCTTGGATTGAAAGTTGCAATAAAAAAGCCAGATTACATTTGGTTTTTGCCAATGCAGGAGTATCTACCGGTGAAGAAACTCCGGAAAATGTTTACAATACGTTTAATATCAATATTTTTGGTGTTCTTAACACACTCACTCCTACTATTGAAATGTATAAAAAAGAAGACGATTCGGAACCGAGAATTGTAGCAATAACTGCTTCTATAGCAGGATATCATGGTTTGGCAGGTTGCCCTTCATATAGTGCAAGTAAAGCTTGTGTTAAAGCTTATGGTGAAGCATTAAGGTTGCGCTTAGCAAAAGAAAATATACAATTAAATGTTATTTGTCCCGGATTTGTTCGTTCTCGCATTACGGATAAAAACACTTGTCCTATGCCGTTTTTTATGGAAGCAGATAAAGCAGCTGATATTATTGCTAAACGTATAGAAAAAAATGTCGGTTTGATAGCTTTCCCATGGCCTATGCGTTTTGGTGCTTGGTTTGGTGCTATGTTGCCAAATTGTATAAGTAATTTTATTTATTCAAAAATACCATATAAAGTATAAATCAGGTGCGTTTGCGGCGTAATAATATATATAAGGCGCCGCTTCCGCCTAACTTTGCGGACGGGTGAATGTAAGATAAAATAAGCTGTTTTAGATCATCTGTTTGTAACCATTGAGGAACTTTATCTTTTAGCACACCCTTTGGAGCAAAAACATCTTCATCCGGATGAGGTAAGCCCTTGCCGGTGATTATTAAGATGCACCTTTTTTTAGCTAAATAAGAAGATGTAATAAAATTATAGACAGCAGTGTAAGCTTTATCTTCGGTATAACCATGTAAGTCTAAGGTGCCATCAACTCCAAACTCTTCGCGTTTAAATTTGCGCATCGTTTGATAATCAATATCAGAGCTTGTGCCGAGTTTTAAATCGTGTTTATAAATTGTTAAAGGTACAGTTTGTGTTTTTCGTATTTTTATAGTCTTCTTTGTTTGGGAAATATGTAATACATTTTGTTGAGATGTTTTTTTAACATCTTTAACCGCTTCATGCCAAAATTTTTCATCTTCGCTATCGGACATTTGTAACCTTAATCGGCTTTAGGGAGTAAAATATAGTATTGTCCGGTAGAATTCATTTTTCCGGCGGATAATAAAGCTTGTTCTCCATGGCCCCAAAAATAATCACCTCTTACGATACCTTTGATAGCACCACCAATATCTTGAGCTATTACAAGCTTTTCAATCTTTTCTTTATTTGGGCCGGTTGTTTCAAGCCAAAGTAAGGCTCCCAAGGGGATGTTTGTGTCATCAACAGCCAAACTTCTTCCCGCAACTAAAGGAACACCTAATGCACCGATAGGACCTTCGGCATCAGAAATTGCATGAAAAATATAACGAGGGTTTTCAGCCATGTTTACTTTAGCAATTTGAGGATTTTCCTTTAACCAGTCTCTAATTTTATCCATTGAAGCTTGTCCCGGTTTCAGTAGACCTTTTTTGAGCAAAATGCTACCGATTCCAACAAAATTATGTCCGTTATTATCGGCGTATTTGATACGAACATTTGAACCATCATCAAGTAAGGCTATAGCAGATCCTTGGATTTGCATTAAATATATATCGACAGCATCATTTCCCCACAAAATAACAGGTGCATCAATGATTTTTTGTTCGATTTCGGCTCTGGTATGATAAGGTATAAGTTTTGATCCTTCAATTCGTCCTAACAATCTGCGATTTGGTAAAGATTTATCAAAATCCGCTAAATTAATTTCAATTAAATCATTCGGTCGGTTATAAATAGGATAAATATATTCATCGTGCTTTGTTCTTGATGCTTTAAGCTCTGCTTCATAGTAAGAAGTAAATTTCCCAACTTGATTATTTCCGGCTTTGACAAGATATGGTTCAAAATTTGTAATTAAAAAATTTCTCATAGCAAAAGAAGAAGATATATTTTTATCCTCAAATTTTTCACAGATATCAATATATTGTTGCGGATTTATATTTATTTTTGCTCTTAATAAGATTTGCGGATTTTCTTTTATGGCTTTACAAGTGCGATCAAAAGCTACAACAGCCTCATCAAGGTTATCATTTAAAAAATTTTTTAAATCTGAAAAATCAGCTTTTTGTAAAAAAATATTGCTATTGTCATCAAGCGTGGGAATATCCGGCGTATGTTTTGATACGCAAGATATTAATAAAAAGACAATTATTAAAAGTCCGATTCTTCTCATTTATTTTTTCTTTGTAGATACTAAAAGCCAGGTTTTAGATGGTGAGTTTATATTTTTTTCAAAAGTCCAAATATCCGTAATTTTTTGCACAAAATTTTCATCACCTTCAATAATTTCGCCGGCAGCATTTTTCAATAGATTAATTTGTTCGCTGACAAATTTAACAACAATGCTTACCAATCCGTCATTTTTTATATTAGCATTTTCTATTGTGATATCTTCTATTTTTATCAAATCAGTTTCTGCACAAATTCCTTCTTCTTTGCGACTATCTATAATTTTTTTAAACTTGGCAAACAGTTTTTTTTCAGTTAGCATTTTTAATGTTTTCTCATCTTGACAAGCAAAGGCGTTAAGCACCATTTCAAACACTTTTGCAGCTTTTGTGCAAAATTCGTTACGATTGAAGTTAGGTATTTGACGCAAAGTTTTACAAACTTCACTATCTTCTTCTTCCGCCATTTTTGCCATAAGATTTAGTTGTTCTGTAATTTCCTTCGGCAAATTTAAATTTGCTTTTTTCAAATCATCTTTTGAAATTAAAACAATTTTTCTTTCTTTTTCCGGCTCTGTTCCGAGAGCAGAATACAGTCTGTAAAAAACAACACCCACTACTAAAAGTAGAAAAATTATATCTATATATTGCGACATTTGTTCCTCTTGCATTTGTATAAAACAAATACAATATAACGCATTTTGTGATATTATCAACTATAATGTTTGACGAATAGGAATATTTATTGTATGAGTATATCAAAAATGATCTAACTTATTTATGAAAGAAAAAATATGACGGATAAAAAACAAGAAAATGTTAAAGTATCACCTATAGCAATACATAACCAATATATTAAAGATTTATCACTCGAAATTCCGTATGCGCCGGAAATTTTCAAACAAGTCGCTTCACAACCGGCATTAAAAGTTGATGTTAGCGTTGAATCAAAAAAAATAGAGGATAGCTATAACGTATCGCTTAAAATTAATTTAAATGGTGATGTAGAAGATAAAAAATTGTTTGTTCTTGAACTTTCTTACGCAGCTCTTGTAACGTTAAATGTGCCGGAAGAACATATAGAACCTGTAATTGCAGTTGAAATTCCGAGACTTTTATTCCCGTTTGCTCGTAATATTATTACTCAATGCCTGGTCGAAGGCGGTTTACCTCCGATTATGCTTAGTCCGATAGATTTTGCTGCTTTATATATGGCTCGTAAAACCGGAAACTAAAATGAGAATAGCTCTTTTCCAACCTGATATTCCGCAAAATACCGGAACGCTTTTGCGTTTGGGGGCATGTTTGGATGTGCCTTTGGATATTATAGAACCATGCGGTTTTATTTTTAATGAAAAATCTATGCGAAGAGCCGGTATGGATTATGTTGAAATGGCTAAATATGTAAGACACAATTCTTGGGAAGATTTTCTAAATTATAGAGCTCAAAATTCGAAAGAGTATGGCAGGATTGTATTGCTTACTACAAAAGCAGATATGCCGTATACTGATTTTGAGTTTAAGGAAAATGATATAATATTAATGGGACGAGAAAGTGCAGGAGCTCCTCTAGAGGTACATCAAAAAGCCGATGCTCGTCTCATTATCCCGATGAATGAAAATGCTCGCTCAATTAATGTTGCTGTTTCAGCAGTAATGGTTGTGGGCGAAGCTTTAAGACAAACAAATTTATTTCCTAAAAAATAAAAAAAAATTTTTTTCATTTTTACTCTAGATTTAGGCTTAAAAATGTGATATATTACGTTTTGTCTTGAAATGAAAATTGCTTTTAAGGAGATAGTATGAGTATTAAAAAAACTCCTTCTCCGGTATTTTGTTCCGGAGATTATGTTGTATACCCCACTCATGGTGTAGGTAAAGTTTCTGATATATCTAAACAAAATATTGCCGGAACCGAGCTTGAATTATTGGTTGTTAATTTTGATAAAGACAAAATGACATTACGTATACCTATGGCTAAGGTAGAGCATGTCGGTCTTAGAAAAATTTCTGAAGAATCAACAATAAATGATGCTTTGTCGACGTTAAAGGGTAAGGCCAAAATTAAAAAAGTTATGTGGTCACGCAGAGCACAAGAATATGAAAATAAAATAAATTCCGGAAATCCGGTTGCTATCGCAGAAGTTGTTCGCGATTTGTATCGTAATGAAAATATTGCAGAACAGTCTTATAGCGAGCGCCAAATTTATGAGCAAGCTTTTGATAGATTAGCAAGTGAAGTGGCAGTTTTTGACAACACTTCAGTTGAGGATGCTAATAAAAAGTTATTGGATATTTTAGCAAAATAAGAACTAAATAAAAAAAACAACCTCTTTCAAACAAAAGAGGTTGTTTTTTTATTTGTACAACTATTATTCTTCAATCAATTCAATATTAAGCATTTGAGCCATGGTTTTGCGATATTCTTCAGCCCATTCTATCATAGAATCAATCACCGGTTTAAGTTCATAGCCAAGTTGTGTTAATGTATAATCAACGCGTGGTGGAATTTGGGCATATACTTTTCTGATTAAGATTCCTTTTTCTTCCAAAAGACGTAAGTTAGAAGTAAGGACCTTTTGTGTGATGTCGCCAAGCTCTCTCTTGAGTTCGCCGAATCGTTTAGTTCCTTCCATTAAATTTTGAATAATTAGAACCTTCCAACGATCTCCAATCATTTTTAATGTCATTTCGGCCAACTTTTCAGGCATATATTCAGACATAGTTTTTCTCCCAAAGCTTTACAATGCTGTAATAGTTTCCAAATAGGAACTATCGCACTTATAAGTGCTTACTTTACTTTCTTATATCATTTTTATAAACTTTAGCAAGAAAATTTTTAACTTTTAACAACTAACTTTTGTATAGGAACTTTTTATATGAAAAAACTTTATATGTTAGCAGCAGTGTCTGCTTTATGTTTAGCATCAACTGAAAGTTTTGCTGCCGGATATCAACTTAATGAATATTCAGCAACAGGACTTGGTCGTGCTTTTGCCGGTGCCGGTGTTGTAGGTGATGATTTTTCAGCTTTGGCATATAATCCTGCCGGTATGGTATTAAACCAAACATCAGGTGTTCAAGGTGGTTTAACTGTTGCGCATCTTAACGCCAAAGTAAGAGGCGAAGAAAACGGCGAATATGCAAAAACCAAAATGAACATTGGTGTTACACTTCCTCACGCATTTGCCCAATATAGAGTAAATGACCGCTTAACTGCCGGTTTTGGTATTTATGCACCTTTTGGTTTAAGAACTCGTTACAGCAAACAAAGTTTTGTTGCTGAAGCCGGCGTTCGTTCAGAATTGGAAGTAATTGATTTAGCACCTGCTGTTGCATACAGAGTGACCGACAAACTTTCATTAGGGGCATCTGTAATTGCTCGTTACATCCATGGCAGAATGTCAAATAATCAGAAAGCACCGGCTGCGGCTTATGGTACAGGGTATAGCGATTTTGACCTTGATGGTTGGACAGCTGCTTGGAGCATTGGGGCTATGTATGAATTTACACCTGATACCAGAATCGGTGTAAGCTTTAAGGGTAAAAGTATGCAAACTGTGAAAGGTGACCATGAACTTAGTGGTTTTAATGTATTACCTTCTCCATATCCTAATGCAAATGGCAAAGTTTCAAATGGCGAAGCGTCTCCTGATTTGCCGGCAAGTTTGTTAGTTTCAGGTTACCATAAATTAAATGATAGTTGGGGATTATCTGCTTCTGTTCGCTATACAGACTGGAAAGACAGTTTCCAAGAATTTACTTTAGAATCAAGCCTTGGTGGAAAAACCGTCGATGAAAAATGGCGTGAAACATGGACAATTTCTTTCGGTGCTGACTACTACTTGAACGAAAACTGGACATTGCGTGCAGGTGTTGCATATGACCAATCTCCTGTTCGTAACAAATATCACCGCACAATCAGAATTCCTGATAGCAACCGCACATGGGTTTCTGTTGGAGCAAGTTACAAAACCGAAAATTGGCAATTTGATGCAGGTTACGCTCACTTGTTCATGAAAAACGGAACTTCACAATACGTTGGTGATGTAAAAGCACACTTCAAGAGTTACTCAAACTTAATCGGTTTGCAAGCTCAATATAAATTTTAATATTAATCCCAAAGTAACATTAGCTCCTCTTTTTACAAGAGGAGTTTTTTTTGTATCCCGAAAACCACGTGTCTAACGCGTGGTTCAGAGAAGCTTATAGCGATGAATTTGTCAAAGCGCTCCAATTAGATTAGAATTTTGCGGTCTGCTAAGATGCAAAATAACCTAATTGGAGTTCAATATGAAAAGTGATATATCATATCATCGAAAGGAAGTTTTTTTTATTTTTGTTTTATTTAAACGCTTTTAATCTTTCTGCCAATGCTTGATAAAACATATTATCAACTGCTTTTTCTTTGATTGTTTCTATATTTTCTTTTTGCAAATCTATCAATCTTTCAGCAGCAACAATACACTTATCATCTGCTATATCAGCTGTTGCATTATTAACAAAATATTGTTTCCCTATTTCGTTTTTTTCATCAAGGCATTGTACTAAGCCTGTACTTAAAAGCAAGATTGTAGGGGCTCTGTCTTTAATAACCGTAAAATTACCATTTGCAACCGGTAACACAACCTTATCGGTTTGTTCGGTTACGTACACATTATCAGGCAGACAAATAGTGAGTGAAATTGTCATGATACTAAGCGCTTTCTTTTAATGTTTTGGCTTTTTCCAAAACTTGTTCAATAGTTCCTACCATATAAAAAGCCTGCTCCGGAATGTCATCATATAAACCTTCTAAGATACCCTTAAATCCTTTGATTGTATCTTTCAGATCTACAAACACACCTTTCGTACCGGTAAACACTTCTGCGACATGGAAAGGTTGAGATAAAAACTTTTGAACCTTACGAGCTCTTGACACTGTTAACCTATCTTCATCAGAAAGTTCGTCCATACCTAAAATTGCGATAATATCTTGCAACGAGTTATACTTTTGCAACAATTCTTGCACACCTCTGGCAACTTCGTAATGTTCTTCGCCTACGATATCAGGAGACAAAACTCTGGAAGTAGAATCGAGAGGATCAACTGCAGGATAAATTCCTAGTTCGGAAATTTTACGTGACAATACCGTTGTTGCATCTAAGTGGGCAAATGTGGTTGCCGGTGCCGGATCGGTCAAGTCGTCGGCAGGAACATAAACTGCTTGGACAGATGTGATTGAACCGTTTTTGGTTGAAGTAATACGTTCTTGCATCGCTCCCATATCCGTTCCGAGTGTCGGTTGGTATCCGACTGCAGACGGAATACGTCCTAACAAAGCTGAAACCTCAGAACCTGCTTGAGTAAAACGGAAAATGTTATCAACAAAGAACAATACATCTTGATGCGCTTCATCTCTGAAATATTCAGCTTGAGTAAGACCTGTTAAAGCAACTCGCGCACGTGCTCCCGGCGGTTCGTTCATCTGACCATAAACCAACACTGTTTTTGAATTTGATCCCTCTAAATCAATAATTTTAGAATCAATCATTTCATTATATAAATCGTTTCCTTCACGAGTTCTTTCGCCAACGCCGGCAAATACCGAATATCCGCCATGGCCTTTGGCAACGTTATGAATAAGCTCCTGAATAAGAACCGTTTTACCAACACCGGCACCACCAAAAAGACCAATTTTTCCACCTTTCGCATATGGTTCTAATAAGTCAATAACCTTAATACCGGTAATTAACACTTCGGTATCTGTTGCCTGATCTGTAAAAGATGGCGCCGGTCTATGAATTGGATATTGCAATTTAGCTTTGATATCGCCTCTTCCGTCAATCGGTTCACCAATAACGTTAATAATTCGTCCCAACAAAGCCGGACCAACAGGAACTTCAATCGGACTTCCCGTATTGATAACTTCCATACCTCTTACCAAACCGTCTGTAGTATCCATAGCAATAGTTCTGACAATGCCTTCGCCAATATGTTGAGCAACTTCTAAAACCAAACGTTTACCCTGATTGTTGCATTCAAGCGAATAACCGATATTTGGTAAATTTTCCACATCGGAAAATTTTACATCGACCACGGCACCCATAACTTGTGAGATGTGTCCGGTTTTGTTTTTAATGTCATCGTTTCTAATTTTTTCAAACATATCATCTTGTGCATTTATATCTTGTTTCTTTGTCATCTTATTCTCCTTAAGACTTATCACAACGCTTCGGCGCCCGAAATAATTTCAGTCAGTTCTGTTGTTATGGCTGATTGACGAATACTGTTATATTTTAATGTTAAATTGCTTATCATATCTTTTGCATTGCGTGTTGCATTATCCATAGCTGTCATACGTGCACCTTGTTCTGATGCTTGCGAATTTACCATGGCGGTAAATATATTATCTACAACCAATTTAGGTAACAACACCTCTAAAAGCTTTAATTTATCAGGAAGAAACTCATAATATGCATTCCCGACTTTTAACAACTCTTTATCTTCATCTGATATTTGAGTATACTTCTCTTCTAACGGATAAACTTGTTTGGCAACCATCTCTCTTGATAAAGCAGAATAAAAATGACTATGTATAATTTCACATACATCACACATTCCGTCATCACGGTACTTGCCTATAAGTTTACCTAAATCTATAGCTTCACGATAAAATAAACCATTTGCAGAAACTGATTCATAGTTAGATAATATCAAATCTGCATACTCTCGTTTTAAGCCGTTATAAGCTTTTTTACCATAGCAAATAATTTTTATATTTTTATTTTGCTGTTGCAGTTGCTTAATACGTTTTACGGTAGCTTTATACACATTTTGATTATAGCTTCCGCACAAACCTCTATCTGAAGAAAATACAAACAACAAATAATTTTTTGCATCAGGCTTTTGATAAACAACGGAAGGTAAAATATAACGAATATTTTTAGCCGTTTCCTCTTCTTTTATTGAAGCTAAAATACGCTTTACCGTAACATTTAACATTTCAGAATATGGGTGGCTTTTTTCAACCATGATTTGAGCCTTACGCAACCTTGAAGCCGCAATCATTTTCATCGCAGACGTAATTTTCTGCGTTGACTTTATGCTCTCTAAACGGTTGCGTAATTCTTTTAAGCCTGCCATATTATGCTGCCTTTTGTTTATTTAAAAATTCATCTCTGAATGTTGCAAAAAAAGCCTTTAGATTTTCTTTTAGCTCATCAGAAATAACTTTTTTATCTTTTATTTCTTTCAAATATTCAGGATGTTGAACTTTTAAGGTTTCTAAACTTTGTTGTTCAAAATCTTTAATATCATCAAGAGCAATTTTATCTAAAAAGCCATTAACCCCGGCAAAAATTGACACAATTTCTTCTTCAACCGATAAAGGATGATAAACAGGTTGCTTTAACAGCTCTGTCAATCTTGCGCCTCTTTCCAACAAACTTTTTGTAGCCGAATCCAAATCAGAAGCAAATTGTGCAAATGCTGCCATTTCGCGATATTGTGCCAAATCAAGTTTCATACTTCCCGAAACTTGTTTCATTGCCTTAATCTGAGCAGCAGATCCTACGCGGCTTACCGAAATTCCCACATTAACTGCCGGTCTTACACCTTGATAAAACAAATTTGTTTCCAAGAAGATTTGTCCGTCGGTAATAGAAATTACGTTGGTAGGAATATATGCCGACACATCACCTGCCTGAGTTTCAATTACAGGCATTGCGGTTAAAGAACCTGAGCCATGCTTTTCACTGAGTTTTGCTGCTCTTTCCAGCAAACGAGAGTGCAAATAAAACACATCGCCCGGATAAGCTTCACGCCCCGGAGGACGTCTTAACAACAATGACATTTGTCTGTATGCTGTTGCTTGTTTTGATAAGTCATCATAAAAAATAACTGCATGCATACCATTATCTCTAAAATATTCGCCCATAGCACAACCTGAATATGGGGCTATGTATTGCAAAGGAGCAGCCTCAGAAGCTGTAGCGGCCACAACAATGGTATAATCTAACGCTCCATGATCTTTTAATGTTTTTACAACTTGAGCAACTGTTGAGCGTTTTTGACCTATAGCAACATAAATGCAGAATAGTTTTTCTTTATCAGATTTTGCTGCATCATTTATGTGCTTTTGGTTGATTATTGTATCCAAAATTATTGAGGTTTTTCCGGTTTGTCTGTCTCCGATAATAAGCTCACGTTGACCTCTTCCGATAGGAATAAGAGAATCAATAATCTTTAATCCGGTTTGGACAGGTTCATGTACACTAAGACGTTCAATAATACCCGGAGCTTTAACTTCAGAATTTGAAAATTGTTTTGCTTTAATTGCTCCTTTTCCGTCTATCGGCTCTCCTAAAGCATTAACAACTCTACCCAAGAGTTCTTTACCGACCGGCACACTCACAATTTTTTGGGTGCGCTTAACCAAATCACCTTCTTTGATATTTTCGTCAGAACCGAAAATTACCACCCCGACACTGCTTTCTTCCAAGTTAAGAGCCATACCCTTAACTCCGGACTGAAATTCAACCATTTCATTTGATTGAACATTATCAAGCCCGTAAACTTTGGCAATTCCGTCTCCGACAGAGATAACTCTACCAACTTCTGTTAAGTCGGTTTGTAACTCAAATTCGGCAATTTTTTCTTTTAAGATAGATGAAATTTCATCAGCTTGTACAGACATTATATATTACCTTTCATAACCTGTTCCAAATGGTTAAGTTTACCTTTTATACTGTCATCAACCCTATGAGTGCCAAACTCAATAACAAGTCCGCCCAAAATTTCGGGGTTGATATCATAATTAATAATTATTTTTCGTTTTAACAGTTTTTCCAAACCGTTTAAAAGTTTGTCATGTTGCTTATCGTTTAGAGGTTGCACACTTTGTACCGACACTTCTAAAACACCCTGTTTTTGATAATATAATTTATAAAACTGTTCAAAAACAGCCTTAATATTATTAAATCTGTTATTTTCCACAAGTGTAAGCAATAAATTTTCTGAAGTTTTGGATATTTCAAGGCGTTTGGCTATTGCAGAAACAATTTGGCTTTTTTGATTAAATTTAATTTCGGGATTATTAAGAATGTAAATTTCCTCTACACTATCAAAAGTATCACAAATAAGCTTACCATCATTGAACACTTTTTCCAATGTTTTATCAATTTCGGCTGCCTCATACAAGGCCTTAGCATAGTTTTGTGCCACTTGAATTTTTGACAGTTTTTTCATTTTTTCTCCGTAATAATTGTAATCTTACATGAACGAGTATGGATCAACATCTACCTCTACCCTCACACTAGACGGAACATTTACCATTCTTAGCCATTTTTTTAATATATCTTGTATATTTATAGTCTTTAATGTTTTTAAAAGCAAGCGGTATCTATATTTTCCTCTTAACATAAATATAGGTGCCGGAGCAGGCCCTAACACAGACACTCCGTCAAGCCTAGGCCCGCACTTAATTAATGAGTTTGCAACTTTTTCCGCTGTTTCCATATTTGTTGCTGAAATTATTATGGCAGCTAACTTACCATATGGAGGAAAATTAAGCATTTTTCTTGCTTTTTTCTCCAAACTTAAAAATCCTTCACGATTGTTATTTATAAGAGCCTGTAAAACCGCATTTTCAGGATATAAAGTTTGTAAATATACAATACCTTTTTTATCTCCTCTTCCGGCACGACCCGACACTTGAGATAGAAGTTGATAGGTTTGTTCGGAAGCTCTTAAATCAGTTCCCATCAAACCTAAATCGGCATCAACAATTCCCACAAGTGTTAAAAGCGGAAAATGATGACCTTTTGCTAAAATTTGCGTACCGATTAAAATATCTATTTCTTTATTTTGCATTTTGTTTATTACATTAGACACTTCTATAAACGAAGATGTAATATCACTTGATATAATTTCTACTTTAGCATTTTCAAATCTGGATTTGACCTCTTCGGCAATTCGTTCAACACCGGGGCCACACGCCGTTAAACCTTCTGCCGAATGACATTCCGGACATTCTTTAGGTATAAATGTATTATACCCGCAATGATGACAAATAAGTTTTCCTGATTTACGGTGTTCGGTAAGCCAAGCAGTGCAATTTGGGCAAGCTATCCTGTGTCCGCAATCACGACAAATAAGCATAGGAGCATATCCTCTGCGATTTAAAAACAACATAGATTGTTCGCCTTTTTCCAAATTTTCTTTTAATGCACTAACCAATGTGGGTGAAAGCCAAGATGTTCCCCAAACACCTTTTTGAGGTTTGTCTTTCTTTAAATCAACAATTTTTAATTCCGGCAATTGAGCACTGGCATATCTGCTTGTCAGCTTAACACAATCATACTTTTTATCTTCCACATTTACTATTGTTTCCAAATCCGGTGTAGCAGTGGATAAAATGACAGGAATGTTTTCTAATTTAGCTCTCACAATTGCCATGTCACGAGCCTGATAATTTACAAAATCTTCCTGTTTGAATGAGTGATCATGACTTTCATCAATAATAATCAATCCTAAATCTGCATAAGGTAAAAACAAGGCACTCCTTGCTCCAACCAAAACTTTTGCTCTGTTTTCAATTACGGCTTGCCATGTTTGTGTACGTTCATTTACATTCAACCCTGAATGCCATTTTGCCGGTTTTACACCAAAACGCTTTTCATATCTGTCAAGCCATTGTGTGGTTAAGGCAATTTCCGGCACCAAAATAAGCACTTGTTTATTTTGTTTTAAGGTTTTGATAGCTGCTTCAAAATAAACCTCTGTCTTTCCGGAACCCGTAACACCTTCAAGTAAGGTAACGCCAAAACCCGTATCACATTTTGCACATAAAAAATCTGCTGCTGTTTGTTGCTCATCGGTTAATGTAACAGATTGAGCATTCTCAAATTTCGGTTCAGCGAAGTTTTTTATTTTAGGCACTAAAAAAGGTTCTAGCACTCCTTTTTCAATAAGTGTGTTTACCACACTTGCACTAACCCCGGCACCTTTTAAAATTTCAGATTTAGAATATGGAGCATGTTTTAACAAATCTATCACATGCCATCTGGCATCAGAATTTTTCAGCTTTGCCTCTGCCAAAGTTTTACCGGTAAGTTTGTATAATACATCATGTTTTACATCTTCAAAAACACCTTTGGCACACAAGACCATTTTTAAGACCATACCTAAACTTGCAAGGTTATATTTTGCAACCCAATCTATAAATTGTAAAAGCTCTTTTTTTAAAGGAGGTAAATTTAAAACTTCTAAAATATTTTTAATTTTTTTATCTTCTAAAGTACTTGATTTACCGAGTTTGTAAACCACGCCGACTTGTGTATTATTCAAAAAAGGCACACGAACCATTTGCCCTAAAGATAAATCTTTATCGGTTTTATAATCAAAAACATCATTAAAAGGAAGGGGTAAAAGCACCCCCACAACATTAATCATAGTTTACCTCATGCTTTCAGATAATGTTAAATGTTTTACCCTAAAAATCTATTAAGAAAGCATTTTTTTTAACATTTTTATTGCATATAAAATTGTTGTCTTTTTATACATAAAATTATATCATAACAAATATTGGAAAATAATTAGGACTGAAAATGAAGAAGTATATTTTAATTTTTATAATTATCTCTTGTTTATCGTGGCAATTTATTTTTAAAAAGCCTATTTATCAACAATTGTATGGCTATAAATCAGATATCACATATCAAGGACAAGCTCTTTATTTGGATATACAAGGACTATCCGAACAACAAGAAATTCAACAGGCAAATTTAGGCGGTTATGATATAGAATACACCATGAAAGCATCTCTTCAAGGTTGGGTAAGAGTCGTTTATGTAGATATATATGACAATGATTTTCATATAGGTAAAAAAACTTTTCAAGTACAAGTACATGACCTGTATAATAAGGTAGCACCGTTAGATTTATCTTTAATGGTAGGGAAAACCGCAGAGGACGGTAATTGGCAAAAAATTTCAGTTAAACATGAGTATCGTGTAGTGTCGTGGAATTACGAATATAAAAATCCTCCTTTTTTTAGAATTGAAGATGTGAGTAATTTCCATATTTTACCGGCGACACTCTCTATACGTAGAGGTATGGATACAATAAAGCAAGGAGACATTATTTTTATTAAAGGTTATCTCTTAGACTGGAAAGGAACCGGTAAACTAAATGATATCAAATTTACAACTGCCATAACTGAAGGCCAATTGTCCGAGCAAAAAATTGGGGGGAGTAAAATGAGTTTTAAATGTTTTTATTTATATGTTACAGATTTAATAGTTAACGGATATATTTTCAGGTAAAAATATCTAAATAAATATTGCTATTTCTAATATTTTATTTTCTTGATTGCCTCTCGTTTTCTTGAAAAAAAAGGGGATAATAAACAAAATTATACTACTAAACAAGAAAGGTTTGGCCAAGGCAATCTACTGATTAATCGTTTTATTTTTGCAAAAAAAAAGGAACATTGCAATCATCAAAAAAAAGCCTCTGTATTTTTCAACAGAGGCTATATAAATTTATAAGCTATATCTTAAATTATTTCAAAATTTTAGATACAACACCTGCACCAACTGTGCGGCCACCTTCACGGATAGCAAAACGTAAACCTTCGTTCATGGCGATTGGGCAAATAAGTCTTGCTGTCATTGCGATATTATCGCCAGGCATTACCATTTCTGTTCCTTCAGGAAGTTCGATAGAACCGGTAACGTCTGTTGTTCTGAAATAGAACTGTGGACGATAGTTGCTGAAGAATGGAGTATGACGTCCGCCTTCTTCTTTTGTTAAAATATAGCATTCGCAGTTGAAGTCTGTGTGTGGTGTGATTGAACCAGGAGCAGCCAATACTTGACCACGTTCAACTTCTTCTCTCTTTGTACCACGGAGTAA
>JAZRHM010000032.1:0-1572 GCA_045644765.1 Alphaproteobacteria bacterium | reverse complement strand
CAAAATTCTGTCTGACTTTACTTTTTATAAAGTGCATTTTTAAAACTCTTTGGACTTCTCAAAAAGTCCCGCTTTTATTTATGCTGTTCATTTTTCAAAGATCAATTCCGCCGCCCTCTCTTGCCGAGCGACTTGATTATTATAACACACTGTTTTTAAGATGTCAACCACTTTTTTAAAAATTTTTTAAAAAAATTTATCTCACTCACAGAGTGCTTATTTAATATACCATATTAAAATTGCCGTGTCAACATTTTTTTAAAAAATTTTTTAATTATGGCATTTTTCATAAAACAATGTCCAAAAACGTATGACCCATTATATATTTTCTTATACTATTTACCATTATTGCTGTTTTCTACACCATCATTGGATGCTGATGATATGTTATCAGAAGTCTCTCCGTCGCCCTCAAAATAAGGAAGTCGGTTGATTTCTTCAAAACTTTCCCTGTTAAACTTCGTAATTTCATCTTCACTATTATCTATTTTCATAATTCCTTTACGATAATTTTTCCGCATAATAATAACCTCCTGAACAAAATCGTTTTCAGATGTTATTATTTGTAACCATTATTTTTTTATTCCCGTACGATAGCACACGGTTGCACATCGTACACTTTTAGCTCCGTTTTTCATGATGAGTCTTCTGCATTCTTTTAAAGTGGTACCGGATGTGTAAATATCATCTATGACAACAACATTTTTATCCTTTATGAAATCATAATCAACTATTTTGAAGGCATCTTTTATAAATTTCATACGTTGTTCATATTTAAGAGTATAGAATGGCGGGTTGTTCTTAACCTTTATAAGGACATTCTCGTCAAAGGGCTTATTTGTTCTTTCCGAAACCCATTTTGCAATCACCGCCGACTGATTATAATCTCTGTCTCTCCCTTTCATGGGGATACACACTATACAGTCAACTTCACGCCACCAATCAAATATTTTCAATCTTTCGGCAAGAATCATGCCAAAGGTGTAGCCGTAATACTCCTTATCACGGAACTTGAATTTGAACATTGCCTTTCTGGCGTGCTTTTCATAGGGCAACACCGAAACTACTTCCGCTCCGGAAGTTGACATATACATACCGCTTCTTTTTACCTCATCTTCACACCCCAAGCAGAGGTTTATATCTCTTTTAAGAGGAACTGCCCTGCCACACACTACGCAAGGACGAACACTCACAAAATCAAGAATTTTTCGTAAAACCCTACTCATCTGCATCCACCCCTGCAAGTTTTTCTTTAAGAGAGGAATATCGGATGGTAGTTCTTTCGTTATCCACCATTTTTCTTATAACATCCTCCCTGCCTATAAGCACAACAAGTCGCCTTGCTCTTGTAACTGCGGTATAAAGAATGTTTCTGTTCATAAGCATATACGGTGCATCGTAAACCGGGACAATAACAACAGGGAACTCACTTCCCTGACTTTTATGAACGGTGGTTGCATAGGCAAGGTCCAGTTCGTCAAGATCTTTGAAGTTGTAGGTTACACGTCTTTCGTCAAAGATTACGGACATAGTCTTTAACATATGATTGATATTTTCAATATACCCCACATC
>JAZRHM010000031.1:0-15297 GCA_045644765.1 Alphaproteobacteria bacterium | reverse complement strand
AGTATCGGAAGAAGTTACGTCAAATGGTGTAAATATCAGCAACGACAAGAGCGTATGGGTTAAAACTTTCGGTTCAGATGATGATGTAGAAGTTGATAACTTTAACAGCACAATCGATGCTGAAGCATATGGTGTTGTCGGCGGAGTTGACAGTAAAGTCTTCAAGTATGACAACGGAGTTAAAGCAGCATATGGTGTATATGGCGCATATGTTGGCGGAAAACAAAAATATAACGATAGCAAGATTGAGCAAAAGAGCGGCTATCTTGGTGTAAGCGCAGCGTTCAGAAAGGGCAATCTGTTCTCAAACTTCACACTTAACGGTGGTTATATCACAAGTGAAGCCAATACCGAATGGGGTAAAGATAAGTTTGACACCAAGGTAGTAAGCGTTGCTAACAAAACAGGTGTTGATATCAAGACATATAACAACTGGACAATCACACCGTCGATGTATGTGGCCTATACAGGTATGGATACCGAAGACTACACCAACAAGGCAGGTGTTAAAATGGAAAATGAGTTTTCTAACGTTATAACGATTGCACCTGAACTCAAAGTAAGCAACCGCATCGGTAAAGACTTAGACGGTTATGCAAAAGTAAGCTATAAGCATTATATTTATGATGCCGAAGTAAGAGCCGATGACGTTCTGTTAGAAGAAATGAGCGCAAAACCATATGTAGAATATGGCTTTGGAGTTGAAAAGAACTGGGCTGATAAATCAGGCTATGCGGAAATCACCCGTCGCTCCGGCGGCCGCACAGGTTGGAACATCAACCTCGGCTTAAACTTTGACTTCTAAGATATGGTTAAAAAAAGAGACCTATGTGAACAACATAGGCCTCTTTTATAATAAAAGAGTTATTGGGAAATACGGGTACATCCTTTTGACCCGACAAAACCCTCTGTCATGCGAATAGATCCATCACCAAAAAGTGTGGTACATTGTTGTGATAAAGGAATGTCAGATCGACATTTGTAACCATCCCAAACCTTTTGATTGGGACAAGCACACAAATTGATAAAAGAACTTTTGTTTTTTGAAGTATTTCCTTTTGCTTGAGCAACACCTAATTGTGCTTGTTTCCATATACCACCTTGACTTTCACAAATGCTTATAATTTCTACTTTTTGACATGATGCACCATCCCAGTATGTACCGTTGCGACACTGTGTTTCAGGTATGTTTGAACCACATCTAACACTATGAGTTTGACCGTTTTTATCTAAATAAAAATTTAAACAAAGAGCCTTAGCAGAGAAGGGGATTAACATCAACAATAAAACTAATTTTTTCATTTTTCTTTCCTTTGATTTTGTTTATCTGATTTCAATATATATAGGATAATAAAAAATATTACAATATTTGTTTAATGTCGAAATTATAAATAATAAAAAATATAAATATTTGTTGATAATAAGTATGTTAAATTGTAAAATAGAGGAAATTTGCTATAGAATATAATATGAATAATTTTTTAGGAGAAATTGTATGAAATTTTTTTCTATGTTAATATGTTTTTTACTTGTTATATCTAGTTATGCTAATGCTAAAAGCAATAAGAGACATGATAAAAACTGCATAAAATATTGTGGTGAGGGCTATTTTTATGATAGGCCAGGTAATAAAAACGATGGTAATGAACTGGTTTGTACAAAATATCCGTTAGACTGCAGATATGATTGTACTTATGGTTGGAATTTTGAATATTTGGTTCAAGGAACAAATTACACTTGTCAAGAAGCCCGCCAAAGTCTAGATTTTTCCAGGTCTTCGCAAAAGACTGATGATGAAAAGCCTTCAAACCGTTCTATTGGTACATTATCTAATAAAAAAAATGACGTTTCAGGTTTTACAGGCACATTTTAAAAATTAATATTCATAAAAAAGCCCCTTAAAGGGGCTTAATTAAATAATGATAGATGATACAATTGAAAATATTTATATTACAATTTCATCATCTTCTGACAGGACCAAACAATCTATCAGATTCAGATTCCATGATTTAATCAAATTAGCACCCGAAACCTACATCTTTAGGTATTAAAAACTCTCCAATCATAGAAATATCAACACAACGCACATCTTTGCCGGACTTTGGTGACGTGCTGTTAAAAATGGCTGAAAAATGGTACAAAAAAAAGTCCTTCGAACAAGGACTTAAACTATTAGTGGCGGAGCGTATAGGACTACGCCGTTTCACGGCTCGGGCTCTTAGGCATCTAAACTCGCATCGGTCGTTATCACATCCCTTGCTCGTTAAGATGTTACAAAGAATTTGCAGAGAAAAAAGCAAGGTCACTTGCTTTTTTCCTTAGCATTCCTATCGGTTCGAGTTCCATACACTCCTTAAACGCAAAAAAAAACACCTAAAAGGTGTTTTTTTATGGCGGGCGATTCTGTGCATAATGGGAACTAATACTATTGATTTTCAGCTTGAATTTTAACCTTTCTTTTGTTCTGCATCTCATTCAGCTTTTAATTTGGCCCAAACATGAATATCTGCAAATCTTTTATGCACTGCATCCCACTTGCAAGAATGTAATGTTCCTTCTAGGTTATAGACACACCGTTTGGGCACATTATCAGAACGGACATTTTTTGTGTCGGTTCTAATAACAATACGATTCAGACCCTTTTTGAAAGCAGTGGTCTCTAAAGCTTGTACTGCTTCTGTCATATAACCACGGCCAACAGCATCATCACTGAGCCAGTAACCGATTTCAGCAGATTTATGTTTTTCACTGCAATCCACCAAATCAATTACGCCTAAAAGAGCGTGCGTCTTTTTATCTCTTATCAGATAAGCGTAGCCTTCACCTGTTTCCCAATTTTTTTGTGCACCATTAACCAGCCAACTGTATCTATCTTCCGGACGCTTCGTGCCATCTACCCAAGATAACCATTCACGCAAAGTTTTGCGAGACAGATCAACTTTTTCAAAAATTTCTTCAGCCAACTTAAATGTGGGTTGAATTGGCCGTTCCAAAACAATCCGTTCTGATCTAATTTTATCTGGCATTTTTAACATGGTTTTCTCCTTTGATGCTTTCTTGTATCGTACAAAATTATTCTTTTTAGTGCAACAAAAATTTGCCTTAAAAAATTCGAGTGTCCGCAAGACTTTCAAACAGCGTCAAAAATATGAAACATAATAAAGCCAAGTGCTTATCTCATTGCCGGTTCGATTATTGATCGAGACAAGCTCATTTTCCTGTACAACATTCGAACCACCATAAGTAATTGAAAATAAAAGAAAAAGTCGCTATTTTAAGCGACTTGTCCAATTTGGCGGAGCGTATAGGACTCGAACCTATGCATCGCTATTCACGATGACGGATTAGCAATCCGCTGCATTACCACTCTGCCAACGCTCCATGGTAACTGAGAAGTATATTTATATTATCTTTTGGCCTACGTCAATACATTTTTTTTATTTTTTGCATAATTATTTATCTTTGCAGTTTATTTTTTGCTATTTCATAAATTTTATATTTATTTTGCTCCTCGTTATATAACGCTGATAGTGTCATTTTAATATCATTATCTAAAAATTCAATTCCTTGTTTAGCAATGTTTTCAGGTATTCCAAACTTTGCTTCCGCAACAGCACCGGCAATACAGGCGAGGGTATCACTGTCTCCGCCTAAAGAAACAGCATTGCGGATTGCATCTTCATAAGATTTAGCCTCCAATACACACACAATGGCCGGAGCAAAAGTTTTATTGCAACTAAAATAAAACTTATCCATTTTTTGCCGTTCAGTATCAACATCTGATATAAAATTATACCCGTGTTCTTCTCCGATTTTTATAATTTTATCGTTAGAACAACCGGATATGACAGAATGTATAATTTTTACATAAGCTATTACAGCATTAATACTTTCATCGTGATTGTGTGTTATTGATGTAAATTCTACAGCTTTTTCAATAGCTTTTTTTGTGTTTTTTTCAAAAAATGCAATAGGGCTCACACGCATTAAACACCCGTTTGTTTTAGCTTGGTATGGTTTTCTGTTATCACCGGATACCCAATTCATAAATCCGGGAGAGAAGGCAGGGCGCCCGAAATGTGTCCTGCTAATATATTTATTAGCCCAAAATACCAGTTTTTCTTCAGGAGAGGCGCCATTAACAATCCAATCGGCTGCAGCACATGTTAAAATTGTGTCATCTGTAAATTGGCAAGTGTTATCAAAAAGCTTAAATTCTTTTGATTTAATATTATTAAATTCAAATCTGGAACCTATGATATCACCTAAGATAGCACCGTACATTGTAAATAAATCTCCCAAAAGTTCATATTTGCATGATTAACATGTTATTTTTTTATTTTCAATAAAAATCATTTTTTATGAATAAAGGGGAGTTATATAAATATTATATCATTTGTCGCATAATGTTTATTATGTATAATAGTGACTATATTCTAAAGGGGGATATTTATAACAATGAAGCTCTTATCAAGTCTTTTGTATATTGTTTTTGAGGATTTGATAAAATATCAGAGCTTTTTCCTATTTCTAAAATCTTACCATCTTTCATAACGGCTATTCTATCTGAAATTGATTTGATAGCTCTCATATCATGTGAGATAAAAATATAAGTCATATCATATTTTTGTTGCAGCTTTTTAAGAAGATCAACAATCTGAGCCTGAACAGTAATATCAAGAGCTGATGTCGGCTCATCCAAAACTACAATCTCAGGATTTAATATTAAAGCTCGTGCTATGGCAATTCTCTGTCGCTGACCTCCGGAAAACTCATGAGGATATTTATATAAATCTGTTTCGCCTAATCCGACATCATTTAAGATGGTTACAACTTTCTTTTCATAATCATCTTGGCTTAAATTCGGGAAATGTATTTTAAGACCTTCTGAAACAATCTGGAATATATTTAACCGTGGATTTAGTGAATTATAAGGATCTTGAAATACTATTTGTACTGTTTTTCTAAATTCTTTTTCTGTTAAACCTTTGTTTAGACTTATTTTTCCTTGGCATTTAATGAGACGAGCAAAACACATTCCCAATGTTGTTTTACCTGAACCGCTTTCTCCAACAATTCCCAATGTTTCGCCTTTATACAAACTAAAAGATACGTCATTAAGCGCTTTTAACGTTTGTATACTTTTTCCAAATAAGTTCTTTTTTATTGTATATTCTACTGTAACATTTTTTATATCAGCTATTTTTTCTTTTTTCATTTTATCTTTGTTTTTCAAAGATAAAGTCGATGAAATTAATTTTTTAGTATAAGCATGTTGTGGGCTATTAAAGATACATTCAGCCCTGTTTTCTTCTACTATTTTTCCATTATGCATAACAACAATTCTATCTGCAATCTTTCTGACTAATTGTAAATCATGACTTATGAATATAACAGACATTTCAAAACGTTTTTTCAAATCAAGCAATAAATTAATTATCTGTTCTTGAATTGTTACATCAAGCGCTGTTGTCGGTTCATCAGCAATTAATACCTTAGGATTATTGGCTATTGCCATAGCTATCATAACCCTTTGACGTTGTCCGCCTGAAAGTTCAAAAGGATATGCATTATAACGATTTTGAGCATCTTTTATTCCTACAATATCTAATAATTCTAAAGTTTTTTCTTTTGCTTGTTTGATATTTAATTTTTGATGTAATACAATATTTTCTGCAATCTGGTCACCGATTTTATGTAATGGGTTTAATGATGACATAGGCTCTTGAAAAATAAACCCTATTTTCCCTCCTCTAATTTCATTTAATAAAGCGTTATCTGCTGCCAACAGTTCTTTTTGTTCAAATTTAATAGAAGATTTGTTAGAATAAATCACTTTATTATTTGGAAGCAAAGAAAGAACAGATAAAGCTGTCACAGATTTCCCCGAACCGCTTTCTCCGACAATTCCTAAAATTTCGCCTTTATACAAATCAAGATTTACATCTTTTAATGCATGGAAAACTTCCTGATTATTAGATTTAAACGATAAAGATAAGTCTTTTATTTCTATGATTTTTTTCATTTTATCTTCCTCGTATCAAAAGCATCTCTGATGCCTTCTCCAATAAAAATAAGCATACTCAATAATCCTGATAAAACAATAAAAATTGTAATACCAATCCAAGGTGCTTGTAAATTATCTTTTCCTTGACGAACCAAATCACCTAAAGACGGATAATCTGAAGATAATCCTAATCCTAAAAAATCAAGCGAAGTTAAAGCTACTATAGATTCCGATAAAATAAACGGAATAAATGTAACACTTGTAACTAAAGCATTTGGCATAATATGTTTGAAAATTATTCTAAAATCATCTACTCCTAAAGCTTTTGCCGCTTTTACATACTCAAAATTCCGCGTTCTTAAAAATTCCGCTCTTACCATTGATGTTAAAGAAGTCCAAGAAAAAAACATTAAAATCAGCAAGATAGTCCAAAAACTCGGAATAAACAGACTTGCTATTATAATTAAAATAAACAGTTGTGGTAAAGATTCCCAAATTTCAATGAAACGCTGCATTATAATATCAGTCTTGCCTCCGAAATATCCTTGAACAGCACCGGCAAAAATACCTATTATTGAAGAAAAAAATGTTAAAATAAATGCAAATATTACTGATAATCTTATACCATATAAAACTCTGGCTACAATATCCCTTCCCTCATCATCTGTACCGAGCCAATGAATTTTATCAGGAGATGAAGGTGCTGGCATGTCTATTTCATAATCTACTGTATTATATGAAAACGGGATAAGTGGCATAATCATCCAGCCATTATTGTTTATGTTTGATACAATGATAGGATCTTTATAATCAGCTGGCGTAGGAAAATCTCCGCCAAAAAACTCATCTGTATAATTTTTAAATATGGGAAAATACACTTCACCTTTATATTTTATAATAAGTGGTTTATCGTTAGCTAAAAATTCTGAACAAAGTGATACAATAAAGATTATTATAAACAAAACAAACGCAACAAAAGCTCTTTTATTTCTTTTGAATGCGTTTATTTTTGTTGCCAACATTGGGCTCATGATTTCCTCTTTATATTACTGTAAAATTTCGTTATCAATTATAGGAACTTCATCATCAATATCATTACTGAACAAATCTTCTTCTTTTCTATAAACTTCTATATCTTGATTATTTTTATCATTTATATTGAGCCATTTTTTATACCAAAGATCAAATCTGCCAATATTATTTTTCATATTTTCAATAGGTTCATCTAATGATGTAAGTCTATATAACAATTCATCCTTTAAACTTCCCCTAATACCAAAATCTTCTATATTGTTACAACTTATGTCTTGTACATTGAATAAGGCTTTATGAAGAATATCTTTAGTTGAGCATATATCATTATTCAGCTTAAATTTGTTTGATATAGGTGTTTTAATCGCTAATGACACCATCTTATCATAAATAAAACTGTCTGTCACACTATCAAATATCCTACTTTCAAAATTATGGTTGGAGCTAATTCCGTTAATAATTAAAATTGCATCATCTAGTACATGATTTTTATTTAATTTATCTAAAAATTCTTGCAATTTACCATATAAGCATTTTGTTTGATCAATATACGAGTTTTGTTTTAATGTTACATAATCGTTATTAACCCATGGTAACTTTTCTGCACTAACCCAATCTTCTCGAGGTTTTATATTACAAAATTCATCATAAATAAACATATTAGAAGGAATATCAGCATATACAAAATAGGCTTGTTTACCTACATCTGATATAATATTTTCCGCTAATATATCAAACGTTTTAATCGAATTAATCACATACAGATTATTGTAATTTATACCAATAAGAGGCAAATTATCAGGAGCAGAGAATACGTCTAAAATATGATACAAAGGTTTCAAACTGAATATATTCATTGAATTAAGCCATTCTGCAAAGAATAGCTGCAATCTATCAATTGCCGGCATACCGCTACCATAAATATTAACCGGACTATTTATTTTTTCCATACATCTATCAACATTAAGTTCATAATTTACATGGCACATATCAATGCCTCTAGACTTATATGCCGAAATATTATATCCGGCTTTTCTGAAACTTCCAAATAATTGGTTGTTTTTAAGGAAAACATATTCATCATTTACATTAAAAAACTTCCAATATTTCTGCAAAATCATATGATTAAGTGTATGATCATCAGGATACAAATTACTAAATGTATTTACAGACTGAACAACATTCATAAATGGATCTATGTTTTCAACAAAGGCATTAGGATATACTTCAAAATTATTTTTAGCATAAAAACCGGTAATTAACGACATTGCCTCATCTGATAACGGTCTTTTAATTGTAGAAAAATATTTATAAGATGACAAATTGGGAAGCATTATATATATAAATCTTCTGCTTTTTTCCTCAGGTTTATAAGTTAATTTAGTATTTGAGAGTTCAATAAAATCATGTTCATATTTAGTATGTAAAGTATCTTTCTGTAGTATAACTAAAAAGGAAATAGCTAATACAGCAACACACCCGGCAAACACTTTTTCTGAAAAATTAAATAAAAAGAAAGCAAATATACCGGTTAGTAATAATGCTATAATTATATGAGAACCTATATATAAGATTGCCCATCCTTGTTTTGCATTACTACCTAAAAACATATGAGCAAAAGTTGCATTTGGATCCAGTTGATAAAATTGATTAAACAAGGCAATTATAAATAAAAAGGTAACAAAACAACATATAATATTTTGAATTGTGATTTTCTTATAACAAGCCCCTATAACTCCAAATGAAACAACCAACAATATAAATAACATCATAACTATTTCAAATGATGGAAAAAAGCTATTATTAAAAACTGTCATACTACCTGATGATGCGAATAACACCATATCAATAGCGCATAACAAAAAAACATACAGAGATTTTATTATAAATCCCAATTTGTAATTTTTAATTTTAATTTCATCAGTTTTTTTGTAAAATCTGGAAAACTTTTCAGCATCAAAAATAAGAGGTGCTCTAAAACGACGGTTATTCATATACTTTTTCCTATTTTATTTACATCATATGGTAGTATTATAAAATATCATTAATTATAACAAGTTATTATTGTGGCATATCCACATAAACAATGTTATGTTTATTATTTATATGAAGCTCTTTTAATTCTGTCATTTATAGCCATGCCGATACCATATTCTGGTATTGGAGATATAGCTATTTTGGCGTATTGATTTTGTTTATCTGCAATTCTCATATATGAAAACAAATTAGCAGCAGCTTCATATAAATCAGCATTAGGGCTCAAATTTATATCAGCTTCAACATCTCCGAAACCAATCAAAAACTCATCATTTTCTTTTGATGCGGCATTTATTCTTAATTCGTGTTTAGGTGCATAATGTTTAAGCATTTGTCCGGGAGATGACGGTAAATCTGGGTTTCCATTAGAAAGTATCACATTTTGATTTAAAAATTCTTCTATATTTTCTTTTGATACCCCCCCTGCTCTCAACATTACAACATCTTTTCCAGTTAAATCAACAATAGTAGATTCTACACCAACTTTACATTGACTGCCGTCTAAAATCATATCTACTTTATCACCTAAACTTTCAAATACATGTTGAGCTGTTGTAGGACTAATGGTTTGAGATTTATTGGCAGATGGAGCAACAATCGGAACGCCGCTTGTTTTAATTAAATCTAAAGCAATTTTATGATCAGGCATTCTAACCGTAACCGTTTTTAATCCGGCACAAGCTAAATCAAGAGCCGGATTATCATCAATTCTAGGTAAAACAAAAGTAAGAGGTCCAGGCCAAAACTTTTTTGCTAAAGCAAAAACTCTTTCATCAGTTAATGCATATTCTTTCAAAAAATCAATTTCTGCTATATGAGAAATAAGCGGGTTAAAAGAAGGTCTGCCTTTTGCCTCAAAAATAGAAGCTACAGCTTTAGCATTATATACATTTGCACCAAGTCCATAAACCGTTTCTGTCGGAAAAGCAACCAAACCACCATTCAAAATTATTTGTGCGGCTTTTCTGATGTTATCAGGATTATTTTTATAAATATTACTCATTGTCTATAAATGTAAAATACTGTTAATAGCATAAGCTAACTCATCGTTCAAAAAATGATCTATCACAACCATATCATGTTTGTCAATAAGCTTATATTTATCTTCTGTTCCGTCATATATCAAAAACACTTCATCATCATAACCTAAAATTGCAACATCTTTAGAAGCATTTAATCGGACATTAAAATCGACAATATTTAAGCTTTTATCATCTAGAGGAGCTATTCCTAAAATAGCACTATCAGAAGCTCTTATGCCGTTAAAATATTTCAGAAACTCAATAAATGCTGTAGGTAAAAAAGGACATCCCTGCCTTACAAGTTCCCTTTGGGTTTTAATAATATCAGTAACTTGTAAAGGCTTTTCTTTATGATAAAAATTACTTTTTTTAATATAATTTATCAATTCAATCATTTTTAACTTCTACCTTTAGGTGATTTTGAAATAGAAAACCCACAGTTTTTTATCAATTTCAACGCCTTATGAGTTGAAGGTTTCTTTGTCGGTTTCTTTTTGGTTGAGCACTTAACACGAATTGATTTTGCAATATCTTTAGCGTCAAAATCTTTAACCGAGCGTTTATCCAAATTATATTCATCTCGATTTTCGTTTAATTCACGTAAACATTCTTCATAAGATACTATATATTTAGCATCTTCATCAGCTTTTCTTGATAAATCTGCATCATATGTCCAATTTACGGATAACTGCGTGTCCGGAGTAAACCCTGCCATAAAACTTAAACATTCATCAACAAATTCCATACGACAATGGTATGCTTCCTTATCTTTTTGTACCAGCAATTGATCATAACCATGCAATACCTTCTGATGAATATTGCTTTCAACCAATACAAAATTGTTTTTATAATTTACTTGCGCCAATAAAGGTAACTTACCGCTTTCACTTACGGCAATTTTGTGATGAACTTCAAATGTAGGAAAATTAGCAGATGATAAAATTTCCATATTTTCATCTCTGGCTATAATTAAGTGACCTTTATCTTGTTTAAATAAATCATTCATCAACGTTTGAGGAATTTTATCTCCAACTTTAAAATCATCAACCGGTATTTTGGCAGATCTTAGGTCATTTAATGTTTTTTCAGTAAAGTAAGTCTCTGTAATAACAAGATGATATGTATCCGTTATTCCATATGTTTTCATTGCATTCAGAAGCGAATTTATGTATCTGTGATCGTATCCTTGATGATCTAAAATATCAAAAATAGCATCACTTTTTTCATTTACCAAACTTTTTACAAAAGCATTACGCTCACTATCTCTATTTGAGAATGACACTTTATACTCATTATCCTTTTGAAAAGCTTTGAATATGACATCTGAAAAATCTTTTACACTCATGATTTTTAAAATATCAGGATTTATCATATTATCCGATAAATACTGTTTTATGTTTGGTTCAATTTTTCTGAAATTTGCAAACTGACGAAAAATTTTCCACATGGGAGCTTTTTCTAATTCATAAGCATTTGCGTCACATCTTTCACTTAAAGGTTTCTTTAGCATATCTTTATAAAAAGTGCTCAACTGGTGTGAAGGTCGCAAATCTACAGAACCATAAAAATCCATTCTTATAACATGACGTTCATCAGAGCTTAAAGGATATCTGAGCATTTCCTCCATTGTTAAACCGGTATATAAATTTATGGTTTCTAATTTATACTCAGATTTAGCTATCAATTTTTTTTCATCTTTTGGTAAACCTACAGAATATGTTTCTGCTAAGTTTTTGAGCACTTGATATGCTTTTATTTGCTCAGATAAAGACAATGAATTAAAAATCTCTAAAAAATTGTCATCATTTGATATAACTTCATAGAAAGGCTCTCCTTCAAACTCATTATGAGTTATTTCAGGTTCCTCTATATTATGTTTTCGCGCATATTTAGAGCCTTTTACCGCCATTTATATTCCTTCTTTTTTGCTATTTGTCTAAAAGATATGATAAAAAAAGGCATTTGTCCAGTAAAATTTTCACAAAAATTAGCACTTTATTATTAAATTATGCTTACTATGTAAAAATAATGCAATTTTTAAGGAGGTTTTTAATGGTTGAAATAATTTTTAGCAATAAAAAAGAAAAAAAAGGCGTTGTAAAAGTTGGTCTTGTTTTTGGTAAGCCGGATAAAAAAAGTTTAAAGAGTTTTTTTACAGTTGATGAACATAATCTTTTGTTGTCAGTTGCAAAAAGAGAAGATTTTAAAGCAAAAGAACTTCAAACAGTAACAGCCAAAACAGCAGAAAATGATCTTGTTTTAATTGCAACTAAACGTATTCCTTCCCCTTATGATTTACAGCTCCTGGGTGGAAAAATTTATAGTTTATTTAATCGAAATCATAAAGTTGTTATATACGCACAATCTCCCGCCGGTGTAAAATTAAAAACACATGATATAGCATATAATATCGCAATGGGAGTCGAATTGGCATCATATAGTTTTGATAAATATTTTACCACAAAAAAATCTGAAAGTTGTCCACAATTGGAAACAGTTGTTTTTGCAGCAAAAAATAAGATTATATCTAAAGAAGGGTATAAAAATTATGCGGCTCTTGCCACAGGTGTGCGTTACGCTAAAGATTTGATAAATGAACCGGCAAATAATATGACGCCCGTTATTATGGCTGATGATATTAAGAGACTTGAATACCTTGGGCTTGAAGTTGATGTTTTAGATAAAAAAGCAATGAAAGAAAAAGAATTTAATTTAGCACTTTCTGTTGCGCAAGGATCAGTCAATGAACCAAGAATTGTAGTTATGAAATATATAGGTAATCCTGATAAAAAAGAATTTGATTTAGGGTTAGTCGGCAAAGGTGTAACTTTTGACAGTGGTGGTATATCTCTAAAACCAGGATCAGGTATGGCAGATATGAAACAAGATATGGCCGGTTCTGCTGCTGTTGTCGGGGCTATGAAAACGTTAGCTTTACAAAAAATGAAGTTAAATATCGTAGCTGTAGTTGGCCTTGTTGAAAATATGCCTTCAGGAACAGCTACCCGCCCCGGCGATGTGGTTAAATCGATGTCCGGACAAACTGTTGAAATTTTAAACACAGATGCTGAAGGTCGTTTGGTTTTAGCAGATTGTTTATGGTATATTCAACAAGAATATAATGTTAAAAAAGTTATAAACATTGCCACATTAACAGGTGCAATTCTAGTTGCTCTCGGCAACCAAATGGCTGGTGTAATGGGCAACAATCAGATTTTTATTAATTCTATCATTAAGGCCGGAAACGAATCAAACGAAAAAGTTTGGCAATTACCTTTAACGGAAGAATATAATAAGATGATGAACTCTTCTATCGCTGATATGAAAAACATCAGTGAAAGCAGAAATGCCGGTTCCATTACTGCCGGATGCTTCTTGCAAAGATTTATTAAAAAAGATGTTAAATGGGCACATCTTGATATTGCCGGTATGGATAAAGTTGAAAAACCGACACTTTTAACACAGAAAGGAGCAAGTGGTTTTGGCGTTAAACTGTTTAATCAAATTATGAAGAATCTTTAATATCATATTGAAAAGCCCCGATAATTCGGGGCTTTCTTGAAAATTTAGAAATGAATTAATTTTTTTAATCCGTCTTTTAATTTATCTTTAGCTAAACCGGCTTCATTTTTAAGGTTGGAGCTTAAATTCTTAAATTCTTCTTTAGCTGCTTGCTTAAACTCGTTTAGATTTTTTGAAACAATAGTTTCTGTTGTCGAGTTCAATATTTTGCTAATCACCAAATTGATAGTATCTTTAATTGAAGAACCTTGTTTTTCTTGTCCGATATTATGCATTTCTATTTTAGGAAGCGGTAATAACAATTCTTTTTTCAAATCGCCTATTCCTGTCATAACACTAATAGTTCCGTTATTTATATTCAAATTTTTGATAATTACTTTTTTCGCTGATTGTTTTTTATTTTCATCAGATTTGTTCAGATTTTCTTGAACAGAAGCTGTTTCTGATGAATTTTTATTAATATTATTTAAAATATACGAAATATTATTTTCTGTTAACGAAAGCATTTCATAGGTAATTTTAGGATTATCAACTTGAATAGAATCAACAATTATCAAATCATCCATAAGGGAAGATACGTTTATCTTTATATCTAATTTATCAAGATAAAATAAGTTCTTACTTTTATATTGTTTAGGATTCTCAATTTTTATCCCATTAATAGAAACATAACCTGATGCAGGTTTAAAATTAACACCTTTGATTGAAACATCTGTTCCTATAACTTTTGATCCATAATCATGAACAATTTTTTTGATAATATTTTCTAATGAAGGGAAATTCATATATATTATACCAAACAGCAAACCAAAACAAATCAAACATTTATAGCGAAGTTTAAGTTGTTTTACGCATATTACGAATTTATTAAATATTTTGCTCATATCTTCCTCTTTGATAGTTATAATACGGCTTAAAGTTTAATCAAGATTGTTATAAATGCAATAAAAAGATATTTTTTTTAACAAAACATAATTTTTATATTGCAAAATAAAAATTATAATATTATAGTCGCCTTGACTTATGGTTATGGGTGTATAGCTCAGTTGGTAGAGCAACTGACTCTTAATCAGTGGGTCTGGGGTTCGAATCCCCATGCGCCTACCATAGAAAAAGCCTCCTGAAAAGGAGGCTTTTTATGTGGTTAGAAGCATTGGATGAGAAGCCCAGAGTAAGGGGTTCGACTACAAGCGAAAGGCAGACGGGAGTATGCCGGTCAGCAAAGCTGATGAGCGCCCGTGCGGATAAGCAAAGCGAAATTCAATCCCCATGCGCCTACCATAGAAAAAGCCTCCTGAAAAGGAGGCTTTTTATGTGGTTAGAAGCATTGGATGAGAAGCCCAGAGTAAGGGGTTCGACTACAAGCGAAAGGCAGACTGGAGTATGCCGGTCAGCAAAGCTGATGAGCGCCCGTGCGGATAAGCGAAGTGAAATTCAATCCCCATGCGCCTTTCAATAGAAAAAGCCTCATGCAAAGGAGGCTTTTTATGTGGTTAGAAATTACCAAGCGTAATTAACACCTAAGCCGAGAGATGTTGCTTTATAATCAGAACCGAAGGTATAATTAGCCCATCCGTATGTAGACCAATGATCGCCGATACTATATTTTCCGCCAAATTCTATGCGTCCTAAGGTATCGTTATCTATCGTATCTACCTTGCCGATTTTATTTACTTT
>JAZRHM010000030.1:0-2407 GCA_045644765.1 Alphaproteobacteria bacterium | reverse complement strand
CGGTTTCCATTGTAAGAATTAAGGATAGCCTCGTTAGTCTTGCGCACTGTGAGGTTATACTTGAAGTTCTGGTCAGCGAGAATGTCGCGTCCGCATTTAGCAGCCTCGCCTAAATAATAAAGATATTCCTTCTGTTGGAGTGTAAGGTTTTCCCATTCAGGAATTTGGTAACGCATGATTTTAATGTCAGCGAATTCATCGACGAGATACTTGAAGTCGCCGTTTGTTGTCTGTTGGTTGCCTGTATTACAACTACATAGCAATCCAAAAACGCTTAATCCCATAATAAACTTTTTCATTACTATATAATTTTTTGATAATGTGCAAATGTAGTGATTTTTTTAGTTTCGGAGCAATCACCAACTCGTATTTTGCAGTTCTGCACCCAATGCTCTTATCTCGTTCAAAATCAGTTCTTCACGTTCCTTACTTGGCTTTTTAGTTCCATTGATGTAAGCTGCGAAAAGACTCTGTTGTATTCCCAACCTGCGAGCTATCGCTGATGCATTTATTTCCGGATGAGAAAGAAAGAATTTCGAGATGCCAACAGGTTCTGGGTCATCATATTCAAAACTCTCAAAAGACACGTCCTCATCAAGCTTCTCCCAATGAATACCTTCATCGGACATTTCATAGTCATTACGCTGCTCTTCTGTTGCATACATTAAGTGTTTGTAATACAACAATGATTGCCACAAAGTGCGACCATCGTCTGTAAGGCCATAAATGCGGTCATTCTCAAACCAGATTTTAGTGATTTTCATAACTCTTGTAATTTTATTGTGTTTTAATCAAGACCAAACACATTTTTACTTTTTGTTTCCAAAGTGTTTGTTCCACTCAGAAATAGCCAACTCTTTGTTTTCTTCTAAAATAGATTCTGCAAGTTTCAAATCTTTGGGTTTAATACCTTTGCTTTCACTTAACACTATTCTATCTGGAAGAATCATAAACTTAGCTCTTCCATCTGCATTCTTAATATGAACATGTATTGGTTCATGTTCACGGGAATAAAAGAAAAATCTTATTCCAAACATTCTAAATAATTCAGACATAAATCTTAGTTTTAAAGTTAACATTGCAAATGTAGGTAATAAATTTATATCCTACAAGTTTTTTTGAGGTTTTTTTATTATTTTATTAAACTATTAAAAATCAACAAAAAAGCACCTTGAAACATCAAGATGCTATTTTTTTTACTTCATCGTCCAAACTCAAATATCCAGTATTGAGTTTTATTATTTATATCAACATTGTTTCTATGATTATAATTTTACATTATCTTTGCGTAAATTTTAAAGAGATTTTAATTTATGTAAAATATTGAATGACATATAATTTTTTATAAATAGTGTTTACTATTTGTTTGGCATTTGCTCCTAAAACCTGAGAAATTTTACAAGCAAAACATTACAACGAATAAGTAAAGACACCTATGTCTTTTAGCATGGGCGGTGCTTTTCTGTAATATTAGGTAATCTCAGGACCTTGGAGCATGTATTAGTAATCGTCCATGCTTTTTTAATTATATGTTAAAATTTTTTAATAAAACAACTATGAGGTCTAACATTCACATAGGATTGATTATCAAAGAAGAGTTGCGTAAGCAAAATAAAACCAACCAATGGTTTGCCGAACAACTTAGTGTCAATATCCGTACTGTGAATAAGATTTTTCTCAAAGAAATAATTGATACAGAACAGCTGTTCCAGATTTCCCACATACTAAAAATTGACCTTTTCCAATATTACTCTCAAGCATTGAAAAAACTACCCAAATAAGGCAACCTGCCCACAATAGGCGCAATGCCCGATAGAGGCAGTGGTTTGAAGATATTGGTGTTTGATAAATGGTTTACTTTGCATAATATACTCAAGCATTATGGGAGCAATCAAACGTTTTTTAATATTAATAGTCATAATATTTATGAGTAATGCATTAAGTAATGCATTATATGGACAAGAAGTGTACAAGGTAACGGTATCTGTACTAAATGTTAGAGATTTACCAAGTGTAAATAACTCAATAATTATTGGACAAGTTAGATTAAATGATACCATAAATGTTATTTCTATTGAAAATAATTGGGCTAAATTTTATTACAAAAGTAGTGAAGCCTATGTTTCTAAAAAGTATTTAGAGAAAATAGAATTGTATTCAGAAAACTCTACTCATATAGATTCAGCACATATAGATACCATTCAAGATACTAACATTAAAAATAGTACCATAAAAAGCTGGTTTCTTAATAATGTGAACAAATATTTAAGTTACAGAATCATTCCATCTGTAAGTTTTGGCATTTCAAATTTCTCTGTAAAAAACATTTCAGCCAGACCAATTTTAAATTTTGGAACAGATTTCGCATTACAAGCAATACTTAATGATGATATATTATTTTTACCTA
>JAZRHM010000029.1:0-69997 GCA_045644765.1 Alphaproteobacteria bacterium | reverse complement strand
GTCAAGTACGAGGTGGAAGGATGGTTTGACATTTCGCGGTTCTTTGGGAAGTATTAGTGTCCATGTTTTTTAACACGAATGATCATTAATTTTCAGGCTTGAACGGGTTATATAAAAACACCCTGCTCAACATTGGTTGGGCAGGGTGTGTTGGATCGTTTGTTATCTAATATAGCAGAGAAAAATATAGAATTAGTTATTTTTGATACCTCTCTAACTCCAATTCAGCAACGAAATTTGGAAAAAAAATTAAATGTTAAGGTAATAGATAGAACAGCCTTGATATTGGAAATATTTGGAGAGAGGGCTCAAACCAAAGAGGGTAAGCTTCAAGTTGAATTGGCTCATTTGACATACCAAAGGAGCCGATTAGTGCGTAGTTGCACCCATCTTGAAGGTCAAAGGGGGGGAGCAGGTTTCTTAGGGGGACCTGGTGAAACGCAAATTGAGTTAGATCGTCGTATAATTGATGATAAAATTTTACGTATCAAGAATGATTTAGAGAAAGTAAAACAGACACGCTTGATCCAACGTTCAGCTCGCAAACGTGTTCCTTATCCAGTGATAGCTTTAGTAGGTTATACCAATGCTGGTAAATCGACTCTATTTAATTTGTTATCAGGAAGTGATGTTTTTGCAAAGGATTTATTGTTTGCTACACTAGATCCTTCTATGCGTAAAATAAAATTACCATTATCCGGAAAAGAAGTAATTGTTTCAGATACTGTTGGTTTTATATCAGATTTGCCTCATGAATTAATCATGTCCTTCAGAGCTACATTAGAGGAAGTTTTATCAGCGGATTTAGTGGTACACGTTAGAGATATTGCATCTGAAAGCACTAAGGAACAGCGCAAAGATGTGTTAGATGTGCTAGAAAACTTAGGTTTTGTAGATTTTGTAAATTCTAAGCAATATATAGAAGTTTTGAATAAGATAGATTTATTGTCAGAAGATAAGAAGCAAGAGATAGAATCACATATTAAAGAAGGAATGGTGATGGTTTCTGCTTGTACAGGAGAGGGGATAGATAAGTTTTTACAATTAGTGAATGATAGGTTATCTGCAGAATTTAATACTTTTGAAACTGATATTGATGTTAAAAATGGTAAGTTAATTGCTTGGATTCACGCCAATTCACAGGTGTTGGAAAGTGCAAATATAGATGATTATATTCACTTCAAAATAAGAATAAGTGAAGAAAGTTTGGGAAAATTTCAACATTTAATAAAAAGTACTTGATTTTGTAAAAATTATAGTTTATGTATGTGTCTTGTCTTCGGGACTTAGCTCAGCCTGGTAGAGCGCTTGCTTTGGGAGCAAGATGTCGTAGGTTCGAATCCTATAGTCCCGACCAAACATAAAGACCTCACCCTTGTGGTGAGGTTTTTTGTTTGTAAGGCGGGCTTAAGGGTTCAAACATACAAAAGTAGGTTTGAAAACAAACGGTAGGCAGACGGAAGTATGCCGATGCGAAGCAACCGTGCAGTTTCGACGAAGTCAATCCTATAGTCCCGACCAAACATAAAGACCTCACCCTTGTGGTGAGGTTTTTTGTTATTTGATTTTCGGATCTAGGTTCGAACTAGCGAGAAAGCTAGTTTGCACTTCAAGCGAAAGGCTCACGGGGGTGTGCCGGTCGGCAAAGCCGATGAGCGCCGAGCATGTAGCGAAGCGAAATAATCTAGTCAATCCGACCAGCCATAAAAGGACCGCCATTTGGCGGTTTTTTTTATGGCTAGCGGGTAGCGAAATTTGATGTCCACAGGTCACGAGCAAGAGTGGGCGTTGGGTTCGAAGTTGAAGATGGTGGCTTTATGCCGTCAGATTCAACCTGACGCCGCCAGGCGGTCCCGAACAACAGTGTGGAATGAAATGTGCGCAAGCCATTTCACAAATCCAAGCTACTTCTATTGTGGTCTTTTTTTGATTTAACTGAACAGCGTTACATTCGTGAGCATAAAAAAATAAAGCGCTGATAAAATCAGCGCTTTATTTGTATTAATTATCCACAGTCACTACATTCATTACATTCACTGTCTCCACAGTCACAGTCATTACCACACTGTTCATCACTGATATTAAATTTAGCATTTAAACCAACAATTCTTTCATCAGTATTCAATGATTGACCTTTGTACATTAATCTAAACAATTCTTGTGCACTCATAATATCACCTCCTTTCACAAAAATAACTAGAAATCCGTTATACAAACACTATAACAATAGGAATAAACTATCTATTTATGATCGCTATAGCATTTAATTTAACAATTTTTTCACCATCATTCAATGATCGCCCCATATCCATATTATACATTATCTAACATATTTTTATATAACCAATTGACACGACATCCACCACCACAATATTTCCAATCCTTACATCCAGAACATTTTTCATGTGGATAAGAAGCAATCATCTTATAAAAATTAACAATATTATCTGATTTCAATAATGATTTCAATGACTCTGCAGAATTAAAATCCTTATCAAATTGAGCCAATGGATCTTGGCAAATTTGATTACATGCAAGTAAATCACCATTTGTATTAAAAATTAATCCATTTCCGGCTAGTATTTGGCAACCTGCCTGCAACCGACCATCTTTCCGCATTCTATTCACAAAATCTTCAGGGATTAAACAAAATGGTAGGGATGCTTTAAAAATATAAGGAATATTATATTTTTCCAATGCATCTACCGTTTTATGGTAACCAGATGTAATATCTTTAATACTTTGTTTATAAACAGTCTGATCTCCTATTAAAACAGGTCGCTCACTATCAATATAGACCTTATCAATTTTTAAATCATGCAAAATATATGCCAATTCATCAATATAACGATATAACTCTGAACTTAAAACCAAAGAAACACTTAAACCAATATTTTCTTTTTTTAAATTAGCGATTGCTTGAATGACCGCAGACATGGCTGAAACACCGGTCCAATCTTTATACAACTGGTCATTAGGCGCCTTTAATGACAAAGTTACCCAAGTCAAACCTTCTTTTTTAACTTCTTTAGTAAAATCAATATCTTTAAATTTAATACCATTCGTTATAAGAGAAACCTTTTCTATCGTTTTTTTAGCAAGAGAAAGCATTTCTATAAAATTTGGGTGAATTGTAGGTTCTCCACCAATAAAAACAATCTTCTTCACATCCATAGGAGCAGATATAACCTTCATAATTTTTAAAAAACATTCCATAGTCATATCGTCTTGTTTGGAAAATTTGGATGATTGAGCATAACACCATTTGCAACGCAAATTACATGCTCTGTTAATCGTAATCCACGAAACATATTTTGTCATATTTTTACCTCCTTACTAGGACTATACACCTATTTTTATCTAATTTCAATACTTTTTTATTGTATATACAAATACTTAAATAAATCAGGCAGGATAATTTTAATTAATTTTTCTGCTTCTTTTGACATTGCATCTCCTTTTTTAATAATCTGCTTTACACCAATGCTTGGAAAAATAAAAAAGTCAAGTTACAACCTAGTGGTCAGTGTATTTCATTGAAAAACAACAAAATTTTTTTACAAAACAAGTGGGCAGTAAATTTAGTCAACCCCATCAGTATGGATGAGAAAGTTCGACCACTCTCTCATAACACTCTGAAAAAAGGACAAAAAAACCATGTTATATAAAATGGGGTATTTTTTTATAATTTAGTAGGGGTCAATCCGACCAAACATAAAGACCTCACCCTTGTGGTGAGGTTTTTTGTTTGTAAGGCGGGCTTAAGGGTTCGAACATACAAAAGTAGGTTTGAAAACAAACGGTAGGCAGACGGAAGTATGCCGATGCGAAGCAACCGTGCAGTTTCGACGAAGTCAATCCTATAGTCCCGACCAAACAAAAAAGCCACCATAAAGGTGGCTTTTTTGTATTTGAATTTGGGAGTTATTTTTAACATATTAAATATAATTTTCACGCTATATTCACGTATAATTTAGTATTGATTATTTGAACAGTTTCTGCTATAAATATATTATTAAAAAGAACAATACAGGATAGTGTAATATGTCTAAAAATAATAATTTTGCGGTTATTGATATAGGAACCAATGCCGTAAAATGTAAAATATATAATAATAGTCGCTATATTACTCCTAAAAATAAGATGTTAAAACAATCTTTGGCAAACGACCTTAATGAAAACGAGGTTGTCTCATTGGTAACAGAGTTTGCTGATTTAACAGAACAATATGGCATTAGTAAAGACAAGTTATATATTTGTGCTACAGAAGCGTTTCGTCAAACATCTAACCAAGACGCTATCAAAAAAATAATTTTGGAAAAATTAGGTCGAAAAATTCATGTTATATCTCCAAAAAGAGAAGCCTATTTATCAGTTATTGGCGGTTTAAAAAGCATACCTGCACATAGGGATAAAAACAAAGACGTTCTGTTATCTGCAAAAAATGTTTTATACGTTGAAAGCGGAGGTGGCAGCACGGAAATCTCACTGGTTAATTTAACATCAAAAGGTCCGTCAATTGTCAGTACGGTTTCTTTACCCCTAGGTTCCAAAAAATACGGCAACGATAAAGCTATTTTCGATAAAAAAATAACTGACTTTATAAAACAAATATCATCTGCAAATCATAGCATTGAAGATCCTTTAATTTGTGTAGTTAACTCTACTGCTGTTTCAAAAGTTATTTCTCATCAATATAAAACTCAAAAATTTGATGCTTATGTAACCATGGCAAAACAGCAGAAAATGTCGCTTAAAAATCTGCAATTTAAATTACAAGACATTGCCAACAATGCTGAAAACAAAAATCAAATTATGCAAGAATATGACATTAGCAAAGACAGAATCGACGGTTTCATCGGTCATTGTCATATTATCTCAAATGTGTTCAAGAAACTTTATAACAAAAGATTTTGCCCAAACTTAAATTTTACTCCCGTTATAACAACTGTTGGTGGCCTTAAAGATGGGTTGGCAGAAGAAATTTTACATTCCGGTTTGCATAATTCATCTGACATTGAAAAAACAATATTAACAGTTGATGAATGTGTTGATAACAAGAATCATACCCCTGTTAAAACGCAAGGTATAACAGATCCTCAAGATAAAATTCAGGAATTAAAACATAAACTGAATCAAGATACAAATTGGATTGGAAAACTGGAAAACTTTTATAGAGCATCAACCTATCACTATGATGTTTCTAAAAATAAATGCTCACTTACTGTTGAAGATAAATTCAAGCAAAAAGTAACTTATCATAATAAAAATAAAATAACTATTTCCAAAAAAACAGATATAACTGAAAACACTTTTTATGATGATATAATTGCAAACGCTAAAAAAACAGGTCAAAAAAATATTCGTTTTAACGATACGGTCAGTTTGGATACAAAATTAAGATTCTATTCTGCAAATCTGAAATTTAACATGAAAATCGACGGATTTAATTTTGATATTTCAATGTTAGAAAAAGTTAGTCCGGAAACCAGAAAAATTGTAGAATCTGCAATTGCTCAAAATAATAATAAAGAAAAAAATATACCAACAAACACTAATAGTGAGTTTAAAACAAGAGATTAAGAAAGCGTTTCTACAGTTTCTTTATAAATAAAGATAACCACATAACAAATGGAAATAAATATGAAAATAAACATACATTCTCATAGCCACTATTCTGATGGAGCCAATCTGTTTGAGATGGCAAAAGAACACCAAAAGGAAGGTTTTTCTGCATTTGTGGTCACAGACCATGTATGTCCGTTATCTGTTGGTAATGCATATTCTTTGAGTATACAGTCCTATGAAAAGTTTCAACAACAAACATCTGAATTAGAAAACATATCAAAAGAACTTAATTTTCCTTGTATCCAAGGGATAGAACTCGCCCTTTATGAAGAAGAAATTCTTATTTTTGGGGAAAAGGCAACACGTAAGATTTTTGAGTTTATTGATAACATGGATCTAAATGAAAAGAAAAAATACGGTCAAACACTTCAATATAAACAAAAAATAATTACACATCTACTTAATATAGTAAAACAAAATAGAAATGATACGGCAACTGTTTTATGCCATCCTAATTTGGAGCGTACACCACAATGGGAATTAACTCAAATATATGAAATTATTGATGGCTACGAATTTCAAAACGGTAACAGATATCGTTTTACCGATGAAACAAACATTGATAAAAAACTGCGTTGGGATAGAGCTATTCCTGATGAACTAAAACTAAAAAACAAATTCTACAACTCTGATGCGCATAATCTATCTTCAGTTACCAAAAGTGAAGCAAATTTTCATTCTTTACCTATAACATCCATTGACGACTTAATTTCTTATATCAAAACACCTCAGCAAAACAATCAGTTACTGTTAAAACAGCAAAATCTCATATCCAGATAACTTTCAACCGACATTATATTGGCAAAACCTTTTGGACTGATTGGTCAGAGCACAAAAAAAACGCCTTTCGGCGTTTTTTTAATGGTGCTCGGGGACGGGATCGAACCGCCGACACGAGGATTTTCAGTCCTCTGCTCTACCAACTGAGCTACCCGAGCATCGGTAACAGAGTGTCTTATACTGTAAAAAAACATCAATGTCCAGTATAATTTTTATTTTTTTTAATTTTTTTTGCAAAGATGGTTCAAAAACTTCAAATCATCCACATTTAAGTCTTTGTAATTATTTGCAAAACATATTCCGTTCTGCTCAGCAATTTTTTTTAGAAGCGAACATTTTTCTGGTGGATATTTATCAAAATCCACCTCAATCGGCACACTTTTACCGCTTAAGACACTAGCTTCTTCCTCTAAAGCTTCAAGCCTTAAGAGTTGCTCATGATATAATGCTGATAAATAATAAGAATCATTACCTATTTCTTGACACATTATTTGTTCTTTTAAGCAAGATATCTCTTTTTCTAATTCATCAAGTGTTTTCATACTCACCTCCGATATATGAATATTAATACATTATTTTAATATATCAATATTAATATACGGGATATATAAAAAAGATCTTATCCTTTTGTTTTTCAAGGATAAGATCTGTGGATAGTTTTTAAAATTAAAGTTTATGAAAAACGAATAAGACTTTACCTAAAACATTAACCGATAGTCTGTCAGTTGCTTGATATGACTTATATTGTCCATTATCAGAAGCAATTTCGACCACACCATCAATAGGAGAAGTCTGAATGCGTTTCACACACAACTCCCTTCCGGAACGCAACAGATAAAGGCCATCAGATTCCGGATGCTTATAAGAACAATCAAACCATACACTGTCACCGGAATTAATCGTCGGTTTCATAACGTCGTTTAATATTTTTACGATTTTTACATTTTTAACATCACTTGTTCCAAAATCTTCCAAAACATTTCTGTTCAAAAGATGACGTCCTATAACATTATTATAAAAATCTGTAGTTTCATCAATTTGTGATGCCAAAACATCAATTGCTATAACATCACCTTCTGACGAACAACTAACCTTAATGATATCTGATATTGCATTAAGAGTTGCATTGGCTGATCCGATAGTCTTTGATGCAATTACCTCATCATCCATAATTTCCGTATCATCAACGTCTAAAAGTTTTGCTAAACGCATACGGTCTATTTCTTTTAAGCGACGAGGATATCCATATTTAACATATTGCTGAAGATACGAATCTTTTCTACCTATTTTCAGCGAAGCATCACGATAATTTAAACCCTTTTCAGCTATAAGCTTATCTACTTTTCTTCTGATTTCTTCAATATCTGCCATAACTTTCTCCTTATATGATATTGCATACAATGTATATTAAACATAATAATTGTGCAAATATTATTTTTAATATTTGACTTGATTAATATTAATATATAAATATTGGATATTAATTTTAATATATTAAGGAGATCATATGAAACCAGTTAGAAATATACAAGACGTAGAATTTGAAATAAAAAAAGCTTTAAGAATTTTACGCACTTTTCCAACAGACGGTCCTAAAAAAATTTCATCTCATTGGCCAGCATATGTAAACGAAGAAACTAAATCCATAATGCTTAACAAAAGCAAATCTTACACTTCCCCTTTACCTGAAGAAATAGATGATATGGACGAAGTTTTGGAAGACTGGCTAAAACAAGTTGATTATGACGAACGCAACTTAATTCTTGTCAGAAATTCCGGCCACTCATGGAAAACACTTACTGCAAAATTTAGTTATTCTCGAAGCAGATTATACTCAAAATACACGCATTCATTACATAAAATCTTGAAATATGTACTTGATAAACAGCAAGAAAAAATCAAGGAGGAAAAATGATATTTTATAAAAAATATTTACCACTTCTGCAAATGGATAACGGCAAATACGATACTTTTGCATTAACCGGAGGCAGAGGATCCTTAAAAACCGGACACGTCTGCCGAGCCATTTTATGCCAAATGATGAAAACAAAAAAAAGAGTAGCCGTATTTAGAGAAACAAAAATATCTACAGAAGAAAGTTTATACATTGAATTCAAAGAATTAATCAACACCGAATTTACAAACAAAGGATTTGAATATACAAAAAACAGAATCACGAACAACAAAACAGAATCTGAACTATTTTTTATGGGCTTACAAGATAAAAACCAAAACGCAAGAGAAAACCTAAAAGGGCTTGCTCAAATAGATATATTAATCATTGACGAAGCGCAAATGATAAGCAGAGCCGTTTGGCAAATTTTACTCAAAACCATCAGAAAAAAAGGCGTTATACTTATTGTAATTTACAACCGCATAAGCGATGAATTACCGGTTGAAAGTGCACTATTCCTCGATTACGAAAATATGAAGGCGCCACAAAAAACTTTTTTTATTGAAGTAAATTATCCGGAAATAGAAAAGCTCGGAATTCTGTCTGATAAATTTCTTGAATATGCCGAACTGATTAAAAAAAACAAGCCGGAGGAATACGAACAAGATTATCTGAATAAACCTAAAAACGCAAACAGTGTAAAAGTTGTTAAATACTGGTCGACAGCCAACATCAACGAACAAATCAGATATGTACCTGATTTAGACATATATTGGAGTTTAGATTTTAACGTCAATCCTTTCATGTCAACACTGGCACACTTTGATGGTAAAAAATTTTTTGTTTTTGACGAGCTTGTTCTAAATAACGTAATAACTCAAGATGTTGTCGACGAATTTATTCGACGTTATCCTCCGGAAAAATTTAAAGGCACCATACAGATTTGCGGCGATGCATCAGGCAAATATCGCAAAACCCAATCAAGATATTCTGATTATGCAATTATCATTAACACATTAGCCAAAGCAGGATATCGTTACAGATTAAATTTACGCTCGTTTAATCCGCCAATTTTAGCCAGAATCAACGCCTTTAACAAACAAGTATATACAGACACAGGCGAACGTAATATTTTAGTTCACCCGAAATGCAAATGGCTTATTTACAATATGAAAAATTTAAAATTCAAAGAAGGAACATCCCTCATTGATGAAGCAACACCTTCGCAAATATCAGACGATAATGATAAATTATATTTAGGCCACATATTTGACGCTCTAAGTTACATGGTAGAGTTTTTTAAACCTGTTATCAGAGAAGCGAATAATTCTTTATGACAGATTGAAAAGAAAAAAATATTTCATACATCTTTTTTTGTATTTTTATTTTAAGGAGTTAATATCATGTATAAATTTTACTATTTAACCGGTGCGATGATATTGGTTTTAGGAGGACTGGGGATATACTCTTCTCAAGCAGGAAACAATATGTTGCCATCATCAAACACAGACACATACATAGAGCAAGTTACTTACTCAGCTCCCACCCCAAACCAAGCTCCCACGCAAGAGCAACAAAACACTTTACCCAATCAAACCGGCGACTTTATTCCATTACCTGAAGATAACGATGTAGAAGTTGCTCCAATCAACTCTAATCCTAATTTGGAGCAGAATCCGGCAACAGAAATATCAATTCAAGAAAACATATCCGAAACATTAAACTGATTTTAACCCAAATCTGTGTGCATAAGCCTGAGTAAAACTTTGAGTTTTATTCGGGTTTGCTTTAAACTGCGTTCAATTAATAGCAACTAAACGAGGTTAAAAAACTAAAATGAAGAAAAATAAAGATAAAAAACCGATAGTTTTACAAGTTTTACCTGAACTTAATCAAGGTGGTGTAGAATTAGGAACTATCGAAATTGCGACAGAACTTCAAAAACAAGGAATAAAAAATTTTGTTGCCTCTGCCGGTGGTCGCATGGCATATAACTTAGATAGAATAAAAGTACCACACTTCAAATTACCGTTAAAAACAAAAAATCCTATTAAACTTTGGCTAAACTATCGTCGTTTGGTAAAAATCATAAAGGAAAACGATATCAATATTGTTCATGCTCGCTCTCGCGCTCCGGCTTGGAGTGCATACTGGGCTGCAAAAAAAACAGGTGCAAAATATTTAACCACATTTCATGGGACATACGGGTTGGGTCCCAAAGGCATCAAAAAAGCTTACAATAAAGTGATGACCTATGGCGATCTGGTTATTGCAATTTCCAACCATATCAAACAGCATATTTTAAAAAACTACAAATGTAATGAAGATAAAATAAGGCTGATTCATCGTTGCGTCAATATGGAAAATTTTGACGTAAACAATGTCAGTGCCGAAAGAATGATTAAACTTATGGAAGAAAATCATTTACCTGAAGATAAACCGATTATTTTGCTTATCGGCAGATTAACCAGATGGAAGGGGCAAAAGCTTTTAATTGAAGCATTAGAGAAAATAAAAGAAAAAGATTTCTTCTGCGTTTTTGTCGGAGATGATCAAGGACGCACATACTACACCGAAGAATTAAAAGAAACAATTGTAAACAAAGGTATGGAAGGAAGATTTTCTTTTATAAAACATGTCTCTGATGTTCCGGCCATGATGATGATATCCGACATTGTGGTATCAGCATCTACTGATCCTGAGGCTTTCGGCAGAATCGCAGCTGAAGGCGAAGCCATGGGACGAATTGTTGTTGCATCAAACATCGGCGGTTCATTAGAAAATTTGGTTGACGGTAAAACAGGAAAGCACTTCATATCCGGTGATGCTAATTCATTGGCCGAAGCTTTAACATGGGCTTTGGAACTTTCATCAAAAGAACGTGAAAAAATAGGCAAAGCAGCAATAGAATATGTAAAAAATAATTTCACCAAGCAAATTATGTGTGAAAAAACTATTGCAGTTTATAACGAATTGATTAATATGTAGAAGCTAAAAAAATTTAACAATATATAAAAAGGAAAGAAAATAATGGTAAAAATTACGTTGCCTGACGGCAGTGTCTTAGAGATGGCAGATAATATCAGCGGTTACGATATTGCTGCTAAAATAAGCCAAGGGCTGGCAAAAGCTGCTCTTGCAGTTAAAGTTAATGATGTGTTGCAAGATTTGACAACACCTATAACAACCGATTCGACAGTTACCATTATTACAACAAAAGACAAAGAAGGTTTACACATTTTACGCCACTCTGCATCTCATGTGATGGCCGAGGCTGTGAAAGAACTTTGGCCGAATGTTCAAGTAACAATTGGTCCTGCTATTGATAACGGCTTTTATTATGACTTCGCTCGTAAAGAACCTTTTACAACTGATGATTTTGAAAAAATTGAAGCTAAAATGCGTGAAATTGTAAAACGCGACGAAAAAATAGAACGTTTTGTTTTAGACCGTAACGAAGCAATTAAGTTCTTTAAAGATATGGGAGAACATTATAAAGCTGAAATAATTAATGATTTGCCTGAAACAGAAGTTATATCTCTTTATAAACAGGGAAACTTTACTGATTTATGCCGCGGCCCTCACGTTCCGTCTACAGGAAAAATCGGTGAAGCCTTTAAGTTAATGAAAGTTGCAGGAGCATATTGGCGCGGAAATTCAGAAAACGAAATGTTGCAACGTATCTACGCAACTGCATGGGCTGATAAAAAAGATTTAAAAGCATATTTAGACATGTTAGAAGAGGCCGCTAAACGTGACCATCGTAAATTAGGTAAAGAGATGGATTTGTTCCACTTTGAACCTGAATATGCTCCGGGAGCCGTATTTTGGCATGATAAAGGATATCGCATATACCGCAAATTGATTGAATATATGCGTAATCGTCAAGAAAATAACGGTTATACCGAAATTTCAACACCTGCTGTTATGGACAGATGCTTATGGGAAACATCGGGACACTGGGATAAATATGGTGCACATAACTATTCAGGCACAACCGAAGACAACAAGTGCTTTTGTATCAAACCTATGAACTGCCCCGGTGGATTGTTGGTGTTTAAGCAAGGCATTAAATCTTACAGAGATTTACCTATGCGTATAGCAGAATTCGGTAAAGTAAATCGCTACGAAGCATCAGGAGCTTTAATGGGATTAATGCGTGTTCGTGAATTTACTCAAGATGATGCTCATATATTCTGCACACCTGAACAAATGGAAGAAGAATGCATCAGAACCTTAAAGCTTATTTTAGACATTTATAAAGATTTTGGTTTTGAAGAAGTAAAAATTTACCTTTCTACAAGACCTGACAGTATTTATCGTATCGGTTCTGATGAGATTTGGGATTTGTGCGAAAACTCTCTTGCAAACGCCTTAACTTCTCATGGTTATGAATACGAAATTAATCCCGGAGAAGGTGCTTTTTATGGTCCTAAGTTAGAATTTATCTTAAAAGACGCAATCGGCCGTGAGTGGCAATGCGGAACCATTCAGGTAGATATGAACTTACCTGAACGTTTTGATATTTCCTATATCGGTGAAGACGGAGAAAAACATCGTCCTGTGATGCTGCACAGAGCCTTGTTTGGTTCTATCGAGCGCTTTTTAGGTATCTTAATAGAAAACCATGCCGGAAAATTACCATTGTGGCTTTCACCTGAGCAAGTTGTTGTAGCACCAATTGTAAGCGAATTTGACGGATACGCAGAAGAAGTTGTAGCCACCTTAAGAAAAGCAGGTTTAACAGCAAAATCTGATTTGCGTAATGAAAAAATAAATTACAAAATCAGAGAACATTCAGTTGCTAAAATTCCGGTAATTGCTGTTGTCGGCGCTAAAGAGCAAGAAAATAAAACAGTCACTGTTCGAAGACTGGGATCAGACAAACAAGAAGTTATGTCTTTGGATAGTTTTGTACAAGTTCTTACCGAAGAAGCAACCATGCCTCATTTAGGAGAATAAAAGTCTATCAAAGATTTAAGCCCTTCACTAATTTAGTGAGGGGATTTTTTTTACAAAAAAACTTGTATTATAAAAAAAAATATGATACAAACTTTATTAACAACCAATTATCATAAAATTATGAAAACAGAATTAGTACAGGCATACGTTGCGAAGAAAGTAGCAGCATGCCATCCGGGACTTGCTTTTGCAAGAGAGACTATGGATCGAGAAGAATATCATTGCATGGTTTTGGCGAAAAACATTAACCACTTTGATTCTCAAGTTTTAAATGATGTAAAAAGCATCATTATGCGTCGTTTCAATATTGAAGAACACTGTATGATGTTTCAAAATCCTACCTTACGCCAGTGGATAACTGACATTACGGGAACTTGGAAAAAAGAAGATGTTTTAGCTTATATTGCCGAATTTAGCTCGCTTGATATCAATCAACTTAAAGACACTGCTATCGGTAATTGTAATGTTTTCAGGAATCCATTTGTCGGATTTATTGATTTGATGATAACTCTCGAAGATATTACCAACAAAAAGTTGGGACATTGGCAACTTAATTCACCAAAAAAGCACCCATACTCCCACTTAGACAATGACATTACTTATGGTGAAATTGCGGAATATTTCAGTTACGAAGGCAACGCCCCTCGTATTAATGAGAAGATGAAAGCAATTTCCCGCTAACACATTCTTTTTAAGGGGCTAAAAGCCCCTTTTTTTGTTTTCAATTTCCCATTACTATAAATTATATATGGTAAAAAAAACTTGTATTCACTAAAAAAATATGTTACAAAACTCGAACACAACCAATTATATTATCAATTATGAATGTAAAATTAGTACAGGCGTACGTTGCGAAGAAAGTAACAACGCGCCACCCTGATCTTGCTTTCGCAAGAGAGACAATGAGCCGAGAAGATTATCATTGCATGGTATTGGGAAAAAAAGTTTATGGTTTTAACCCTAAAGTTCTTATGGATGCTCAAGCCACCATTGTACGTCGTTTCGGCTTAAAAGAACATCATGCGATGTTTCAATATCCTACACTTCGTCAATGGATAAGCGACATCACATGCACCTGGAGCAAAGAAGACATTTTGGCATACTTTGTCGAGCGCTGTGGTTTATGTCTCCAAACTCTTCAAAAGGCTACCATTGGAGGTAATACTATTTGCAGAGATTATTTAATCGGTTTGGTCGAAGATCTGGAAGACATAACCGGAAAACAATTAGGAGACGGCAATATTGATGACCCTCTTGCTTATTTGGGCGACAATATTACATACGATGAAATTGCTGAGTTCTTCAGCTTCAACGGAAATGCTACTCAAATAAATGACAAGATAGCAAATCTTGCTCATTAAACACTCAAACTGAAAGGGGCTGCAAGCCCCTTCTTTTTATATATAATAAAACAAACTCGTATTACATGCCTTTTATTATATACTCACTAAATTTCAGAGCAAAAAACGCCGGATCAGAAACAGGTTCACCTTCAGCAATTTTTGCCTGATCTAAAACGAGTCTTGCAATATCGGCAATTTGTGGTTTATTTGCTTCATCAACAGTTAATTCTGAAAGCTTAATAATCAACGGATGATATGGATTTATCTCCAAAATACGAGTACTTGCAAAACTTGTTTGTTGCTGATGATTGCGCATTAAACGTTCTAAATGTATACTCATTTGCCCATCTTCAACATTTAATGCAGCAGGAGATGTTGTCAGCTTTTCCGTAACTGCCACCTTCCCTACTTCTTTTTCGAACATCTTACTCATAATGTCTGTAAGTTTTTGCAAATCTCCTTCTAAAGCTTTTGGATTATTTCTTTTAACACCTAAATCGATTTCAGCTTTTGAAATATGCTTAATTGCAAATGTTTTGTAGGTTGTTAAAGTTTGTGTCCAAAATTCATCAATCGGATCTGTTAATAGCAACACTTCAATTCCGTTTTCTTTAAAAGCTTCCAATTGCGGATTATTACGAAGCGTAGGTACATCATCACCGGTAACATAATAAATTGCTTTTTGATCCGGTTTTGCTCTTGAAATATATTCATCTAAAGATGTTAGCTTTTCATCAGAAAATGTGCTGGCAAACAATGATAATGATGCAACTTCTTCACGATTTGAAAAATCTTCGTAAATACCTTCTTTAAATGCAATACCAAAACCCTTCCAAAACTTAATATAATCATCATAATCCTTCGTTCGTTTTTTAAGTTCTTTTAAAATTCTGGAAACAGTGCCTTGTTTGATCTTTGCCAACAGTGCACTTTGTTGCAACATTTCTCTTGAAATATTAAGCGGCAAATCAGAACTGTCAATCACACCTTTTACAAAGCGCAAATAAGCAGGTATCAAGCCTTCTACTTTATCCGAGATAAACACCTTATTTACGTATAGTTTCAAACTTTGTTGTCTGTCTGGCTGAAATAAATCATAAGGAGCTGTTGACGGCACATATAACAAAGCATTATATTCTATACTTCCTTCTGCCTTAAAATGGAGGGTAAGCCAAGGATCATCAAAGTTTTTTGAAATATGATGATAAAACTCTTTATATTGCTCATCAGTAATTTCTGCCTTATTTCTGGTCCATAATGCAGATGCATTATTAACCGTTTCTTCTCCAGCCTCACCCAAATTTAGCACAATAGGATATTCTACATGATCAGAATATGTCCTGATTATATGTCTTAAATAAATTGTATCAGTAAAATCTTTAGCATCATCTTTTAAGTATAGTTTTATATCGGTTCCGTTTGTATCTCTTTTAGCTTCAGAAATTTCATATCCGCCTAAACCATCAGAAACCCATTTCCAAGCTTTATCATCTCCTGCTTTTTTTGTAACTATCTCAACTTTGGAAGCCACCATAAAAGCTGAATAAAAACCAACACCAAACTGACCTATTAAATCAACAACAGAACCATTATCTTTAACATTATTTACAAAATCTGCCGTACCGGATTTTGCAATTGTTCCTATATGATTTATCAAGTCATCTTTATTCATACCTATACCATTATCAGATATTGTCAATACTTGTTCTTTGTCATTAGGAGTAATTGTAATTTGCATTTTTCCCGAAGGTTTTGCCACATCCGGATTAGTTAAGGACCAATATCTTAGCTTATCACAAGCATCACTAGCATTAGAAATCAGTTCTCTTAAAAATATATATTTCTCAGAATAAAGTGAATTAATCACAATATCTAAAAGTTTAGCAACTTCTGTTTGAAATTCTCTTTTTTCACTCATGTTACACTCCAATTTTCATTAACATAATTGTTATATGGGTATAAAAAACACATTTCGCAAGAGTTATATGCAAATTTTACTTGCTTTTATTTTTAAATACTCTAAAGATATTTCTTGAATTGATGTTAACAATTTTTAGGAGATAATTTATGCCTTCAGTAGTAAATGACAGTTGCATTAAATGTAAAATTTGCGCAAGCGTTTGCCCGGTTGATGCTTTTCATGAATGCGAAACTCAATTAGTTGTGGATCCAGATGTGTGTATTGACTGTGGAGTATGTATTGCTGAATGTCCTCAAGGCGCCATTGCAAACGATTCTGAAGCTGATGAAAAATTTGTAAAATTTAATGCAGAACAGGCTAAAATATGCCCAGGAGCAAATGAATAATTTTTCAATAATAAAAAACGGAACTCTAAGTTCCGTTTTTTATTATCTGTATCCGGCTTGTCTTTGTCGTGAGACATGTAACAATTTATTAATTGTATCCGGTAAATCTTCTTGTTGTTTCGATTCTATAATACCAATTATATCATGCTCTTTTACAGTCAATTCTTGATTTATACCGATAGAAGAATAGTAATTATGACTGTAAGAATATAAACTTGATGCTTTTGCATTGTCACCTTGTGAGTAATAGTATTTTGACATTTGCATATTAGCATTTGCTACCTGATGAGGATAAATATCCTCATCACCCATGGTTATAACATTTTGATAAGCCCAAATCGCTTTACTATCAAGAGAAGATACATTATACATATCTGCCACGCGGCTCCATGCATTAACATTTTTAGGAGACAGCTCAATAGCAAGTTCAAATGAGCTCAACGCCAACTGCTTATCTGTAAGGCTGGCTAGAGTACCAAATGTACAAGCATAATTTGAAGCTTCCATAAAAGCTATATCACGTTTTTGGGCAATTTTAACACTGTGACCTTTATCAACAGTACTATTCATTAATGCTTCAAGCATAGATAAACAATACGTACTATCACCTTGTGCTAAATTATACAACGCCTCATCAGGAGTCGGTAAATATTCGGCACCCGGAAGATTGGTAAATTTACCATTATTACACAATGAAATAAAATTTTTCATAGAATCAATCAATTGTATAATATCTTCTTCAGAAGCTTTATCTCCACATCTTACTCTAAGTGTTTGAGCAATTTTTCCGGAATCTATATTACGAGCAAACATATTCAAAATAAGTCCGGTCATAGAATCAAGCGTTCTATATGTCTGTTCATATCTGAAAGAGCTTATACCGGCTGTAGCTTCATCTAATTCTACAACTCTATCAGTTTTCCAATCAAAATCTCTTCTGGTACCGAAATAATTTTTATTTCGCCTTTCAAATTCAACTTCATTATTTTTTTCTAAAATCTTAGATTTTTGATACAAACTATCAATTTGAGATTTTTTTCTCTCTTCTAATTTACGAGCATTACTTTCTCGTGCTTTACGCTCTGCTTCTCTTTTAATTCTATTTTGGTTTTCTTGTTTTAAACGCTTTGATTTATCCAACTCTTGTTCAAGTTCTTTTTCTTTCATTTTTTCATATTCAAGTTCTTGAGAAATCTTTGAAGAATCTGCTTTTACAGATCCTTGTATAGAGGGAGACACATCGTTTTTAATAAAAGAAAGAAGCGATTTTATATACAATATAATCACAAGAAATAAAAACAGCACAAAGGCTAAAAGCAATAATATAATTGAAACCACACGCAAATTATCGGTTCCGGAAAAATGTCTTTGAAAGAATCCGGCCATACCGTTTAAATTTTGCGTCACAGCCACACTAAAACGTGTAGTCATCAAATACAATGCTATATTCTTAAATACCAAAACTTCCTCTCTTCTGTCAATTTTAAGAATAGTGGTTATAAATATAATGTTAATTCATTAAAAATATATTACTTATTATCTAAAACTTTTTTATTTTTTTAATTTGTTGTTCTATTATCGCACACAACTTTTCATCATTTTGTTTTTTAGCACTGCTTAATGCTGATTGAAAATTATGCAACGCACTGTTTAGTTTACCTGTTTTTTTATCAATTAATGCCAAATTAACATAATCAATTGCCACAGCGGAATATCTTTCATTACATTGCTCTATATTCAAAGATTTTTTAAACAATGCAGATGCTCTGTTAAAATCATTAAGTTTAACATAAATAAGCCCTAATAGTGAATACACATTTGCCACATGAAAACATGTATTATGCTTACTGTGTATGTTAAGAATTTTTCTGCAAAACTGTTCCGATTTCTCATATTCCTTGAGTGCAAAACAAGATTGAGCTGCTACAAATGCGCTATCCTCATAAGCAGCATAATTTTTAGATCTCTCATACAAAGACATCGCATCAACTGCAAAATCAAGAGCATCTTTGTAATGATGTTTATTATATTCAACCAAAGAAGCAAGCTCCAACGAAAAGCTCTCTCCTCTTTTATTTTTAATTTGTCTGTGTATTTCCCTTGCATTTGTTGCATTTTTTAATGCTATTGAGTATCTACCTTGTAAAATATATAATAATGCTTGCTGATTTAACACTTCAGCATACTTTTTCTTCAAATTGTTCTTCTTAAAAATCTTTTTACATTCATCAAACACTTCTTTTGCTTCAACAAATCTTTCTTGTCCCATAAACAAAATTGCTTTAAGAGTTTTCACATCAGCAACTTTTATAACATTCCCAAGTGCAGAATATATTTTTTGCGCAGCCTCATACATCATTTGCGAAACATCATACATAGCGCTAATTCTGTATATTTCACCTAGCAGCACATAAGACTGAGCTTCTTCATATAAAAACTCATTTCTTTTGAAAAAGCGTATTGCCTTAAAAGCTTTTCTACTTGCTGAAAGCATATCTGTATCATGCATATAAAGCTTTGATTCCAAAATATAAACCATATACTTTTCGTTTTTATTTAATTTTAACGATTTTAATTTATTAAGTATTTTTTCTAATTTAGTATATGCAAAATCTTCGGCATAAATCATCGCCAGCATAAGTAAAGCATCTATATCATTCTGATTTTTATTTACATATTGTTGCAAGTTAAACTTGCTTTTTTTCAACCCCAACATAGCCCTAAAAGCATAAGATAAACCTGAACTTTTAGCAGTAACACAATTTATAACTTGCTCAAAATTTTCATCTTCCAACAACTTCACAAAGATTTCTTTTTTATCACGAGATACCCCGCTATAAAGATTAGCAACCTTGAGCCAAATATATGAGGAAAATACATTATGTTTATCTTTTAGAGAATAGATAAACAAAGCTTTTTTTAATACACATGCATGGAAAAAACGCTTTAACATTGCAAACTTTATCGACTGCCAAACTATGTACAGCACCAAAAATATTAAAATTAAATAAAAATATTTCATCGACATTTACACTAAATTAGTTTTTTACCCATATAATTATACAAATTATAAATTAAAATGCAAAAGGATTTTACACTATGGCTATAACAAAATTATCAACGGAACAGCTTTACAGAAAATGCGACCCTTCAAAATTTGACTTTAATTCAACAGCCGATTTAGAAGAACGCTTGTCAGCATTAGGTCAAGATAGAGCTATAAGTGCTGTAGAACTTGGAATAAATATCAAATCAAAAGGATATAACTTATTTTGTTTCGGTCCTGAAGGAACAGGTAAAATGAGTTTGGTTAAACGTATTTTGGAAAAAGAAGCTGTTTTACGCCCCACCCCAAATGATTGGGCATATGTTTATAATTTTGAGGAACCACATAAACCAAATGCTATATATTTTGAGGCAGGAATTGCCACAGAGTTTGCTAAAGATGTTGACGACTTGATAGATGAATTAAGAAATTATATTCCAACCATCCCCGATAGTGAAGAATATAAAGCAGCCTTGGAGATCATTAGGCAGAAATATAAAAGCAAAAAGGATGATTATATAAAAATTTTACAGAAAAAAGCTCGTGGTAAAAGTGTATCTTTATTACACATGCCTGTTGGAATTGTTGTTGCACCGGTAAAAGATGGAGAAGTGTTAAGTCCGGAAGCTTTTGAACAACTTTCACCTGAAGATAAACAAAAAATAACAGCTGACTTGAACGCCATGCAAACTGAAATAGAGAACACTTCTCAAGAATTACCTTTATGGGAAGAAAAGCAACGCCTTGAAATTGAGCGTTTACGCGAAAAAATGGCAAAAAATCTGATAACCAAGCCTATAGACGAATTAAAGTTGAAATATAAAAAATTTAAAGGAGCTATTGATTTTTTAAGAAATGTGCAAAAAAACATAATTGACAGTATTGATGAGTTTATGCCAGACACTCAGCCTCAGAATGCCGGCAATGACGAAGATCCTCTAAATCAACTTTTAAGTCGCATGAATAAAAATGACGAAGACAAATTTGCTAAATTCAAGGTGAATGTAATTATAAAAAACACTCCTAAATCAGGAGCTCCAATAGTTTTATTAGATCATCCCACACAAGGAAACTTAGTAGGAAAAGTCGAAAGAGTTCAACAATACGGTGCTCTTTTAACAGATTTTACTTTAATTAAATCCGGAGCATTACATCAAGCAAATGGAGGATTCTTGTTAATTGATGCCAGAAAACTCTTAATCCAACCATATGCTTGGGATTCCTTAAAGAGAGCCTTAGCTTCAAAAAATATAAAAATCGAATCACCCAGTGATGAAACAAGCTTCACAACAATTTCTCTCGATCCGGAACCAATACCTTTAGATGTAAAAATCATTTTAACCGGAGATGAAGAGCTTTATGAACTTTTAGCTGAACGTGATCCCGATTTTTCTGATTATTTTAAGGTGGTTGCCGATTTTGGTATTGTTATGGATAGAACAGATGAAAATGAAATTGAATATGCAAAGCTTATCGGTTCTTTATCTAAAAAGAAAAAAATTCGTTCATTAAATAAACAAGCTGTTGCCAAAGTTATTGAATATTCATCACGTCTGGCAGACGATTCTGAAAAATTAACGGCTCATATAGCTTCTATTGGCGACTTACTTAGAGAAGCCGATTATTGGGCTAGGAAATCTAACGCCAAACAAATTGGTAAAAATCATATCATTCAAGCCATTAGCGCTCAAATCTACCGTAGCGATCGAGTAAATAAAGCCATGCTTGAACAAATTGATAAAGGTACAATCTTAATGGATGTACAAGGGGAACGCATCGGACAAATAAACGGATTGGTTGTATACAATTTCTCGCGCAATTCTTTCGGAAAACCAGCGCGTATTACCACTCAAGTTCGAATGGGAAAAGGCGAATTTGTAAACATTGAACGCGAAATTGAAATGAGTGGGCCTATACATACTAAGGGTGTTCTTATTTTACAAGCACTTCTTTCTAACAGATTCGCAAAACATAAGCCATTGTCATTATCAGCATCAATCGTATTTGAGCAATCATATGGTGGTGTAGACGGTGACAGCGCATCTTCTACCGAGTACTACTGCCTACTTTCAGCAATTTCAGAATTACCTATCAAACAAAGCATTGCTGTTACCGGATCAATCAATCAATTCGGAGAAATCCAACCCATAGGGGGAGTAAACGAAAAAATTGAAGGTTTCTTTGAAGTATGCAAATACAATGGATTAACCGGCAAACAAGGTGTTATTATACCAGCAACAAATGTTAACAACCTAATGCTTAAAGAAGAAATCGTTGAAGCTGTAGAAAATAACATGTTCCATATATATGCCGTCGATACAGTAGATGATGGAATCGAGATTTTAACAGGTGTACCTGCCGGAGTTCCGGACAAAAACGGTAAATATCCTAAAGGCACGGTAAATTATTTGGTTTCAAAAAATTTGGATGAATACTATAAGTATTATGTTAAGTATGCAAAAGAAACTCAAGGATGTTTAGGAAAATAATATGTAATAAAAAAATACACTATTTTGTAATATTTTTGTTACATATACTTGACAGCTTTTAAAAACTATGTTATATTGACACTAATAATAAATTTTGGCTAAAGGAGAATAGTCATGGTAAACGAGATTTCATTGAAAAAAGCACAAGACTTCAGACGTAAGTCCATGCTTACAGGAATGCGCTTTATGCAGGAAAAAGTTTCTGTTGGTAAATTAGCTGAAGAATACGCTCGTTCAACTAATAACAACTCCAAAGCTGATATGGATAAGAGTAAAGAGAGACAATCGTAGCAAAACTTCATATACTATACAAACCGTCGCTGTTAGCGACGGTTCTTTTTTGTAAATAAACCCCCATTGTAACAATGGAGGTTTATTTAGTTCAGCTATTTTACCAAAATTGATAATTAGTTTTATAACCCAAAGATAGGCCAACCGTTGTATCACTTCTACTTTTTTCAGCTCCTCTTGTTTTAGCGAGATGATAATTTACAAAAGGTGCAAATGATAAGCCGTTTATTATAGCCACATCAATACGATTATTCGTTTCTAATTCATATTTATAATCGGTTCTTTCATATTTACCATACTCAAAAAAGTGACGATAATAACCTGATGAAACAAATTGCATATCTTCTCTGATATCATACTCAAATCTATAACCTATTTCAGCACCTGTTTTCATATTTGTATCACCATAGGTAAAATCAGCTTCTTCAACTATCGCTGCATATAATTCTTTAAAATGCTTTCCATCGTATAATTTTACACCTGTTTTACCCCGCAATATTTTGGTTCTGTAATCATCACCATCGTCAGCCGTAAAAGTTGTAAATTCAGTTTGATAGCCTAAATTAACAAAAGGACCTACAATACCTTCTTCCAACTGCCAAAGTTTATGAGTATAATCTGTTGTAAATAAAATCTTATCTGCGTTTTCACTTTTTGTAGTTTCACCATCTTCTGTGGTCTTACTTTCACCATATTCCATAAACAAGCTGTTTAGCCAAACCATATTATCTGTAGCATATTCAATATTTCCATCAAATATACCTGTAAAAACTTCTTGCTCATCAGAACTGAAACTACCTGGATAATTATCTTCCTCATCTTTATTGGTAACACTATTTTGGTTATATTGTAAAGCTATACGATTTAAATTTGCTTTTAATGAGCTTTTTGGAGCTTCTTCAACTACATTACCGGTTTCTTCAGCCATCACATTAATTGACGGCAACATCAAAACTGTAGAAAGTAATATAAGATTATAAAACTTTAACATTAAATTTCCTTTCATATTAGTCACACTAACGAAAGGATATAACATATAATACTATAATAAAGTGTTTTTTATTAATTTATAACAAGATATTATTTATCAAAAACAACTTTATATACAATTGCCACCTTATCCTTAAAACCAATAATCGGTTTAGGAGATATAATTTCCCATCCTCTATTTTGCATAATATCAAAATATCGTTTATAAATATGCAAAATAAACCTAAGTGGTCTTGTTATTTTTCTATCGGTACATTGTAATGTATCAAAAGCTTTTTCAAAACAAACCGAAACATCACGAGATAAAGTTTCCCTTACAGATATTAAATTTTTATCCGTAACCACAGTTAAAGGATCTTTCGAAGTAATATTTGCTTGCTTTAGCAACTCTACAGGAAGATATAGACGACCACGCATAGCATCGTCTTTAATGTCTTTTAAAACATCTGTAATAAATATTGCACGACCAAAGTTTTGAGATAATTCTCTTCTTTGCTTCTCATCTAAAACACCCATAATAGACAAGGTTATATACATTGGAATTTCTACTAATCCATAACAATATTTATAAAAATTTTCATAATCAGGCGCTTTAATATATTCCGGAAAATTCATCATAGCTGAAGATAAAATTTGTTTAAAATCTTCTTTACATATCTTGAAACGCATACAATTTTTATAAATTTTGCGCCCTATATTACTGAGCGGAACTTTTTTATCATAAATATTTATAAGTTCTTCTTGCCAAGCCTTAAAAATTTCTAATTTTTCTTCTTTATCTAAGTTACCGTCAATTACATTATCAATATGCTTACAAAAAGCATATAATGTATAAACAGCCTCTCTCTTAGCTTTGGGCAACACCCGCATACACCAAAACATCACCGCTTGCGATTTCCTGACTAGCTTACCGATAGAACTCATCTAAACGCCCTCTATTTTTAACACCCTCACTCTTACAAAGAGCTACCTTAAAACAACATAAAACAATATTACACTTAAGTCAACCTTTGAGAGCATAATTAAAAAATTATTCATTAAGTTTCTCCAGCCATGCGTCACAATCTTCTAATGCTCTTTTACAATAATATTCTTTACGATCAATTCCTTTAAGTTTACGCTTTTTACCATTTGGTGTAATTTGAACTTCAACTGTCGGAAATAAACCGAAATTAATATTCATTGGTTGATAATTTTCAATATCAGTAACATCTTGAAGATGTCTCAGCATAGAACCCATCGCCGTCGTAATCGGAGGCAAAACAGGTTTCTTATGTTTCAGCAAACAAGACGCAAAATAGCCGGCCAATAAACCGATGCAAGCACTTTCCACATACCCTTCACAGCCGGTAATTTGTCCGGCAAACATAATATGCGGATATTTTTTTAATTGCAAAAATTCATTTAATAAAACCGGGCTTTTAATAAATGTATTTTTATGAATCCCTCCCAATCTTGCAAATTCAGCTTTTTCAAGTCCTGGAATAAGCCTAAAAATACGTTCTTGTTCGCCATATTTTAGTTTCGTCTGAAATCCTACTATATTACGTAAAGTATCATCCTTATTGTCTTGACGTAATTGAACAACTGCAAATGGTTTCTCATCACTGTTCGGATTGGTCAAACCAACAGGTTTCATAGGACCGAAAACAAGTGTATCACACCCACGCTCTGCCATCACTTCTATCGGCAGACAACCGTCAAAATATTCCGGTTTTTCAAATTCATGAAATTCAACTTTTTGAGCATTTAACAGCTCTTCCACAAAACTATAATATTGCTCCTTATTCATCGGACAATTTATATAGTCTTTACTTTCTCCTTTATCATATCTTGATTGGTACCATGCTTTTGAAAAATCGATACTTTCAGTATAGACAACCGGTGCAATAGCATCATAAAAAGAAAGCGTCTGATTATCAATCTTTTTCAATAAATCTTCTGCTAAAGATTCAGATGTAAGCGGTCCCGTTGCAACTATACATAATCCGTCATCAGCATCAGGTAACCGAGTAATTTCTTCATTTATAATTTCGATATTTTTATGATTTTTAAGTTTATTACTGATAAATTCTGCAAAAGAGTTTCTGTCAACGGCTAAAGCGCCTCCTGCCGGAACCTTATTTTTTTGAGCAGACTCCATTACAATCGATCCGAAGCGGCGCATTTCTTCATGTAAAAGGCCTACGGCATTATGTTCATAATCATCAGAACGAAATGAGTTTGAACAAACAAGCTCAGCAAAATGCTCACTCTTATGAGCTGGGGACATCTTTTGAGGCTTCATATCATAAATTCTAACTTTCACACCCCGTTCTGCAAGTTGCCAAGCAGCTTCGCTACCAGCAAGGCCGGCACCAATAACTGTTATTGTCTGTTCCATCATATATCTGTTCCCTTTACAAAATTTATGTACTTTTAGCTTCTTTTTTATCTTTTGTAAATAAATTTTGCCCACTTTTCATTAAACTTTTTTTAATTGTATATATGGTAGTATACTGAACGACAGTTTAAAATAGGAGTATTCATGAAAAGATTGTTTTTATCAGTTGCATTCTCATTTATCGCCTTGTGTGCACATGCACAAGGTCCGTCAAGTTTAGTTGATGCGACAGAACAAAATGAAAATATCCTGGATGATGATTTAAATTTTGATAACGAATTAGTCGATGCTTTTGGTAATGATATAAAAATAAATCCACAAGTAATTTCTCCAAAAGCAAAAACTAAATCTCAACACAAAGAAGATAATGATGTCGTAAAACTTAATACCAGAAAATCTCTTACCGACAATTTAAAAGAAAATTCCGAAAATAACGATGAAAAAACAGATGTTCAAACTTGGATAGGAAGTGGTTATAACGCACTCAAAGAACTTGCCGGAAAAAAATCAGAAAACAATGATAATCCTTTATCAAACATGATAGAAGAAAGTAAGGGCAGAAACACCAAATCAAATGTGTCAGTTTTTGATATCTCAGGTGTAATGCTCAGGATGACTTATAAACAGGCCGAAGATGCTCTAAGCAAAAGAGGTTATAAAAAAATCTCACAGAAAATGGATATCCCAAATTTTATCAGATGGCGCAATGAAGAAACTTGTCGTAACAACAGTATTGTCGGTTACGAAAGATTAAACAACTGTGTAATTCAGTTAGCTCGAAAAAGCAATCATGAATATATCTCTCAAGTTGAGTTTAATAAATTTGACACAAAAGAAAGCGTCAATATTTATCTTACAAGTAATTTCACAGGTAACAAAATATACAAAATAACTTATCGCACAGAAGCAGCAAATTTAACAGGAAACAGTCCTAAAGCTTTATATTTGCGCAATATAAAAATATATGATTTTTGGAAAAAAATAAACCAAAAATATGGCACACCGGATAACAAACAAGATGTTATATGGGGGCTTGGCGGAAACAAACCTTATATGAGAGCGGCTACCGGCTTATTATTGTTGGAAGATACAATGTTAAAAGAGCTGGATTACACCAGAATGTCCCGCGAAGACCAACGCTTTATGAATACTGATTTATACACATTTTAGGAAAATTTCATGTCAAAAGATTTATCATTTCAAATTTCAGAACTCATATGCACCAGAATAAGCCACGATTTAATCGGAAACATAGGGGCTGTTTCAAACGCTGTTGAACTTTTGGATGATGATCCGGAAAGCGTTTCTGATGTAAAACCCATATTAGAATTAAGCTCAAAAGTTTTATCAGCGCGCTTAAAATTTTTTCGCCTTGCATTTGGTCTAAATAATGCCACTGTAAAAAACATCGAAGAACTAAACTTAATAGCAACAGAATATGTACAAACAATTGGAAACAGAAATTTTCCCATTAAATTAAATTTACAAATCAAAACCCCGCAGTTATACAAAATTGTGTTGCTAAGTATAATGGTTTTATCTGACATATTCATAAAAGGCGGAGTAATCGCTGCAATAGAAGGCGATACTGGTATCGAATTTACGGCAACTTCAGAAAACATATTATCGGCATCAAAGTTAAACACATTGCAAAACTGCTTAAACGGCAACATCAGCGATGAAAACCCGGCGCAAAACGCTCCTTTACTTTACTTACAAGACATATTAACACAATCAAACATATCAATAAAATTAAGCTTTACCGATTATCAGGCGTCGTTGCAAATTTCTTAAACAAAGTCTACCGTTTCTGACCATTGATATACAAATCTTTAACCACAAGATTAGTTTTTCTGTTAAGCACGCATTCAAGTTCCGTTTTTAAGCTTAAATTTACGTAATTTTGCAAAGTTAACATCCATTCTTTAATTTATTCCCTTAGTTTCACACAATAATCCTTATTGACAAAGGCAAAAGATAATTATATGATGCCAAAAGTTTTAATAACATAGGTTTTATAAATGAGTTCAGCTTATATTTATACTTTTAATTTAATTTTTGTTTTAATTTTAGTTTTACTTAATGCTTTTTTCGTAGTTTCTGAGTTTGCAATTGTAAAAATTCGTAAAACCAAGCTTGAAGAATTGGCTCATAATGGCAATAAAAGAGCAAAAATTGCTTTAAAAATCACCGAACATCTTGATTCATATTTGAGTGCAATTCAACTTGGTATAACCTTAGCCTCATTGGGCTTAGGATGGATTGGTGAACCCGCAGTTTCTAAGCTTTTAGAAGAAATACTGGGCGGTTACTTTGCAAACAACCCGATTTTGTTACATTCTGTCAGTTTTGGTATTGCTTTTACATTTATTACAATCATGCACGTTGTTTTAGGCGAATTGATACCAAAATCGTTAGCAATCCAAAAAACAGAAACTTTTGTTTTGCTTATTGCATATCCTTTGTATACTTTTAAACGTATATTCTATCCGTTTATATGGGTTTTGGATATGGTAACTCTTAAGGTTTTACACCTTATGGGTGTTCAACCTGCTTCTGAAGAAGAAATGGCTCACTCCGAAGAAGAGATAAAACTCATCGTAAACGCTTCTCAAAGAGGTGGCGTGATTGATGACACAGAACGTGACATAATCCAAAACGCTATTGATTTTTCAGAAATATGCGCTCATGAAATTATGATACCGAGACAAGATATGTGTTGTTTGTTCCTAAATGACAGCTTTGAACAAGTTATGAACATGGTAAAACGTTCAAAACATACTCGTTATCCTTTGTGCGATAAAGACAAAGATAATGTTGTAGGCATGATACATATCAGAGATTTATTAGAGCATGCGGAAGAAAAACTTGAAAAAGGACGCTTAAACAAAATCGCAAGACAGATTTTATTTGTTCCGGAAAATCAATCAGTATCCGAAGTTTTACACCTGATGATGCGTAAACACACTCACGTTGCCATTGTGGTTGATGAATATGGCGGAACTGCCGGAATGCTTTCAATGGAAGATATCTTGGAAGAACTTGTTGGCGACATCATGGACGAACACGATGTTGCTGAAGCCCAAGAAATCTTAAGGGTAAACGAACGCATTTGCGAATTTGACGGAAAAGTTTTAGTTGAAGACGCATATGAATGTATGGAACTTCCCTGCTGTGAACGTGATGAAAGTACAATCGGCGGTTATGTATTCACTTTGTTGGGAAGGGCTCCGAAAGTTGGCGATAAAGTTGAAGACGAATATTGTCAATATGAGGTTGTCTCCTCAAATAAAATGCGTGTCAAACGCGTGAGAATGCTTATAAAAGAGCGTCCCGTCGAAGAAGAATAAATCTTATAAAAAAACTCTCAAAATCGAGAGTTTTTTTAATATTTATGTAACAAAAATGTCACACAAAATTTTGACAAAATAAGCAGTTTTTTGTTGCAAAAACATAAAAAAGGTGTTAGACTAACCACAATTGACTTAAAATCATTCTTTTGGAGATATATAATGGAAATATTTTTAGATAACGTAAACTTGGATTCTTTAACTTCTTTAACAAAGGAAAAAAGAGCAGAAGGTTTATCTAATATGTCTTTAACCGCATTTGACAGATTATGCCAAGAAGCAGATAATAAGCCTTTTAACGAAAGAACTGATGCAATCCAAGAAGTTATCGGAGAAATAAACGCAAGACAAATAGAACTGATTAATGAAAAGATTGCTAATTTACAATCATTACCAAAAGAAGATTTATTAGTTTTACAAGGTTGGATAGCAGATAATACACAAATATCAGGCGTTAATGCTGACTTGTCAAGAATAAGAGGCGATATTGATGACCTGATACAAAATATGGATAATGTAACACCGAATGACTTTCAATTTGATTTCGAAATTCCTTCGGAAACAAACACACCTGTCACATTAGAAAGTCTGGCTTCAATGCCTGTAGAAGATCGATTAACGGCTCTTCAAGAAATATCTTTAACCGATACGTATAATTTACACAAAGAAGTTTTGCAAAAAGATGGGGAAGCTGTAGAAAAAATTACTCAAAAAATACAAAACAACGAAGAACTCACAGAAGAAGAAAGTGCTATCAGAGATATAGAAATTGCATTAGCTGATAAGGCTTTTATGAAAATGGAAGGAGATAAAGAAAAAACCACTGCAGAAGATTTGCAAACACTTGTTGCATATTATTCCGAAAAAGGGCATTTTGATTTTGCCGAAAAAGCAAATGCACGATTAGCCGAACTACAAAACACCGGCAACAATGATTCTGAACCGACTGACACTCCTTCAGAAGAAAATTCCGAGGATAAAAAACCTTCATTTAATGTTGAAGGTTATATGGATGAGCATTTCTTAAAACATAATCTGAAAAAACAATTAGCTGATATAAAGCTTATAAAATATCATGCCACAAATATTAGTGAAGAAGATAAACCTAAAGTTTTGGAAGCAATTGAAAAAGCTGTTGCGCAAAAAGCTGCAGAAGTAAACAGTGGCAAAGCTTTAATGCTTGATTATGATGAAAAATACATATGGCGCGATATTTTACGTGAATTTTCATCATCTGAGAACAAAGAACCTGATAAAGAAATTATGAAAGCTTTAGAAGATGTTAATTCAGATATTACCTCTTTTGAAGAAGAGTATGGTATTGATGACGCTCACATGCAATCTGAAGAACAAATTGCTCAAAATATAGATGCTATCAAAAATTTAGATAAAATTGACTTTTTTGTTTCAATTGAAGAGCCTAAAGAAAAACCTTGGACAGCTGAGCAATTAAAAAATTGGAAAGAAAATGAATACGATATCTCGTTAGATTTTCATAAATATGCAGGTGCATTACGCACTAAAAATCTGTCTGAAGAAGATAAAGCAAAAATTCTTGAAAAAGCTAAAGGAGAAACTTTATATAATTTTAAGCTTCAGGAAAATCCGGAAATTTATGGCGATTGTAAATTTGTTTTAGAAGAACTTGCAAAAGTATATCCTGATGATGAACTAGTTAAAGCAAATAAAGAAAAATTGAATGCCTTTTTGGAAGTAAGAGGCACAACTCTTCTTTATCCTGAGATGGCTGAAACGGCTAAATATCTTGATAAGATAAACATTAAATCAGATATACAAATGTTTGGACGTTCAGATATCAAACAAAACACTCCCGACAGTGAAATTGCAAAATTAAAAGAACTTGCCAGAATTGAAACTGAGACATATTTGGCAAACATAACACCTGCCGGTCAAACAATTGATGATAAAGCTTTTGCCAAAGAATATAGTGAACGCTTAAATAAATATATTCTTGGTGTTGTTGTTGCCGATAGAGCAGCCAAAGGTGCACCTAAAGAAGATATAAATTTACAAAAATTCTTTGAAGGTAACGGCAAAATAGACATCAATCAATCTTCTTGTATCGGCTATTTTGCTGCTCAATCTAACAGAAACACAGCTGCTGTCAATCAAACAGAAGGAAGACGCCCGGGTCTTAAAGAAAAATTAGCTGACATCAAAGATAAAATTGAAAAATTTGATAAAGAATGTACCCAAAGATATGGCACCAAATATACCGTTATAAAAAATATCGGCAAATCAGTTGCAATGGGTACTGCATACAGCATTGCTGCAATGTATGGTTCGCCTGCAGTTGCTGCTCTTGCAACAGTTTCAAGTGCAAAACATATTTATTCTTTCGTTAAAAATTATAAACATGAAAAAGAAGCATTAAAAGCCCAAACCGGTAAAGATTTGTCATTTGGAGCATATGCTTGGAATAATAAGCTCAGTGTTTTAAGTATAATTGGAAGTGCCTCCACTGTTGGATTTTCAGCTGTTCAGGCCCTTGGTGTAAATCCCGATAAACTTACCAAATTTGCAAAAGCAGCATATGGTTTTGGACTTGCATTTGCCGGAGCATGTAAACAAGGATATGACGCATATAAACAAGTAAAAGAACAAAACCAAAATCTTCCTAAAGATCAACAAAAAAATGCAGTTGCAGCAGGTTTTAAAGCTGCTGGTGTTTCTATTGTTTCTTTTACCTTTGGTATAGTGGGAGGAAACGTAGTTGCAGGAGCTGCCGCTCCTTACTTTGCAAATACTGAGATAAATAACTCGGTTCCACTGCAAGTAAATGATTCTGTTCCACTGCAAGGAAATGCTTCTGTTCCACTGCAAGGAAATGATTCTGTTCCACTGCAAGCAAGTGATTCTGTTCCACTGCAAGCAAGCGATTCAGTTCCACTGCAAGCAAGCGATTCTGTTCCACTGCAAGCAAGCGATTCTGTTCCACTGCAAGCAAGTGATTCTGTTCCACTGCAAGCAAGCGATTCTGTTCCACTGCAAGCAAGTGATTCTGTTCCACTGCAAGCAAGTGATTCTGTTCCACTGCAAGCAAGCGATTCAGTTCCACTGCAAGGAAATGATTCTGTTCCACTGCAAGGAAATGATTCTATTATCACACAAATACTCAATGATATTGAAAGGCAAGAGGCTCAAGAACAAGGCTCTGCCACCGTTGAAGTTTCTGCAAAAGACACCCAATTTTGGGATAATCGAGCCAATCAATTTTTAGGAAAAGAAAACGTTGATAGTTTATATTCCAGAATTGATAGCGGCGAAATCAAACTCCCTGAAGGTATCGAAAGCAAAGAAGAGTTTGCTTATAAGCTTGCTATGGCTATGGAACAATCGCCTAAATATGTTTCAGAAGCACTGGGTATTGATTTTCAAAACACTCGCATGCATGAAGCACAAATCCCGAATATGACCAATGAACAATTTGCAAAACTTGGCAATTTGATGAATGACTATTCCGATAGAGGAAATTATGAAGGCGACAGACCTTTTGAAACAACTAAAACCAGTACACAAACAAATACAGAGAATAACACACAAAACAATGGCAGTTCTGGTTTAGAATCAAACCAAGATGGTTCATCTGTAAATTATGAAATACAGGGCTATCAAGTTAGCAATGACCGAGTTTTTGTTCCGGAAGGCATGACAGCTGAAACATTTGAGAACACCGCCAAACAGCTTGTAGGAGACAACAATCCTCAGGCAGTCGAAGAAGTTAGCTTTTTACTGTATCAAAACGCAATATTGCAAAATGTTGATCAGCAATTAGCAAATGGTTTAGAGTTAAATGATGAACAAGCTGCTGCATTATTACAGATAAAAGAATCATATAATAATTCATATAATACGTTTAGTGAAAAATATAACTTACCATCACAACAAGATTTAACAGCTCATGCCAGCTTACCTCTTTTTGACATTCAACATGAAAATCAATCTCAAGGGTACAACATTTCAAATGATACAGTTTTCATTCCCGAAGGTATGGATATAGACCTGTTCGTAGGTCCTGCATCACAAATGGTCGGAACTGAAAACCAAGAAGCCCTTGCTGATGTAAGCAGTTTATTACTTCAAAATGCCGAAATAAGAAATGTTGAACAACAAATAGCAAATGGTGTAGAATTAAGCGATATGCAAGAAGCAAGATTAGCACAATTAAAAACAAGTTATGATACATATTATCAAGAGTTAAGCGCAAAATATAACTTGCCGCCACAAGAAACTCTCGACAATTATACAGATCAAATGCTTGATTATATTCATGGACGCGATTCTTCTCCGGCTGAAACGTTAACCAATAACAACATTGTAAGCTTTAATGAAAATAATAATATGCATATTGAAGGTATCAGTTTACAAACATTTGAAGATGTTGCAAAACAAACAGTCGGTAACGATCCGCAAGCTGTAAAAGATTTGAGCTTATTAATGTATTACGATGCCGTATTACAAGATGTAACACAACAAGCCGCAAACGGTGTCGTATTTAACGAGGAACAAGCTCCGCAAATAGCAAACTTACAAGCATTGCATGATAAACTGTATACTGACTTAGATGCAAAATATGACTTACCTGCAAAAGAAGAATTAAGCAATCTGACATCTCAGACTGTTTCATCATTACAGCAACCTGTTCAAGAGCAACCTGTTCCGGCTCATGTTGATAATCAATCACCAAATGAAAATATTGATTTGAGTTCTTACAAAGCATCTAACACTTTCCAAATAAATGAAAACGGCGATGGTCGTTCTTTATATTCGATTAAAGATGCAAATGGAAATGTTGTTTTTGAGCAACAATTTACCTTAGATGCAGATATGAAAGCACAAGCACAAAGTTTATTACCGGAAAGAGAGCCTGTAACAAGAGAAAATTACCAAAATCAAATGTTTTCGGCTACCAGAGAAGCAAATACTGTTGCAGAGTTGCAAACACTTATTGCTCGTGATGAACTTTATCAAAACTTAACAAATAAAGAAGATTTGTCGGCAGGTGAACAAGCATTCATGCAACAACACGAAAAAGATCTTGCTCGACATGGTATAACGCATGACAGTGAAAATAATCTTACTCGTGTTTGTGCAACTACCAAAACAATGAATTGTGACCATGGTGTAAGTTATAGTTTTGATAGCAAAGGACAGTTTCATATGAACTGTGAAAACGGAAGACTTTCAACAATTGAAGCTCAAGACATTGTGTACAAAGATTTACTTAGTAGAGAACAAGAAAACAAACCTCTCGGCCTTGCAGAAAAACAATTTATGCAACAACATAGAGAAAATCTACAAGAACAACATATGACATATAATCACAAGGGTGACTTAGTCAAACTGGGTGATGATGTCAGAGTTACGGGAGATGGTGCAGCATATAGCATAAAGGTCAATGTATCAGCTGAAAATACTACATATGGATTCAATCAGCAAAATTATCTTAATGACGCAAAAGCACTCTTAGGTGATAATACTAGTGCAAAAGGCGTTATGGAAGTTAAATCACTCTTAATGAATGATGATATATATAGCGACCTTAAAGCAAGAGTTGATAGTGGCGAAACTTTTTCGGAATCTGAACAAAAAGCCATAACTAAATTCATGGCAAATCATGAAGAAAGATCGGCTACAATCATGGAAAAATATGGTCTTATTCGTGATAAAGACGGAGAAGTTCATAGAGCTCAAAACTCTCAAACCGCTCAAAATCAAATGGTAATTAATAGGGGTGCCAATCCAATACAGACTACCCGATAAACATATAATCACAAAAAAGCCTCTCTTTTTTAAGAGAGGCTTTTTGTGTAAAATTTCCAAGTTTCTCTGTGTGAGATTTAGTGTGGCATTTTCCTTATTTGATCTTCTATATACATGTTTTTCAGTATAAATAAACTACTGTCTTCATGAAGAAGTCTTTCGGAATCTTCAGCTAAGCACTCATACTTTTCGAGCCACATAGTTAAAAGTTCTCGAGAATTTCGTTTAAGCATCAGAATTTCAATTTCTGTTCCGGGACGTGAATTAAGGCTTGATATAACAGTCTTACAAACCTCATGTGTACCGGACACCAACACCCATTTCACATTATCTTCCCAAAAACTCCACAACCGACAGCTTTTTTTCAAAACTTCGGGAGATCCTTTTACCATCATCACTCTTTCAGCCTGAGTACCTGGATAACTTACATCAAGATACTTAAGTTTCCATTCATCAGGGGCACATTCGAAAAACTCTACTTCATCTTCTGAAGCAATTGAACCAGGTTCCATCATCTGAAGGAAATTTTCAAATTTAGCGAGGTCTTTCTCCTTGAGAAGCGCCATCAAACTTTTAGTTTTCATAATTAGACGTATTTGAATAATTTTTACCTTAATTATTTTTTATTATATGTTTTATACCAATTTTACAAAACCATGTCAATCATTTTTTGTCAAACAATGATAAAAACTTAAATTTTCACAATTGATGTACTCATTGCATATATGGCAATAATCGAAATAATCACTAAAGAACTTGCAAGCACCAATTCTTTATTGCTAAAAATTTTTCTTTGAGGATCATTTTGTTTACTGGCCAAAGCATAAACAGGTATTCCTATTGTCATAAAAATCACTGCCATGAGTAAATATTGTAAGCCGGCGGCATAAATTAACCATAAAGAGTACAATGCGCCTATAATTCCTGAAAACAAAGCATATGAACGTTTGATATATGTATTTTTTGGATATTCGTGATCCTCACATATTTTCCATAAATAGGCACAACTTGATAAATATGCCGGCAACACCATAACACCTGTTATACTCAACATCATATTCCATGCATTGTTGGAAAAAAATACCAATAACATAAACAATTGCATAATAGCACTTGTTATCCATAATGAAACTGATGGTGCTTTATTTTCATTTTCCTTTGCAAACTCTTTTGGGAAAGTTCCGTTTTTAGCAGCAGCTTGTGGTATTTGCGCCGTAACCATTGTCCACGCAAGCCAACTTGATAACACTGAAATTAACAAACCGACATTCATTAATATAGCTCCCCATTTACCAAACACTTTTTCCAAAATTCCTGCTGTTGACGGATTTGGCACCAATGCTAATTCAGCTTGGCTCATATAACCGAATGGAAGCAATGATAACATCACATAAATAGCCAAACAACTGATAAAACCAAGTAAAGTCGCTTTTCCTACAGATTGGGGTGTTTTTGCGTGCTGTGACATAACAACGGCACCTTCGATACCTATAAATGACCATAAAGTTACAAGCATCGTACTTTTGATTTGGGCAGACAAACCACCTAACTTAGATACGGTTGCTGCATTTTCTCCCCAAAAATCAAAAGAAAATTTATTATTATTAAAAATAAATGCCATAACAATGATGAATAATAAAAGCGGTACAATCTTACCGATTGTTCCTATAAAATTTATCAAAGTTGCCTGTTTTATACCTTTTAATACTAAAAAATTAAATCCCCAAATCAAAATAGAACCACCTATAATGGAATATGTTGTATTTCCACCGGCAAAATACGGTGGAAAAAAATAATTAAGCGCATCCATTGTAATAACAGCATACCCGACATTACCACAAATTTGACATAACCAATATGACCATCCGATGGTAAACCCGACATACGGACCAAAACCTTCGCGACTATACATATAAATACCTGCTGTTAAATCTGGTCTGATATCAGATAAAATTCTAAAAGTATTAGCTATAAAATAAACACCAAAGCCGGTAATTAACCAAGCTAAAAACACAGCTCCGGCTGAAGCTCCTGCCGCCATATTTTGTGGTAAAGAATATATACCTCCGCCAATCATCGAACTTACAACTATCGCTGCCAATGCCATAACACCTAAACCGGCGGAGTTTGTTTTCTCCGCCGTGAGTTCATGCTGATTTTTTTTCTTTAACATATTTTTTCCTTTCTAAACTTTAGCAGGCTCAGCATATTCAAAGTTTAAAAAGCCTAAACATGTTAAACAATATCCGAATTGTTCTGTTATATTTAAATAATTATGGAACATTTCAAATTCACTGTGTTGCTCTACGCCCCTGATTTCAAGCTCATGCCTCAAAGATTTATTAAGCCACATTTTAGCATGTCCCTGAGCTATCTCATCATCAATTTGGGTATCAAAAAACTCAACATATTCAGCTGCCCATCCACCGATAAGCTCACCATTTTTATCTTTTCCCCAACAAATACCAACACCTGTAGCAATTGCCTTATGCTCATCTCTTGAAGCACCATGTCCTGCCATAATTACTTCCAAAACAGCACCATGCTTAAATTGATCTGCAACCTTATCAACGCTAACAATATTTCCATATAACTCTTTAGGTAAAACCGAAGTATATGGAACCACATTAAAGTTTTCAATTTTTGCCTGCATTAAAGCTGAATCATAACAAAATGTTTCAAACGGTTGTGGCGGAATACCATCATTTGCTTGCCCTGCTCCACCTGTCTGAAATGCTAAAGTCGGATAACGAACTCCTTGCGTCATATTTTTTCTCCTTAAAATTATAATATCCAAAACACTGATTTACTTAATTTCAAAAAGCATTTTTTCAATAATTTTAGAACTAAATTATGCGCACTTTTATATCTGAACAGGAAACGTTTTTATTAAACGTTGAAAATTTTTTTCATCTATTTTAATTTCAAAAAATATTTTATCTTCTTCTAATTGCTTGTCTACAACTATGGCATTTTTATGTAACCACGCTTGCAATTTACCATCAGCTACATCAACATATAAAGTGTATGTCTTATAAGCTGATGAAAGTATATTATCTACTTTTAAGCAAAGCTCTTTACAACCTTGACCGCTGACCGCTGATAACAAGATGACCTCTTTTGATTTATTTACTATTTTTTGCTCTAAAAGCAGTCTATCTTCTTTACTTAACAAATCAATCTTATTTAAAACTTCAATATAATTTGCTTGCGTTTCAATTTCTTTTAAGCCTAAATTATCCAAAACTTCCAATACATCTTTTTTTTGTGCTGAAGTATCTTCGTTTGCAATATCTCTTACATGAACAATAATATCAGCTTCCAATACTTCTTCTAATGTTGACCTAAAAGCCATAATTAGTTCATGAGGCAAATCTGAAATAAAACCTACGGTATCAGAAAAAATAACTTCTCTGCCCGATGCTAACTTTATTTTTCTTAAAGTAGGATCTAAGGTCGCAAACAACATATCTTGAGCCAAAACATCTGCTCCGGATAAGCTATTAAATAAGGTAGACTTTCCGGCATTTGTATACCCAACTAAAGCGACCACCGGATACGGAACTTTACGTCTGTTTCCTCTTTGCAACTCTCGGGTATTTTTGACTTTTTCTAATTCTTTCTTTATTTTTACAATCTTATCGTCAATAATTCGCCTATCCAGTTCTATCTGCTTTTCTCCCGGACCTCCTAAAAATCCGGCACCTCCTCTTTGTCTCTCAAGATGGGTCCAACTTCTTACTAATCTGGAACGTTGGTATGTAAGATGTGCTAACTCTACTTGTAACTTACCTTCGCTTGTCTTTGCCCTTTCCCCAAAAATTTCTAATATCAATGCAGTGCGATCAATTACCTTAATGTTCAGTTCTTTTTCCAAATTTCGCTGCTGTATTGGAGAAAGAGATGTATCAACAACCATCAAAGTGATATGCTCCATTTCTATAATAGAGAGCATTTTTTCAATAAACCCTTTGGAAAAGTATGTTGCCGGTTTAACAACTTTTAACTTAACAATATCAGAATATACAATATTTAGTTTAATTGCTAACGATAAGCCTATTGCTTCTTTTAAACGACTTTGTGCTGATATAGACTTATCCATATCAGCAACAATCGGACATATAACACAGGTAATATTATCTGTTTTTACTGTTGTATCTTGCAACTTCTAATCTTCAACAACTACGTCAACAGATGTACTTGGCATAATGGTCGAGATAGCATGCTTATAAACAAGTTGAGTATGACCATCTCTTCTCAATAAAAGAGAACTATCATCAAAATACGTAATAACACCTTGGAGTTTAACGCCATTGATTAAAAAAACCGTAACAGCAATCTTATTTTCTTTTATATCATTCAAAAAATCAGCTAATGTATTTTTATTCATTGTAATAATACCTTATTGTAGTTATTTTGTTTCTCGTGTATAGGAAAGCACAATTATATCTATATGTAAAGTGCCTATTTTCAATAAGGGGATAACTTAAAACAACTAGTAAATATTTTTATAACGTTTCTTAGCATGTTTAACACGATACTCAATATATACTTTACGCAAAATTAAAATAGCTGCAATCAGAAAAGAACAATTTATGCAAAATTCATAAAAAGATAAATAAGATAAAACAAAATCAAACCATTCATTCGGAAGGCCATCATCAAAATATGATACCAAAAAGTTCAGAGGAATCGAAATATAAGGAACCCATCCTATACAAAATAAAAATAAAAACGTTTTAGGATATTTCCTGGACAACACTTTATTATATTTCCTCATAGGAAAGATAAAACTCATAACGCTTGATAATAAAAATATCAAATATACAATCCATACAGCCCACGATATAATCTTCAGATTAATAAAATTAATTCTGAAAAGATCAAACAAAACATCAATATATTCAAACCCTAACAAAAAGGGTTGAAATATACCTCCAACTATCAACAACTGTTTTATTCTATCTTTCATATAATACTCTATAGCAATCTGTTATTTAAGCATTATATCATAATATAATCCGTTTGTTAATATTATATTATCAAATATAATATTTTTACTGTTCCTTAAAAAACTTATTTGTTTTCGGAAAACCAAACGGAACAATTTTTCCGACTTGTGCTCTATGACCCAACCATGTCATAAGCTCTTTTTCCTTAGCTACGCCACCGGAACGATTATATTCAAAACCATCATCCGATTTGAAAATCTGAATATCTGTCATTTCGCAATCTTTATATTTTTGCAAGCAAACTCCTCTACCTCTTGCCATTGTCGGGATTTCTTCAACCTTAAACACTAAAAGTTTACGATTTTGCCCAACAACTGCAATCATATCACCAATTATAGGCTTACAAAACGCAGTATATTCACCTTCTGCCAAATTCATAATTTTACGACCATTTTTCGTCTGCGCAATCAGGTGATTTTCATCTACCACAAAACCATGTCCCGTATTTGAAGCTATGACATATTTTTGGTTAGGTACAAACACAAACATAGAGCAAACATTATCATTATTACTCAAATCAACCATCAATCGCAAAGGCTGACCAAACCCTCGCCCGCCAGGAATATCACTTGCTTGTATTGTAAAGAACTTACCTGATGTATCTAATAAAATAATCTTATCAGTTGTCTGTGCATGAATTGCCATAAGTAAACTGTCGTCATCTTTGAACTTAAAATCATCATTTAAATTTGAATGACCTTTTAGAGCTTTAATCCACCCTTTTTGCGATAATACAACCGTAATAGGTTCTTTTTCAACCAATGCCTCAATCGTAATTTCGACATCAGCCGGAGCTTCTGCAAACTCTGTTCTGCGACGACCTAATGCGGTCTTTTTACCAAATTTTTCTTTAATCTTTCTAATTTCATCGGAAAGAGCTTCCCAGCGTTTGCTTTCATCAGAAAGCAATGTTTCAAGTTCAGATTTTAAACCGCTCAATTCATCAAATTCGGCTCTTATTTCTGTTTCTTCAAGCTTACGCAAACTTCTTAATTTCATATTCAAAATAGCTTCGGCCTGATTATCTGTTAAATCAAACTTTTGCATCATAACAGATTTTGCATCATCTTCTTCTCGGATAATGCGAATAATCTCATCCAAATTCAAATATGCAATCAAATAACCGGATAAAATTTCCAAACGAGCTAAAATCTTATCCAACCTATATTGCGCTCTTCTTTTAAGAACTATATGACGATGATTTAAAAACTCACGCAAAACTTCATATATACTCATCACTCTCGGAACGCCGTCAGAATCAAGCACATTCATATTCATGTTAAACTTCGATTCAAGTTCTGTTTGCTTGAACAAATGTTCCATTAAAAGTGCGGCATCAACGGTACGATTCTTCGGCTCTAATACAATTCTTATATCTTGAGCAGATTCATCTCTCACATCTGCCAAAAGAGGAACTTTCTTTTCTGTTAAAAGTTGAGCAATTTTTTCAATCAATTTAGACTTTACAACCTGATATGGAATTTCACTCACCACAATTTGATATTGTCCGTGTGAAAGTTCTTCTTTTTCCCATTTTGCCCTGATCCTAAAACTTCCTCTACCTTGTTTATATGTTTCAACAATAGAAGAAAAATTATCAACAATTATGCCACCGGTCGGAAAATCTGGTCCTTTAATTTTACGAACCAAAGCTTCATTATCACAATCTGGTTTTTCAATCATGTATAACAAAGCATCACAAACTTCACTTAAATTATGCGGAGGAATATTTGTTGCCATACCGACTGCGATACCGGAAGAACCGTTACATAACAAATTAGGCACCATTGAAGGCATAACTACAGGTTCTTGTTCTTCACCATCATATGTATCTATCAAATCAACAGCGTTTTCATTTAAGCCTTCCATCAAGGCCATTGCAAATTCGGTTAATCTTGCTTCGGTATAACGCATGGCAGCTGCGCCATCGCCATCAATATTACCAAAATTACCCTGCCCGTCTACAAGAGGATATCTTACCGAAAAATCTTGTGCCAATCTGACCATAGCGCCATACACGGCACTGTCACCATGAGGGTGATATTTACCTATAACATCGCCAACAACACGAGCACATTTTTTATAGCCGTTTTTAGGATCCAAGTGAAGCTGACGCATTGCATATAGCAAACGACGATGCACAGGTTTCAACCCGTCTCTTACATCCGGAAGTGAACGAGATACGATAGTAGACATAGCATAAGATAAATATCTTTTGCTTAACTCTTCTTTTAAGTAAACTTCTTTGATTTTTTCTTCTGTCTGAGCCATTTTATTCTTTAATCTTTCGGTAAGTTCAAAATATTGAGCAAATTAGCACGATTATTCGGAAATTTCAAGCCGTGGTTTTCAAAAAAATTCTTATTTAAGAAAAATTCTGTCATCTTAAGCAATTCCGCCACTTCCACAAGCTCCGGTTTATAATTTTTATCCACAATATAATGCGGATATTTAAATAATTTAGCCTTATAAGGGAGCCCTGCGTCATAACTTACAGCCTTAGCACTTTTGGGTGAAATAAATTCTAAATCGTGTTTTTTTCCTGTTGCAGCGCATTCGGTTAAATCAAGACCTATTCCTAAAAATTCCAACAAGTTATATTCAAAAAAAGAATATTTTACAAGAACAGCATCATCTGTCGATGCATTCATAAAATCTTCAACACAAGGGAACAATGTTTCAGCAGTTTCACTATCTATCAAACAACAATTTATCAGTTCGCAAAACGAACTTAAAATTGCAAGTTTTTTTTCACTGTTAAAAAAATTAACCGCATTAGATTTTAACAGTTCAACTCCCAAAAATTGCGGCAAATTTTCTTCCAAACGCGCATAAGCATTAAATGAAATCAAATTTCCGAGCTGATAAACACCCAATTTTTTCTTGCTTATAGCACCCTTTACAAAGCCCTGTATTTTTCCATATTTAGCTGACAATACAGTAACTATGGCCGAATTTTCACCATGTTTTAAAACCTTTGTTATGTATCCGCTATCACTAAATTGCATTTTATTCCTATCAACATTACACTCCAGATATATTAAAACAAATTATATACATATACAAGATACTTTTTTTGTTAAAAATAACAGAAAAATATTGTCATATACTACCTATAGAGATACAGTAAATGCATAATTTGTTAATTAAAGGATATTCTCATGAAAAAAATAATTTTCTTTGTTGCTATAATATATTCTTATTTTTCTTTCACAAGTTTGCAAGCATCTGATATAAAACTTCCTCAACCGAATATAAACACTCCTTTGATGCAAATCATTAATACAAGAGCATCTGACAGAAACATTTCCGACAAACCCGTCAGTTTAGAAATATTGAGCAATATTTTATGGACCGCTTTTGGAACAAACTCACACAATACAAGAACAATTCCGACCGCTCAAAACGAACAAGACTTAAAAGTTTTTGTTGTATATGATAAAAAAGTTTGGCTTTATGACGGAAAAAATAATAAACTTAATTATTATTCCGATGTTGATTTAATGCCCTATTTAGCCAAGCAAGATTTTGTAAGCAAAGCACCTGTTCATCTTATATATGCAGGTGATAAGCAATATGCTTATGCCCATAGCGGATCTGCCTATCAAAACGTATACTTATACGCCGCCGAAAAAGGCTTAGCAACAGTTATCAGAGGATATTTTGATGCAAACAAAGTTCATCAAGCATTGAACTTACCTGAAACTGAAATTGTTACGTATCATCAAGTAATCGGATATCCGCAAAATAATATGGAGTAAAAAATAATGGAACAGCGCCTAATTGACATAGAAATAGCAATTGCAAATTTACAAAAAACAGTAGACGAGCTTAATAGCGTTGTATTTAAGCAAGGCAACACCATTGATAAACTGACAAAAGAAAACAAATTGTTGGCAACCATGATAAAAGATAACATTGTAAAACCTTTGTCAGAAGAAACCCCTCCTCCACATTATTAAAAAAGGAGTACAAAATGTCCGCAGAAATTTGTATCCACAATGCAACAGTTATAAATGGTTTTTCAACCATGAAAAATTGCGCAGTCTTGATAAAAAAACATAAAATTATTGATGTTTTTAATGAAGATCGTTTTCACAAAAAAGTTTTCAAACCGGATACAATTTTTATTGATGCCAAAGGTTCATATGTTGCTCCGGGTTTCATTGACACACACATTCATGGTTTTGGCGGATTTGGTACTGACGATTATAACACAGAATCAATATTAAAAATGTCTGAACTTTTAGCCGGATATGGGGTCACCGGTTTTATACCTACTCTATATTCAGCCCCAAAAAAAGACATGATAAAAGGCATAAAATCTATTGTTAAAGCCATGGGAAAAGAAAATGGAGCAAAAATTTTAGGTATCCATATGGAAGGTCCTTTTATATCTCCTGACCGATTAGGCGCTCAAAATCCTCAATCTTTGAATCCTGTAGATATAAATTTGATGGAAGAATTTTGGAAAGCTTCCGAAGGGCATATCATAAATATGACTGTAGCTCCCGAATTAAAAAACATGCGTGATTTAGCCTTATATTGCGTTTCTAAAGGCATTGTTTTGCAAGCAGGTCACACCAATGCAACCTATGCTCAAATGGTTGAAGGCATGCAAGTAAGAATTTTTCATGTTACTCACTTGTTTAACGCCATGAGCCGTATGCACCATCGAGATCCGGGAACTGTCGGCGCCGTATTTATTCATCCGGAGCTTTCCTGCGAAGTCATTGCAGACGGCATACATATAAACGAAGACATTGTAAAATTTTTACTTACATGCAAATCGTTAGATAAAATTGTATTGGTAACGGATTCTCTAACCCCGACAAAACAAAAGAAGAAACCGTTTATTGCCAATGGAGAAGAAGTATATCTGGATAAATGCTTTTACAGAAAGTCTGACGACACAATAGCCGGTTCTGCTTTAACCATGATTGATAGCGTTAAAAACATTGTATCATATGGTTTTACGGTAGAACAAGCTGTACATATGGCATCTACAAATCCGGCAAGAATTATGCGCCTTGATCACCTAGGGCTGATTGCTCCCGGATATGATGCCGATATTGTAATTTTTAATAAAAACTTAAATGTTTTGCATACTATAATAAAGGGTAATATCTATTATAAAGGAAAGAAGCTATGCGTGTGATTATAAAACCTGACTACACAACCGTATCAAAATGGGTTGCAAACTATGTTGTATATAGAATAAACAAATTCAGACCTACAAAAGATAAACCTTTTGTATTAGGCTTACCTACGGGTTCCACACCTTTGGGTATGTATGACGAATTAATCAAAATGTATAAAAACGGCAAAGTTTCTTTTGAAAATGTTATCACATTTAATATGGATGAATATATCGGGCTTGAACCGTCTCATCCGCAAAGTTATCACTATTTTATGCAAGAAACATTTTTCAAACACATTAACATAAAACCGCAAAACATTCATATGCTTAACGGCATGACCAAAGATTATGCTAAAGAATGCCAAAATTATGAAGACACCATAAAAAAAGTTGGCGGAATACATTTGTTCATCGGTGGTATCGGCAATGACGGTCACATTGCATTTAATGAGCCGTTTTCATCTTTATCATCAAGAACCAGAGTAAAAACATTAACAGAAAGCACCATAAAGGCCAATTCACGCTTTTTTAATCATGACATATCTAAAGTTCCAACCACAGCTTTAACTGTTGGTGTAGCCACCATTATGGATGCTCAAGAAGTTTTGATTATTGCCACCGGAGAAAGCAAAGCAAAAGCCATAAAACATGGTATAGAAGGAAGCATAAACCATATGTGGACAATCTCAGCGCTTCAAATGCACCCTCACGGAGTTATAGTATGCGACAAAGATGCCACTAAAGAACTTGCTGAAGACACCGTTTCATATTTTATGGATATTGAAAAAAATAATTTTTAACCGGCATACCTAAATATAAAACTAAAGTAACCTCTTAAAAAAGCAAAAATTGCTATTACATTTTTGTGCAAAAACGAGGTTAGCTATGTCATATTTAGGTAAAATATTTATATACGAAAAAAATCCTGATGATTTAAAATATTACGAATCAGACTTCAGGCGTAACGGTTTCTTTGTATTCGGAACCAACAATTTGTATCTTTTAACACAATATGCAAAAGAGATGAAACCAAACATTGTTATCATCAATATTCCGCAATCTTTACACCCTGATGATAACACATTTAAGAACATTGAAGAAAGTTTGTGTAACACTGATAATTGTCCTGACATTTATATCAATACCGATTGGAATTTTAAACATAAAGACGAATTTCATCTGTTAAATTTTATATCTGAAGATTTAACTCCGGAACAAATTTTTAACATAGTCAATCAATCGGCACAAAAAAAGCATTAACCCCAACAAAAAAGGCTAGAAATTCTCGCCTTTTTTGTTTGAGTTCTTATTTAGAAGTCAAGTTTCAAGCCAAGATTTACATTCCAGCCTTCACGACCACCGGTATGACGGCTTACTTCACCGTAAAGTGTGGTGTTATAAATGGGATGATATCAAACATCTTGAAGCTGAGTTAGCTTTGTCTTTGGAAAGAAGGTTTGAGAACGCTAAACTATATATTAAACCGGGCATCATTCAAACATTAACAGAAGATGACAATGTTTCTATAAGCGGTTTGAAAGATATTGACACCTATAAAGACAGCGCTTTAGGGCGTGTTGAAATAGGCGGAAATTATAACTTCAACTATAATTTATCAACTTACGGTTGGATAAATTATACCTATGGTTCTAATTATAACGCTACGGCTTTATGCTTTGATTACGGCTAGAATCATACAAGGCATCTTCAGATTAGTTTTCTTAAACTTAATCAGCAACTTTAAAAATATAACACAAAAAAAGCAGGGAAAACCCTGCTTTTTTTTGTACTTTGTGAAATACTATCTTGAGTAGAACTCGATAACGAGGTTTGGTTCCATTGTGCAAGCATAAGGAACATCTTCATATTTCGGAACAAAAGTATATTTTGCAGACAATTTTTTGTTGTCAACTTCTAAATATGAAGCAACTTCTCTTGTTTGAGATTCAACAGAAGCAAGAACCATCGCCATAGATTTAGATTTTTCTCTAACTTCAATAACATCACCAGCTTTAAGCATATATGAAGGGATGTTTACTTTTTTACCGTTAACAGTAACATGACCGTGGTTTACAAACTGACGAGCAGCAAAAACTGTAGGAACAAATTTTGCTTTGTATACCAAGTTATCTAAACGAGATTCTAACAAACCGATTAAGTTTTCAGCAGCATCGCCTGATCTGCGAATTGCTTCAACATAATATTTGTGGAATTGTTTTTCAGAAATGTTACCATAGTATGTTTTCAACTTTTGTTTAGCAGAAAGTTGGATACCATAGTCTGTAGATTTCTTTCTTCTCTGACCATGTTGACCAGGAGCATAACTTCTTTTTTCAAATGGGCTGTTAGCATCACCCCAAAGATTTACCACATATTTGCGGCTTGCTTTTTTCTTTGCAGAAATAATACTTTTCATTAAACCAATCCTTTTTTTATTATTAAATTACATTATTGTCCCGATAGTCTTAGGCTAAACCTAAAACGGGATATAAAATATCCACATTCTCGGAAGTGAAGCCAACATACCACAAAAAAAACATTTTTCAAGCAAAATTTTAAAATAAAACTGGATTTTCACAAAAATAAACATACAATATGTCTGTGGAGGAATAATGTCTTACGATTTAATGTTTCAAAAAGCTAACAATCTATACATGAACGGCTCACTTGATGAAGCCGAACAACTTTATCGTCACATTTTAGAAGCCGTTCCGGAAAATCCGGATGTGTTAAACATGATGGGTCTGACTGCTCAAGCAAAAAATATGCACCAACAAGCCGTATCTTATTTTTCTCAAGCATTAAAGCATTCTCCAAAGCACCTGCCCTTATACTTTAATTTGGCTGTTTCATACCAAAATTTGGAAAAATATGTTCAAGCTTTAGATGCATATAAAAAAGCACTTGAATTAAATTCTAACATTAAAGAAATATATAACAATGCAGGTGCCGTTTATGAAAAATTAAATAATCCCCAACAAGCTGGCATCTTTTACCAAAATGCCATAAAACTTGATGAAGATTATATTGACGCACTGGTAAATTTAGCTCTTTTAAACAAAGATTTTGCACAATTAGAAAAATTGAACCAAAAATATTATCCCTCAACACTTATTTTATATACTCTGGCAAAACATAACTTTGAACAACAAAACTATGTCAAAAGCTTGCAACTGCTTGAAGAAATTAATCTCTCAGAGAGCAATCTGTTTGAAATACAACTTTTAAAATCTGAAATATATCTGGCACTTAAAAAATATGACGAAGCTAAACACACACTAAACTTGGCTTTAGAGCTCAACCCTAAGCATGCTAAAAGCTTAATTATGTTGGCTGATTTGGAAGAAAGTGAAGCACTATATCTTAAAGCTCTCGATTTAGAACCTGACAATTTAGACGCACACGCTCATTATGCCGGCTTATTGCATAAACAAGGACGTTTAGTTGAATCTCTTGAAGAATATCGTAAAGCAATAATCATCAATCCGGATTTACCCGAACTTAGCAATAATTTAGCCCTGATTTTAAAAGATTTGGAAGAATATGAACAAGCTCTCGATTTGCTGATGAATGCTTTTCTCAAAGATAAAAAACAAAAAGATTTTTGGATAAACATATCAGAAACACTCGTTCTGTTATACAAAAAAGAACCTGATAAAGCCCTAAAAATTGCCCAACGATGGAAAGAAACAGCTCCTGATAACATATTTGCACAACATATACTTACCTCTTTTAAGGGTAACGCAGAAAACACAAACCAAAAATATGCTAAAGAACTGTTTGATACTTTTGCTTCGACCTATGATGAAACCATGCAAAAAATAAAATATGCCATACTAGATAAAATTGAACAAATTGGTATATCACTTAAAGGAAATATTTTAGATTTAGGATGTGGCACGGGAGCAGTAGGGCTAAGATTTGCAAATGATGAAAACACATTTATCGGAGTTGATATTTCTCAAAACATGCTCAATATTGCAGCTCAAAATAATAAATATAATCAATTAATTAATGCGGATATAACCACATTTGCTGCTCAAAACAAAGGTACTTTTGACTTTGTAATAGCAACCGATGTTTTTGAATATGTTCCTGACATTGAAAATGTTATAAAACACTTTGATAAACCTACCCTGATTTTTAATATAGAAAAAGCATCTCCCGATGTTAAAGAATATGCCTTATCATATAACGGACGACATCAACACAACCCTAAATATGTTAAAGAAATTTTGCTAAGATACGGATATAAAGATATTTCCGAATATAACTTGGATATTCGCCAAGAAGATTCTTTACCCGTGGAAGGTGTTTTATTTGTTGCAAAAAAATAATTCTCACACACTAAATATTAACTCTTGCAGGCATATAATTTTTTTATGAAAAACAAAATTGATTATAAAGCTGAAAAAGATGTTATTAATATTATACATTCTTGGATTGGCTATTTAACAAACGAAAGGCGCTATTCTGAAAACACGGTCAGCGCTTATGCCAGAGATTTGGCCATATTTATTAAGTTTTTTTCTGACAAAGGTAAAATTATTAATCTGGAATTTTTATCCAATCTTGATATTAGAGATTTTAGATCTTTTATAACATCTAGAGCTAATAAGCACATAGAAAAATCTTCCTTAGCCAGAGAAATTTCGGCATTTAAAAATTTTTTCAAATGGCTAGATATTGCGCACATACTAAAAAACAGTGTCATAAGCATAATTTCAACTCCTAAACCCAATAAAACCCTACCAAAATCGATTGATGTTGATGACACGCTTAGTATAATTCAAGATGCAAAAAATATTGCCACAAACGACTGGCAAGGTTTGCGAGATATGGCTGTTTTTACACTTCTTTATGGTGCCGGACTTCGCATTTCGGAAGCTTTATCCCTAAATTATAAAGATTTCATCACAGCTGAAAATTTTCTCAAAATAAAAGGAAAAGGCAATAAGGAACGCTTTGTTCCCCTATTGCCCATAGTCAAAGAAAATATAAACGCTTACATTAGAGCTGTCTCACCTAATTTTTCCCTTAACGAAGCTCTTTTTATTGGAGCCAGAGGTGACAGATTGAGCCCTCGTATCATACAAAGGCAGTTACAAAAGATAAGGAACCGGCTGGGCCTACCTGATACTGTGACGCCCCACGCCCTTAGGCATTCTTTTGCAACACATCTTTTAGCTCAAGGCACCGACTTACGTTCAATTCAGGAGCTGTTGGGACACGAAACCTTAAACACTACTCAGCGTTATACTAATGTAGAATTCGAAACCCTAAAAAGAGAATACGATAAAGCGTACGGCTCTCAAAAATCCAATAAATAAAAAATAAGGTGCAACACCTGTTACACCTTACATCAACTTATCATAAAAAGAACTTACTTTAATTTCTTTTCAACGAACTCTTCATGTTTTTTTGATTTTTTATCATATTTTTTCAAAACCAATTTTTCAGGATGAGTTCTTGGGTTCTTTTCAGCAAGATAAAATGTACCTGTGCCGGCACTGCTTTCCAATTTTACTTTTACTTTTACTGCTTTTGCCATTTTTTTACTCTTTAAATTAAGGTTACAAATTAAAACATTTAGGCGTTATATACATTTTTTCACATGCCTTGTCAATAACAATTTTTCATTTTATTTGTTTTTTTTAATTTTCTTTGTTTTATATAAACTTTTTATAGCTCATTTTTGATAAATTTTGCGGCAATTTCAACATCTGCTTCATTCGTAAATCTGTCTTGACGCTCACACTCTCCATCAGTTACAGCATAACCTGATTTAAGGCCTCCGGTGCAAATTGCAGGCATAATCCCCTTTTTATCTATTATGTTCCCTCCCGGAGTGTAAAAGTACGAAGTTGTTAATGCTATTGCTGCTCCATTATTATTTTTAGAAACCTCCTGAACAGTTCCTTTTCCGTAGGTTTTTGTACCTACTAACACGGCCCTGTTCTGTTCACTCAAAGCTGCAGCTAAAATTTCAGATGCAGAAGCACTAAAACCATCAACTAACACAACCATTGGTTTATTTTTCAATATATCCCCTTCTCCGGCAGTATAAAATTTAGGTTCAGCATTATCTTTGGAAAGCGTATACGTTACTATCCCCTCATCTAAAAACATATCTGTTATTTTCAGAGCCTCATCTAACAAACCGCCATGATTACCTCTTAAATCGAGTATAAGACCTTTACATTTAGAACACTCATCTATAGCGTTTTTCACTTGTTGATGAACATCTTTCTTAAAAGTCAGAATTTTAATTAATAATAAATCATCGGCTACAATCCTTGATGCAAAATTGCGTTTTATAACATGTGGTTTATCTGCCTGATCAGAAAATGAGCTATAATAATGAGAGTACCCATCAAGACCGTCAAAGATTTCTTGTGCAAACCTATCAGGAATTTCAAAATCTATAAGTTCAATTTTAGGAGAAACTTCTATTGCCTTATTAATTATGTTTTTTGTAAAATCTGACCATGTATTAGGCAAATCTGATATTTCAGGAAACACAAATGCCCCAACCATTTTAGATGAGTGATACATAAAAACCTTTTCATTTGTTTGCTTAAATTGTATGGTATTATCAATTTTTATGAGAGCTTTAAGTCCCTTAAACATAATTTCCTTATTATCAACTGCATTTATATAATCAGAATTTATTGTTACAAACACATCAGATATTATATCCGTTTGTGAAAAACAAGGAAACGTATAAAATAAAAAAAATAAAAATAAAAAATACTTTTTCAAAATTTATTCCCCATTAAAAATAAAATTTTGCTGTAAGCGGCGTATGATCGGAAGGTTTTTCTGCGATTCTCAATGTTTTATCAACATAACAATCTTTCAATTTATCAACCATTCGGGCAGATAAAAATAAATAATCTATCCTCAAACCAAAATCTTGCTCAAACGCCCTTTGCGCATAATCCCAATAGGTATAACCATTATCTTTTGGATATAGTGTCCTGAACGCATCATAAAAACCTAAATGCATCAAAGCTCTCAACCGTTGTTTAACACTTTCTTTGTATAAGGCATTATTAATAAACAGTTCAGGATTATATACATCGTTAGGAGTTAAAATCACATTAAAATCGCCACCTATAACAATAGGCTCATCGGTTAATAAGAGTTTTGACATATGCTTATAAAAAGCATCCATAAAGTGGAGCTTGTATTCAAATCTTGAGGTATCGTTAAAATTATTATATGGGGGATTACCATTCGGCATATATACACTGATTATTCTTATCTTTTGCCCTTTAACATCAGCTACTGCTTCTAAATAACGTGCATTTTCGTCATCAAATCCCGGAAGCTTTTCATGTATAACATTAAGTTTATATCGGCTTACTATACCAACACCGTTATAACTCTTCTGCCCAACAATTTTTACATCATATCCTGCTGATTTTATATCAAAAAACGGAAACGAATTAAAATCAGATTTTAACTCTTGTAATAAAACTATATCAGGAGAATTCTTATCAAGCCATTCTAAAAACATCGGCAACCTGGCATTTATAGAATTTATATTATATGTTGAAATTATCATATTTTACTCCCATGTAATTATCTTAAGAGTACTTAAATTTTTATATTTTTGCAAGTCAGATGTTAATTGATTATAAAGTTTTTTATTTTATTTTAATATCAATATACAATAAACAAAAGGCATAGGATATGTTCAAAGAATTTTATGGCAATAAAGATGATGACTATTTAAGCGAGTTCAGACAAAAAATAGCATCTGAAAGACAAGCAGAGCTACAGGCCAGAAAACAAGAGTTACAACGTTCACGTAATGGTTTTATAGGAACCATTGCCGGTATTGCTTTAGCTGGAATTGTCAGTTGGCTTTTACTTATTCCTCGTTTTAATGAAGATAAAAACGTAGAAATACCTGTTATTCGTCGCCCAACAAATCCGGTTAAAATTCATCCAAGCAATCCTCAAGGAATGCAAATTCAGAATCAGGATAAATCCATATATGCATTGGTAGAAAAGCAAGAAGCTGACACTGTAAAAATAGAGAGTATTTTACCGGCTCCCGAAAAACCCAAGCTTCCTGAAATTGTTCCGGAACCTGAAGTAAAAACAGAACCAGAAATACATGAAGAAGAAACAATTCAAGAAAAGCAAGATGTTTTACCGATAAAAAATCTTGAAGAACTGATTGAAACCGTTGAAACAACAGAAGCTAAAAAAATTGAAATTCCACAAAAACCGAATATAAAAATTGAACCTAAAACTGTTGAACCTACTAAAACACAAGAAGTAAATAAAAAAGAAATTACAACTACGGAAATTAAGAAATCAGAACCAATAAAAGAAACTATACCGACAGGAAACTGGCAAATTCAGCTTATGGCATCATCAAATATTGATGCCATTAACAAAGGTTGGATTGATTTAAGCAAAAAGCATAAAAGCTTACAAAATTTATCTCATAACATCGAGTCGATAACAAATGATAAAGGTTCGTCAATCTATCGTTTAAAAACCGGAAACTTTAACTCAAAGGAAGAAGCTGATAAATTTTGCAATAATCTTAAAAAAGAAGGACTTAATTGTATAACTAAACAAAAATAGGGAATTTTTCATATGGAAAAACCGATTCTATCAGCTCTTTTATCTGTTAAATCACTTACTTTAAGCGATCAAGAGAAGTATTTATTTGAAAAATATAACCCTGTAGGTGTTGTTCTTCTTAATAGAAATGCGTCTTCCCAAGAGCAATTATCATCATTAATAAAATCAATAAAAGAAGCCATTGGTCGTGATGATGTCTTAATATCTTTAGATGAAGAGGGCGGAAGAGTTGGAAGCCTTAAAGACATCGGCTTAACACAATGTGTATCTCAAAATATATTAGGATTAGTCGATAATCTAAATACAACCTCATTACACGGAAAAATAATTTCATCAAATATGAAAAAAGTAGGTGCAAATTTTAATCTTGCCCCCGTACTTGACACCGATTATAAGAAAATTACAATTGCTTTAAAAAACAGATGCTTTGGCAAAGATAAAGAAAAAATTACAAAACATGGAAAAATTTTGTGCCAAACATATATCAATGAAGGAATATGTCCTTGTATGAAACATTTTCCCGGACATGGTAAAGCTTTGAATGATCCTCACGCCATGACACCGGTTATTAACTGTTCTTTACAAGAACTTGAAAATGATTTTTATCCTTTCAAAAACCTAAATAATATGCCTGCCGGCATGACTGCACACATTGTATTACCACAGATTGATGATAAAAATCCGATAACAATATCTAAAAAAGGAATTGATTATGTAATAAGAGGCATAATCGGCTTTAACGGTTTTCTTATTTCAGATGCTCTTGAAATGCATGCCTTAAAAGGAAACATTACTGACAATGCCATTGCTGCATGGGATGCAGGATGTGATGCTGTATGTTATTGTATGGGCGATGCAGCAATAATAGAATCTATTTGTGTTAACGGGCGCTATCTGAATGATACTTCTTTAGAGCGTTTTAAAACAATAAAACAAATAATTTCTAATAAAAAAGAAACAATTGTACTTGATAAAGAAATAAAAGCATATTATAGTGAAACAAGTAATTTTACTGAAGAACCTATCAACTACGATGCTATAAAAGTGTTGAATCAGCAATAAGGAGATAAAAATGTTTAGTTGGTTATTAGTAATTATCTTAGTCGTTGCCATTTTTAATGCCGATAAATTACCTGATTTGAAAAAAGCTATTGAAGCTAAAACAAAAGAAGGCGTTGAAGCTGTTAAAAAAGGTCAACAAAAAGCTCAAGAAAAACTTGCTCAAGTAAAAGAAGCAAAAACAAAAAAAGCAGAATCAAAATCATCTGCAACAGAAGAAGAAACAAAAGAATAGTACATCATATACATTTTATATGAAAAAATCTCCGATAAAATTATCGGAGATTTTTTTTATAAAGCCTTGTTTATTAGAGAGCTGATGTATCAACTTTAACACCAACACCCATTGTAGAACTTATAGAAACTTTTTTCATATATGTTCCTTTAACGGTTTGCGGTTTAGCTTTGATAATAGCTTCAATAAATGCTTTGGCATTGTCATAAATTTTGTCTTCGCTAAATGATGCTTTAGCAACACCGGCATGAACAATACCATTCTTTTCAACACGATATTGAACTTCACCGGCTTTAGCCTTAGCAACAGCTGTAGCGACATCAACTGTAACTGTGCCGAGTTTCGGGTTTGGCATTAAGCCTTTAGGACCTAAAACACGAGCAACACGACCAGCCATACCCATCATATCAGGTGTAGCAATACAACGGTCGAAGTCAATTTTGCCTGACAAAATAGAATCAACAAGGTTTTCAGCGCCAACAATATCAGCACCTGCAGCTTTTGCTTCATCAGCTTTTTCACCTTGAGCAAAAACAGCCACACGAACTTTTTTACCATTTCCGTGAGGAAGTGGGCAAACACCTCTAACCATTTGATCAGCATGCTTAGGATCAACACCTAAGTTGATTGCCAAATCAATTGTTTCATCAAATTTTGCTGTAGCGTTTTCTTTAACGATTCTTACAGCTTCTTTTAAAGCATATGCTTGATTTTTATCAAGATTTTTATATGCGTTTACAATTCTTTTTCCTGCCATCGTCTTACTCCACTACCTTAATACCCATAGAAACAGCCTGACCTTTAACCATATTCATAGCAGATTCTACTGTTGAACAGTTTAAGTCAGGTAATTTAGTTTGAGCAATTTCTTTTACTTGAGCAAGAGTAATTTGGCCGGCATAAGATTTTCCAGGTTCTTTGGAAGCAGACTGCACACCTGCAGCTTTCTTAATAAAGTAAGCAACAGGAGGAAGCTTTGTGATAAAAGTAAAGCTTTTATCTTCATAAGCCGTAATGATAACAGGTACAGGAATACCTGGTTCCATTTTTTGAGTTGCAGCATTAAATGCTTTGCAGAATTCCATAATATTCAAGCCTTTTTGACCCAAAGCAGGACCAACCGGAGGAGAAGGGTTAGCTTTTCCAGCGGCAATTTGAAGCTTGATTAAACCTAAAATTTTCTTTTTAGACTTAGCCATTTTTCATACCTCTTAGTTAGGTTCCGTGGTTTTGAACATGGCTGTTCTCCCACGAAATAGTTAAAACAAAATATACCTTTCATTAAAAAGGTTTCTTAGCTATATCACAAAACTTTTAAAAATCAAGAACTTTTTAATTTTCATATCATAAACCGAAATACCAGTAAAAAGTCATACCACTGACAGATATACCTTGTTTACTGGCATATTCATCAGCTTCAGCGCATACTTTTTCTGCTCTAGTCATAGAGTATGGCGCCGGATAATCTTTATCTCCTGGCTTAGCAAAGACAGAACTGGCTTTATTATAATCAAAACCATTTGGCACAGGAGACCCTCCTAAAAATTGAGCGCCCATACCGATCAAATCCATTCCCCAGTCTGCCGTTAACATTGTCATACAAACATCTTTTGGTAGCCTATTCATTGATATATAAAATATATTATCAGGACTAAAAGTTCCGGTGTAATTACCATTATCGTCAAACGTATTGTAATATGGAGCACCAAAATAAATTTGACCGCCCCACGAATGTTCAGGATAATCAGAATCTTTATCTTTATACATATCCTCGGGCACTAAGCCCATTTTTTTAATATTTTCATTATTAAGACCTTCAACACTTTTTTGAGCACCAAAAGATGCTCTGATATTTGCAATAATATTATTCATTTGGTCTGTAAATTTGTTTACTTTATATTTATACATTGCCTTAGAATATCCCGCAATACCACCAACGGATAACACACCTATAATAGCAAGAACGCCAAGTATTTCCACCATAGAACGACCACTTTGATTCATATTTTTCTCCATCCTTTTCTTAAAATAAAAACCCACTTTATCAAAAGCGGGCGGATGATCTAAAACCGTATAATCGCAAACGGCTCGGCCTATTGGCTTAGAGCTTATTTAGCCGACATCCGTCCACCTAAAGACTAATGTCGGCATACTTATTTTCAGTCGCCTATGCTTTACGACTACGATTATTAAGGGTTTAGATGCCCTGGTTATGATTTTTCATAACCTAATTCAAACTTAATAAAATTTATTTATATTTGCAAGTTTAATTTAAATGTATTTCACTTTTGAAATGAAACTACATTTTTTTCAAATTATTTAAATTTTTATATTGACAAGTCAAAAATCATACTATATAAGTGCCATCAATGCGATGCCAACATAGCTCAGTTGGTAGAGCTACTGATTTGTAATCAGTGGGTCGGGAGTTCGAGTCTCTCTGTTGGCACCATTAAAACAAAACGCACCTTTAAGGTGCTTTTTTTGTTTTAAATCATCCTCTATACGCTTAAACTTTCTCTTTATATACAACTCAAATTTTAATTAGCATTATAAAATTCTTTTATTGCAAATATTAAAAATTTGCGATACAAGGACAACAAGATTGTATAATTATATAAAAATCTATTATTATTATGAGCACAAAAAATGATTTGCACCAAGGAACTTTGTTTCCTGAACTTGATGTCGCAAATACTGCCACATCAACAGAGGTAAAACCTCAACCAATTAAAAATAGAACATCTGCTAAAGATTTACAAACAGAGATTGCAAGCTTAAAACAACAGCTTAATGACAAACAAGCTGAAATTGAAAATTTGCAAAAGCAATGCTCACAACTTAAATCAAAAGCAGAAGCGTTTGATGACCTGATTGAATCAAACAGCCTATTTCCTATCGGAATTGTTGCCAAGAACTTTGGATACTCTGCAAAAGGTCTTAACAAATATTTGCAGCAAAAGAAAGTACAGTATAAAACCGGTGATGTTTGGGTTTTATATGCAAAATATCAGGCGTGTGGCTACACAAGGGTTTGTTGGTATAATTACAGTGAAGATTCACAAGGAAGACCTCTAAACCGCCCCCACACCTACTGGACAGGAAAAGGTGTATCTTTCATTCGCGATTTATTAAAAGCCGATGGCCTAATTTAACAAATCCCCTCGCGTTCGAGGGGATTTATTAATTAACAAGTGTCTCAAGCAACTATTTAGATTTTAAGAAATCAAACAATTTCTTTACAACATCATGATAAAGCGGACGTTTCTGGAGATATTCCTCCAAAATCTCAAGAGCGTTTTCAAGATTAAACAACTCAAGTTGAGCCTGATAGCAAAGAGGATTTTTTCGAATATACTCCTTGACAAGTTTTTCTGCATCTTGCAACTTAAACAGTTTTACCTGAGCTTCATCACAAAGGTGGTGTTTTTGAATATATTTAGTGACAAATTCTATAGAATTGTCCATTTCAAACAATTTTCCCTGATTTTTTTCATACAAAGGAAACTTACTAATATATTCAAGAACAATTTCTTGAGCTCGCTCAAGTTCGAACAACTTTACTTCATTTTCCTGATCAAGAGGATGCGTACGAATATATTCCAAGATAATATCATCAGGATTCTCAAAATTGAAAACCTTTACTTGATCAGCAGTAGAAAGTGGCCAAGATTTCATGTATATCCGAACAATCTCTTCAGCCTTTGAGTGTTTAAACATTTTCTCTTTGGCTTCAACAGTAAGATTAAATCGACGGCAACATACACCTACAAGTTCAACAACATCTTCATGCTCAAGCATTTGAAGTTCTGCTTCTTTTTCCAGAGCAGACATACCACAATACACTCTTGCAAGCTCAACAGCGTCCTTACGTTTAAGCATTTGAATTTGTGCTTCAACGCAGATAGGTTTATACTTATTAACAAGAGCTTTTACAATATCCAATGCATTTTCAAGCTCAAAAATTTTAACCTGTGCCTCTTCGCAAAGCAAATGTCCGTTATTGACGTATTGCAAAACTTGTTTACCTGCGTCAGTTTCGTTAAACATTGCCAATTGTTCGCTAATTGTCTTCATAATATTTGTTGTCGGTTATAAAGCATCGACCCATCGCCTTTTATATTAATTATTTTATTTACATCATAATATATTTGTAAATTGCATACTATCATAAAAAAACATTTTGTCAACTTATAAAATACAAACAACGAGGTGTTTTCACACCCCGTTTTATAATCACTTTCCATCCATTGCCTGCCATTTTTTTACGGCATCTTCACAAAGAGCGTGATACTGAACATACGTTCTTACAACATCAAACGCACGTTCAACATCAAACATCTTCATCTGAGCTCTATTGCTTAGAGAGTATCTGCGAACATATTCACTCAGAATATCCTTAACATTTTCAAGATTGAAAACCAACATTTGCGCTTCCTCGCAAAGAAGATTTCCCATTTTGACATACTCTTTTACCACTTCTTGAGCATTTTTAAGACTAAAAAGTTTCAACTCAGCTTCAGTATGAAGAGGATAGCCTCCTTTAATATATTTCAATACACGTTCACATGCATCTGGCTGATTAAACATAGCCATTTGTTCACTTAATTTAGCCATAATTGTTGATTATCGGTTATAAAGCATCGACACATCGCCTTTTTATATTAATTATTTTAATTGCAGCATAATATTTTTACGTATTATATATTAGCACTAAAAATACTTTTGTCAACCTTAAAACAAAAAAAACGAGGTATTTTCACACCCCGTTATTTGATCAATTTACATTATTGCAATCAGCAAATCAATTAATCAGCCATCTTCAACTGCAACTGAGCGGTATAGCAAAAAGAATGTCCGGCTCGAAGATATTCTATTATCAAATCCAAAAGATTTGGCGTCTTTACCAATCTGACTTGCGCTTCACAATCAAGCTCATAATATTGAAAATATTCTTTCAATAACTTTCTTGCTTTTGCATGCGAAATCATTTTCAACTGAGCTTCCACAAGCAAAGCATGTTTTTGAATGTATGTTATCATAATTTCTTCAACATCTTGGTGCTCGAAAATCTTCTCTTGAGCTTTGCGACAAAGATCAAAACCAAATACGACATATGCTGCAACAAACTCTCTGGCATTTTTATGCTCAAGCATTTTTATTTGAGCCTGCTCGCTAAGACGATCATGTTTTTGAATGTACCTCATCGCAAGCACACTAAACTCTTCAAGTTCGAACAATTTTGCCTCAGCTTTATCGCAAAGATAATGTCTGCTAATATACTCTTTAACAAGAGATTGTCCGTTTTTTGCCTCAAACAATGCTACCTCTGCATCAGGACAAAGATCATATCCGTTTTTCAGATACCTAACCAGAAGTTCTTTAGCATTTGCTTGTTTTAACATGTCAAGCTGCTCAAATAAATTCTTTTTATTCATAATATTTATTGTCGGTTATAAAGCATCGACCCATCGCCTTTTTATGTTAATTATATATTTGCATCATAATATTATTGTAAGATGGATTTTATCACAAAAGTTTCTTTTGTCAACCTTAAAACAAAAAAAACGAGATGTCTTCACACCTCGTTTTTTGATAATTAGCCTAAACTTGAACAAATGGTTACAAATTATTCCTCTTCTGCACTTTCAATCAATCTCAATTGCGCCTCATCACAAAGATAATGCAATCGAGTATAAATTTTCATAAGTGCTTCGGCATCTTGTCGGTCAACCATTCTTACCTGAGCTTCTTTACTTAGCGGATAGCCTTGTTCTAAATACTCATAAATTAAATCTTCCGAATACGGTAAGTCAATGATCTTCAATTGGGCCTCGTTGCAAAAAGTATGCTTCTTGATATATTCTTTCAGCATTCCGCCGAAATTATGAATGTCGATAAAATTTATCGTCATCGTGTATAGTTCAATAAACCTTACTTCCGCAACATCACAAAGCAAATATCCTTTTTGGATATACTCTCTAATAAAATCTTCTCCATTCGGAAGCGTGAATAATCTCATTTGCGTTTCATCACAGAGACTATGATTTTTAATATACTCTTTGAAAATTTCCAAAGCATTCTCCAAGCCGAGAACCTGTACTTCAGCCGTAGGTAAAAGTTTATTACCGGCTTTTACATAAGCAAGTACACGATCAGCTGAATCATTTTTACCAAACATTGCCAATTGTTCACTAATTGTCTTCATAATATTTATTGTCAGTTATAAAGCATCGACACCTCGCCTTTTTTATGTTAATTATTTTACTTGCATTATAATATTTTTGCAAGATTTACACTAGCACAAAATTTTCTTTTGTCAACTTTAAAAAAAACGAGGTATTTTCACACCCCGTTATTTGATAATTTGCTTAACCTGTTACATACTTTTTTAAAAGGTCAAACTTACCAAGTTCGATTAATTTTTTCTGTACTGCTTCAGAAACAGCATGTTTCAAAAGATATTTGCAAATAAGATCATCAGCATCTTGTAGCTCGACTAATTTAAGTTCTGCGTCATGAAAAAAAGGATAATATTCTATATATTCTCCTATCACATCTTTAGCACTTTCAAGTTCAAACAATTTCAACTCTGCTTGGCGACATAAAGAAAATTCTTTAATATACACCTTAATGAACTTTTCTGCATCTTTTAGCTCAAACAATTTGAGCTCTGCTTCAGCACAAAGAGGAAATTTATGCGTATAAATTTCCACTAGCTCCAGAGCATTTTCCAAATCAAGCATCAAGAGCTGAGCTCCATCACAAAGACATTCTCCATCTTTGATAAAGTCTAATACAAGTTGTGGAGAATTAGGCTCGTTAAACAACAAACTCTGCGCATAACTAATACGTTTCATAATTTTTATTGTCGGTTATAAAGCATCGACACATCGCCTTTTTATGTTAATGATTTTTTTGACATTATAATTATTTTATAGCCACATACTATCATAAAAACCTCTTTTGTCAACTCATAAAACACAAATAACGAGGTATTCTCATACCTCGTTATTAAATAATCAGTTATTTACCGACCATTTTTTTGTGCAGCTTCCTGGCAAAGAGGGTGATAACGCGTATACTTCTTAACAAGCTTTTTTGCGTTTTCCAGCTCAATCATTTTAAGCTGAGCATCAATACTGAGTTGATTACCTGCTTGAACATATTCCAACAGTATCTTTGATACATTTGGTAAATCCAGAAGTTTTAGCTGAGCCTCTGTGCATAATCTATATTTTTGGACATACACTTCTATGAGCTTTTCAGGATTTTTAAGCTCAAAAACTTTTACCTCTGCCTCGTTGCAAAGATAATTATGCATAATATATACTCTTAAAAGCTCTCTTGCGTTTTCATACTTAAACAGCTCAAGCTGAGCTTCATCACAAAGCCGGCGACCTGCGTTGATATGTGCCACTAAAAGCTCTTTAGCACAATCAAGAGATATCATTTTCATTTGAGCACGCTCGTAAAGATGATGACCTGCGTGAATATATTCAAGCACAAGATCTCTGGCATTTTTCTGCGATAAGAGTTTTAGCTGCGCCTTTTCACAAAGATCATATTCTTTGATAAAGACTTTTACAACATCTTCCCAACCTTCAAGATCAAACAACTGTTCTTGAACAGTTTCACACAGATACCTACCTTTGTTGATATATTCAATCAGGATATCTTTAGCCCCGTTAAGAGTAAGAACCTTAATTTGAGATTCATCGTAAAGAGAATACCTTAATATGTACCTTTTCACAATATCTTCTGCATTTTCAAGATCAAAAATCTTTACTTCTGCCTCCTTGTAGAGAGAATTTCCTCCCTTAACATACTCGAGTACTGCCCTACGTGCATCAGGCTCATTAAACATAGCCAATTGTTCATAAAAACCCTTCATAATATTTATTGTCGGTTATAAAGCATCGACCCATCGCCTTTTATGTTAATTGTTTTATTTACATCATAATATTTTTGTGGAGCATATTTTATCACAAACTTTTCTTTTGTCAACTTATAAAACACAAAAACGGGGTATTTTTACCCCGTTTTTTAATTTAATGTTTTCCAAACATTATAGTGTTCGATGTTTAAGATATGCTGGGATAATCTCTCCGGCTTTTTCATGTTTAAGCATTTTTGAGTAAGCTTCATCACGAAGAGGATTATTGATAACATATACTTCTACGAGTTCAACAACCTTTTCATGCTCAAACATCAACAATTCTGCTTCTCGCGTCAGAGAAAACATATCGGTATACCACTTAACAAGCTCAACAACATCTTTATGCCCCATCATAGCAACCTGAGCTCTGCCACAGAGAGAATGATATCGTCTAACAAGACATTTTACAATATCTACCGCCTCTTCAAGCTCAAAGATTTTAACCTGAGCATCTTCACTAAGATCATCACCGGACCTGATATACGCCAAAATTTGTGCACATGCATCAGGCTCATTAAACATTGCTAATTGTTCACTAACTGTCTTCATAATTTTGTTGTCGGTTATAAAGCATCGACACATCGCCTTTTTATGTTAATTATTTTATTTGCAGCATAATATTTTTGTTCATTGTATACTATCATGAAAAAATCTTTTGTCAACTTATAAAACAAAAAAAACGAGGTGCCAAAAACACCTCGCATATCAAAACAATCAGCTTTATTTCATTGCTTGCCATTTTTTCTCAGCCTCAACACAAAGTTTATACTTACTTGTATATATCTGCACAAGTTTTTTGGCATTTGAAAGATCAAGCATTTTTACTTGAGCTGCACCACAAAGATTATTACCGCTTTTGATATATTGCAAAACCAGCTTTTTAGCATTCTCAAGCTCAAATAATTTCAACTGAGCATCATAGCCAAATGCATACTTTTGAATATAACTTCTGATAATATTATCACAATTTTCAAGTTCAAACAACTTGCATTGAGCCTCCGGACAAAGATAACGTCCTCTAATATACAAATCAACCAATTCGGCAGCACTATCATATTTAAACATTGCCAATTGCATTTGATTACAGAGATATCTTCCCCGATTAATATACTCTAACAACAACGCTTCAGAATTTTCCACCTTAAGCATCTTTGCTTGAGAACGAATATCAAAAGAATGATATTTGATATACTCTCTTACAAGTTGTTGATCTTTTGAAAAGTCCAACAACTTCAACTCCGACTTATAATAAAGAGGGTGTAAGACTATATATTCTCTCAAAATATCTTCCGCATTTTGAAGTTCAAACAACTTGATTTCAGCATCAATACTCAGAGCATATCGTTGGATATATGTCCTCAAAATCTCTTCTGTATTTGTACATTCAAGCATTTTAAGTTCAGCTTCACAGCAAAGATGGCTCTTTCGAATGTATGCCTTCACAAGTTGTAAAGCATTTGAAAGGTTAAGCATTTTTACTTGAGCCGCACTATCAAAAAAATTACCATTTTCGATATATTCTAATACACATTCCTCAGCATTAGGTGCATTAAACATTGCCAATTGTTCACTAATTGTCTTCATAATTTTTGTTGTCGGTTATAAAGCATCGACACATCGCCTTTTTATGTTAATTATTTTTTTGACATTATAATATATTGATAAGCTGTTATACTAGCAAAAAATTATCTTTTGTCAACTTTAAAACATAAAACGAGGTATTTTCAAACCTCGTTTTATGCACTTAACAATAACTCAAAGACTTGCTACAATTTACTTAGATGCAAAAGGTTCAAGCAATTTGGTCAGCGCCTCATCGCAAAGTTGATTCTTCCGAATATATTCTTTCAAAAGTTCTGCTGCATTTTTTAGCTCAAACAGTTTAACTTGAGCCTCATTGCAAAGAGAACGTTTATATTGCCGAATATACGTCATTACAATTTCACTTGCATTATCAAGTTCAAACAACTTAATTTGCGCATTTTCACAAAGCGGAAATTTTTGCATATATTCTCTGATAACTTCTTCAGCATTTTCAAGTTCAAAAACTTTCATTTCAGCTTCATCACAAAGATAATGTTTTTGAACATATTCTCTGACAATTGCTTCAGCATTTTCCAAATCAAACATCTTAACATGAGCTTTTCTGCAAAAAGAATGTTTCATTTGTATATACTTTTTTGCAAAAATTTCACCTTTGGGAAGGGCTAACATTTTAACTTGTGCCTCATCACAAAGAACATAATTTTCAATATATGTCATGATAATTTCACCGACATTTTCAAGCTCAAATATTTTTAATTGGGCTTCTTCACACAGTGGGTGTTGTTCTCTGACATATATAAGCACCTGTGAACACACATCAGGAGCATCAAACATTGCTATTTGTTCATAAACTGTTTTCATAATTTTAAATATCGGTTATATAAGCATCGACCCATCGCTTTTACATAATTATTTTATTGATATCATAATTCTTTTATAGGCATGAATATTAACATTAAAACATTTTTAGTCAACTTCTTTAATCAAATTTTAAATATAAAAAAACGAGGTATTTTATTTACCTCGTTTTTTGTTGCATATTAATTACATTCAAAAATCGTTTTGCCCTTATCATAGTTTTAAAACAGAAACAAACTTAGTTGCAGCTTCTCGAGAAAGAGGGTATTTTTGAATATATTCCAGTATAATATATTTGGCATCTTTAAGCTCAAACATCTTTACTTGAGATCTTTCGCAAAGAGGATATTTTTGAATATATTCTTTTAACATTTCTCCGACATCTTCAAGCTCAAACAACATTATTTGCGCTCTTTCACAAAGACTATGATGTTTGATATATTCCGTAACAATCTCCTTGGCATTTTCAAACTCAAACAACTTTTTTTGAATTTCCGGATAAAGAGGATATCTTTGAACATACATCGTTACAAGCTCTTTAGCTTTTTGACAATCAAACATTTTTTCTTCAACAACTAAGCAAACAGATCTGCCTCTTTTGATATATTCTTCCAGTAACTCTTCGGCATTTTCCAGCTCAAGCATTTTTACCTGAGATTTACCGCAAAGTTCAAATTTTTGAATATATGCTTTAGCAATTTCCACAACATTTTTCAGATTAAACATATTTACCTCAGCTTCAGCACAGAAGGAAAAAGTTTGAATATATTTTTTTACAAACTTTTCTGCATTTTCATGCTTGAGCATCTTCAATTGCGCATCATCACAAAGAGGATATCTTTTTGTATATTCTGTAAAAACATCATAAGCATTATAAAGTTCAAACATTTTTATTTGCGCTGTTTTGCAAAGTGTAAAACCTTTCTTTACATACGCCAAAACCCGCCCGCAAGCATCCGGTTTCTCAAACAGTGACAGTTGTTCGCTGACCGTTTTCATAGTAATTTCACTCATAATTTTTGTTGTCGGTTATAAAGCATCGACACATCGCCTTTTTATGTTAATTATTTTTTTGCAGCATAATATTTTTGTTCGTTGCATTTTATCACAAAACTTTCTTTTGTCAACTTATAAAACAAAAACAACGAGGCATTTTCATGCCCCGTTGTTTAATTTTTGGCTTAATTCTCAACGACCGCTTGTCTGTTACTTAGAGATCAACCATGTAAGCAACTTTCTTTGAACCGTTCTACAAAGATCATTCTTCTCAAGATATAAAGTTAAAAACTTCATGCCTTGTTCATGTTCCAACAGTATATGTTGCAACCTCTCATTAAGAGTATATTTTTGAACATATGTTTCAAAAATTTTCTCATAACCATCAAGTTCCAACATTTTAATTTCAGCATCGGGACTCATCGGATGATATTTAATATACTCTCGAATAATACTTTTTGCATTTTCAAGATTAAATAACTTCTGTTGAGCTCTCTCATTAAGAGCATATCTTCTGATATACGCTTTTATTAAAGCATCAGCATCGGCTAATTTAACCATTTTTAATTCAGTATCATCACAAAGAAAACGATTTTTGTGTTTAATATATGCCATTACCAAATTTTTTGCATTTTCATGCTCAAGCATCTTTTTTTGAACTCTTACATTAAAACTTTGCCGAGCGGCACATAACGACACCAATGTTGTGGCATTTTCATGATCCAAAATTTGCAATTGAGCATCTTCATGAAAATAATTATGAGCCATATATATCTCCACAAGTATTATAGCATGTTCATGCTTGATCAATTTAAGCTCGGCTTCTACTACAAGAGGAAATCTGCTGACATACGATTTCACAAGCTCGATTACATCTTTATGGCTAAACATCGCAACTTGAGCCTCAGTGCAAAGACTAGCATATTTTTTTACTATCTCTAACGTATTTTCAAGCTCAAAAATTTTAATCTGAGCCTCTTTGCAAAGAGCATGCCCGTTTTTGACGTATTGTAAAACTTGTTTACCTGCATCAGGCCCATCAAACATTGCCAATTGTTCACTAATTGTCTTCATAATTTTTGTTGTCGGTTATAAAGCATCGACCCATCGCCTTTTATATTAATTATTGTTTTGACATTATAATTCATTCTGCGAACAATATCTTATCATGAAATATTATTTTGTCAACTTATTACGTAAATATTCGTATGTAATCATATGAGATAATTGAAAAATCTATATATAACAAATATGTTACCCCCTTATTTTTTATTGACTCTGACACACAAATTTCATAATATGAGCAAAATTATGTTTTAATGTGGAGACTTTATTATGAAAAATAAAACATTGGTGATATTATTAGCTTCAACTTTTTTATCTTCTAATGCATTGGCATACAAAGTAGATGTCGACAACTGGGATAGTTTAAATCATGTGATATTGCAAGGTAATGATCCGGTAATATCTAAAGATTTAACTCAGTGGGAACATGGAAATATCAACCTCATAAATTTAGATAATCCCAGTTATCCAAAAAAGGATTGGTATGGAATTTACAATGAACAACAAAATGCCATAAAATTAACAGGAAGTTCTTCCAATCCGGCACGTTTTTTACAATGGCATGACGATGATGAAAGAAATGGCGGAAGCGGACTTGGAAACATTACTTTATCGATACGAAAAATAAATCTGTATAAATTCAAAAACAATCAAAAAGCCAATGATAACATTATCGCAGGTGGCGCCATAAACGTACACAGTAATTCTACAGGAAACAGGTTGGAAATCAATGAAGTTCAATTTTTAAGCAACACTGCTGAAACTGCAGAATCCACGGTGAGAGCCGAAGGTGGTGCTTTACGAAACTATGTTAAATATGCACAAGATACATTCATAACAAACAGTTTGTTTGAAAACAATACCGCAAAAAACACATCTAACAGTTCAAACAGCATGGGTGGTGCTATGCACATTGGTTTTTCACAGTATGTTAATAATAGCACGACAAATAACACATATAGCATTGCAGACTCTAAATTTAAACAAAACTCAGCAGCAAATGGTGGTGCCGTCTCCATAAACACCGAAGCCGATATTGCAAAAACAAATATTGTTGAGTTTAAAAATGTTGAGTTTACAAACAACACTGCAAGTGTTCATGGTGGAGCAATTTTTACCAACACCAGTTTTAATTTATTAGCGGACGGAAGCGGTAAAAAAACCATAATTCAAGGTAACACGCTTACCGATAGCACACAAGAGGCAATATATGTAAATAGCGCCAATGCAACACTGACATTAGGATCTTACAATGGTGGAAACATTGAAATTTTTGATATCATAAATGGTGTTTCCGGATATGATGTCAAAATCACAGGAGATTCAAACAGTACGGTATCTTTATACCATGACCTTACCAATGCAGATGTAACGGCTGAAAATGTAAACATAGATTTATCAAACAGAAAGGTACAAATCTATAATATGCAGAGCCTAAATTCTAAAAACACAGCCAAATGGAGTATCGATTTAGATTTAACAACAAATTCTGCTGATAAAATTAAAACAACGGCAGATTCAACCGGCACAATTGTAATCGATAGTTTAAATACTGTCGGCAAATCATTTGCTGACTTGGCAAAAGATCAAACTTCAGACACGTTCAAAGTCCAGATTTTATCTACCAAGGGCGCTTTACAACTTGCTTTTAGTGATAAACTCACAAAAGAATTGGCCGATTATAATGATTTTATATTGGATAAATCAGGAGGCTCCAGAACCGATGCAATAATAAACGCTGTAACCGGTTGGAATGATGTATATTATGCAACGGTTGTTGCAGATACAATCACCTATGGTAAATTAGGACTGACCACAACAACTACAACCAATGACTCAATCGGTATTATCGAAAGCCATAAAGTAGTTGGTGCTACAACATCTGAAAAAATGGGCGATACATTATCTGTTGTAGCAGGTGCAAATATCGGTGACAGAAGTTTCAAAACCAGTGATGCAAGTAAAACTTACAATGTAAGTTCAGATATAGGCACCGTTGCTGAAGGCAATTTGAGCATACAAGGTGCAATAGATGCCGACGGTAATGTATCAACCGTTAATATGAATTCGAAAAAAGGTTTTAACTTAACAAATGAAACGACCTTAAATCTGAGCCACCTCACAGTAGGCGGTGCAGATGGAGCTTTGGTAACTGTGACCAATGAAAATGCTCAAATCAAATTAAATAATGTAAACTTAAACAGCGATATTACCGGTAATGTTGATTACAAAATGAATATCACCGGCAAAGCAAACATAACAAGCAAGATAGAACAAGCTGATGTAACAGCTGA
>JAZRHM010000028.1:0-1659 GCA_045644765.1 Alphaproteobacteria bacterium | reverse complement strand
CAAATGCAACAGCTTTACAGGTTAGACGAAGATTCCGACGATGACGATTTCGTAAAAGCTACTGAAATAAAAATGACCAGCCTTATTATGGAGGATGAAGAGGAGTTCAACCAATCGATATACGAATTAATGCTTTTTCTTCTCAGCACAGAGGAAGACGGAGATATTCTGGAAATATCCGACGAAGGCGATATATCGTTTGTGCAAAAATCGAAAAAAGGAACAGACGCTTTTACCGTTCTGAACAAGGGCGAAAACATATTAGACAAGACCTTATTGCAGTTTGAAAAAATAAGGCAAAGAGACAATTACAGAAAATTTGTCATCATATCTTCAGGCACAAATCTCACAAAAATGACACTTCCCAATATTGTTGTGTGGGATATAAAAAACTTGTGTTCTGCGTATATAAGTGCGTTCAAAAAAGTGGTTACGTTATTATAAATCCTTTTCCCAAAACAATTTTTGAAGAGGATTTGAATAATCAATTGAAGAGATTAAATCACCCGCCGCCACCTATTTTAGGGTGGCGTTTTTTGCGAAAATTTTGCCCCCCCGTTGATCCCCCTTTTTTGAAAAGTTATGCCTATTTTGACCGATTTTCACGGAAGTTTGTTCAAGAAAACGAGAAATAAAAAACCTTGAAAGCTCCCATTTTATCTGGGTTTTCAAGGTTTTTTAATTGGCAAGTTGCACCGATTTGGATATGAGTGTTAAAACCATTTATTAAATTGGAATTTATTTACTCCATAACACCGTTTCCAAACCATTGCCATCAACAAATATAATCTTATTTATTTCCTGCAATTCAACATAAGAAAACTGCTTTTGATAATTTTGGGCTTTGTTGTTAAGAAGTGTGGTATTGAAAGCATTGATGTAAAGTGTGTTGTCTTTTACTTCGCTCTTTATAGCTCTTATAAAATATTCCGAACCCACAGAAATCACAGTTACATACTCGCATTTTTTAATTGTATCTTCCGTCAGTTCCATCGTTCCGAGATGGGGGATTTTTACTTCGATTGCTTTAGAGTTATCGTTATCAACGGGATTCTCAATAAGTTCAGCTAATGAATACACATCAGCAGAAATAGAGATATCCTCAGGAGAAACATTCTTAATTGCAGCATTAAACATAAGATTATCCCCAATGATTACAACCAATACTGCAGCAACAGCACATAATACTATGTTTCTGATTTTTTTGTTGATTGCATTCTTGATATTCTTCAAACTGTTTGCTATTTTGATGTCCTCAGAATTATCACTTTTGTTCTCTACAAAGCCATCCGTTGATTTCATGGCTTCATAGTCTTCTCTGCATTTTTTGCATTCCGCAAGATGTTCTTTCACGAACTTTTCAGTTTCTTCGCTGACCATATCTTCAACATACAAAGGCAGAATATCTCGAACAATATTGCATTCATTTTTCATGTTAATAAACCTCCAATTTTTCTTTAATCTTATTTCGTGCTCGGTGATAGGCAACACAAGCCCAATTTTCAGATTTACCAAATATTTGTCCTATCTGCTTAAAACTCAATTCTGCATATACTCTCCACATAAAGACCTCTTTGTATGGTTCCGGTACATCGTGGAGAATTCTTTGTATCTGCATTGCAGTATCGTGCCGAAATAATCGTTCCTCAAAAGATGCAC
>JAZRHM010000027.1:0-56273 GCA_045644765.1 Alphaproteobacteria bacterium | reverse complement strand
CCGTCTGAATTTAACATCGTAATTATCTTGCCTTGTCCTTCCCAGTTGTTGGCAGTTTTGTCTTCGTGGTTATATTTACCTAATCGTAATGTCGTTCCTCTGACACTTTTTTCTTTTGCGTTGATGATAGCATTGTTCATGTTGATATATTGCTTTGTACTGCCATCTTCAGCTACGCTATCTGTTCCTTCAAAGAAAAGATTATATTGATAATCATATTCAACTGATGTTTCGGTATCAACACCGCCTTCCATATTATCGTTTATCACCCAAGCACCACCTTCGTTAGTGTTGATGTCGATTTTAGGCTCAGAACCTGCGGCATATGAACCTACAAATATCGCATTATAGTTTTTACCTCTTACGTTATCTTTGGTATAGTTACCACTCATGAAACGAACATCATCACCAGAAGAAAAGGTTGTGTTAGCTTGAGCTTGTATAGCACCGCCATACGCTAAATATGAATCTGACTCTGAAATAGAACGGTTGTTTTTAAAACTACCAGTTATATTTTCAATAGGATTAAATGTAATAAGAGCTCCACCAAAAGAAGAACCTTCTGATGAAACAGCATAGTTGTCGGTAAAATCAGCAATTATATTATTAATAGTGCCGGAATTATAAATAGAACCACCATTTATATTACCTTTAGCATTTGCGTGATTATCTGTGAAATTACCTATTATACTTTCTATTGTGCCTTTATTGTTATAAAGTGTTCCGCCATAAATATTTTTTTCTGCATTGGAATTATTTTCGCTAAAATTACCGATAATGTTATTGATTGTGCCGGTATTATAAAGTACTCCACCTGATATATTTTTATTTAATGACTGAGCATAATTATTTTTAAAATCAGATTTTATATTGTCTATATAGTTTTCATTGACAATTGCAGCTCCGAAAGCTCCAGCATCACCATTAGCATGATTTTCTATAAAATTACCTATTATATTGTTTATTGTACCTTTATTATAAATAGCTCCTCCTACTGCTTGATTTTTAGCTTTAGTATAATTGTTTTTAAAATCAGAATTTATACTATCTATGGAGCTATAATTATAGATTGCACCACCAAAAGAATTGCTATTCAATGATTGAGCATAATTGTCTATAAAATTAGATGTTATGATATCAAATGTACCATTATTATAAATAGCTCCGCCAAAAGTACCTTTTTCACCTTCTGCATGGTTTTCTATGAAATCACCTGTTACATTATTTATTGTTCCACCATTGAACACTGCACCACCTACAGCTTGATTTTCGGATTTTGTATAATTGCCCGTAAAGTTAGCGCTTATATTTTTTATAGTAAATGAACTCCAATTTGAGATACTTCCACCTTGAGCATTTTTTTCACTTTCTGCATGATTTTGAATAAAATCTCCAGTTATTGTATCAATAGTCCCCACATTATCAAGAGCTCCGCTTGCAGCAAATTCTTTCCCTTTACTATAATTTCCAGTAAAATTAGCATTTATACTTCCAATGTTGCCCCAACTACGAATAGCTCCACCATATGCTTTTTCTTCACTTTCTGCATAATTACCTGTGAAGACACCTGTTATTGAATCAATAGTGTAATCATTATTATAAATAGCGCCTGCTGTAGCTTGTTTTTTACTTTTAACATGATTTTCTATAAAATTTCCCTTTATATTATTTATTGAACCATGGTTTTCTATAGCTCCACCTGAAGATTGAGCATCACTATCTGTATAATTACCAACAAAAGCACCTTTTATATCACCAATATATGCTCCGTTTTGGTTATAAATTGCTCCGGCATTACCATTAGTATGGTTTCCAACAAAGTTTGCTTCTAATTTGTTTATATAATTGTTATTAAAGATAGCTCCACCAGCAACGCCTCCGTTAGCAAAAGGATCACCTGATGCGTAGTTGTCAATAAAATTTCCTTTGATATATTCTATATTACCGGAATTTGCGATAGCACCACTATTAACATTTCCGCCTTCAACATAGTTCTTTATAAAATCACCAGTTATGCTGTTAATTTTACTATCATTTTCGAAACGAACTGCCCCACCGTATGATGCGTGGTTATATAAAAAGTCTGCTATGATGTCTAAGCTAGAATTGTCACTGTTATCACGTATTGCACCGCCACCGTAACTTTCCGTAAAACCTTCAAATAAAACTTTATCCACATCTGATTCGGATAAGTTGTAACTGATATGTTCGGTTGCTTTGGTATAATCTGTTGGTTTTGTATAAGTATAGGTATAATATTTATCGCCGATTTTTATAGCACCTTCGTCACCTTCTTGAGCCTCAGTCCATTTAACCTTAGGTGAGGACAAGCTATTTAAATATTTAGCATTTATATCAACTTCAGCAGCAAAAGCATTGCTTGTTAAAAATGTCGAAACTAACAAAGCTGCTAATAAATTGTATCTCATAATAAAAACCTCTATCTTAATTTGTTATATAATATATTAACTATTTGTTAATACATTTATCCCAAAAAGTCAATGCGTTTTTAGTTAACATAAAAGTTTAAAAATTACATTTTTTCAAAAAATATATTGATTGCCATCAAAAAAGCATCAAAAAAATGTTCCGGATTTTGTTTTATTTCTTTTTGCAAATCTGCCAAAGAAATTTCTCTTATTTCTGCAACTTCTTGTTTATCAGGAACAATTATGTCATCAGAGCGTACTTCAAATACATGATGGAAAGCAATCCGCCTACCCTCTCTAATTATGGGGAATGCTGCAATTTCTCGTTTGATATCAGCTTTAATACCGATTTCTTCTTTTAATTCGCGCTTTGCAGCCATTTTATAAGTTTCGCTTGCGTCGACATGTCCCGCTGCCGAATATGTCCATAAACCGCCCCATCTTTTATGTGCGGCAATTTTTTGCATAATTAAATTACCTTTTGAATTAAACATTAACACAGCTGCAATCATAGGAAATCTACCAAATTTCAGTGGGGTTCCTCGTAAACAAGACGAAACAACTTTATCGCTTTCATCAACAATGGATATTAGTGGTTTATTTGCAGCCATCAACGCATATGGTGTTGCATTTTCTGTTGTTAATGCTTCAATTTCAAGCCAAATAGCACCTTTAAAATCTTTTGTGTTTAAAGGTTGGTTACAAACTGTTACATCATACAAAACAGCATTGTGTTGTAATAAACCTTTTTCACCGCTTGCTAAGGTGAAATCTTCAAAAACAACAGATTTAAAGCGTTTATTTTCAGCTTTTACAATATCTAATCCTGTTTCTTCTTTAATTTCACGTTTTAATGCTTGAATATAAGTTTCACCTTTTTCTAAACTTCCTCCCGGCAAATCATATAAACCTGTGTATGGGCCTTGCGTCTTTTTAATAAGTAAAATTTTACCGTTTTTAATTATTGAAGCATAAACACCAAAATGAGTTTTTGTAACATTTTCATTAAAAGCAGAGGTATAGATATTATCGTTTTCAACATGATGAAAAATTACCGGATATTTATCATCAGAATTCCATGGCTCATATTGTTCAAAAAACATATTAAAAGTATGTTCATCAATTATTAATGCGTTATTATCTTTTTGAGAACGTTCCAAAACACGTCTTTTTGCTTCTTTAACATCACATTCTAAAACATGAAAAACGACATTATCTGTTAAGCTCTTTGCCCAATTATAATATTCTTTACGTTTTTGATGTGTCCAAAAACCATAATCTAAAATTACGTCTTTACCTTGTTTAACATATTTTTTCGTTTCATTTTTTATAAAATCATCAACTTTAACATATTTTGTTTGGAAATCATCAGGATTACGTCCGTATAATTGCATCATTATATCATCATGAGTAAAACGTACCGCCGAAAATTCTTGTTCTAACTGCTTGGCAACAGTTGTTTTACCAAACCCCATAAAGCCTACCATTAAATGTATTGTTGGCATGATTTTTCTCCAAGATATGTTTATTTCTCATTAAAGTATATCATAACATATTTAATGTAAACCATAAAAAACTCCGCTGACTAAAATTAACGGAGTTTTTTTGTTTGAGTTATTGCTTATAAATCAAGTTAGCGACTATTATTTATCGGTAAATATCCTAGAGCCGGATTATGTATAAGCTGTTGAAAGCCCCGCCCCCACATGGTGCTAAACGCAAAAAATATCTGTGCTAAAATAGTATGTTACATAATTTTACTCTAAATAAAAAAATTTATTTATCCTATTTTCTTTCCATACCAATTTATCAAACATTAAAAAATATTATTTGTTTTTTAACAATAGAGCATATATATTACGAAACGGAAAATATTTTGGAGGATTTTTATGGACGCTCATATATTGCCGCAAACCCTTTTTGGGCTTAATCCGCAAATATTGGCAACTTCTATTTTGGTTATCAGTTACATAATTTTGTTTACTGAAAAACTTAATCGTGCGGTTGTGGCTCTCTTGGGTGCTTCTGTTATGATTTTTACCGGCATTTTAACTCAAACATCTGCTCTTGCCGGTATAGATTTTAACACAATATCTTTGCTTATCGGCATGATGATTGTTGTCGGTATTGCCGAAAAATCGGGCATGTTTCAATATGTGGCCATTAAAAGCGCCAAAATTGTAAAAGCATCTCCCAGAGGCTTACTTATTATGCTCTCTGTTGTAACTGCCATATTTTCTGCCGTCTTAGACAATGTTACAACGGTTTTACTGATTGTTCCGGTTACATTTCAGATTACAAGAAACTTAAAACTTAATCCCTACCCGTTTTTAATTTTAGAAATTTTTGCTTCAAACATCGGTGGCACAGCTACCTTAATCGGTGATCCTCCGAACATTTTAATCGGCTCCGCATTAAATCTGTCTTTTATGGATTTTGTAAAAGAACTTACCTTAATTGTTGTTATAAATATGGTAGTCTTAATTGCCGTATTTGACTTTATTTTCGGTCGCAAAATGGTTGCAAGCGAAACCGATAAGGCAAAAATTATGAAAATCAACGAAATAGACAGCATTACAAACTATAACTTGCTTTATAAATCGCTTGGTGTTTTAACTCTTACCATAATCGGTTTTATAAGTGCCGAATATATTCATATCAACAATGGTACAGTTGCTCTGTTTGGTGCCGCATTATTACTTATGTTATATACATTAGGAGACAAACACCAAGAACGTGATCAAAAAGTTGAAGATGCTTTCAGTCTTGTAGATTGGACCACGATTTTCTTTTTCTGTGGTTTATTTGCCATCGTTTACGGCTTGGAAGTTGCAGGTGTTTTAGAACTTTTAGGGCAAAAATTTATAGAAATCACCGAAGGTAGCATTAAAAAAGCCACGTTTTTTGTGCTTTGGGTATCTGCCATTGTATCAACTGCCATAGATAATATTCCGTTTGTTGCAACCATGATACCTCTTCTTAAAACTATGGAGCCATCTATGGGCGGACGTGAGGCTATGATGCCTGTTTGGTGGGCTCTATCATTAGGTTCTTGTTTTGGTGGTAACGGATCGCTTATTGCCGCCTCTGCCAACGTTATTGTAGCAGGTTTTGCTACCCGTGAAGGACACACCATCAGTTTTATCAGATTCTTAATTTGGTCAATTCCGGTGATGCTTGTTAGCGTAGCGATGGCAATGATTTATCTATATCTAATTCATTTTATCTAAAGGTTTCGGACTATGCTTGAAATACTTAACACAACCTTAGGAATTGATACAAAAACAATCGCTTGCGCTATTGTATTGATTTGTTACATTATCTTATTTTCCGAAAAAATCAATCGTGCGGTGGTAACACTTTTAACCGCTACCATAATGATTTTTTTAGGACTTTTAACTCAAGCACAAGCCTTTAGCGGAATAGATTTTAATACCATATCGCTACTTGTCGGTATGATGGTAATTGTCAATATAACCGAAAAATCAGGTTTATTTCAGTTTGTTGCCGTATGGGGAGCAAAAAAGGTTAAGGCTCACCCTGTTGGGATTATGATAATGCTAGCATTTGTCACCGCTTTTTTCTCGGCATTTTTAGATAATGTAACCACTGTATTATTGATTGTGCCGGTAACATTTCAAATTACCAGAAAACTTGGTATCAACCCCTTCCCTTATCTGATATTAGAAATATTTGCTTCTAATATCGGTGGTACGGCAACTTTAATCGGTGACCCACCGAACATTTTAATCGGTTCGGCCTTAAATTTATCATTTTTAGACTTTTTAAAAACACTTGCGCCGGTTGTTATTGTTTGCATAATTGTTTTAATTACTTTCTTTGTTTTAATTTGGCGCAAAAGCCTTAAAACAACAGATAGAAATCGTGCTTCAATTATGCGTATAAATGAAAAAGAGAGTATAACCGATAAAATGCTTTTGTATAAGTCGTTAGCCGTTTTGTTCTTTACTATTACAGGTTTTATATGTGCCGAACACATCCATATTGCAAATGGCGTTATTGCCCTGTTTGGCGCTGCTGTTTTACTTTTGTTATACACCTTGGGCGAAACGCATTATGATAGAGATGAAAAAACCGAAGATATTTTCAACCTTGTAGACTGGACAACAATCTTCTTTTTCTGCGGGCTTTTTATGGTGGTACACGCACTTGAAATTACAGGAGTATTACAACTTTTGGGACAATGGTTTATAGATTTAACCGAAGGAAGCATTAAAAAGACCGTATTTTTGATTTTAGGTTCATCAGCCGCATTATCAAGTGCGATAGATAACATTCCGTTTGTTGCCACAATGATACCGATGTTAAAATCTATGGAACCGAGCATGGGTGGTCGTGAGGCAATGATGCCCGTGTGGTGGGCTCTATCATTAGGCGCTTGTTTTGGCGGTAACGGCACATTAATTGGGGCTTCGGCAAATGTGATTGTAGCAGGTCTTGCTTCTCGTGAAGGTCATCCGATAAGTTTTGTAAGGTTTTTGCTTTGGTCAATTCCTGTGATGCTGATAAGTGTTTTTATTGCCGCAGTTTATCTGTGGATTATGTATTTTTAATATATTTGAAGACATTATGATAATTATCTCTTATTGTTGTAACAATAGCGATAATACACAGCTTTTAGCACATCAGCAAAATTAGTATTTTTTATAAATATATCGGCATTTTCAGGCACCGGTTTATCTATTATGCTTTTTACATCATCTGTTGGTATAATTTCCGGCATAAATCTTTTACAAAAAGCCCATTTTGCCGCCATTAAATCTTCTACATTATAACCGATTTCCGACAACATCTTGCTTTCATCAGCTTCTTCAACTTTTTTTGCATCTTTAATATCATACCAAAAACCAACACCATGTCGAGCCAAATAATGCCAAGGAAAACATTTTCCGGGATCGGGTTTTCTGTTAGGGCATATATCACTATGACCTACCACGTTTTCTTTTTTAATATGATGTTTTTTGATTAATGTTTTACATAATCTTAATATACTATTTATTTGTTTTTTCGTATATTGTTCTTGTCCTAATGATAAAGAGCAAACTTCTATCCCGATAGAACGAGAATTCATATCCCCTGCTCCATTCCAATAAGAAGCATCGGTTTTTGTATGCCAAGCTCTATACTCATCGTTTACCAATTTATAAATTTTACCGTCTAAACCTATCATATAATGAGCACTTAATTTATATTGATGCAAAATATCAATTGCTTCTTTTATATCAAAAGCTTGACAGTGCAAAACCAACATATCAATACCAGTTTTACGTTCATCAAAATATGGTAAATCTATATTTATCATCGTTTATAAAAAACTCTTTCCATAATTCATAGGTTCTAAATTGAAATATGTTGCAATTGTTTGGCCAATATCAGCGTATGTTTGGCGCAATCCGATTTCACCAGGTGTTATCTTTTTACCAAGCATCAAAACCGGAACATTTTCTCTTGTGTGGTCTGTTCCTTTATAAGTCGGGTCACATCCGTGATCAGCTGTTATAAAGACAATATCGTCGTCTTGTAAAATATCTACAAGTTCCGGAAGCCTTTTATCAAAATATTCCAAACCTTGAGCATATCCTTTAACATCTCTGCGATGTCCCCATGTCATGTCAAAATCCACAAAATTGGTAAACACGATAGTATTATCTTTGGCTGATTTAACCTCATTTAACGTAACGTTCCAAAGTTCTTCTAAACCGCTTGCTTTGACAGCTTTTGTGATGCCGGAACCGGCAAAAATATCGCTAATTTTACCAACTGAAATAACCTCTCCGCCGCTTTGTTTTAACTTATCTAAAACTGTTGGAGCCGGAGGTATAACCGAATAGTCATGACGATTTTTTGTGCGCTTAAATTCGCCCTTTTTCTCACCTTCAAACGGACGAGCAATAATACGAGCAATGTTATAAGGTTTAACCTTTTCAAAAGCAATTTCACAAAGTTTGTACAAATTATCTAATCCGAAATATTTTTCATGTGCGGCAATTTGCATAACGCTGTCAGCTGATGTATAAAATATGGGTTTTAAGGTTTTTATATGTTCTTCTCCAAATTCTTCAATTATGGCAGTTCCTGAAGCCGCAACATTGCCCAGAATTCCGTTTATACCACTTTCTTTAACAATTGAAGCAATAAGTTCATCATTAAACGACGGATATTCTTTCGGAAAATATCCCCAATCAAACAAAACAGGAACTCCGGCCATTTCCCAGTGACCTGAAGATGTATCTTTTCCTTTGCTTATTTCTTGCATAGCGCCATATTTTGAAGCAATTTTGACACTGCTGTTACCTATTATATAAGGCTCTTTACCGGAAGATAAAAAGGCCGCTTTCCCCAAGCCTAAAGCATTTAGATTTGGAATTTCAAGTCCATTGTTTGCTTTTGCAATATTATATAACGTATTTGTTCCCTCATCGCCAAAAGCTGCCGCATCTTTAGCTCCACCGATACCAAATGAATCCATCATCAAGATAATGACACGTTTCATCTTCACCTCATAAAATTTTTATTTACCGCAATTGCAACCTTTATTGCACTCGTTACCGCAAGTACAATTATCGCCACAATTACAATTTTCGCAATTACAATTAGGATTATTACATTTTCCCATTATGAATCTCCTTTTTATATAAAATTTTTACTCATTATCTGATTTTATTTTTCACTCGTCAATATAAAAAATATTGATTTGACATTATTTATAAAAACGATATATATTGACGATACAATATAAATTATAATGTAATACTAAATTTAAATAATTATGTTCCATATTTTTTATCTTAATCGAGATCTTCAAATTGAAGAAAACTGCGAAAATGCAGTTGCTATGGCTCATTTTTTCCAAGATGAATGTCATAGCAGCTTGTATGAACTTGGTGAACATCGGTTCAAAAAAATTGTAGAAATCACTTTTTTAGAGCCCATTGATCACAATGCCTCTTTAAGAGAAAGTGACAAACTTCAAAAGGCGTGGAAAGAAAAACACTACCCTCAGTATCATTCTTTCTTGCCATCAAGAGAGTTGTGTAACTTGATAAATGCAAGAAGAAAAAACAAAATCGACAATTGTTGGACAAGATCGTACGGAGATGATGGCTATCCTGCATATCGCTACTTTCCAATTGCAATGCAAGATGGGAATGTATGTTTTGACTATCCTTTGAGTAAGGCTAAAAACGTTTTTGTTTCATTGGTGCTTACAAAAGAAGAATTTTTAGCAATTAACCCTAATGTAGAATTAGGCGATTAAAACTTATTTTAATAAGTAAACCATCAAAAAAAGGCGAGGATTTTCCCGCCTTTTTTGTTTTTGAGTTTCTTGTTTAGAAATCAAAGTTTAAGCCGAGGTTGATGTTCCAACCTTCACGGCCGCCGGAGCGACGGGTGATTTCAGCATAGCCGGACTTATCAGCCCAATCCTTTTCAACCCCGAAGCCATATTCCACATATGGTTTGGCGCTCATTTCTTCTAACAGAACATCATCAGCTCTTACTTCGGCATCATAGACATAATGCTTATAGCTTACTTTTGCATAACCGTCTAAGTCTTTACCGATACGGTTACTTACCTTAAGCTCAGGTGCAATCGTTATAACGTTAGAAAACTCGTTTTCCATCTTAACGCCTGCTTTGTTGGTGTAGTCTTCGGTATCCATACCGGTATAAGCTACATACAACGCAGGTGTGATTTTCCAGTTGTTATATGTCTTGATATCAACACCTGTCTTGTTTGCAACGCTTACTACCTTGGTGTCAAACTTATCTTTACCCCATTCGGTGTTTGCTTCACTTGTGATATATCCACCGTTAAGTGTGAAGTTTGAGAACAGATTGTTCTTTCTGAACGCTGCGCTTACACCAAGATAGCCACTATCTTGTGTGATTTTGCTATCGTTATATTTTTGTTTGCCGCCAACATATGCGCCATATACACCATATGCTGCTTTAACGCCGTTGTCATAAGTAAACACCTTGCTGTCTACTCCACCGACAACTCCATATGCTTCTGCATCGATTGTGTTGCTAAAGTTATCAACTTCTACATCATCATCTGAACCAAAGGTTTTAACCCATACGCTCTTGTTGTTATGGATGTTTACTCCGTCTGATGTTTCCATGTAGTCTGTTGTGTCTGCACCATAATTGATATCTGTTGATATCGTTACATCTCTATCAAAGATTTGCGCAACAACTGTTTCAACCGTTGCAACCGTTGTTGTAGTGCTCAAAACAGGTGCTTGGTTTGGTGCAACTTCTTCCGGTGCTTTTTCATCTGCACGAACAAACTTAAACTCACCTGTTGTTGCATCATATTCCACAGCATACTCATATTTTGCTGACAAAACATTATCAACCGTTGTGCTAACTTTATCTTTGTAAGATTCACTTGCAAAGCTTATCAGAGTTTCTGCTTCTGCTGCATCTGATAAAATCTTGATACCGTCAACGCTGATTGAAGCACCATCTAAAACTTCAACTTCGCCTAAGGTATCCATAGTCTTGTTGGCTAAATCTGCATCAACATAAAGTTTTAAGGCTCCGCTAATCTTGAAATTAGATGCAACTAGTTTACGGACAGCATCGTTTTGTAAATCTAACGTACCGTTTTTAACTTCAAAACTGTTAACAGAGGCTAAGTTTGTGCTTTCATCCGAAAGTTTTAACGTTGGTCCGTCAAGAACCAAATCTGCCTTTTCAATCTCAGAATTTAAGTTGATGATAGCATCATCAGCACCTACAAGTGTCAAACCATATACATCATCACCACTTACTTTTGAATTAAGGTTCAATATCGCACCTTCAGCAAAGTTTAAGACAGAAGATGAACTACCAGCAATGTTTTCTACATACACATAGCCATATGGTGTTGGTATTCCCAAATCAGCATACATTGTATCTGCTTGCAAACTTTCCGATTGAAATTGTGTTGCAGCAGCAAGTATTTCTTGTTTTGCACTATCTCTATATTCTGCAGGTAAATCTCCCGAAGCAATCATTTTTGAGATTAAGCCATCTATCAACGCTTCTTGTGTAGCAGTATCTTCGGCATATAAAATTGCCATCATATCACTTAAAGGTATGTCAGGAAACTCTGATATAAGCATCAAAGCCATAAAGCCTGAACCGGGATGTTCTTCGCCATACTCTTTTACAATATCTATAATGTCGTTATATTGCGATTGGGTAAGGCTTATACTCAAATATGAACCGGCTATCTCATTTACACAAGATAAATCATCCGTACATGACGCCATAAGCCCTTGTTGTGCTGCAAATTCCACCAACTCTGCACCATTTGTTATAGTTACTCCAACACTCGAAGATAAATCTGCTAACATTTTCTCATAGGTCGTGTTCTCTGAAGCGGCCTCTTGTGCCAGCATATAATCTATAAATGCTCCCATTAACGGATATTTTGCAGCTGTTTGTGATGATGAAAAATCTACCTTAGTATAATTATAGGGGTTAGGTAAACCTGATTGTTGACTTATAATGCTATCAAATATAGGAAATAGATATACATAATCTTCCAAGCTTGTTCCTAGATTTTCAAGCTCTTCATCAGTCATGTTTTTCTTAACTTCTGCTTCATATTCTGCAAACAAAGCATCTTTTTCGTCTTCATCCGTAGTATACATCATTTTGACATATTTGGCCAAATCAAAGCCTTCATCTTTAGCAGGGGCAAAGCCTTCATCTAATCCAACCATTATTATAGTACCAACAGTTGGGTGTTCTTCTCCATATTCTTTTAAAAGACCTATAATTTCTTTATATTGTGCATCTGTAAGACCTATTAGTTCTTTTTCATCATCAGGTATAACTTCTCCTTGTTGTCTTGCATATTCAACCAGTACATTAATATATTCAGCACCATTCGTTACATTAACTTCATATCCTACCATATTTGATAGGTTTGCTGACATTTGTGCTATAAACTGTTCATATGTTCCCAAGTCGTTTAATGACCCTTGCATATATTGAGCATCAACCATTGCTGCTAAAAGAGGATATTTAAATCCGGGTTTAAAATACATGGCATAACCGGCACCGGATATGGTGTTTTCTCCTTGTAAAGATATATTACCATGATTTTGTATTGCCGTTCCGTTATCTTTTAATGTTACGTTGTTTAGTGTTATTGAACCACTGTTTGCTAAACCGGTAGCAAACCCCTCAATTGTTAAATTATTAATTTGTGCTGTTTGTTCTTCTAACAAGTTCATGGCTTTTGAATTTTTGCCTGTCAGATAACTTAATGTATGATCGTTACCAAAAATAGTCAGATTTGAACCGTCAGTTTCAACACTTCCGCTTATATCAAAACCATTATCTATGGCTAAACGCATTTCTTCATCTTTGGTAAAAGAATATGTGCGTTCAGCACCAATATTGTTAGAATCAGCCAAAAATGCGGCAAAACCTCCTTTTCCGTCTTTTTTCTCAATCATAAGGTTTTTACCATCACTAACAATGGAGTATACGCCTCCGCTTGTAGACTGTTCATGTTTAGAATCTGAAGTTAAATGAAGGTTAGAATAGTTAACTTTTGCATATTCTACATCATTATCCATATCTTCAACAATGTTTACTTGACCAATCTTAAATTTATCACGACCTGTTATAACACTACTACTGTCCATACCGGTAATTACGAATGGAAAGAGAAAGTTATCACTTGTTCCGGATGTAAGAAATACATCTAAATTTAAGGTAGTTTCTTCTTCAATATTGATATTTCCTTGCCAAGATATGGTGTTAGCTTTTTGGTTTATCATATTAAATATGTAAGGGTTTTGAATATTTAATGTTGGAAAATTGACGGTATAAATATCGTTATACATATTAAACATACCCACATTACCATCACCGGTTAAATTCATTGTATCTTGAATATGTATAATATCATAAAATGTAAATAAACCACCGTTACGAGATTCAAAATTTATTTTTCCTTCACTATACAATGCTTCATAACTTTTATTACCATATTCATCTATTGCATAGTTACCTTTGAACAAAACTTCTTGATGATATGGGTTAGAAGCATCTGTTGAACCATCTGCAAGCAATGTCATTGTACTATAGTTATGAACAGCAACATTCCTATAGTCCAAATCACCATCCGTAATATTAATATAATTATTAATAAAATCTCCGCTAAGTACTCCTATTGTTCCTGAATTATAAATTGTGCTAACATTCAAACCCGTGTAACCACGTTTCTCATTAATGCCATTTCCTATAAAAGTTCCAATTATACTATCTATTGTCCCAGTATTGCTAATTGCACCGACAAAGGCGTCTGGTCCTGTTACACTATTGCCAATAAAGTTACCTGTTATATTACCAATTGTTCCTCCATTATAAATAGCACCATAATTATTTGCACTATTGCCAATAAAATCTCCGGTTATATCACCAATTATACCTCTAATATATGTACCATTACTATAATAATTATCATTATAAATAGCTCCCCCATAACCATCATTTGATGTATTCGCACTGTTACCAACAAAGTTACCGGTTATATCACCAATAGTTCCTCTATTATAAATAGCTCCACCATAGGCATATTGATATACACTACCTCTACTAGCTTCACCTTTACTTATATCTAATGAGTTATTAAAAAAATCTGCTCTGATATCACCAATTGTGCCTTGGTTAAAAATAGCTCCACCATAAATATTAGCAGATATATTAATATTATAGTCATTATGTGCATTTGTTGCTAATACACCTATTGAATTATTTATAAAATCTGCGGTTATATCACCGACTGTCCCTTGGTTAGAGATTGCTCCGCCAGAAATAGATAAATATCTATAACCACCGGTAGCACTATTTTCAAAAGTTGCCGTTACTTTATTGTTAGAAAAGACTGTTTTTTCTATATTGCCATAATCTGTTCCTTCAGGATTGTTAACACCTAAACCGATATATTTGTAGGTAGACTGTTCAGTAGGATTAATCAGTGATATATTTTCAGTTTTATCTTTAACTTCGGTATAATCTGTTGGTGTTGTGTAAATATATTTGAAATACCCATCACCGATTTGGATAGTGTTTTCGCCGGCAGAAGTTACTTCTTCCCATGAAATGTTTGGTGATTTGGTTGTAGAATTGTTTAAGATATCTAAAATGCTGATTTCTTCAGCTTTAACTGAGTTAGCACAGATAGAAATTGCACAAATGGCAGTTGTGGCTAACAATTTGTTTTTATTGATAAATTTTATCATAATATAGTCCTTTATAATAGTTGCAACATATATGAGATATTATGGTCATAAACGTACGTTTAAATCAAGCAGTTTTTTTGCCTTTGTGCATTGTTTTTGTTTCCAGCTAACTGTTTGAAAAACAACAAAACTCAAAAATCGCTTTTTCAATTTTAAAATGTGGTCAAAAACGTAGGTTTTTGAGCAGTTTTCCCCCTTTTCTTTTCCCTTTATTTTTAAGCAATTTGAGGAGGTGACAATTTTTATGTCATGCCTCCAAAACGTAAAAATATAACCTGTCATGCCTCGATTCCGTCAGGAATCGTCAAGGCATCTTCCGATTTTTTAAACTAATTCGAAGACCCCTTGAATTTTTTGCAAGCAAAAAATAGGGGTGACAAGGTATAAGGATTGCAAGCAAAAAATAGGGATGACCTTAAAAGAAATTTAAATTAATTCGAAGATCGCTTGACGTTTTCTCAACGAAAACAAGCGATGACAATTCCTGTTTAAGTCATGCCTCCGAACGGAGTGAGGTCAAGGCATCTACCGATTATTTTAATTGTTATACAACGCGTTAGATGATGGATTTTTTAAAACTAATTCGAAGGCCGCTTGACCTCGCTTTGCTCGGAGCGGTGACAGTTATGGGTGTTCGCTTCACTCACAAAGAAGGGTGACAATTATGGTTACTCGTTTCACTTGCAAAGTTGAATAACGAATTATTTTATTTTTTGCTATTCTCTTTTAATATATATTCATTATTTGACTTTTTTGATAACTGATGTTAAACATATCTCTACATTAACCAAAGGAGTTTACATGAAAAAATTAATTTTTACTTTTTTACTAATAACAAGTGTAGCTAAGGCTAATACAGATATCACCGGTTATTGGACAACAATTGATGATGAAACAAAAACTGCTAAAAGTGTTGTTCAAATTTATGAATATCAAGGAAAATATTTCGGTCGTGTGGTAGATTTATTGAAAAATAAACAAGCTACTGCCAAATTACCAAATAATCCTCCTGTAATGGGCATGGATATAATTTGGGATTTGGAACAAAAAGGAAATCAGTATACAGGTGGCGAAATTTTAGATCCGACCAAAGGTAAAGTATATGGATGTGAAATTTGGCGCGATAAAGAAAACTTGATTGTACGTGGCAAGATTGCCTTTTTAGGACGTAATCAAACTTGGTTACCAAATAAAGATTTTAAGTCTACAAGTAAAGAGCCTTTGACACCAAATAAACCTAAATTAAAATAAGTTATTTTCATACTCATACCTCAGGCTGAAGCCGGTTGTTCAAATCCTAAAAAAACTCCCACCTTTAGTGAGAGTTTTTTGGTCGGGACGAGAGGATTTTTCTTGCTAAAAAGTTTCAACCTTTTTAGCTTCAGGCACTCGTTTTCTAAAGTTTGTTTCAGTCACTTAACGTTTTCTTCACAAACTTAATAAAACTTCGCCATTTCCGGTAAAAAATGCCATCATAGGCATTTTTTATCCTCATGCCTCCGGCTGAAGCCGGTTGTTCAAATCCTAAAAAAACTCCCACCTTTAGTGAGAGTTTTTTGGTCGGGACGAGAGGATTTGAACCTCCGGCTTCTTGCACCCCATGCAAGCGCTCTACCAGGCTGAACTACGTCCCGTTCATATTTTCTCTAAACAACATAATTTAGAGATTTCTAAGTTCTTCTTCAATTTGCTTTAGCTCATCATATGCTTGTGTTAAAAGCTGTTTTTGGTCTTGAGACAAACAATTTACAACAACTTCTTGAGAAACATCAGATCCTTCATCAGAAACATCAAAAAAGTCTTTTTGAATTTCTCCACCTAAAATCGCCTTTAAACCTTTATCCTTAAAAAGTTTTTGAACACCTTCAATTGTATAACGTTTATCATACAAAAAACTTTTGATAATTTTCACAACCTCAACATCATCGGGACGATAATATCTACGCCCTCCAGATGCCTTCATAGGATTGATTTGAGAGAATTTTGTCTCCCAAAAACGTAAAACATGGGTAGCCACACCAAGCTCTTCCGCAACTTCTGCAATCGTTCGAAAAGCTGATTTTGACTTGTTGACTACCATATTCTACCCCTTTATTTAAGCATTAATAGCTTTACGCATATTTTGTGAAGGCTTAAATGAAATAACCGTTCTTGCAGAAATTTCAGCTTCAACACCTGTTTTAGGGTTGCGTCCAACTCTAGGATTCTTCTTTCTTAATGACATTGTTCCAAAAGATGACAATTTTACATCATTACCTTTAACCAATTCTGCTTTGATTTCATCAATAACCATGTCTAAAATATCACCAGAATCTTTACGAGAAAGACCAACTTCTTCATAAATTGTTTCTGCTACATCTGCACGTGTAATAGTTTTCATTTTTCTTCCTTAATCTTTAGTTACTACAAATATTTATTTTAACTTACAATATTGCTGAAATAATCTCAAGTGACTATCTGCAATATTTCACAGTTTTTTTAAATTCTTATTAAAACGCCGCCCCAAGTAAAACCTGCACCCATAGCTGTCAATACAACTAAATCTCCTTTTTTGATTTTACCTGAAGAAACCGATTCTGATAATGCTAACGGAATTGAAGCCGCAGAAGTATTACCATGATGATCAACGGTTACAATAACCTTTTCATTCGGCAACCCTAATTTATGCCCTACACCTTCTATAATACGAATATTTGCTTGATGAGGAACTAAAAAGTCAATATCTTCAGAAGAAACTCCATAATCCGCCATAACACTTTCAGCAGCACCTGATAAGCATCCTACAGCAGATTTGAAAACTTCTTTTCCGTTCATGTATATAAACCCGGCATTTGCTGTTGTTGATACACCACCTGTTGTGTAGAGATGATCGTATCCCGAACCGTCAGAATATAAACGTGTGCTTAAAACACCTCTGTCTTTAACAGTTCCATCACCTTCATTTGCTTTTAAGACAACGGCGCCAGCCCCATCTCCAAACAAAACGCATGTATTTCGGTCTGTCCAATCTGTAACTTTAGACAAGCGTTCAGCCCCAATTACAAGAGCTGTTTTAACTTGTCCTAAACGTATCATATTATCAGCCATAGTCAATGCATATACAAAACCTGAACAAGCAGCTGCCACATCAAAGGAAGGCACACCGAATCGGGCACCTAATAAATCGCTAACTTTTGCAGCACATGAAGGAGTCGTGTTATCTGAAGTCAAAGTACCAACCACGACTAAATCAATATCTTCAACAGAAACACCTGCATTTTTCAAAGCTTCTTTAGCTGCCTCTACTGACATTTCGGCAGTTGTCATGTTTTCTGATATATGACGAGATTTTATCCCAGTTCTTGTACTAATCCATTCATCATTAGTGTCCACCATACGGGATAAATCATCATTTGTTAAAACTTTTTCAGGCAAATAATGCCCATAACCAATAATTTCGGATCTAATACACTTCATAAAATATATCCTGTGAAACTTCGTCTAAATCAACATTTTCAAGTTCTGCACGGATTGTATTAACAAAGTCTTGTCTGACAAGTTTAGCAGCGTTATCTAACGCAACAGAAAAACCAAACCCATCTGCTCCACCATGACTTTTAACAGATAAACCATTCAGTCCAACAAACATAGCTCCGTTATAAAGTTTCGGATTCATGGTTTTGCTGATTTTTTTTACTGCGAAAAACAAAAACGGCAGCCCGAACCATGAAAGGATTGAGCCTTTGATAGCATCTTTTATCATGCTACGCATTAATTTTGCCGTTCCTTCGATAGATTTTAATGCAACATTACCTGTAAATCCGTCAGCAACAATAACATCAGCTTTACCAAATGAAATTTCATGCGGTTCTATAAAACCGATAAAATCCATGTCAATTGAAGTGTTTTTAAGCATTTGGGCTGCATGGCGAATCTCTTCTTTACCCTTCATTTCCTCAGCACCGATATTAAGAAGAGCGACTCTCGGTTTTGCAATATTTAATGCATTTTTTGCCAAGATGTTACCCATAACGGCAAATTCTGCCAAATTAACAGCATTACATTCAGTATTAGCACCCAAATCAAGCATAACATATTTACCATATCTATGTGGCATAATACTTACGATTGCCGGACGATGTATCTTCTGAATTGTTTTTAACAGCATTTTGGAAATTGCCATTAAAGCACCGGTATTCCCTGCTGAAACAACAGCTTGAGCTTCTTTTCTGCGCACAGCATCAATAGCTTGATACATGCTGGTATTTTTGTTACGAATAACTTGTGAAGGCTTATCTTCGTTATGAACCATCTCAATACAATTGATAACAGTACAAACTTTATGAAGAAACGGGAATTTCTTCATTTCATCATTTACCTTTGCCTCATCACCGAACACTAAAAACCTAACATCCGGATTTTTTTTAGAGGCAATTGCTAAACCTTCTATTACAATGCGAGGGGATTTATCTCCCCCCATTGCATCTACAGATATGACCAGATTATTTTCAGACAAAACCTGCTCCATATATAAATTAGTTCAAAAAATTATTTGTCTGCTTTTTGAGCAACAACTTCTTTACCGTCATATTGACCGCACTTTGTGCAAACGTTATGAGGTCTTTTTAATTCGCCACAATTTGGGCATTCTTGATAAGCGTTAGGAGTTAACGCATCATGAGAACGACGCATATCGCGACGAGATTTAGATGTTTTCTTCTTTGGTGTAGCCATTTTTCTTCTCTTTTACTAAAAGTTTATTATTACAACAAAATATTCAAGGCATATTCTTAATGCACTTTTTATTTAAATGCAAGCAAAATTTACCTAAAATGTTATTCATGCTTTTATATAAATTTTTTTAACAATGCAAGCAGTTTTTTACATGTTGTTTATTTTTTTAATTTTTCAAGCACGGCAAACGGGTTTGCTTTTTTAGTTGTTTCTTCGTCAAACTCGCTTTCAAACTCAAACTTTTCGCCATCTTTACGAGGATAATCATCAATTTGTAGTGCCAATTGTTCAATTGCTATATCAGCCAAATTTATCTTACCGTTGTCTATAACATCAGGTACATCATCATAAATTGATGGTTCTAACTCTTTAATATCTTTATAAGTTGCTTTTGTATCAAAGCAATATGTAAAATCTATATTGTATTCTTTATCAAAGTTTTCCAGCGATACAACACTTTTTAACTCGACATTAGCACGTACATTTCCCCATAAATCAAGCTTATGCTGTTTCAAATTAAGTTTTAAGAAAATATCAGCACAAAATTTTTTTACATCCTCTACTTGTAAAATATCTCTTAAAGTTTTAAGTTGTTCAGCATCTGCATTTAGTTTATGATGTTGTTCTTGCTGATTTAAATCATCAATATTCAACGGATATGAAAAATCTTTTTGCATTATTATTTTCCCTGTGTTATAACTCGTTCTAGCTTAATTTAATTATATGGAGTTGATATGTCAATACGCAATTTGTTTTTGTTAGGTTTGATTGTTATTTTTAGCGCTTCTTGTTCAAACAATGCATTTTTGGTACATAACGGTAACATGCCCTCACCTGATAAAATTTCACAAATAGGCATTGGTCAAACCCGTCAAGAAGTTGAAAATGTTTTAGGTTCACCATCATCTATATCATCTTTTGATGGTAATACATGGATTTATATGTCGTCAACATTCAGAAAAGTTGCTTTTTTTGAGCCAAAAGAATTAGATCGTAAAATTTTAAGTATTAGTTTTGATAAATCAGGCAAAGTTTCTAAAATTTCAAGTTATGACAAAGAAGATGGTAATCAAGTTGATGTAAGCGAACAAGAAACTCCGACAGAAGGTCATGATATCGGATTTTTCCAAAAATATTTCGGTGGTGTCGGCGCTTATATGCCTATCTCGGGAAATGATTCGGATAATTCATTATAAAAGACTCTCCCTTCGGGGAGTTTTTTTTATTTTAAATTCAAAATAAACTCATAATATATCCCATTTAAAAATTGACAAAAGCAATCTTTTGTGTTAAATGTGTGTTCATTAAACAAATTATGCAGATCTTATTAACAATTTAGAAGCGATGTGTCGATGCTTTATAACCGACAACAAAAATTATGAAGTTATTACTTAAATTGAAATGCGCATTTAAGCGTTTTCTGTTAAAGTGGCGTATCAAAACCGGTCGTCGTCTTAACGTAGAACAAGAGTTTGAGATGCTTTCTCTGCCAAATGCATTGAGTCTTCTGAAAAGACGCATGAAAAAATTTAGGCTTAGCGATGAAGCTCAGCTGAAGATATTCGATCTTAAAAATTCTTTAGAAATTTTGAAGTCGTTTATCAGTATGTGTGACCTTTGCAAAGAGGCAGAGTTAAAATTGTTTGAACATCCTAACAGTAAAGAGCTTATATCTAAGTACATTCAAAAATATTCAATGTGCGTAGAAGCAGAGATAAAACTGTTAGAGTTTGATAAAACTGCCGAACTGATAAAGATGTATATTAAGCGATATTATTTGGATAATAAATCTGAAGTAAAATTGCTGGAACATCCGAAAGCTAAGGAACTTTTATCATTATACATAGAAAACAAAGGACTATGTGATGAGGCTGATATAAAGTTAGTTAAGCTTGATCACTCAGGTGAATTGATAGCAATGTGTATAGAAAAACATGCTCTTTGCGATAAGGCCGAGCTTGAACTGCTCAATCATCCCAAAGCTAATGAACTTTTGGAATTGTATACTCAGCATTACAGGCTTGAAGATGAAACGCTTTTAGCAATGTTTGAGCGTACCGACTTTGCGGAAATGGTCAAGATGTACATTCAAAGACATCCTCTCAGCGAGAAAGTTCAATTAAAAATGTTTGAACTTGCTAACGCATCAGAACTTGCAGAGATATATATCAAGCATCATTCTCTTTGCGATTCAGCAGAATTAAAGATGTTGGAGCTTGATAACGCCATTGAACTGGCAAAACTGTATATCAAAACAGGTGACTACTTTTGCGAAGAAGCAAAACAATTTTTGCTTATTCGTTTAATCGAACTAGCGAAAGCATAAAAACATCTGATGAAACGGGATATGCAAATATCCCGTTTTGTTTTTTTAAAAATACATTTTAAGACATCATGATACAAAATAGGACATTTTTAAAGTAGACATTATTTAATATTTTAGCTACATTTTTTATTATACTTTGGAAAAGTATATAAAAATTAAAAGCACTTTTTTATAATGCTTTTTATCAGGTCGTGAAAATTTTCACGACCTTTTTTTATTTTAAATTTATGAAAGGAAAATAAAATGACAAACAAAAATCAAGAAGCATTTGAACAAATGCAAAGACTAACTAAACAAGCCAAAAAATTTTACGGCTTAAACTACAATCCGGGGAGCTTGTATCCGCCAAAAGATACAAAATTTTTCTTAAATGAAGAATATATCCCCTTTGATTTTGATACAGACTATGATGACCCGTTATATAAAAAATATCGCAGAGTGAGAATGCTTGATAATCCTTTTGAGGATAATCAAACTCAAACACAAAACTCAGCTCCGAAACAAAACTTGAAAGGCTTTGATCAAGATGATGACAATAATCAAACTAATTCTGCAAACTTTTCTTTTTCCAAATCTTGGCCATCAAGCTTTGCTCAAAAGGGAGGGAAGCCAAACAATGACGATAACTTAATAAACAGGTTTGTAGAACATGCCAAAGATCCTGATATCGAGGGCTATGTAGATTATCCTTATTGTGATACTAAAGCCAAAGTAACAGGTGGTATTGGTACACTGATACCTAATGCAAATTTTATGCAAAAATTTACTTTAACTTCGCAAAAAGCACCTGTGAGTTCATTAAATCCGGCTTGGAGCAGCGAACAAATAAACACACTTTACAACAAAATGGATAATTTTTGCAAAAATTATAAAATCGGTGTTGATGAAGACGGTAATGATGTTTATAAAGTTGATCCTGCTGACCAGCAAAGAGATCCTTACCAAAATATGTATCAGGAAGAATTGCCATATTTTCAAGATGCTCAGTTAGAGGCAGAAAGTAAAAAATATGTCAGGCAGAGTGTTTTGCCGGTTATCAGAAGAAATTTATCAAAAATCGGATTAAATTTTGATACGGATTTTAATGATGACGGTAAAATAGCCTTAATGGATATGCAATATAATTTGGGTGAAAACAAGTTTAAGTTTATTAGGCTTAATGACAGAGATGATATCTTAAACAGTAATTTAAGCGATGCTACCAAAGTAAGCCTTATAACAAACCCGAACGCATATTATTCTGATAAAAATATTATGGCAGAAGTGCTGGATAAGGGGTATTGGCCGGGGTTTACCAAAGCATTGATAAATAAAGATGCGGTTGAGCTTGCCAAACAATCCCACCGAAAAGGCATTCAAGATGCACGAAACAAATGGACCTATAACACATTGTTGAATGCTTTTAACAAATAATTAAATCAAAGGCAGTAATAAATATTATATAAACTTTTAAAAGGATAGAGATATGAGAAAGTTACTGCCTATAATTATAATTTTGCTGATAACATCGTGTGTACACAAAAAGACACCGGTAAAATTTGATAACCCGATATTTAACTCGGTGCTTGAAAGTGCCAATAAGTTTGAAAGTATGTATAAGATATATCCGACTTACATCAATGATTTGACGGTTAATTCAGATGACAGATGTGAATTTTTAGACCAAGATGAGCGTGCTGTGTTTATGGTAACAAAAAAAACTATACATGGAAAGCAACGCGACAGATATCATTTGTTTGTAAGTAATTTTAAATATCCCAGAAACTATTATAAAGAAACCAGATGTGAAGTAGATTATTGTAGTTTTTTTATAGATGATGGAAAATTGAGAGATTACACAAGTTATTGGCCATACAGCGCAAAGAGTGAAGCATGTAAAGATTATCCGGAGTATGATTGGAAATCAAAAATACGAACGAACTGTTTGCAAGAGCTTTTGGACAGAGGGTGGGATAAATATATTCCGGTAGAAATACCTCAATATATGAAAGATAAATATCTTAAATAAATAACAGTCAACCATAAACAACCGTTTTGAATATTTATTCAAGGCGGTTATTTTTTCAACCGGTCTTAAAAGGAAATTGACAGATAAAAAGCCCCGATAAATCGGGGCTACTTTCAATCCTTTAAACGAAGTTGCAATCCGTTTAAAGATACGCAACAGGCAATTAAAATCTTTCGTTCCTATTGGTGAAAGAGCTTATAACATAAGATTATTTTGTATGAAGTCAATAGTTTTAATCCTAAAGTCGTAATATAAAATTTCTTTTACGGCTTTTTTTTATTTTAAATTTATGAAAGGAAAATAAAATGCCAAAAACAAAATATGGCGATAAAACCGCCAAAGAACTTGATAATTATATGAAAAATTATAAAATACCACAGTGGCCCAATTATTTCGGCAAGATGGCTCCTGCAATAGATTTTGCCCGTAATTACGCAACAATGCACACGAAAGGTCTTAAAGAAAGTGACCAATTCTTTCATTGTAAAGCCAATTACGAAGCAACTACCAGAGGAAAATACGGAGAACAAACTGCACAAAAATTGAGCAATTTACGCGAAAACTTTGATAGATATATTAAAGGAGATGATTTACAATCATCTCTTAAAGATCAGAGATCAAATGCGCGTGGACGGATTGGAGCAAAACAAGGAAAATCTTTAAGGGCAACGTGTCCGACACATCACAGTAAATATAAATAGGATAGCAAATGAGCACACATGTATTAAATATATTAAAAAGAATCATTGTTACATTGGGGAAATTATTTATTTTAGCACTAATGTTTGTTTGGTTTTGTTATGATTTTATCATAACCCTTCCCGAATTTGATTTTGCAATTTTAATATACATGATAACAATGCTTACGTGCATAATTTCTTTTGTGTGCTCTTTTGTAAATAAAATAAAGAAAACTTCTTACATTATATTTTTATTATCATTGTTACTATATGTTTTAATGAATATTTTTTCTGTTTCGGTTACAGATTCACACAATGCCGACAGATGTTTAGATTCCGGCAATGGTGTGTATGATTTTGAACAGCATAAATGCAGAACCGATTGTTGGCATTGGAGCAAAGAAAAAGGTTGCTTAAAAGAATAATACTTTCTTTTTGCTGTATGTTATCTCTTGATGTCTATCCCATTTTTGATATTTTTATATCCTTGATTTAAAAAATAATCTTCTGCCTATTGATAATAGTATATCAATCACACTATATTAATATTGATATTATAATTAATATCATTGTTTTAATTTTTAAGAAAGGAAAGAAAATGACAGATAAAAATCAAGAAGCGTTTGAGCAGATGAAAAGATTAACCAAACAAGCCAAAAAATTTTACGGCTCAAATTATAATCCGGGGAGTTTGTATCCTCCAAGAGATACAAAATTTTTACTTGATGAAGAATATATACCGTTTGATTTTGATACAGATTATGATGATCCGTTATACAAAGAATATCGACGTATCAGGATGCTTGATAATCCGTTTGAGGATAATCAAACACAGGCACAAAACTTAGCTCTGAAACAAGAATTAAAAGGCTTTGATCAAGATGATGACACTAATCAAACTAATTCTGCAAACTTTTCTTTTTCCAAATCTTGGCCATCAAGCTTTGCTCAAGCTGATAATAATGTTGATTATTCAAAATATGGTGAAGACTTTAGCAAAGAATTTATTGATGAAATGCTTGCCGATAATAGGTTTTTTAATGCCATGAATCAATATGTCATGCCTAATGAAGGTGGTTATGTTAATAACAAGAATGATAGAGGTGGTGAAACAAATATGGGTATTACTAAAAAATTTTACCCCGATGAAGATATTAAAAATTTAACGAGAGAAAGAGCCAATGCTATTTATTACAGAGATTATTGGAAATATAATGGAATAAACACTTTACCGGATGAAATTGTCGGAATTGTTTTTGATAATGCTGTTATTCAAGGACAAGGAACCGCTATTAAAAACTTACAACGTTCTATTGGTGTTGAAGATGATGGTATATTGGGTCCTATTACTATTAACGCATTAAAAAATATAAATTATCAAAAATTTAAAAAGGATTTTTCAGATAATGCAAATGCAGTAGAAGATAAATATCAACAAAAATATCCTAATCAAAAAATTTTTGAAAAAGGACACAGAAACAGATATAATATATACTATAAATAAATTTCAAGTGCAGTAAACATCATATCTATGTAATCTTTTAGAGCAAATGTTGTGGCATACTCGCTATATAAAAATGCTGATATACCACAATTATTTGCTCTGCAATAATTATTTTCTTGATATATATAGAAATAATTTTTGTATATTGATGAAGCAAAATCTTCAATTTTCTGATTAGCTTGTTGTTCATCCAAATTATAAAATTTTAAAAAAATCCTTTTAGCAACTTCAGTGTAGCAATTTTGTGTGCTTTTATGCAACTCCGTTAAAAATTTATAACATTTCATGCTCCCTGTATCTGAACATTGTTCGGATTTAATATAAAAAGTTTCACTACATTTTGTAAAATCATTTTGTAATTGTGCAAGATATTCTACATTATTCTTTTTTGCAAACGCTTGTGAAACCATGCAACAAAGAAAAATTGAAAAGATAATTTTTTTCATAATATAATCTCCAAATTATTTACAATATACTTTAATAATTTAAGATTAAGATATATTTAAAATTGTAATTTTTAAGATGTACAAATATTGTAAGACAAATTATAGTATATCACATAATACTTACCCTGATGAAGACATTAAAAATTTAACGAGAGAAAGAGCCAATGCTATTTATTACAGAGATTATTGGAAATATAATGGAATAAACACTTTACCGGATGAAATTGTCGGAATTGTTTTTGATAATGCTGTTATTCAAGGACAAGGAACCGCTATACAAAATGTTCATAAATCGCTTGACATTGAACCTGGAACAATTATCGGACCATCTACTCAAAAAAAATTGGAAAATACTGATTATAATGTATTTATTAACAGATTTAAGAACAATGCCAAATCAAAAGTAAATAAACTAATTGATAGCGATGCTTCACAATCCATTTTTAAGAACGGATGGAACAACAGAATAAATAAGTATTAATTTCCATAAATAACTTCTAATTGTGAAAGCATTCTAATAAGATAGTTTTGTAAATCATACGATGTGGCTTGTTTGGCGTATAAATAGCCAAGTGAGCCACAGTTTTTTTTACAATGATTGCTATTGTAATAGATAAGGGTGTTGTATTCGTATGTATCTTTAATATAAGAGTTTATTTTTTCAAACATTAGTTTTTTATTATCGGTATAATATATTTCAAATATTTCAGTGGCTACATCAATATAGCACTTTTGCAAATCTTCATGAACTTGCATATTATCTTTGTAATATTTCATTAAAGGAAAATTAGTTTCATCTTTTTCCTTTAAAATATTTCTCGGCAGTTATCTATTTTCTTACCAAAACTATTTATTTTATCAATATTTTCATTAGCAAATGAATTAGGAGCAATGAACCATACAATTAATGTTAAAAATATTATTCTCATAAAAATCTCCTATGAAATGTTGTATTATATTGTAATTTATATGCTTTAAAAAACATTTAATACATGCTTATTACATATCACATACACTCTTTATTTTTTCTTAATTTTGCGCTTTTTTATAATATTTTAACAAAACAATATTAAAATTTCAAACATGGAGTATACAAATGAAAAAAATTGTCTTAATTTTTACAATACTTTTAAGTTCATACACAAATGCAAATGCTGATATATATCATGGTATTGATATAGATGCCGTTTATAATAGCAGCGATTGGAGCAGTAAAAGTAAAATCAGAGAAATTATTGATGATTATACATTGACATTGCACTATAAAAATAAATTAAATCAATGTGCAAAAAACATTGAAAGATTTAATTGTATGAACACCTTAGTCGAAGAAATTATGACACATTTTTATAACTATGAGATAAAAATAAATCTTAAAGCGTATAAAAATTATGTAAATGTTGTTTTTGACGCTTATGGTGCTGTATATTGCCGAAACAAATATAATATACCGGCCGGTACATTATGTAATGCCGAAAATGAAGGTAAAAGTGCAAAAATAATTTAGTTAGGCTAAAAACTGGTAAATATTAAAATTTAAAAAGGCAATACTTTTGTATTGCCTTTTGCTGATACTTCCTTTACTATATAAATTGAAAGGACAGAATATGAAAACAATCAAACAAATACTTCAATTTATATTGGGAGGTGTTATTTTAACCACCATTGCACTTTTTGTTACACAAATATTTTTTTATAAAACTGACCTGACACAATACGGTTTAGGGCAACTTTTGTTTTTTGATTACATTATATCATATTTGCTATATCCTTTATTATACCGACTCAAATTTAAGAAAATAATTCCTAATAAATATATTTTTATCGTCTTACTTTTTTTGATATTTTGGTTTATTGAAATCGTAATAATACTATGATCAGATTTAAAAAAATATTGTATTTTACTTTAGGTTTTATCTAATTCCGCTGGCATTAGGCATGATTTCGTGTTGGCTGTTAGATTCGGCAAATTGTGAAACTTATATTTCTTACTGGGATATCTTTTTTACATATCCGTTGTTCCCATTTATTTGTAAAATTAAAATTTTTCAAAAAATCTCAAACAAATTTATCATATATACTCTACTCTATCTCATATTTTCCATTCCGTTTTTAATGTAGCAGTTTTAAACACCGAAAGTATTGTAAATAAAGAGATGGTAGAAAAAATATTTTTGATCGAAGCGGTTGTTAAAAAAGACAATATAAATCGTGAGTATCTTTTTTCATTTTGCAAGCATCGTATTTATCCAAACTCTTTTTTCTTCCTTATTTGTAAACTGTATAGGTTCGTCCTCAAAACCTCCAAACTCTGACATAACCTTTTTCATTGTTTTATATGATGCAATATTTTCAGCATTACAAGTTACTAAAACTTTTTCAAGTCCTAAAATTTCACGAGCATATTTACAACAAAGCTTCAATCCGCCACTGGCAAAACCTTGTCTTCTGGATGAAGGTACAATGTAATAAGCAATATTTCCGCCTTCTTTTTTCAAATAATCAGTCAAACTATGGCGTAAATCGAAAATTCCTACAAATTTATCATTATCAATCAACCATAATTTTGTTGATGCAACATATCCTTCCTTCAAACCAATACCTAATCGATTGTTTTCACAATCTAAATTATAGTCTGCAAAATTATTATAATCTAAGCCGTTTTTCATAGATAATATATCATATGGCGTAGGGTTGTTTTTTAATTCATCCAAACCTTTTTTAAATGAATACCAATATTTTTCTTCAGGTAAAATAAGTTTCATTTTATCCCCATATCAAAATTACATAGAAAAATTATCACCTAAATATACTTTTCTAACTTCTTTACTGGCAACAATTTCCTCCGGAGTGCCTTCCATTAATACCGTTCCACCATGCAAAATGTATGCACGATCAATAATATCTAACGTTTCTCTAACGTTATGATCCGTTATCAACACCCCTAACCCACGATTTTTTAATTGAGATACTAATGAACGTATTTCACCTACGGCAATAGGATCAATACCGGCCAAAGGTTCATCTAAAAGGATAAAATCAGGATTACTTGCTAAAGCTCTTGCGATTTCCAGACGTCTTCTTTCTCCACCTGATAATGCAATAGCCGGAGATTTTCTTAAATGTGAAATTGAAAATTCGTTCAATAATTCTTCTAATTTATTTTCTCGTTTATTTTCATCTTCTTCAACGATTTCCAATATAGCCTTAATATTATCTTCAACACTTAACGCTCTAAAAATAGAGGCCTCTTGAGGTAAATAGCCGATACCCATACGAGCTCTGCGATACATAGGCATATTGGTTATATCTTCACCATTTATATGAACATCACCATAATCCGGTGTAATAAGACCTGTTACACAATAAAAGCATGTAGTTTTTCCGGCGCCATTCGGTCCTAACAAGCCGACAGCCTCGCCTCTTTTTACATGTAAAGAGACATTTTTTAAAACTGTGCGATTTTTATATTTTTTTCCAATATTAAAAATTTCCAATATACTGTCTTTATTATTGTTTCTTTTCATGTTTATTCCTTTTCAATGCATTCCCTCTAATTATGCCGGATACTCTATTTTTATTATCGGAACCGGTTAATATTTTACTTACAGATGTTTTTATGTTAGCAATAGCTTTTTGTCCGTAAATTATATTTCCGTCTTTTTCTATAGAAACATTTTGCTGTAATTGTATTTCTGATTTTTCTGGATTATATACTGCATATTGTCCTCTGGCAATTCCATCTTTAGTCACAACTTTTATATTACCAAAGGCCTCAATCTTTTTAATAGTGATTCCACTTTTCTCAACCAAATCAGCCTTCACAACATCTGCATACAAAATGCTCTCCGAAGTTTTAATTATAACATTTCCCTCAGCCTCAAGCCTGTTTTCATTTTTATAAAATCTCATCTGTTTACAAGATGTTATCTCCCCATCCTCATTCAAAACTTTAGATTTTCCATTTAAGACCAACAATTCATCTTTCTGAAAATACTCAAATCCTTGAGCCCATAACTTTCCCCAAGAACCAAACGCATGTATGTCTTCATTTCCATACCCTAATGATTGATTAAAATCATATTCGGCACTGTTTGTAAGAACTGTTGATCCATCAGTATAAACTACTTTTACATCATCTTGTATTTTTATGTGAGATTTGCTTTGATTATAAAAGCCAAATTTTGCCACCATATCAACAATCTCATCTTGCTTTCCTATTGCAAGTTTCCCCTTAGGATTCATAATTTTCACAACTTCAGAATTTTCTGGCATTTCATCTAAACTGTCAGCCGTAAAAATACTGATTTTATTTTCTCTGTCCGTAATTGAGAAAGTAGTGTTTTCAATATGAAGTTTTTCTAATTCCCCTTCTTTGGGAAAAGTCACATCATTTTTTATACGGACAGTTTCATTTTTTAACGACGGAAAGATTATTATAAAACATATTATAACAGCAGCAACTGATGGCATAATCAGCTTTGCTATACGTAAAGTCCGTTCTCTTACGCCTATTTTATGTTTCAAACGATCTGAAAACGGCCTCTTCCCATTAAAAAATTCATCTATCTTGTGAACATCAACCAATTAGGCAACTCCTGCACGTAAACAATCATGAATATGAATTACTCCTAAAGGTTTTTTATCTTTTACAGCAAATAAATTTGTAATACCGTTTCCTGTATTATTCATAGTATATACAGCTTCAGCCGCCAACACATCAGGATTTATTGTTTTAGGATTTCGGCTCATTATTGCAGTGACTTTTTCTGTTATTAATTCGGGAGATAATTTACGACGTAAATCGCCATCCGTAATCATACCGACTAATTCGCCATCATCATTGACTACACCCACACATCCCAACATTTTTGAAGACATCTCTATTAAAGCCTCTTGCATGATAGCCGAATCTTTAACTATTGGCATTTCATTACCTGTATGCATTAAATCTGAAACTTTACATAATATAGCACCTAATTTTCCTCCGGGATGACGTTGTTTATAGTCATTTGCGGAAAAACCTCTTCTTTCCATCAAAGCTACTGCTAAAATATCGCCCATAACGAGTGTAGCTGTTGTCGAGGATGTAGGAGCTAATCCTAAAGGACATGCCTCACCTATATTTGGCAATGCTAACAATAAGTCAGCACTTTTACCTAATGAACTGTCCGGATTTTTTGTCATAGCAACAAGAGGAATAGCATAACGCTTACAATAATTCAATATATCAGAAAGTTCTTTCGATTCACCACCATTAGAAATAGCAATTACAACATCTTTATTTGTTATCATACCTAAGTCACCATGACTAGCCTCTCCGGGATGAATAAAAAATGATGGAGTACCGGTAGATGCCAGGGTTGCCGCAATTTTACGAGCAATATGCCCTGATTTTCCCATTCCTGTTACGATAACACGCCCATTACAATTTTCCATTAAATCAAGTGCTTTTGACAAAGTGTCATCAAGCTTGCTTTCCATAACTCGTAATGCTTCGATTTCTTTATTAATCGTTTCTTTTGCAGCTATAATATCTTTATTTTCTAACATAAAAAAACTCCGGTAATTTAAAATAGTTGGTACATATATGAAAATTTATATTTTTTATAATTAAATAGCAACAGTTTTTTAGTCTTTGACAACAGCTAAAAAAGTTTATTTTTCATTCCAATATCCGTTTACATCTTGTTGCCAGTAATGAAGTTCTGCATTTAATAATTTAAGTTCTTTCCACATGATTCTAGCCTGTGTCAAACCATCTTGGCTATTACCGTCAAAAATATTAAAAACTCTTTCAAATTTAGAAATATCAGATATATTAATATCAGCACCATCAACCAAAAATAAGAATACGGCACTGTTTGGTATATTATCATCAGAGCTTAAAAATATCGGCTGTAAATCAGACATACCGTCTTTAGTTGTCCCATGAGGTAAAAAAGATTCTTCAGAATATGTCCATAATAAAGAATTTAAAAAATCCAATCTTGCTTCATTCCCAACTTTTACCTTAATCTTTTTATCTGTTGAATATGCTTTTTCCAAAAGCTTGGGCAAAACATCTTCTAATGTTTGTCTCTGCAAATGATAAAAATCAACTCTCATGTTTCTGGCCTTATATTACAAATTTACTTCAACAAAATAAGATGTATTATTTGTATCTTTCATATCAAATCTCAGTTTCTCTTTATTTATACTGGCATCAAAAATACTATACCTTAAATCGACAGTGCTTGAAATATTTTTATTATTTATTTTTATAATTTTATCTCCAATATTCACACCTTTTGAAACCAGATCCGATTGTTTATCCAATCCGGTTATCGTTAAGTTATTGATATAAGCTTTTAGTTCGGGATAGTACTCCCCGTTTTGCGTACTTGTATTTGATATATTTTCCTTAACTTGTTCTTCTTCCAATTTTACGGTCACTTTTTTATTTAGTTTTTCAGAATCTCGCCACAGTGTTAATTCCACTTCCGTATCAGGCTGTATCATAGAAATTTTGTAAGAAAAATCTTTTACGGATTGTAAGGTTTCCGAATTCAATTTTATTATAACATCTCCTACTTTTAATCCGTTTTTCTCTGCTAACTGTTCATCAAGTAAAGATGTAATAGCCAAACCTACCACATTATCTTTTGTAACAGCTTTTTTAACTTCTATTCCCAACCAGCCTCTTTCTACTTTTCCTTTTGTTTGCAGCTGATTAATAACATATATAGCATCATTTGAAGGAAGAGAAAATCCCACCCCGACACTATTTCCGGAATTTGAAAACATTGCTGTATTTATACCTATAACTTCTCCGGAAATATTAAATAACGGGCCACCTGAATTTCCCTGATTTATAGAAGCATCTGTTTGTAAATAATTGTTATATGGGCTATCACCTATATCTCTGGCCTTAGCGGAAATTATGCCGGCAGTCACACTACTTCCGAGACCGAACGGATTTCCTATTGCCAAAACCCAATCACCTATTAACACCTTATCAGAATCTCCAAAAACAACAGAAAGCATTTCTTCCGTCGGTTCTATTTTAATCAGAGCTATATCTGTTTTATTATCTTGTCCTACAAGCGATGCTTTATAAACATTACCTTTAGAATCTATAACCGAAATTTCATCAGCTTTTTCAATCACATGATAGTTGGTAACAATATATCCCTTTGCATCGACGACAAAACCTGAGCCTAATGTTTCACGACTAGTATCTTCAAAAATCAAACTATCTGAAACATTTGGTAAATCCTCAACATGTTTTACCTCTGTCGAAATATTCACAACCATAGGCATCAGTTCTTCAACCAATGGAGCAAATGAAGTTTGTGAATTTGCATCAAATGAAAATACTGTTAAACAGCATAAAAGCGTAATTTTCTTCAAGTTCATCTATTTTATCACACCATTAAAATATTTAAAAAATTCAGAATCAGGAGCCAATACAAAAGAATTCTTCTCCTTAAAAGATTTACGATAAGCTTCTAAAGACCGATAAAACGCATAAAAATCTGCATCTGCATTAGCCGCTTTGTTCCAAATTTGAGTTGCCTCATTATCTCCCTCACCTTTGATGATTTGCGATTGTTTTTCAGCTTCGGCCACAATAATGGTACTTTCTTTATCTGCCGTTGCTCTTATCTGTTGAGCTATTTGTTGTCCTTGAGCTCTAAACTCTTTTGCATCGCGTTCACGTTCTGCCTTCATACGGTCATTAATTGCCTGTAAAACCTCTAATGGTAAATCAGCCCTTCTTATACGAACTTCAGCTACATTTACGCCTATCTGCTTAGCATCATATTTAACAGCTGTACTAATATCAGCCATTATTTCGGAACGTTTTTCTGAGAGTAATTCTTGTAAAGTTATACGACCTAAAACCTTGCGCACGGAAGAATTTACGATTTCTTCCAACTTGCTCCTGGCTTGTGTTTCAGTCCTTACTGTTTGATAAAATTTTAACGGGTCTACAATTCTGTACCTTGTAAAACTATCAACATCCAGACGTTTTTTATCGTTTAGCACGATTTCTTGCGCCGGAGGATCCAAATTAAGTAAACGGGTATCATAAAATACAACGTGTTGAATAAACGGAATCTTAAATTTCAAACCGGCTTTTTTAACAACCCTTACCGGTTCACCAAACTGTAAAACAATTGCTTGCTCTGTTTGATGAACAATATACAAAGATGATAACAATGTTACAACAATTGCTAATGATACAAATCCCACAGTATATAAAATTTTATTTTTCATATCAAAATCCTTCATTAATTAAGTGGTAATATAGGTAAAACATTTGATCCTTTGGCCGAAGGATCTATAATAACAGTATCAGATTTCGATAACACATCTTCTAATGTTTCTAAGTATAAACGTTTTGCCGTTACTTTTTTACCTTGCTTATAAGCATTATATACCAAATTAAATCTTTGAGCATCACCTTTTGCTTTGTCTATTACAGCTTGTTTATAAGCCTCTGCTTCCTGAATGCGTTTTACTGCCTCACCTTTTGCTTTAGGCAACACTTCGTTACGATAAGCTTCGGCTTCATTTTTATAGCGCTCCATATCAGCTTTTGCCCTCTGAACCTCATTAAATGCATCTACAACTTGTTTTGGAGGGTCTGCTTTTTGTAATTTCACACGAACAATTACAATACCTGAACCAAAATCATCTAACACTTTTTGCAACTCTTCTTTTGTTTCTTCTTCGACTTTTCCTCTATCACCTGTTATAATAGGCTGCATTTCCGATTGACCTACAATTTCACGTAATACAGATTGAGCCGCCACTCTGACTGTAACATCAGGGCTTCTTACATTAAATAAATAATCCTTAGCGTCTTTGATTTTCCATACTACGGTCAAATTTATATCTACAATATTTTCATCTCCGGTTAGCATATGGCTTTCGGTAAATGAATTGAGAGCAACACTAGAGTTATTATTATAATAACGATTAGGATATTGAGACACTTCAGTTACTCCCAAGTTAATACTTCTTTCTTGGGTTACATTTACTTTAATTACTTGTTCAATCGGAGATGGTAAATGATAATGAAGACCGGCATCTGTAGTATCTACATATTTTCCGAAACGCAACACTACACCCTGTTCACTCGGACTTACCTGATAAAAACCAGATACTAACCACAAAAAAACAAAACCTGCTAAAATAAACCTAATCTTCGGAAACTCAAAATTATTTTTCACATTAGGAAATTTTGCAATTTTAATCGTTCTCTTTTTCTTCGAAGCTATAATGCTAGGTTCCCATTGTTCTGGAGGAAGCTCTGTTTCCCACGGATTATCTTTTTCTGCCATATTTTTACCTCATATTAAAAAAATAGTTTACATATAGTGATAAAATAATATAAATATATTCTAAATACAATTACACTTAAAACTATATCCACATCGTAAAGGTATAATGATATGCAAGCACAAGAAATAGTTTCAAAATATTTTGTTAAAGAACATATTGACAGTATCAAAATTTTCAATAGCAAGCTGATTGTAACCTTAAAAAACGAGCCTGAAGATATAAACAAAGCACAAAAATTAAAAGACGAGCTGTTAAGTATTGATGGAATTAAAAAAGTATCCATTATATTTAGTGCTGAAATAAATACAAAACCTATTTTACCGGAAAATAATAATTGGAAAATAAACGGAGTAAAGAAAATAGTAGCTGTTGCTTCCGGAAAAGGTGGAGTTGGAAAATCTACAACAGCAGTTAATTTAGCATTATCTTTATCAAATTTAGGACTAAAAGTAGCAATTTTTGATGCAGATATTTATGGGCCATCATTACCTACAATGTTAGGTTTTGAAAACACCCCTATTATATCTATAGATGGTAAAACTTTTGAACCTTTTCCGGTGTTTGGTGTTAAAGCTACATCAATTGGTGCTATAATCAGTCGAGATACACCATTGATTTGGCGTGGAGCAAAAGCTTGTAGTACAATTGAACAATTACTCACTCAAACCAATTGGGGAGAAATTGACATAATGATAATTGATATGCCTCCCGGTACCGGTGATATACAAATTACTCTATCTCAAAAAATATTATTTGACGGAGCCATAATCGTTTCAACGCCGCAAGATATTGCGCTTATTGATGCCGTAAAAGGTGTTAATATGTTCAAAAAAATCGGAGTTAAAATTTTAGGCATAGTTGAAAATATGAGTTATTATTTATGTGAAAAATGTGGACATAGAGCCGACATATTCGGACATGATGGTGCAAAGAAAACTGCTCAAGAATTGGGGGTGCAATTTTTAGGTGAAATTCCTCTCCATTTTGATATACGTGAAAATGCTGATAACGGAACACCTATAGTGATGGCAATACCAAACAGTCCTCACACAAAAGCATACGAGGAAATAGCAAAAAAAATTATAGCACAACTAAATTAATACGTTTTACTAATTTTTGTCGTTTATTTTTTGAACAATTTCGCTCACGTGAACAAGTTTGAGTTGCTTACCATTCAAGCTTTCAACCCAATCTTTTAAAGCAAGATATGTTTGACTTTTGGGATGACATATTGCAACGGCAAACCCTTTTTTGATTGCGATATTTTCTGCCTTTTGCAATTGTTTTAATATATAATCATAATCATTATTATTATCTAAAAACACATCTCTTTCTACAAATTTAATATCATTTTTAACTGCTAAATCTTTACCTTTTGATGAAGCTGAAGTTTTAGAATCTAAAAAAAACATGTTACGTTGTTTCAAAATATTCATAACGTAGCCTAATTTCTCAGCATCTTCAGTAAACTTACTTCCCATATGATTGTTAATACCGTTAACTTTAACATTATCAAATCTTTGTAGCATTTGTACGAACAAATCATCTATTTGTGTTTTGTTCATATCTGTTTTCAATGTATCCGGAGCTAAATTATTCGCTTTTTTGGGTTCCATAGGAGCATGTATCATAATTTCATGACCGGAGGCTTGTGCTTTTGCAACCAATCCTAATAAATCATTACCATACGTCAAAAAAGAAGATGTTAATGGCGCATTAATAGAAATAATATCCAAAGTTCTTTTTCTGTTAATTCCCATATCATCAATCACAATTGCAATAACAGGTATATCTGTCAAAGAAGCATCTGAAACTGTTTGTATAGTATCATTTATATCATCTTCTACATTAGTAACATCTTGCTCTAAAGTTGTATCAATACTTTCTTCAGGTTCTATTTTAGTGTTTACATCGAAAATTTCTTCATTAGCATTAAAATATTCATTATCTAAAATAAAATCACCTATCAAGTCTTCCGCTTGGTTATGTATTGTGTGAGTTTCTTCTTGTGTCATAATGATTATTGGTTGTAAATTTTTATTTTCTATTTTTTTATTATGAAATATACCAACAACAACTAACAGTAAAGCAATTAAAATCAACACAAGGATTATCGCCTGTGAAAACGATAACCCTTGTGCTAACTTATTTTTATTATGTTTATTCAAATTAATCTCTCTTACGTAATGTAGGAAATGCGATTACATCTCTGATTGTTTCCGCGCCTGTCAAGAAAATTGCCAAACGATCAATTCCCATACCTAAACCTCCTGATGGCGGAAAACCGTTTTCCAAAGCTGTGATAAAATCTTCATCAAGCATTTGAGCCTCATCATCTCCAGCTTCACGGGCCTGCCCTTGCATATCAAAACGTTCTTTTTGCTCTAACGGATTAGCAAGCTCAGAATATGCACAACCTAATTCCATTCCGGCAACATAAGCATCAAAATGCTCAACTAAACGCGGATTTGAACGATGAGTTTTAGCTAAAGGAGATATATCCCTTGGCATATCCATAACTAAAATAGGTTGTATCAAATTAGGCTCAACTTTAACATCAAATACTTCTTGAACAACTTTTCCCCAAGACGGACAGTCAGAGGCATCAACGCCAACTGATTTTGCCATAGAAATTGCTTCCTCCAAAGTATTAGCTTCCATCAAATCAATATCGGCATATTCTTTCACTAAATCAACAATTGATTTACGAGCAAAAGGTTTACCTAAATCAATTTCATGTTCACCAAATTTAACAACCGTTGTTCCTAATACTGATTTTGCAACATAAGCTATCAAATCAGGAATTAAGTCAGCCATTGTATTATAGTCAGCATAAGCCTGATAAGCTTCTAATGCTGTAAATTCAGGATTATGTTTTTTATCAAGGCCTTCATTTCTAAAGTTACGACCAATTTCAAAAACCTTATCAAAACCACCAATAACCAATCTTTTAAGATATAATTCAGGTGCAATTCTCAAATATAAATCAGTATCCAAAGTATTATGATGCGTAATAAAAGGTTTTGCGTTTGCTCCCCCCATAATCGGATGAAGCATAGGTGTTTCAACCTCTAAAAACCCATGTTCCTCAAAATAACGTCTGATTGCAGATGTTATCTGACAACGTTTCTTAAAAATCTCTCTACTGTCATCATTTACAATAAAATCGACATAACGTTGACGATAACGAGCTTCTACATCCGTCAAACCATGAAATTTCTCAGGTAACGGTTGTAATGACTTGGATATAATATCAAACTTTTCTGCTGCCACGGAAAGCTCTCCTCTCGGAGTACGTCTTATATATCCTGTTACACCAACTATATCACCTACGTCTAAACATTTTAAACGCTCTAAGTCTTCTTCGCTCAAATGATTTTTATGGCAAAAAACCTGAATTTTACCACTTTTATCTTTTAAATCAATAAACATACCACTGTTTCTTACAGCCATTGCTCTACCAGCGATTGTAACACGATCTTCTGTATCGGTTCCTGTTTCCAAATCTTTGTATTTATCTTGCAAATCAGCAGCATAGGCATCGGGTTCAAACTTGTAAGGGTACGGATTGTAACCTTTTTCTTGTAATGTTCTTAATTTTGCGAGTCTTGATTCGCGATGAATATTTGTTTCAGTTGACATTTTTTTATCCATTTATACTGTTATTCTTATTTCCAAAGCTACTATATACACCTAAATTTGTTTTTTCAATAGCTATTTTTATATATAGCAACAAAAATTAACATTTATTTTCTAATTTAGAAGCTCTTGAATTTAACTTTATTACAATTAATTCTATTATCAAAAATAAAAGGAGTAAATCTGTGTCTATTTTAGAAAATAAAAAAAAAGATTTAAGTTTATTAAATGTTATATCATTAGGACTTGGCTCAATTATCGGAGCCGGAATTTTTGCTTTATTGGGACAAGTTATACTGCTTGCCGGAAACATGACTTATATTGCTTTTTTTATAGCAGGAATTACTGCAATTTTTTCAGGATATTCTTATGCCAAACTTGCAGGTCGATATCCTCAATCAGGTGGGCTTACAGATTATTTTCATATTGCATTTAAAACTAAATTTGTTTCAGGCGGACTTTCTTTAATATATATGATAGCATCGGCAGTTTCCATAGCAATGCTTGCAAAATCTTTCGGAATATACGCTGTTGAACTTGTCAAACCGATATCAAATCATTTACTTTATACAAATTTATTTGCAGTCGGAATAACCATTATTTTAGCTTGGCTTAATATGCAAACTGCCGCAGATGTGGGATGGGTGGAAACATTTATCGTTATCCTAAAATTATCTATCCTCATTATAATAATATCATCGGCTTATTATCAATCAAATTTACAACTTGCTTTTATTTCATCAAAGCAAATTGAATATTTTGACTTCTTACATAGTGTTGGTGTTACTTTTTTTGCATATGCCGGTTACGGAGTTATAACAAATGCTGCCGCAAATGTTCATAAACCCAAAAGAACAATGGCTTTAGCAATTTATATAACTCTTATCATCGTTATGCTTGTTTACCTTAATTTAGCATATGTAGTTTTAAATTATACACCGCAATCAGATTTATTACACGATCCTGAAACTTCAATTGCTTTGGTTGCCAATAAACTTTTGGGTAAATGGGGATATTATTTTCTTTATTTAGCCGCCGGACTTGCTTTTATTTCAGGTATAAATGCAACATTCTTTAGTATGTTCAGAATATCTCAAGCATTGGGTAAATTTAAGGTTTTACCAAAAATATATACAATACCTCTTACTAAGAATGCTACATACGGCAACGCCTTCACAAGTTTTTTAATTATATTATCTATCATTTTTATGGATTTTTCATCTATTGTTAATCTGTCAAGTGCTGCTTTTTTACTAAGTTATCTCGGAATTTTTGCAGCAAATTGGAGACTAAGAAAAGAAACCCGATCATCTCCCGAAATTATATTGTTCGGAAGCGCCCTTATGAGTGTGATTTTAGTAGGTTTTATCGTCAGTCTTATGTAACGACTTTACAAAAGATTTATCTGTTTGTTCAATCTGCGGATTTTCCGCATCTTTAATTTTTCTTACCTTATCTGTTAAGTTTTTAATTCTATTTACGGCATTTTCTTCAACATTATCAAACCATTCTCCCTCTTTGGCATTTATAATATCGGCACTTGTTTGAATTGTGATATATTTATCAGGTTTATTAATTTTGCAACAAACAGGCACGAGTGTCATACCGTTTTGTTCAACAACAGGAGTATCAGGGATTTTTTCAAAACCATCTCTACGCCATCTGTTTAATAATTCTTTTTTGCAAATACCATAAACTGTTTCATAGCCCTTTTGAGCAACAAACTCTATACCTTTTTGCATAATCAATTCAGAAGCATCTGATTTACGAAAATCTCTTAAAACACACATACGCTCCATTTTAACAAAATTACTGAAATATCTGATACGCATTGTTCCTATAGGTTTATTTTCATAAATTGCTAAAACATGTGTTGCGCTATGGTCGTTTCCGTCAAATTCTTTTTGTGGACTAATGTTTTGTTCTTCGACAAAGACCTCACGGCGAACTTGCATCGCCTGAGCATATTCTTCATCATTTGATACGATGACTATCTTTATTTCGTCTGTTATCATATGGAAATTATATATTGACTTCAACTAAATTAGTATATACTAATTTGATAACAAGGTATATATTTTGGGGAAGTTGTTATGGAGATTTTTTCAAATGTCTGTTAAAACAAAATCTATTTTATTTCGTAATTTACTTTACTTACATGAGGTAATAACACATAACAACATAAACATAACTGCAGAAAAAAATGGCATTAAAGCTTCAAATTTAAGTAAAATCATTAAAGATTTGGAAAATATCACTCAAAAACAACTTTTCCTTCGTTCAAATAAAGGTGTTATTCCAACTGATGAAGCACTAAAATTGTCAATTTTAATATCTGAATTAGAAGAATTGTTTGATAGCATATCTAAAGAAATATTTAAGCCACAAAATAAAAAATCATTAGTATTATATATACCTGACAATATGGAAATTAAAAATTTAAATATGTTTCAACAGTCCGAAATTATATTAAGCAAAGACGAGCAAAATGCTGATGTTATAGTCAGTTATAAAAAACCTGAAAACACCCAAAAACTTATAGTTGTTGAAAACTATATTGGTACAGATTTTAAACAAAAAATATGGGTGTCAGCAGTGAATTCAAAACAAGCTATAGAGTTGGCCCGCTTTATAATTGGTCAGATACATCTTTAATAAACTTTGTTAATGCTTTTATTTTATCAATATCCTTAACTTCATTACGAACAACAAGCCAATATTTATGAGATAAATTCAGATTCAAATTTGATAATTCTATAAGTTCATGTTCTTTTGATGCTATTCCTTTAGGTAAAAAACCAATTCCTATTCCATCTTTAATAAGTTGCATCAACATAGTTGAAGAATTTGTACTGGCCGATATATTTTTTACATTTGAAATAAAATTATCCCACTTTTTCCATACTTCTGAATAATTAGATTTGTTACAAACACGATGATTTTCCTGTACATCTTTTATGCTTTTAGGATATCCGAAACGGGATAAATATGTTTTAGAGGCAAAAAAGGAAAACTTTAAATCATAACATTTTATGATTTTTAATGAACTATCTTTAGGTTCTTCATAAATCATTGCCATATCAAATTGGTCAGCTTTAGGCTTATCTTGAGAACATAAAACTTCTATATTAACATTAGGATATTTACTGTAAAACTCTGAGAAACAATCTGACACATAACAAATTCCTATACCATCGGTTGTCCACAATCTGATATCTCCAGACACACGAAAAGCCTTTATATTCAGATTATAAGAACGATTTATAATATTTTCTAAATTACAGGCAATTGTGTAAACTTCGTTTCCAGCTTCGGTTAATTTTACTCCGTTATAAATTCTGCTAATAAGAGTTTCTCCCAACTCTTCTTCCAGCTCTCTTATTTGCACAGATAAATTAGATTGTTTCATATTGTTTTTCTCTGCGGCTTTTGAAATTGCCCCATATTTCACAGCTGAACTTAAACAAAGAAGTTGTCTAACTCTTATTAAAGAACTTTTTATATTATGTCCCATTTTATATACCAATCATATGAAATTAGTTTCTTCTCTTTTACTTATATAACATATAGAATGTTATGCAATATAAAAAACTAAATATCAATAAAAATATTGGAAATTAACTATGAATAACAAAATCAGCCAAATTAAAACAATAAACCTTAATTTTTATCGATTGATAAAAGATTTAAGAAAACACAATCTGCATCGTAGCGCTAAAATAACAAAATACGCATATGAAGAGTTTTTTAAAGAATTGTCTAAAATATTTAAGAATCACATTAGTTAAAATGCTTAAAAAGTAAAATTAACTCATCTAAGATATAATCTAACACTTTATCATTAGAATATTTCAATTTTTCAATGATATATTGCTCTTTATTGAGCCTGCTTTTGCTCTTGTTTTGATTGATATCAAGTTCTAACAGATAATCTATGCTAACATTGAATGTTTGAGATATTTTATATATCATGACAAGATCAGGAATAACCAAACCTCTTTCCAAATTAGAAATGGTTCTCCAACTTACATCACACTTATAAGCAAGTTCTTCTTGTGTAACTGAAGCACTTTCCCGTAAGGCTTTTACCTTCAGCGCTAACGATTTTTTTATTTTATCCTTCATGATATATCTCTCATAATTTATATTTCATGATATATTTTTATCCTGTAATACATTGTTACACCAGTAAGTTGTTTTCATAAATACGCTTTTTCAAACAATAAAATGTTACTTGACAACCCCACAAACTGTAAATAAATAAAAAAATAATAGCTATTTTGAAAAAATATGATATTATGACACAGTAATTATAATTATGGTTTTGAGGAGAAACAAGATGAGTGCAAAACGTTTTATTTTAAATGAAACAAGTTATCACGGAAGTGGTGCTATTAAAGAAATTGTAACAGAAGTTAAATCAAGAAATTTTCAAAAAGCTTTAATTGTTACAGATGCCGACTTAGTAAAATTTAAGGTTGTAGAAAAAGTTACTACTCTGTTGGATGAAAATAAATTTCCTTATGAAGTTTTTGACAAAGTAAAAGCAAATCCGAGTGTTGATATTGTAAAACAAGGGCTAAAAGCTTTTAAGCAAGCAAATGCCGATTATATGATTGCTATTGGTGGAGGTTCACCACAAGATACGGCAAAGGCCATCGGTATCATTATAAACAATCCTGAGTTTGACGATGTGCTGTCACTTGAAGGTGTCGCTCCGACAAAAAACAAAAGTGTTCCGGTTATTGCAGTTGCAACAACTGCAGGAACAGCAGCTGAAACAACAATCAATTATGTTATCACAGATGAAGAAAAACGTCGCAAATTTGTATGTGTTGATCCTCACGACATTCCGGTTGTTGCTGTTGTAGATCCGGATATGATGTCATCTATGCCTAAATCTTTAACTGCTGCCACCGGAATGGATGCACTTACACACGCCATCGAAGGTTATACAACTTTAGGCGCATGGGAGTTAGCCGACACATTAAATTTAAAAGCTATAGAGCTTATTGCCAGATCTTTACGTCTTGCAGTTGAAAACGATCCTAAAGGTCGTGAGGATATGGCATTAGGACAATATGTCACAGGAATGGCATTTTCAAACGTTGGCTTAGGAGTGGTTCACGGAATGGCCCATCCTCTAAGTGCTTTTTACGATACTCCGCACGGAGTTGCAAACGCTGTATTACTTCCATATGTGATGGAATTCAATGCAGAATATACAGGCACAAAATATAAAGAAATAGCCCGTGCTATGGGTGTTAAAGATGTTGATGACATGAATATGGAAGAATATAGAAAAGCTGCTATTGACGCTGTTAAACAACTATCTTTAGATGTAGGTATCCCTCTGACATTAAAAGAAATCGGAGTAAAAGAAACAGATTTAGAGGCTTTAGCTGATGCTGCAATGGCTGACGTTTGCACAGGTGGCAACCCTCGCCCATGTACTAAAGAACTTGTTTTACAAGTATATAAAACAGCATTTTCTAAATAATTAATATCAATACGGACGGTAAGAACTTCTTGCCGTCCTTTTTATAAGAGATAACACATGATATATACATCAAGAACATCTTTATTAAAAGCCCTCGCAAACACCGAAAAAGGTGAAAAACGTTCTCAAATTTTAAATATTGAGCAAAACAGAAACTTAATAAAAAGCAGTGGCGCTAATGTTACACTATATTCCGGTGAACTGCGCAACGCCAATAGTGTTATGAAAGAACTTGATAATGTATATATAGGTGTTATCAACAGACTTAATGCAAAAACAGGAAAACCTGATGGCATTGGTGCGTTGGGTGGCTTATCTGAGCGCACAAACGAACAAGAATTTGCTACATTAACACCAACTCAGAAAAGAGCTTTAGTCGGTAAAAAAGATGATATCATTATCATAAACGATGAGCCTTTTTTAACACATGACATTAATATCATTGCACAAAACAATGTTGTACGTGAAACTAACGAAGAACTAGGTAATTTGGGGATATATGATTTTAAGTTTAATCCAAATGATATGCAACTGATTGAAATGGACAATGTAAAAGATGATAATTTTGCCATTAATTTATGGAACGGCAAAGGTGATGTTTGGTGCATCACTCCATATTGTCACACTCTTAAAACATCAGAAGAAACACTTGATATGTTATCAAAACGTTCTCAAGATATACATACTCATGAGCAAAACTCCGAAGCTGCTGTTTATAAAAAAATAAAGCTGACTAAAGCGTTGATAAGCTACGGAAATACAAGTGGCAATGATAAGTTAGAAGACGGGAGAAATGCCAAAACAGATTATCGTTATCCGCATGAATGGCTTACCGCGTGGGCTCTGGCTTCAAAACTTTTAAATCATGATGATGAGAAAATATTAAAACTTTACCAGGAACTTCAATCTCAAACTCCGTGGAAAATAAGTTTTAATAAAGCATCTGAAAAAATGGGTGTTGACTTAAAATTCGTATCAGACGTATTAAAAGTAAACCTGCAAACTATTGAGAAAATGGAAAAATATCCTGCCGGATGTTTGTTTATAAAGTCAAACAAAAGAGACCTTTAAAACTTCGATACCTTTTCTTATATTTTATCTTACAACAAAGGATAAATATGAGAATAAAAAAACAAACACCATTAAAAAAATTTTTACATAAGCTTTGGTTATTTTTAATCAGCAATGTTGGAGCCTTTATTATTGGTTTTTCAGCATTGTTTTTCGGAATATATCAATTTTATATTGATAGACCGATTATCAGATATGATACTATATCCAGAAACTTTATTTCATCACAAAATGAAAATAATTTTCAGGTAAGTGTAAAAAACAAAGAATATAATGACTTATACCAAACAAATATAATTTTACAAAACAACGGACAACAACCTCTAGCCGGTAGTGATGTTTCCAAAATAGGTCATGATCCGATAAGGGTGATTATTCCTAAAAATGCTGATATGGTTCATTACATCATTGATAACACTATCACTTCGCAATCTGTAACTGCCAATTTAACCCCCTATAAAGATAGTTTAATTATAAATTTTGATTTTCTTAATCCTCAAGATCAAATAGGTATAAGTATCTTACATCAAAATCCTATCCAAAATTTTGTAGTAAAAGGAAGTGCATTAGGTGTAAAAGAAATCAAGCATACACTAACTGATAAACAAATACTTTATATTGTTGTCTATATTATGCTAGGCATATACATTCTTACCCTTGTCTTAACATTTTTGGATAAAAAAGGATATTTATAACTAACTATTAAAATTTAATCCCCAATCAGTATAACGTGCGGGGTCATCATGTGCTTATTCAAAGGATTCCATCATATAATATGTTCTTAATGCCGCATTATCATACGTATTTTTACCCATTGTAAAAATATTATCTGTAAATAACATGCCTGGTATGGCTAATAGCCCCAAAAACATAAAACTGCCTTCAATATGATAATTACTTTGAATTTTCTGTGTATGATTATCTTGCAATCTTAATTCAATAGTGCGTGAATTTTCAGTATTACATATTCCGGGAAAAATCATATAAGTTAATCCGCTCAATACTGCAGTTAGAGTGCAGTGAGCCGGATGTTCTAATTGTTCAGAAATATACAATGTATAATCGGCATTTTCTCTACCGTCAGTAAAAACCTCTGAAAACATTTCACTCTTTTCAAAATGTTCTTTATACCATTTTAAATCATAACTAGGATTACGTATAAGAGAAATACTTTTTTTATTGTTAACTATTGGAAATGAATTAACAGGCTCATTACGGTCTATTTTCACAACACAAGAACATAACATTAAGACCAATACAACTAATATATTTTTTTTCATTATTGTTCTTCCTTTTCCAAATGAATATTAAATTCTTTAGGTTCTAATTTGTACATAGCACCGCTAGTTGGGTCAACAAGTAACCAACCAATCAAACCTCCAAAAAAGAAATTACCAAATACATACCAGCCATTTACATGACTTTCGATAACTTTAGTCTGTGGAATATATCCATCTTTTTCAAATACTAGATTATAACTTTCTCCACTAAAATATCCATCAGATTTTTTAAGTGTAACTATATGTGGAGTAATAATTTTTTGTACTGTTCCGCTAGAGTTTGTTATAGTTACTTCGGCATTATCAGGGTATGTGTTTACAGCAATTTTTTGTGTTGTATCAGAAACAATACTCGCACATCCCGTTATGCATATATTTAATAAAATTAAAAATATAATCTTCTTCATTTTCATTCCTCGAAATAAATTTAATAATAGTTCATTAAACAGAACTATCGTTAAATTGTCAAGTAATTTATAGTGATTGTATGAATAAAAGAGATGCACAAGAAATAAGTAATAAAGTTGTTGCAGTTCTGAAAGAAGAACGCATTAAATTAGGTATTACTCAATATAAATTAGCTAAAGATATCGGCATGAGCAAAAGTTCAATATTATACATTGAAAATTTCACTCAACATCCCACATTGTATACCGTTATTTTAATTGCTAATTACTTAAATATTGATATGAAATATCTTATGAGTAAAATTAGTAAAGATTAATTTATAAAGTAAACTTACTGTTTAATTCAAAATATATAATGATTGAAAATACACTTACAGATACCATAACCTTCAACTAATATATTGCTAAACTATAAATAATATTTGACACTTATTATTTCATAGTATACTCTAATCTCGCACTAGTTGATTATTGGTGTGAGATTTCATACTCTCTTATGGTTATCTGTGTAATTACAGGTGTAAAACTACCTTTTTGCCTATGGCAGGAAGGTAGTTAATAAGGTATATTTTTATACTGAATATACTACACTATTTCCATAAATAGGTATGAACTTCCTGCCACCTCTAATCAAGGTGGTTATTTTGTTTTTAACTTACTGAAAGGAAATTAAAATGGAAAAAGATGCCGGAGTTGCTGCAGTATTAAATACAATTTTACCAGGATTAGGATGGATATATTGTGGAAAAATAGGAGGAGGAATAATTTCAATTTTTATTGATAGTGGACTTTTTTACGGTGTATTATTTGCCGTAGAGTACTCGACATATGGTCGTTATATTGATAATGATTATCGCCTAACTTTTTGCTTAATATATCTTATATATTGGATAATTCAAATAAATTGGGTTTATTATGTTTTATCTGATGAAAAAACATCTGATAACAATGATAGTCCTTTGAACTCAGAAGATAAGGAATAATCCAAACTTCACCTTAGCTATTAAAATTCAGGCCCCAATCAGTATAACGTGCGGGGTCATCACCCCAATTTTCACGCACTTTTACAAATAAGAACAAATGTATTCTTTCTTCCAACATTTCTTCTAACTCACGTCTTGCCGATTGTCCTATTTTCTTAATCATAGAACCGCCTTTTCCTAAAACTATGGTCTTTTGACTATCTCGTTCAACATATATAGTCATTTCGGCTCTGACCGAGCCATCTTCTCTTCTTTCCCATAATTCGGGTTCAACCGTTATTGCATAAGGTAATTCTTGTCTTAAATATAAAAACAGTTTTTCTCTTACAACTTCTGCAGTTAAAAGTTTTAACGGCATATCAGAAATTTGATCCTCGGGATAATACCAAGGGCTTTCAGGTAAATTATCAGCTAAATATTTATAAAAATCCTCAATATTTTGCCCTGTTAAAGCCGACACCATAAATGTTTGGCTAAAATTACCGGTCGCATTTATTTTCGCACTTAACTCTAAAAGTTTTTCTTTTTGAATTAAATCTACCTTATTTAGAACCAAAACGGCTTCAATTTTATTTTTATTAAGTTTGCTGACAATAGATTGAGTTTGATCATCAAAACCTTTCTTTGCATCAACAACCAAAACCACAATATCAGCATCATTCATACCACTCCAAGCAGATGCCACCATTGCCCTATCCAGACGGCGTTTAGGCTTAAAAATTCCCGGTGTATCTAAAAACACTATTTGTGTATTATCATAAATTCCGATACCTTTAACAATAGTTCTGGTTGTTTGAGCTTTTGGAGACACAATAGACACTTTTGAGCCTACAAAATTATTCGTAATTGTAGATTTTCCGGCATTTGGTGCTCCTATCAAACTTACAAAACCGGCTCTTGTTTCCTTACTGTTTTCCATTTTCACTTTCCAAAACTCTAATCAGCCTTAAAGCTGCATCTTGTTCTGCCAATTTTTTATTTTTGCCGCTTCCGACAGCTTCCCCCACCCCATCAACAACAACTTTTACAAAAAAATACGGTTCATGCTCTGATCCTTCTTTTCTAACTAACTCGTAAGTAGGATTATCAGATTTGTGCTTATGAGCCAACTCTTGCAACATTGTTTTACAGTCTCTTATCGGAGCTTGATCTGAGTTGATTAAATACTTCCAATGCTTATCAACAAAATTAATAGCCATTTCAAAACCACTATCTATACAGATTGCACCGATAATAGCTTCAGCTACATCACACAAAACATTTTCATTTAAGCATAAATCTTTATTTTCTGCTATAATATAATTGTTTAATTGCAATTTTAAGGCAACCTGAGCAACTGTTTCTTTTCTGACTAAACGGGTGTGTCTGGGAGATAAATCTCCTTCAGCATCTTTTTTGAACATATTAAACAACAAGTGAGCCATTGCCACCCCTAAAACTCTATCACCTAAAAACTCCAATCTTTCATAGTTTTTAGATATATTTCTTGTCTTGCTACTATGAGTTAAAGCTTGTTTTAATAGCTCTTTATTATTAAACTTATAACCTAAAATATGTTCAAGTTTTTCCATGAAATATCTCTAATGTAATGAATTAAAAATTTTAGACCAACGAATCATCTTTGGCCAAGTCCATGGTTTATACCAAGCACCTTTATCATTGTGCGAGAAAAATAAAAACCGAGCTTTTCCGACCAAATTTTCTTTTGGAACAAAACCAACACTGACACGACTATCATCAGAGCGATCACGATTATCTCCCATAACAAAATAATGATCTTCGGGTATAGTAACCTTTGTTGTGTTATCCACCTGTCTTTCATGATCAGATATTTCTAAAATGCGATGTTTTATACCATTAGGTAACGTTTCTTCATACTCTGTATAAATCTCCGGTCTAATCGTAAATTCATCTATTTTATAATTTCCGATTTCTTTTCTCTCAACCGGTTTATCATTTATATACAATATTCCTTTTTTTACTTCTACGGTATCTCCAGGAAGTCCGATCACTCTTTTAATAAAATCAGTTTTATTATCAACGGGAAACTTAAACACTACAATATCCCCTCTATTAGGTTCTGAAGCCCAAATACGACCTTTAATCGGAGCTAAACTTGCAGGGAAAGAGTGTTTAGAATATCCATATGTATATTTTGAAACAAACAAATAATCTCCAACTTCCAAAGTCGGATACATTGAACCTGATGGAATTCTGAATGGTTCAAACAACAAACTTCTTATAACCACAGCAATTAAAACAGCATATACAACAGTTTTAACAGTTTCCCCAAATGTTTCTTTTTTTTCTTCTTTCATTGTCTTTCTCAAAATTAATTATAAATTAGCCTCATATTATACTTTTATTTTTTTATATCAAGTTTTTTATCATATTTTTTGACTGTTTATATTTGCCTTAACGCAACATTTAACATCTTTGAATTTCATAACTTCAGATACAATATGTTTCACATTTTCCGAACTATATTGTTTATAACAAAAATCTATACGATAAAAATCAGCTTTTATTTCTTTTGCCTCGTCTGCGAAACATAGAGGCTTATCATTAAAGAGCATCAGTTGACAATTATGAGAAACGGCAACATACTTTTTACCATCTTTGGTAAGTTCATATTTTTCGAGTTGTTGTGTACAGCTTTTACAGTCATAATCTCGTATACATCCTACACTTGTAAACAACGGAGCGTCTTGATATACCACAAAACATGTAGTTAAAGACGAAGTTTCAACAAGTTTTTTAATATTTTCTTTTGTATCTTCAGTTGCAAAACAAATTTTTTGAATTCCAATTTCTTTAGCATGTTCAATAGCTTGTGTGTTTAGCATATATATAGATGGTGATAAAGAAACATCAATTTTTCCCAAAGGAATAACTTCTAATGCCCAATAGTTTCCTATCTCCCATTTTTTGTATCCGCTCTCAATTAACGAATTTACCAAAGAAGCAAATACTTTCGGATGACGGCAAACCTCCGGCAAGGCTATACGAACTTTGTTTTTAGGTAGTTTTTTAATATCAGAAATATTTGTTTTAGGATTTATAAGATAAACAATTTCTGCAAAATCTGCCAAATTTATATCTTGCAAACAATCAATATTATCAGTTTTAATTGCCCACTTTTGAGACATATGCTGTTCTTTTACGCTTAGATGAGGCAATGTTCCTTGTTTATGATTGATATTTATTGTTTCATACAGTTTACGTCTTAAATCATTGATTTTCGAAACAGGTACAAATAACCCTTCCGGATTTTTAATCGATAAAGAATTTAACCTAAATTCAGTTCCACCTGTCTTTTCAAAAGATTGTTTGAAAGCTTCTTCAACTTTTGTAACATCATTTGCTTTTTCAAAACGCCCATCAATCGAACAAGTAAAATTATCACATTTTGCCAATATGTTAGAAGCGCTAACCTCAACTAAAACTTCAACCCCTGAAACATTCAAAAACTCATTTGGTTTTGGCTTTTGATACACATAAGAGCCCTTAACCTCAGTTGAAGATGCTAAATATACATTTAATGATTTTTCAAGAAACGGATGTTTTTTAGGTAGTTCAATTTGAACAAAATCACCCTTTTTAGCTTCAAATACACTTTTTCCGTTAAGTATAATATTTTGCACTGAAAATCCAAACGGTTTTTCACTTCCTTTTACATCTATTTGCAAACCGTCATAGCGACCTATATTATGGTTTAATTCTAATTCAATACCAAATTTTGAAATCTTATTTATTTTTCCTATCAAAAGCCCTCGATGTCCGACAAAATCACGATCTATAATATTTTTATTTTTACCGTTGAAGTGAAATTTACACCACGGGCGAGAAAAAATCTGCTTAATATTTTCTTCTTTTTTATAATCAGCACCCTTCCCGTCTAAAATATGACGATAATAGTCTGTCACTGCGGCAACATAAAGAGCATTTTTTTTACGTCCTTCAATTTTAAGAGAAGTTACGGGCATTTTTAAGACATCTTCTCCTAATGCCATATCTTTCATTGAAAAAAAGTGTTTATGTTGACCGTTTTTTTCAAAACAGGCTCGACACGGATACAGACATTTTCCTCTGTTTGCACTTCTTCCTGTTTCAAGTGCCGAAAATTGGCATAAACCGCTATAAGAATAACATAAAGCACCATGAATAAAAGCTTCGGTTTCCAATCCTTCAATTGCTGCAATTTCTTTAATTTCGGCAAGAGTTAATTCTCTGGCCAACACAACTCTGGAAAAGCCTTGTTTTTGCAAAAACATTGCCCCTTCTTTGTTATGGACTGCCATTTGTGTGCTGGCATGAAGTTCCAATTCCGGATAAGATTTTTTTATAACACGAGCCACACCCAAATCTTGTAAAATAACGGCATCAATTTTACATTTTGAACAAATATCCAGAGTTTTCAGCAAGTCGTTTAATTCTGCCTCTTGCAAAACCGTATTAATAGCAACATAAACTTTACGCCCCAAATGATGAGCATATGCCGTAAATTGATTTAGGCTATTCTCATCAAAATTAGTTGCCGTCGCACGAGCAGAAAACTTCTGCAAACCCAAATAGACAGCATCAGCGCCGTAGTATAAAGCCGCATATCCGGCTTCAATATCGCCGGCAGGTGCCAACAATTCTTGTTTCATATATTTTTCCCAAAATCAGCATTATTTTTGTGTAAATTATTGCCAATTATCAAGTTTGTCAAGACAATAAAAAACCACCGGCTTTAAAGACATATCAAAATGATATTCTTTATAAGCGGGTGGCTAATTTGTTTTTACAAATACTTAAAGTATAAATACTTAAAGTATCCGTTTTTAATCATCCAAAATACGCTTTTATTAAATCTGAAGTAGATTTTCGAAATCTCCGGTTTAATCTTGCAATATTCCTCAAAATCTTTTTCGGTCAATTGGTTAGTATCCAAAAGATAACGATAGCCTTTTTCTCCAAATTTTTTCACACGTTCTTTAAGTTTTTCTATGTCAACAAGTTTTTCTTTCTCAACCAACTTGACATGAACCTCAGATAGCCAAGAGTTCATTAAAGCTAACAATCCTTCATCAGATTGAACAATTTTGTTGAGCCAAAAAATCTGTTCATTCTTAGATACTAGCGTCAAACCTTTTAATAACAAATCGAACACGCCACATTGAAAAAAGTCTTCAAAAGAAGTTTTGCGATACAAGTATCTGCTATTTCTTTTAGCTATTTCTAGAATGATAGATCTTTTTACTTCGTAATTGTCCTCAAAATGCTCAAGAGCAACTGATAACAAGTCAGCTTTTATAAGTTGTTTATAGAAATAATCATCAAGTCCGAAAGAGCTGTATAACTCTTTGAGTTGTATTAACTTCTCTTCTTTTTCTTTCCGTTTCTTCTCATCAATTTCTTTTTGATGAGCATCGATCAACTCTTGTCTGAGTTTATGGGCCTCTTCCTTACCCAAAGCTTTTTCTAAAAGAAGCATTTTCTGAGAGCGGACATACCATTCGTAGTAAAGATTTTCATCATAAGCAACAAGTTGCTTAATAAGATCATTTCTACCAAGCCTATACAATAACTCACAAAAAGCAATGTCAACGGAATAACCGTCTTGAATCATTTGGATGATTTTTTCATCGTTAACGCCATCACGATTGATAACAGCGCACATGATATCCCACTGCCTATCAGCGGATACCTCACGTAAATAATTTTGTGCCATAATGTTTATGAATTAAATAATTGATTTCTGTGCTACATGCTAATGTAGTATGATATATTTGTCAAGTTTTTTTTTTCGTAAACATAACATCAAAAAAGGCGAGGATTTCTCGCCTTTTTAGTGGTGTCTTATTTAAAGTTTTATTGAATCATATTTCAATTAGTTTTCCCAACGAACATTGCTTTTGATGAGAGATTTTTTTAATTAATCCGAAGACACCTTGACGTTTTCTTAACGAAAACGAGCGATGACGATTCTAGTTTATGTCATGCCTCCGAACGGAGTGAGGTCAAGGCATCTACCGATTTTTTACACTAATTCGAAGACTCCTTGACGTTTTCTTAACGAAAACGAGGGGTAACAATAAAAGTGTTTTCGTTCGGAGGGGTGACAAGTTATAAGGATTGCACGCAAAAAAAATAAGGATGATTTTATTGTTTAAAAAATATAGAAGTAACTGTTAATCTGCTATAATTTTTAAATCACACGTCAGATTATAAATATACAAAAAACACGATATTCCAAATGAATATCGTGTTTTTTTAAATTCATACCTTAAGGGTGAAACAAAGGGTTGTCTACTATCAAACTCTAACGTAATTGCATCACAATTTTACTATTGTAATAAACTGTTAAAACGTCATTTGAAACTGAGAATTTATAACCATCAACAACTGTTGACATGTTGCCATTTCTCCAATTCCAACGTTGCAAGGTTGTGTGACGAATGTTACGCATACAAGTATCACCTTGATAATATGCAATTCGATCACTCATATCCTTAGCAATTGCAGGCTCCCAATTTCCGTTATAATACACACCACTGTTGTATGTTGCATCATAACTTCCTTCTACAAAGTTTCCACTTAAGATTTTATCCAAAGCAGGAACAGTTGTATTCATGTCAAAGACAACAGAAACTGCACCATTTTCGGTTCGGATACATAAACATTTTTTAGCATATGTACCATTTTCATCATCTGCAGGAACAGCTGAAATTCCGGCTCCGATAATTTTACCCCAATCTTCAGGGGTAGTCTTATCAACCGGTTTTTCTATCGCTATTTTAGCATTAGCCTGAGCATCAGAAGAATAGTTATCATCAGTTAAAGAATAAACTACCGATATATTGTTTACATAATCAAAAACATTATATAGGGCTCCGTTATTTTCCATTTCATATGATGTTGAACTAACTTCCGACAATCCTTCGGTAATTTCCCATGTTCCATAGTCAAAAACCAAACGATAATACTCGTTCTGATAAACAGCCTTCTGATAGTTGTACGAATAAACATTGTTAAACGAATTTGCTCCGTTATCAGCAGAAGATATATACTTCTCATAACGTGTCGTAACCGTCCAATTTCCGTCAGCGGAACTTGTTTCCTTTACATATTCGTTTCCTGATGCTCTTGTAATGTAATTTGCGTTGGTTGTATAAATCCATTGCAAAGCTGGTTCGTTGAAATTGCGATAAAGTTTGTAGCTCATCGGAGTTCTTTTTTCTCCGCCCACACTCCAAATTTCTATCTCCGTCCACGAAATTTCTTCCGTATTTGCATCAACGATTTCCCTTTTTACATCAACATATTCTTTCACTATCAGCTTATCCTCATGTTTTAAGACACGAGCATAAGGAACAGCAACAACATGAGTTTCCGGAGCAGATTTTGTTTTCTCTTCTTCACGTTTCACGTCTACGTTAAAATAGAGGACAACGTCATAAACAGTCGAATCTGCGTTTGATTTTACTTCATTCTTTTTAACATCACATTTATTATATGTAATGTTATTGATTGAAGAATAAACAAACAATGTGTCACCGTAAGTTTCTCTGTCATATCCGGTTGCTGAAACCACTTTTTCGTTGCAATTAAACTTAAAGTTATAGTTTTGCGAACGTGTTATAGTGGTAAAGCCGTCCGAACTTGACTTTACTTCTTTGTTACCATCTTTTGAG
>JAZRHM010000026.1:0-4906 GCA_045644765.1 Alphaproteobacteria bacterium | reverse complement strand
GGTTGTTGTGCCGATATCTCCTGTTACATCAGTTACGATGTTAAACTTAGTTACATCAATTGAACCGGTAGCGGAAATTGTGAAATTGTCAGCTTCAAAACGGTCCATTTCCGCATTTTCCAAATCTACATCAAGCATCATTTGTAACGCCGCATTGATGTTGATGCTTTGTGCCTGAATGTAGCTATATTTTGCCGCATCAGAATGTATATCATCAGGTGATATCATATTTATAACATATTTGTTTTGGAAATTTATTTCTTTTTGGTTTTGTATGTTGTTATAAAGGTTTATTGTAGCATTCTCGTTCTCATCGCTGACAAAGTTAAGCGTGCCATTGTTACCATCTATATAATCATACAATGTATATGAACCGCCATTGTTTGATTCAAAGTTTATGATTCCTTCATTATAAATTGCTTCATAACGCTTACCATCTTTATCTTCAACATAATTTCCTTTAAACAAAATATCATCTTGCAAGCTATCTTCAGAATCTGATGCATCGGCTACAATGCCTATTGTACTTCCGTTATAATTATAAATAGCACCACCATAGGCTGAACCATTTGTTGAATTTGCACTGTTACCGATAAAATCTCCGGTTATAGATGATATTGTACCTTCATTATAAATAGCTCCACCTTCGGCAGAAGAGTTTCCGGTTGCACTGTTGTCGATAAAATCTCCGGTTATAGATGTTATTGTAGCAATATAATTCCTAATAACTCCACCTTCGGCAGCACGATTTGTTGAAGTTGCACTATTGCCGATAAAATCTCCTATAATAGATTCTATTATGCCGCCACGCCAATTATAAATAGCTCCACCTTCGGCAGAACCATTTGTTGAAGTAGCACTGTTGCCGGTAAAATCTCCGGTTATAGATGTTATTGTAGCATTCATAGCATTATGAATAGCTCCACCAAAGGTACTATAATTCCCTATAAAATCTCCGCTTATAGATTCTATTGTGCTTTTTTCATTATAAATAGCTCCACCAGATTTTGCACTGTTACCAGTAAAATCTCCGCTTATAGATGATATTGTAGCATTCTCATAATTCCTAATAGCTCCACCATCGGCATAAGTACTTCCGGCAGCACTGTTGCCGGTAAAATCTCCGGTTATAGATGATATTGTGCCATGATAATTATCAATAGCTCCACCATAGGCAGAACCTCCTGTTAAAGTTGCGCTGTTACCTGTAAAATCTCCGGTTATAGATGATATTGTTCCCTCATTATAAATAGCTCCACCAGAGGCAGAAGAATATCCCACTGTTAAAGTTGCACTGTTGCCTATAAAATCTCCGGTTATAGATGATATTGTTCCCTCATTATAAATAGCTCCACCTTCAACACGAGAACTTGTTGAAGTAGCACTGTTGCCGGTAAAATCTCCGGTTATAGAGGTTATTGTACCACTATTATAAATAGCTCCACCACCGGCATAAGAACTTCCATAATTTCCGTTTTTTGATACTTCTATTGAGTTATTTATAAAATCTGCTGTTATCTTACCAATTGTGCCTTGGTTAGAAATTGCCCCACCATAGACAAATAAATTTGCATAAAGATAATCGGCATTTATCAAAGATGCCGTTACTTTATTGTTTGAGAATATATATTTTTCTATATTTCCATAATCTGTTCCTGATGGATTGCTAACGCCTAAACCGACATATTTATAGCTACCATTAGAAGTTGATATTTTTTTGGTTAAATTTTCTACTTTGGTATAATCTGTCGGTGTTGTGTAGGTATATTTATAATATCCATCACCGATTTGGATTGTATTTTCACCGGCGGAAGTTACTTGTTCCCATGAAATGTTTGGAGATTTGGTTGCTGAATTGTTTAATATATCTAAAATGCTGATTTCTTCTTCAGCTTTAACTGTGTTAGCACAGATAGAAATTGCACAAATAGCAGTTGTGGCTAATAATTTGTTTTTAAGTATAATTTTATTCATAGTAAAATTCCTTATAATAGTTGCAACATATATGATATTATGTTACAAAAACGTACGTTTAAATCAAGCAGTTTTTTTGTCTTTGTGCACTGTTTTTGCTTTTGCTTAAGTTTTTGAAAAACAAAGAAACTTTAAAATCACTTTTTGATATCTGACTGCTGCATTTAAACGTACGTTTAAATGCAGCAGTTTTTAAGTTTTAACATATTGTAAATAAAGAGTTTTCCATATTTTTCTTGCAAAATTTATAATTTGTTTTATAGTTTTATTTCAGGAGAAAAATATATGCAAATAATTAATATAAATGGTCCGATAAACGCCGGAAAATCTACAATTTCAAAGCTTTTAACTCAAAAACTTTCTAACGCAATCTTTATTGAAGTTGATGATTTGCTTTCAGATCAAGAGCAAGAAAGTTTGGGTTTAACAATGGAGCAAGGTTGGGCTGAACGAACAAACCGTTTGGATAAAATCATAAAAAAAGAAAAACAAACCAAACAGTTTGACTACATAGTTTTTGCATATCCGATTACACCAAATCTTTATAACCAATATAAAAATTGGGAAGATGATAACGTATCTTTTCTTAATATAACGCTTTCTCCAAGATTAGAAATTTGTAGGCAAAATAGAGGAACACGAGAACTTGAAACTCATGAAGTTAAACGTATTGAGCAGATGTATAAGGAAAATTATCATAAACCAAATTGTAGTGATTTGATAATTGATAATTCTGACCAAACACCACAGCAAACTTTAGATGTTATATTGTCATTTTTGAAAGGATGTAAAATGGAAATAAGAAATTTTAAAAAAGAAGATTTATCTCAGGTTTTAGATCTTTGCCGAGAGGTTAGGGACCATCATATGAAACTCTTAAATGGCTATTTTACTCCTCAAAATGACTATTATGAACAAATGGGTTTTATGGACTCATTAGAAGATAATAAATATTGTGCTTTTGTAGCGGTTGTTGATGAGCAAGTTGTCGGATATTTGTTGGCTGAACGTAAAATTTCGCCACATTTGATACATTCTAACGTTATGCATGTTTGCAATTTTGGTGTGAAACAAAATATCAGAGGAACAGGTGTCGGTAAAAAACTGATGGATACATTGTTTGATTTGTGCATAAAAGAAGGGGTTGAAGAAATCAGTTTAGGTGTTTACAATAAAAATACGATAGCGTATAGTTTTTATGAAAAATATGGTTTTAAACCAATTGAACAAAAAATGACGTTGAGTTTAACAGATAAAAAATAACATTAATGAGGCGATACATGACTTTTGATATTTCTAAGTTTATTCAAGTTAACAGAGCTTATTTTATTTGGGCTGCGTTTGTCGGCTTGTTGTATTTGTTTAAGGATATGTTTGGTCTGATTTTTATCACATTTATAATGTGCTTTATTGTCTCCGGCATAACTCATTATATACGTCAAAAATATAAAATAAATCGTAGAACCGTGGTGGTTGGTATTTATCTTTTGTTTTTACTTGGCGTTGTTGCATTTTTAACAATAGTTCCTCCCAAATTGCTCGCTGAGGCGATGTCTTTTACCGAACAACTTCCAAATAGTATAAAATCTACAAAAGAATGGCTTAGTGCCAATTTAACCGATCATGAGTTTATAGCACCGTTGTTGCCGCAAATTAAAGAAGCATTGTTCCCTGATAATACGGTTGTTAGTGTATGGAATGTGGTTAGGGGGATTTTGGAAAAAGGACTTCATTATTTCGGTTGGTTTTTCTTGGCTATGTTGTTCAGTTTTCTGATTATGTTGGATTTACCCAAACTTTCAAAAGGTGTCCGCAATTTGCGTTTTACAAGATTATCCGAATCATACAGAGAAACAGCATCAAGCATTATGCTTTTTGCAAAAGTTGTGGGTGAAAATTTTAGGGCTCAACTTTTTATATCTGCAATAAACACTTTTTTAACAGCTATTTGCTTGTATATTTTGGGTGTAAAGGCCATTGCACTTTTATGCACCATTGTATTTATGTGCGGTTTAATTCCAGTTTTGGGTATGATTATTTCTTCGGTTCCGATAGTTTTAATGGCAGTTAATACAGGTGGAATACATCTTGGTTTTTGGGCAATTGTGATGATTGTGGCTATCCATATGCTTGAAACATATGTCTTGAACCCGAGAATTGTATCATCAGTTATGCGTATCAACCCGGTTATGACACTTATCATTTTGTATATCGCTCATAGCATTATCGGAATGTGGGGTATGTTACTGGGTGTGCCGATTGCTGTGTATATTTATCGTAAAATAAGTTTACCTAAAAATACAATCGGGAAAATTTTATATAAAAAAAGTAAATAAAATTAAATTTGTGGGATTAGGTGTAAATACTTTTTTACCGGATACTTAATACTAAAGTATAATTTAAGTTTTTGAATTTATAAAGTTTTTAATTTTTTTTGAAAAAAATAAAAAAAAGTTCTTGACAGGTAAAAAAAATACATATATATATGCCTTGTCTTAAGCGATGGTCCCATCGTCTAGTGGTTAGGACTCAAGATTTTCATTCTTGCAACATGGGTTCGAGTCCCGTTGGGATCACCAATAAAGAAAGCCTCCCTTTATGGGAGGCTTTTTTGTTGACCCTAGGGGCTCGAACCCAGGGTTCTCCAATTCCGACTATAATGTTGCTACACTTCACGTTGTTTGTTTGCAACATTAAGTCTCATTGCGTCTCCTTATAAAAAGTGCATTATAGCACTTTTTATTTCGGCCGTCCGTTGGAATCACCAATACAAACAGCGCTCATTTTGGAGCGCTGTTTTGCTATATAAACCAAGCATTTCAACAGTTTCGAGTGTTCGTTTTTCAAAAATTGATGTTTTAGGCAAATATTCGAAAAGATTTAATTGCATTAGAATATATTCTCAGATATTCTTTTGATAAGGAGAGAATTT
>JAZRHM010000025.1:0-30623 GCA_045644765.1 Alphaproteobacteria bacterium | reverse complement strand
TAATGTTTTTAGCTTGAATATAGCTATATTTTGACGTATCAGAATGTATATCATCAGCCGATATCATATTTATAACATATTTGTTTTGGAAATTAATATCTTTTTGGTTTTGTATGTTGTTATAAAGGTTTATTGTTGCACCCTCATTATCATCGCTAACAAAATTAAGTCTTCCATTGTTACCATTTATATAATCATACAATGTATAACTTCCGCCGTTATTTGATTCAAAATTTAAGGTACCACTATTATAAATTGCTTCATAACGTTTGCTTTCTTTATCTTCTACATAGTTACCTTGAAACAATACATCATCTTGTAAGCTATCTTCAGAATCTGATGCATCAGCTACAAAGTTTATTGTCCCATCATTATAAATAGCTCCACCATAGGCAGCACGATTTGTTGAAGTTGCACTATTGCCGGTAAAATCTCCGGTTATAGATGATATTGTATATCTATTATAAATAGCTCCACCATTGGTATTACTATTCGTTGAAGTTGCACTATTCTCGGTAAAATCTCCGGTTATAGATGTTATTCTACCTTTATTATAAATAGCTCCGCCATATCCAGCACTATTGCCAATAAAATCTCCGGTTATAGATGATATTGTACTACTATTATAAATAGCTCCACCATTGGCATCATAACCAGTTGCACTGTTGCCGGTAAAATCTCCGGTTATAGATGTTATTGTACCACCATTATTCACAATAGCTCCACCAGAGGCATATTTACCGGTTGCACTGTTGCCGGTAAAATCTCCGGTTATAGATGATATTGTGCTACCAAGATAAGTACCATTCTGAGAATAACCTGCATTAAAAATAGCTCCACCAGAAGCACCATCACTTGTTGAAGTTACACTATTACCGATAAAATCTCCGATTATAGATGTTATTGTCCCATTATAATTATAGGCTGCACCTTCAGCGTTATAAATAGCTCCACCATAGGCACCTCTAGAGGTACCACTATTTCTGGTTGCACTATTGCCAATAAAATCTCCTACGATAGTTTCTATTGTTCCCCAATTATAAATAGCTCCACCATAAGCATAAGAATGTTCACCAGTTGAAGTTGCACTGTTGCCCACAAAATCTCCTGTTATAGATGATATTATGGCCTCGCCACCAGCATTATTCACAATAGCTCCACCAGAGGCAGAAGAATATTCACCAGTTGAAGTTGCACTATTGCCGATAAAATCTCCGGTTATAGATTCTATTGTCTTTCTATTATCAATAGCTCCACCAGAGGCAGAAGAACCGGTTGCAGTTGCGCTGTTACCGATAAAATCTCCGGTTATAGGTGATATTGTTCCCTTATTATAAATAGCTCCACCGGAGGCATTTCCATTTGTTGCAGTTGCACTATTGCCGGTAAAATCTCCGGTTATAGATGATATTGTATATCTATTATAAATAGCTCCACCTTCAGCATAAGATGATACGTTATTTCCGGTAGCTGAGCTTTCTATTGAGTTATTTAAAAAATCTGCAGTTATATCGCTTATAGTGCCTCGGTTATAAATTACTCCTCCATAGACATATAAATACCTGGAACCTGTATTATTTTCCAAAGATGCCGTAACTTTATTGTTTGAAAAAACATATTTTTCTATATCTCCATAATCTGTTCCTTCAGGATTGTTAACACCTAAACCGATATATTTGTAGGTCCACTGACTAGTAGGATTCACCACTGATATATTTTCAGTTTTATCTTTAACTTCGGTATAATCTGTTGGTGTTGTGTAAATATATTTGAAATACCCATCACCGATTTGGATTGTATTTTCACCGGCAGAAGTTACTTGTTCCCATGAAATGTTTTGTGATTTTGTGGTTGAGTTGTTTAAGATATCTAAAATGCTGATTTCTTCAGCTTTAACTGTGTTAGCACACACAGAAATTGCACAAATAGCCGTAGTTGCTAAGAGTTTGCTTTTGGAGATAATTTTATTCATGGTACAATCCTTATCATAAAGGTTAATAATATGTTAATTACTCTACTAAATATAAACGCCTATTTCAAGCATTATTTAACACGTATACATGATTTATTCTTTACCAAAACAAGTAAACAGTTCAAGAAAAAGATAAGTAAATAAAAAAATGTTTTTTTATGAAAAAAAGACTTGAAAAATAATTATTTAAATGTATAAATCAATCAGTCTTGTAATTATGAGGTGCGTCATGTTACAAGATATTAACTTCGCACAAGTCCGCTTCTACGTATGAAGGTCTGGCATTTATATAGAAAATTTATTTTATGACAAATACAGAATTTAAAATCCCAGAAACAACAGAAAGCTTTGAAGAACTCTTAAACGAACAATTTGGAGACAGAGGTATTGTCGGTTCTGTTGTTAAAGGTACAATCATTCGCTTGAGCGATGATTTTGCAACAGTTGATGTTGGTTTGAAATCTGAAGGCCGTATTCCATTGCGTGAATTTGGTCAAAATCCGGAACTCAAAATTGGTGACCAAATTGAAGTTTTGGTTGACAGATATGAAGATAGAGAAGGCAACATTGTTCTTTCTCGTGAAAAAGCTCGTCGTGAAGAAGCTTGGGCTGAATTAGAAAAATCTATGAATGCCGGCGAACGCGTAAACGGTGTTATCTTCGGTCGTGTTAAAGGTGGTTTCACTGTTGATTTAAGCGGTGCAATTGCATTCTTACCGGGATCTCAAATTGATATCCGTCCAATCAGAGACATCACTCCATTGATGGGAATTTCTCAACCATTCCAAATTTTGAAAATGGATAGAGTTAGAGGAAACATTGTAGTTTCTCGTCGTGTAGTATTAGAAGAAACAAGAGCAGAAGCAAGAGCAGAACTCATTGATACAATCAAAGAAGGTGCTATTTTAGACGGTGTTGTTAAAAACATCACAGATTATGGTGCATTTATTGATTTGGGTGGCGTTGACGGCTTATTGCACGTTACAGATGTTTCTTGGAAAAGAATTAATCATCCTGCAGAAATGTTGTCTGTTGGTCAAACAATCAAAGTTCAAGTTATCAAATTCAATGAAGATACACAACGTATCAGCCTTGGTATGAAACAACTTGAAAATGACCCATGGCAAGCTGTTGCAGAAAAATATGCTGTTGATCAAGTTTACACAGGTAAAGTTACAAACATCACAGATTATGGTGCATTTGTAGAATTAGAAGATGGTATTGAAGGTCTTGTTCACGTTTCAGAAATGAGCTGGACACGCAAAAATGTTCACCCTGGAAAAATCGTATCTACTTCTGAAGAAGTTCAAGTTAAAGTTCTTGAAGTTGACGCAGATAAGAGAAGAATTAGCCTCGGCATCAAACAATGCACACCAAATCCTTGGGCTGCATATATTGAAGAACATCCTGCCGGTTCTGTTATCGAAGGAAAAATCAAAAACATTACCGAATTCGGTTTGTTTGTTGGTTTAACTGATGAAATTGACGGTATGATCCATCTTTCAGACATCGCTTGGGGTAAATCCGGCGAAGAAGCTGTTAAAGACTATGTAAAAGGTCAAGAAATCACTGCTAAAATCATTGATGTTGACGTTGAAAAAGAACGTATCAGCCTCGGTATTAAGCAGTTAGATGAAAATAATGCAGCTTTGGCTTTAGAAAACCTCAAGAAAGGTGATGTAGTAAAAGCTATTGTTGTTAGCACCGATGATAAAGGCGTAAACGTTGAAGTTGAAGGTATTGCTGCAACAATTAAAAAAGCTGATTTATCTAAAGATAAAGAAGGTCAAAATCCGGAAAATTATCACGAAGGTGATGTTTTGGAAGCAAAACTTACATCTGTTGATAAGAAAAACGGAAAGCTTGGCATTTCTGTAAAAGCTTTAGAAATCGAAGAAGAAAAGAAAACATTAGAAGAATATTCTGCTTCTAATGCCAGCGGAACATCTTTAGGTGACGCATTAGGCGAAGCTTTAAAGAAAACCGTTGCTTAATTTGATTTTCTTATAACAAAAAAGCCGTTTGAAACTTTCAAACGGCTTTTTTTGATGTTTATTTCATACTTATTGTTTTATAAGCTGTTTAGCGAAAATATTTTTATCAATTCCGTTTATGGTGATAATATTATCGTTGTTTAAGATATTAGGCAATTCGATGCTCATAAAAACGCTTTGAGGGTGAGCGTTATCCACAAAAGCCGTTATATCTCCTTTTGCCGCATTTATAAAACGTCTGGAAGCAATTGCCCATATTGTTTTGATATCTTCGCAATTTAATGTGTTAGTTCCTTCAAAACCTAATTCGACAAGTTTTGCTCCACATTCAGTGTGTTCAATCAACATCTTTTGAGGATTATTTTTCACAAACTCAATTGCTTTATCCCTATTTTCTGTTGTCGGTTGATAGCTAATACTGAACAACACAACAGAATTTTCAGGTGATGAAACATCATAATTTTGGGCGATGTTCATTCCTAAGCTTAATTTTGTATCATTATCCATTTTCTCTGCCAGATTTTAATGCGTTATAATTAAAATTATTTTGGCTTAGATATTGATGTAAAGTATTTTTATCTTCATCAATCAAAAATGTTTGCATGCCGATTTTTTTTGCTGCATCTAAATTTCGTTTTGTATCATCAATCAAAATACAATCTTTAGGAGAAACATTTAATCTCTCAGTAAAAATTGTTAAAGCTCTTGGATCTTGCTTCGGATAAAAAACACCATCTATCATTGTAGATTTGATATCGAAGCATTCTATACCTGATGCGTTCATATCATCAACGGTTTTCCCAAATCTGTGTTGTAAAACTTTATCTAAATGAGCCATATGATTGTTTGTTAAAATCACCACATGATTTTCTTTTGCTTCTTGAAGCAATAAATTGAGTAATTTTTTATCAGGAGTGATTTTATTATAATCCACTTTTTCTTGCATCTTATGGCAAAATTCATCAAAATCGTAACCGGTTTCTACGCACATTGCGTTAATATAGTTAAACATACCGAGTTTGTTTTGAGCAATTGTTTCTTGAGATACTCGTTCTTGGGTTTTACCATCAACTTTTAAATCTTGGCGATATGTAGATTTCATTGCATCTACAAATTCACTCAATGTAAGCATAGAAGCAGGATACAAAACTCCATCGCAATCTATAATTAATGTTTTTTTAGTCATTTTCAACCCCTTTAAAATTAAACACGGTTATATCTGAAGGTGCAAACAACCTCATTGGAGGTCCCCAATAACCTGCTCCTCTGGTGATGTACAGCTTATTTCCATTTACATCATACATTCCGGAAATAAAATCATTTGCAGATTTTACAATGTGATGGAAAGGATATATTTGACCACCATGTGTGTGTCCGGATACAGTTAAATCATATTGACCTTTTTCAAGCTCTTTAGCTAAAGCCGGTGAATGTGACATCAAAATTTTATAATCGCCATCTTTTGCATAGTATAAAGCTTTATCAAAGTTTGGTTTTACAGAATACATATCCGGCACACCTGATACAAACAATCCGGTATCTGCAACAGCCTCCCCTGTGTTATATAAAACTTCAAATCCTAATTTAATAAATTTTATCATCCAAGCAGGATAATTGTTATAATGTTCATGGTTTCCAAAAGACAGATAAACCTTTTTTGCTTCTATCTTTTTAAGTTCTTCCAATTTGTTATCTAATTTATCCGGATTATCATCAATAATATCTCCAACCAACAAAACATAATCAGGTTTTTGTTTATTAATCAAATCTACAACCTGTTTTATCTGCCATAATGGTGTTGCCATATCAATGTGAAGATCACTTGCAACTACAACTTTTGTATCTCTTTTAATTTTAGCATTTTCAATTGTGTGTTCAATCACATTAGGAACTTTGTTTGCTTCATAAACTCCATAAAGGGCAATCATAACAGATAAGATAATAGTTATAATATTATTTCTGTTGATTAAATGAACATTATCCGGATTTAAATCTTGATTATTTGAAATGTAATAAATTGCAAACCAAAGTATGTCACGCAATATTAGTAAAATCACCAATATAAACACTAAACCGAGCATAAAATATGCTGTTTTTGCTACAATAGCATATGTTACCCCTTCTAACAAATTATAATGTCGAATTAACTTAAGTATAACAGGACTAAACCAAGAAATTGTAAGCAACAATAAAATTCCTACTTTAGCCCATATAGGAAATGAACTATAAGAAGCTAATGTTCTATATGTAATTAAAAGACATGAAAGGGCTAAAACAAGAGCCATAATTAAAATAACGGGCATTTACACCTCCTATACAGCTTCAGATTGAGCTTTTGCTTCATCTGTTTTTTTACGACGAACAACGCGTTTAGGTTTTACGCTTTCTTCTTTATTTTCTTCTGTTTTTTCATTTTCTACCGGCAAATTATCTTGCGTTGGCTTAATTTCTACAATTTTGAAAGTTTTTTTCTTTATAGGCATGGGTGTTTGAACAATCGGTTCTACAGTTTTTTCTTCTACTTCTTTTATTTCAGGAGTATCTGCTGATACAGGCATTTCTGCGTTTTGGTTTTGAACTACACTCTGTTGTTCTTGGCGATAGTTTTTACGCTCATTAATCTCTGTAACTATTTTACGATAATGTTCAGCATATTGCCTAAAAACTTCCATTTCGACATAATCACCGGAAGCTTGGGCTTCTTTAGCAAGTTCGTTATATTTTTTTATTAAATCAAGAGCTGTCCCACTAACCTTACCTGCAGGACTTGAGCTATCAAATTTGTAGTTCAAAGAATAAGCATTGCTGCTACCATTATTACGGAATTTATTATTTTTTTTCATAGTTATATACAATCACAAAATTTAAGCTAAAAGCTTAAGGGTTAAAATTAGTCAATTAAAATGAAAGTAAAGTGCATATTAAAAACAAACACAACCTTGCACTTGACCTTATAATAGTTCTTTTTTTTTTTAAATGCAAGTTTTTTTCATAAATTATCTGATAGTTTTAATGAAGCAAATAATTATTCGGCATTTTTTTGTTGCAATATTTTATTTTTCAGGTATATATGAGTATATATAATTAAATCTATGTCAATTATTAACTAAATAAAATCATATATAGTATGAACAAGATTATTAACAAAAATGTCGAGAAATCTCACGAGATTTCACTCGAAAACATTGCAACAGCAATGCAAGAGAACAAGAACCAAGAAGTCATTGAGCATCAATTTGACTTATTGGTAGAAGAAGACGGAAAACAATTTCGTTTATCTTACGCACAGGGGCGCGAGAAGAATGTTGTTGGAATTTTTCCTTACGCTGGCTCCAATGTATATTTGGAAACTGATGAGCAAGAAGAAACCACTCGCATCGGGATTGATGAAGAAAACGTACCTGTAGTCAGTGTATGGAGAGCTCTTCACCCTATTCTTGATGCTTTGAATAGTGAGTTGTCAAGTTTGAACCTTCCTATCATAGAAGGAGCTTACTTCACAAGAACACTATATAGAAGTGAGTTCAACTGGATTGCCAAGTTCTTCGAAAATCATGTAGATGCTGATATGTACTCTACTGATGAGGTCGCAAAAATACGTTACGTTGGAACCTATGAGGTAGTATTTTAATCATAGTCTTTTATATGTAATGTATAAAAACACTCCGTCGGTTTCAACCAACGGAGTGTTTTATTAGCAAATTGTAGATGTTTTCTATAATCAGAAATTTATTATTTAACCATTAAACTTATTATTCCATGGGTGATTATGTTGTTTTTTTATTTGTTTTAATTTTGTATGCTCAAATTTCATTTTTAGCATCAATGTTAACAAATCCACGAAGCCAATTTGGTGTATATTTCCAAGTAGGTTTTCAGTTTACGGTTTTAACACTGTGTTGTCTTACCCCAATTTGGTGGCCAATAACCTCAGTTGTCGGGTGGCTTGCTTGGTGCGGATACTGTTTATTCATGTATTTTGCTCTTGCACTGCAAATTTCCGGTGCTGTGATTTGTGTCATTAAGAAAAATAAAGTTTATGATTGTCAGATTATTCATGCTGAAGAAGACTTTGTTCTGGGACAAATTAAAGAAGGACATTTCTTAACACCGGTTATTATGAAAAATACCGGTTATGAAAAAAAAGACACCACCGTTAAAGTTATTTACAAAAAGCACTTTTACCGCGCACGAGAGGTAGCTTATTTAGATCTAGAGCAACGCAAAAGAATTAAAATCGAAGTTGCAATCTGTGTCGAAAAAGCTGACATCTAAAAAAACGCACGTAAAATGGATTTTCGTAATTTACGAATTGTTCATTTTACGTGTTTTTGTTTATTATTTTTTATCTTCAGTAACTTTATTTTCAGAAACTTCCGTTTTATCTGATTTTAATTCTTCAACAACTTGTGTTGCATTTTTAATTTCTTTTTGTTCAACAATTTCACCATTTTTGAATGTTGTTTCAGATATAAGTTGTCCTTGTTCATTGTAAACTTTAACAATTCCATCCGGCTTATCATCTATAAAGTTTCCTTCAGCCATAAGGACACCTGTTTCATAGTACATATATTTTCGACCTTCCATTTTATTATTTTTATAATTTGCCGAAAATTTAACTTCTCCGTTTTCATAATATTCTTTAGAAAACCCATTAACCATGCCATTAACATAATCAGAAATTATTTTTAATTGACCATTTTCATAAAATTTTTTTTCCGTTCCTTCTTTTTTATTATCTTTGTACATAACTTCCGATTTAATTTGCCCATTATCATAATACTCAACAAACAAGCCATTTTTTATATTATTTTTATAATTTTCTCTTACGTGCATTTGACCATTTTCATAATAAGCAACAAACGGGCCGTTTTTCATATCATCAGAGAAAAAACCCTCTACTTTCACATGTGAGTTATCATAAAATTCTCTAAATATTCCATCAAACTTACCATTTTTTAAATTAGCTTCAGAAAGTATATCGCCATTTTCATTATAGACAATAGATTTACCATTTAGAATACCATTGGTTAAACTTGTTTTTTTATAAATTTTTCCACTTTCATAGTATTGTACAGCTTCTCCGTTAATTTTATTATCTGTATAATTTTCTTCTGACTGAAGTTGCCCATTTTTATAATATGTTTTAGCATAACCATTTAATTTACCGTCTTTATAAACACCTTCTTTTTGCAAACTTCCATCTTCATAATATGATTTCGTAATACCGTTTAATTTTCCGTTCATATAAGTGATTTCGTTTTTAAGGTTAGAATTTTCATAATAAACTTTTGCAACCCCTTCAGGTAGACCTTTTCTATAATTTACCTGTTCTCTTAATTGTCCGTTTTGATAATATGCAGTTAATAAACCGTCCAATATACCATCTTTATATGTTTCTTCTCTTTGTTTATTATTATTTTCATATTCCACATAAGCAACACCTGTATAAGGTAATCCTTTATCATCTTTACAAAAACGTATATTTTTCTCAACTTCACATGTAATTTTTTTACCATCTTTAATTTCCATAACATCTATGGTATTATTCCCCTCAGTCGAATTAAATTGATCAACTGAAGCTTGAGCATTGGTAACACTTAGCAACACTACTGCAAGAGACATATATTTTTTCATAAAATCCTCCATACCGAACATTATTTATGTGAGTTTATCTTTTACACATTAAAGCTTAATAAAATTTTAAGAGCTTACGCATAAAACGTTATAAAAAAAGCTCCTTACTTGAAAAAGTAAGGAGCTTATAATTGCTAAAAGCTTAAATCATCGCCATACCGCCATTAACATGTAATGTCTGACCGGTAATATATTGAGCTTCATCAGAAGCTAAGAAAGCGACAGCATTGGCAATATCTTGTGCTTCTCCAAGTTTTCCTTCCGGAATTTTATTCAAAAGAGCAGCTTTTACGTCATCAGGTAAAACATCAGTCATAGCTGTTCTAATAAATCCTGGAGCAACAGAGTTAACTGTAATTCCGCGAGAACCAACTTCCTGAGCCAAACATTTATTCATAGCAATCATACCGGCTTTTGAAGCAGAATAGTTAGCTTGCCCTGCATTTCCCATAACACCGACAACTGAAGCTATACCGATAACACGACCATATCTTCTTTTCATCATACCTCTGATGCAAGCTTTTGCAAGTTTAAAACCGGCTGAAAGATTAACATCTAAAACAAGTTGCCAATCTTCATCACTCATGCGCATAAATAAATTATCACGTGTCAAACCGGCATTGTTTACCAAAATATCCACTTGGCCAAACTTTTCTTCCACATTTTTAATTAATTCTGCAATTTCTTCCGGTTTTGAAAGATTTGCTACAAAGCATTCCACATTATCACCGAGTTCTTTTTTAAGCTGTTCCATCGGTTCTAAACGCATATCAGTTAAAGCCAATTTAGCTCCTTGAGCGTGCAATGTACGTGCAATTTTATCACCCAAACCACCAGCTGCACCGGTAATTAAAGCTACTTTTCCATCTAATCTAAACATGTTATTATCCTTTATTAAAAGTTATAAATTTTTTGCCAATTCTTCTATTTCGGCTATTGTGCCAACAGAAACAGAATTAATTTCTTTAGCGCTTCTTTTGGCGATTCCTGAAAGAACTTTTCCGGCACCGATTTCAACAATATCCGTAATGCCTTGTTCTTGCATAAAACTGACGGTTTCCCGCCATCTTACAGTACCGGTCACTTGGGATATTAAGTTTTTTATAATCTCTTTATTATCCGTAACCGGTTTAGCTAAAACATTTGAAATAAGCGGAATTTGAGCATTACGACTTTCCACTTGCATCAAAGCCCTTGCCATTGTTTCTGCTGCAGGTTGCATCAGTGGGCTATGAAAAGGAGCACTAACAGATAGCTTAACACAACGTTTAGCTCCAAACTCAGAAGCAATTTCCACAGCCTTATCTATTGCACCTATATGACCTGATAACACCACTTGCCCATCAGAATTATCATTTGCTGCCACGCATACATTATTTTCATCAGCACACGCTTCAACTAAAGCATCAATATCCTTAAATGACACACCTAAAACAGCTGCCATACCACCTACACCCACAGGTACAGCTTTTTGCATTGCGTCACCTCTGATGCGTAACAATTTTGCCGTATCGGAAACAGAAAACACACCACTTGCACATGCAGCAGAATATTCTCCTAAAGAATGGCCTGCAACAAAAGTTGCTTTGTCTTTAAGTGAAATCCCGAAGTCTTTTTCCAAAACTTTTACCACAGCCATAGAGTGAGCCATCAAAGCCGGTTGTGTATTAGCCGTAAGCATTAATTCACTTTCTGGGCCTTCCGCCATAATCTTAAACAAATTTTGTCCTAAAGCTTCGTTTACCTCTTCAAAGACTTCTTTAGCTGTAACAAAATTTTCAGCCAACTCTTTACCCATACCGACAAATTGAGATCCCTGACCGGGAAAAACAAATGCATATTTCATAAAATTATTCCTCTTATATTAATCTTTTATTGAGAAATTATGTGTACTTTAATTTAAAGTCAAGTTTTTATAAAAAAACAGACACAGATAATTCAAAATAAGACATGATTGAGTGCTAATGACAGAATATAAGAAAATATCCGTGATAACCGTAGCTTACAATTGTGAACAGTATATAGAAACAATGTATAAAAGCTTCGCATATCAAGACTATCCTAATTTAGAATGGATTATTGTCAATGATGCCTCAACCGATTCTACAGCAGCAAAATTACAACGTTACAAAAAACGCGATAAAAGAATAAAATTATGCTTAAATAAAACCCTTAAAGGCCCTACAGAATCATATAGTTATGCAATATCAAAAGCAACAGGGGATTATATAGCTATTTTAGAACCCGAGAACATATGGGTAGATTATAAAATTTCAATGCAATATGCTCTTATGCTAAGATATAATTTCTTTTTAAGTCATACAAGTTATGCTTTCGCTGATGATAATTGTGATTTGCTTCCAATGGGATGCAGCTTAATTGAAACTAAAGTAAATTTAGTAAATTACGGAAAAACTGCTAACATATGTTTATCAACATTTATGATGAATCGTGAAGAAATAAAAGACTTTTTTCCTGTACAACTTGATGATGATGATAAAAAAGAAAATATTGATATTGTCATGTATTTATTTAGAAAAGGTATGACTTCATGTGGAATAACCGAAATTTTAACATTATGCCGCCCCAAATACAACACTCCGGGTCAAAGTAAAAAAATTGAACATATTCGAAAAATTTCTTCACAAATGAAAAAAGAAGATAAAAATATTCCGAGTATTCTTAAATATCAAGCATACAAAGCATCAAATGTTACAAACATTAAATTAAACCCATCTATATGTATTGATAGAGAAGTATCAATAAGCCTGGAAAAGCTGAAAAATTTTCAACTCTAATAAGAGGAATTGATTTAAATGGTAAAAAAAAATAAAAAAAAAGAACAGGGAAATTTTAATATTTTTACTAAAAAATTTTGTGGTATTGTTTTAGTTTTAACAGCGATAACTATATATGTATCACTTATAAGCTATAACTCATCAGATCCGTGTATCAACCAACATAACAACTTATCTCCAACCAATTTATTAGGGCTCTTCGGAGCTAATTTGGCCGATATTATTTTATGTTGTTTCGGCATTAGCTTACCTATTTTTTCTATCGGTTTTCTGATTTGGGGATACAATCTTATACGCTACAACACAATAATAGAATTTAAAACTCGTCTGTTTGCATTAATGTTTGGTATTATAACACTTTCTTCTGCATTGGATTTAGTTTATCCAAAAACTATAGGAAATTATCCTATCGGTGGGAAGTTTGCTCAAATTTCAGCCGGATTTCTACAAACTAAAATAGCTAATCTGAATTTACCTTACGGATTTGAAGTTTTAATAATAACATTGTTCTTTCTAAGCTTCATGGCTCTTAATATGGTTTTGGGGTTGACATTTAAAAATTGGTATAAGCTATTGAAATTAATTGCTAAATACATATTTTCATCCATACACTTTATTGTAATGCTTACACTAAAGATGTACAATACATTAAGAGGAAAGAAAACTGTTGTTGTAAGAAAAGAACCCAAAATAAAAGAACCTAAAAAACAAGAAAAGCCTAAAGCTATAGAAGCTAAGGTATCTGTTCCTACAAAAAAAACATCAAACAACATATCAGATGGTTATACTTATCCTGATATCAATTTATTATCACGTCCTAAAGATAAAGGTGGCAATGAAATAAGTCAAAAAGAACTTGATGCAACAGCATTAAAACTTGAAGAGGTTTTACAAGAATTTGGCGTAAACGGTAAAATTGTTAAAGTACGCCCCGGCCCTGTTGTTACATTATACGAGCTTGAACCGGCTCCGGGAACAAAAACAGCCAGAGTTATAAGTTTGGCTGATGATATCGCTCGCTCAATGTCAGCGATTTCCGTTCGTATTGCTGTTGTCCCCGGATCAAATACAATAGGTATTGAAATGCCAAACTCCAAACGTGAAACCGTATGGCTTAAAGACTTGTTATCTGATCCGCAATTTAAAGAAACTAAAAATACATTAAACATTGTTTTAGGTAAAGATATCGGAGGAAAGAACACTTATGCCGATTTAGCGAAAATGCCTCACTTATTGGTAGCCGGAACTACCGGTTCTGGTAAATCTGTTGGTGTTAATTCAATGATATTATCACTTCTTTACAGAATGAAACCTGAAGAATGTAAACTCATAATGATTGATCCGAAAATGCTTGAATTTTCAATGTACAACGGAATCCCTCACCTTTTAACGCCGGTTATAACAGATCCTACAAAAGCTGTTATAGGTCTTAAATGGGCAGTAAGAGAAATGGAAGAACGTTACCGAAAAATGGCTCAACTTAATGTACGCAACATTTCAGGATATAATCAAAAGCTTAGAGAATTAAGAGAAAGCGGGGAAAAACTTACAAGAACCATTCAAATAGGTTTTGATGCAGAAACAGGAAAACCTATTTATGAAGAACAAGAAATAGACACAACAGAATTGCCATATATCGTAATTGTTGTTGATGAAATGGCTGATTTAATGCTTGTTGCCGGAAAAGAAGTTGAAGCAGCGATTCAACGTTTGGCTCAGATGGCTCGTGCAGCAGGTTTACACCTTATTATGTCAACTCAAAGACCTTCTGTTGACGTAATTACCGGAACCATAAAAGCAAACTTCCCGAGTCGCATAAGTTTCCAAGTTACATCAAAAATCGATAGTAGAACAATTTTGGGTGAACAAGGCGCAGAACAACTTTTAGGCATGGGAGACATGCTTTATATGCCGGCCGGTTTAAGACCTCTTCGTGTTCACGGAAGCTTTGTAAAAGACAGCGAAGTTGAAGCAGTTGTAGAGTTCTTAAAAACACAGCGTGCACCGGAATATATTGAAGAAGTAACAGCCGGAGAGCTTAACTCTAAAGATAGCGGATCTGTTTTTGATAATACATCTATGGGATCTGGTGGAGAGGAAGATTTATATTCTCAAGCTGTTAACATTGTCAGAAATGATAAAAAAGCTTCCACGAGCTATATCCAACGTAAGTTACGTATCGGATATAACAGAGCCGCAGCTCTCATCGATCGCATGGAAGAAGAAGGTATTGTCGGTCCTGCTGATCATGTCGGAAGGCGTGAAATTTTGTAAATTAAAAGCCTGTTTTACAGGCTTTTAATTTTATCTTTTAAATGTTGCAATAAATAAATTCTGATTGCGCTTGAAAGATTTTTATCATCATCTCTTTTCATATCAATTTCGGTTACAAGAGAATTAATACTGCATTTTTTCTCAACAGCAATTTGTTGCAACAAATCATAAAATTCTTCTTCTAAAGTTATGCTTGTAAAGTGTCTTCCTGCTATAACAACCGAAATTTTTTTCATTTTATTTCTTTCTGAAACTATCTATTGAAATAACTTCTGCCGGAGCATGAGAAACAGAAGAATCATCATCTTCATCGTCAATTTGCATATCTTCAATGCTGGTAGCTTTATCACTTTCCTCAAAATTAAAACTCAAACCAAACTTAGCGTAAGGATCAGCAAAATATGTAATTGCAGCAAACGGAATAATCAAACGATGCGGTACCCCGCCAAAAGTAAGAACAACAGCAAATTTATCATCAGACACTTCCAATCCGGAAAACTGGTGTTGCAGAACAATTGTCATATTTTCAGGATATTGAATCTTAAGCATTTGCGGAATTTCCACTCCGTCAAAATCAGTTTTAAAGGTAATATAATAATGATTTTCTCCCGGCAAGCCCTGTTCTTCAGCAATTTTCAAAGCGTCAATTACCACACCTTTTAAATGTTTGCTTATTAATTTGTCATAATCTATTTCCGTAATATAATTTTGCATATTTATCCTCATAAATCGCTATTATCATTTTTTCCTGATTATAAATACAAATATTTAAACTTCAAGTACCTTAAAAACTCTATGCATATAAAAAAAGAGCCGTTCTGTTGCTAGGTGGCTCCTCCCCCACTTTTAACAAACCAATGTCAAAAGAATTTAAATTCGTTACAATTGCCTAAATTATGCAGCAACAGCAACTGGTGCAAAATTATCATTTGCGTTCATTTATTTTGAACCGATAACGGTGGTATCTCACCGAGCCCGACAAAATATCTTTACTATATACTGTCTAACCTGTTTCACCCCCATAAAAATTACAAAATGGTGGAGGTGCCGAGTACTGCCCTCGGGTCCAATATACCTATTTCATACCGCCTCTAGAGCCATAGTCAGCTAACTGACAGACATTTTATAACAACAAATTTTGCATATTTCAAGGTGTTTTTTTATTTAAAAAATTTTCTATACTTTTTCATAAAATTTATCGTCTCTATGTATAGAGAGGTCATAGAAAAGTACCATGCATAAATTTTAACGCCTTAAAGATTTTTCTTTAAGGCGTTTTCTTATATAAAATTTTAGGATCTCATACTAATTTTAATTACCAGCTAAATCCTAAGCCAACTCCGACAGAAGATGCATTATAACCGGATCCTACTGTATAATTTGCCCAACCATAAGCTGATATACTATCATTAAAGCCATAAGTTCCGCCAACTTCAACACGACCAAGTGTTTTATTTTCTAAGGCATCAACAGATCCTAAATTAGTGATTTCAACTTCACCACCAACATTTAGTGTCTGTACGATACTCGGTTTTACGTATATATCATAAAACCCGTCATACCACCATGCTTTTTTCGCAATCTTAACACCCATATCGAGTTCAAGCTGTCCGGCATTACCATATTCATAATTTTTTCTATAGTTATCATTTGTATCGTCATAGCTTATCTGATTATAATGCAATCCCACACTTGGAGTTACAAAAACATTTCGAGCAACTCTGAACTCATATCCTGCAGATAAATCAGCACCAAACTCAATACCATCAGTATCAATTGATACTCCATCAGAAGTTGTCATTTTAGCATCTTGCATACCACCATAAACTGAAGCAAAAACATGTATTTTACCTTCATCATGATGATAATAGAAACCAGCTAAATAACTGTCAATATCAATTTCAGAGGCAACTTCAGAATAGTATCTTTCACCTTTACCACTCATTTCATATTGACCTTGACGATATGATACAAATAATCCTAACTTATTATTTGCATCTTGCTGTAAATTATATCCAGCCTCAACACCCCATATCTTAGCATCAACATCAACCGGCGATTCGTAACTTACTCCGGTATAGCTTGTATCAACCCATAAATTATTATTTATTGGGCCTTTCAAAGATGATGTTGCATTTTTTACAAGATTATTATACATACCAGATTTTTGCATCAAACCAGCAGAAGGTAAAGCGAGATTTACCACAACCTCACTTGTGACCTCAGACATATCACTATTAGCTTTGGATGCAACACCCCATGTTTTATCATCACTATTATAAATAACATCCCACATATAAGGGCTTTCAATCACACGAAATACATCAAATGATTTTTCATCTCCTGTTGTATCATTAGGTGCAACAATAAACGAAAGCGGATTTTCGTCTTGTATATTTTTATAACTTATAAAGTTTAAGACAAGTTGGGTTGTTCCTATTATCTGCCCCCCTATTTCAAGTTTTCCTGCTTCGCCATTAACCGCATCGACATCCAGACGCAAATAAGGATTGTTTTTTGCAACATAATCATTAACTATTTCAACATGCGCATTTTTTCCCAATACCATTTGTGCCGTATCCAATACCAAATCATTAACATTTTTTACCTTGTTATTGAAAACAACACTGTTTGCAAGACCTTGTGTCGTAGCATCTCCTGAAATATTGATATCATATGCATAACCATCACTAACCGGGCCAGTTAGTTGATTTTTATCCAATTCATAATGACCTCCATCAATTTCATCATCAAAAACAATATATCCGCCATTTTTCACTGTAAAATTGAGTGCTGAAGAACCATTACCTTCATAATTATTTACATAAATAGCATTATTAGTTTTGTTACCATTTGCATCTTCAACATAGTTTCCGCTAAAACGATTTACCACTCCGTCTGCCGTAAATCCAATCTCACCACCATCAACAAAAATAGCACCACCCAATGCAACTCCGTTTTCACCTGAAGCCTTAGCATGATTATCAATAAAATTACCGCTTATATTGCCTATAAGTGTTTGATTATCAGGATCATCATTACTTCCGAGAGTAAAAATAGCGCCTCCTACTATTTCATTTTTACCTTCAACATAATTACCTATGAAATTACCTGTTACAGAGGCTATATTTCCTTCATTGTAAATTGCACCACCGGAAACAAATGATTCTGCCTTAACATCATTATCGTCAACTTCAGCCACAACATAATTACCTATAAAATCACCTACCACATTACCTAGGTATCCACGATTTTCAATTGCAGCACCTAACGCATGTGCATCAACATCAGTGCCTTGAGCGCTAACACTTACATAGTTACCAATAAAATCACCTAATATATTATCGATTTGTCCATCATTATAAAGCGCTCCATTATACCCTCTGGCATCTGCTTCATAACCTGTTGCTTTAGCATAGTTACCAATAAAATTACTTCTGATATTTTTAATATGCCCATTCCAGTTATAAATTGCACCTGCACTTGCCCATGCTTCAACTCCGGCACCGGTAGCAGTAGCATCTACATGATTACCTATATAATTTCCTGATATACTTTCAATATCAGCCACATTAAATATGGCTCCGCCATATGACCAAATATCAACATTATTAAAAGTAGTATCTGTCTCTATTATAGCTTGATTAGCTACAAAATCACCAATTATACTACCGACATTTGCATCGTTAAACACAGCTCCACCAAGAACGTGCGATCGAAAATTATCACCACTTACCACCACGGAACTACTAACGGTATTATTCACAAAATCAGAACCTACAACCTGTATTTCATCACTGTTTATCAAGGCTCCACCTACTATATGTATTGGATCTTCGGCACTTGTTTTCACTTTTCCGATATAATCACTTCCTGAAGCATCATCGCCAACATATTGATAATTTAAAGATACAACTTTTTCATTAGGAAGAAAGACCTTGATATCTCCATCATCAGATGTGGAAAAAACTATTTTTTTTGATATTGAAAAATTTTCCGGATATAAAACAATTTTATAATATTGCTCTTTCTCTTGACCTAAGTCATCTGTGTCTGTATAAGAAAAATCATATTCACTCGCATTAGCTTTTTCATAGGAAAAAATACCTTTATCAACATTAGTCGATGACATCACTTCCAATGCGTTAACTCTAGGAGATAAAATTATAAATGCTAAAAATGTAATAGCAAAAAATTTTCTGTAGTTCATATAGTCCTTCCTAAAAAATATACGTAAATAAATACAAAACCAGTAATATCATATGTTATATACAGTGCGTGCATAATAAAATAAAAATAAATATTTTGCAAGTTTTAAATAATCAACAAACATACAAATTCAAAAATTTATATTAAACCGAGCGTTATCCAAACCTTGACTGAAGATGATAAAGTTTCCGTAACAGGTTTAGAAAAAACAAGTGCTTATCAAGATCAAACCTTAGGAAAAGTTGAGGTTGGCGGAAATTATAACTTAACTGATAATTTGTCTGCTTATGGTCAGGCTGATTATACTTTCAGTTCAAAATATAAAGCAACCTCTCTCGGCTTTGGCTTAAACTATAGTTGGTAGTTTAATGGAGATAAACAAAACTCCATCCGGCATGTCAATTCTCTTATTTTCTCCAAAAAGACTTGGTAAACACTACCATAATGGTAACAATTTCCAAACGGCCTAAAATCATGGCTGCACACAGGACATATTTTGCCGCCGTGCCAAAAAATGAATAATTTCCCATAACTCCAATAGATGTCGTTATTCCAGGACCTGTATTTGTAACACTTGCAATTGCGGCAGACATGGATGTAGTAAAATCATAACCCATGAAATTTAATATAACAGCAGTTCCAGCAATTGAAACAAAAAATAAAAACACATATAAAAACACAGAGTTTATAACATTTTCATTTACTGAAACTTCTCCAACTTTAATAGGTACTACTCGATTAGGTTCAATCGCTGTAACCAACATCTTATGAAAATAAGACTTTAATACTTGCCAACGCATTACCTTAATTGATCCTGTTGTTGAACCAATACATCCGCCATGCATAGATAACAGTGTAAAAAATACAGCAGTCCAAATTCCCCAATCAAGAAAGTCTGTAGATCCCATCCCTGTCGTAGTTATTACAGATATAATATTAAAAGCACTATAACGTAAAGCACTAAAAAAATTCATATTGCTTTGAAAACTAAGCCAAATTGCTACAAAAAAAGATAACACGAAAATAGTCTTCAAAAAATATTTTATTTGACCTGTATGAAACGGGTCTAATTCTTTCTTTTTCAGCAACACTATATAAAAGCTCATAGGCAAAGCTCCTAATAACATAAAAGCAGCTAAAACCAATTCTATAATATTGCTATTAAAATATGCTACCGAATTATTCTTTGTGGAAAATCCGGCCGTCGCCACCGCTGAGATAGCATGATTTATTGCATCAAACTTACCCATTCCACAAAAATACAACAAAAAAGCACATACCCCAACCAAGCTTATATAAATAAGCATAATCCACTTAGCCATATCTATAAACCTAGGCATAAGTTTATCATTGGCATTTTCATGAGCAAAAATTTGCATTCCTCCAACTCCCAAAAAGGGGAGCATTGCAATAGCAAAAATAACTATACCTATACCACCTAACCCGTTTAACATTGAACGCCAAAGTAAAATTGAACGAGGCTCTGCTTCTATATCTGTTAAAATTGTTGCCCCTGTTCCGGTAACCCCGGAAACACTTTCAAAAATAGCTGATGAAATATCAACAATTGATCCACTGATAATAAAAGGAACAGAAGCAAACAACGAAACAGATATCCAACACGTTGACGTAACTAAATATCCTTGTCTTAAACTCATATTTGCAATTTTAACTCTATTGGATAAAAATAAAGACAATCCAATAAACATAGTTATTAGCATGGAGGTGATAAATGGAGACCAGTTTGTATTGTTATCGTATATATCAATAACAGCAGGAAAAATCATACTCAATCCTAATATGAAAAGAATAAATCCGTTAATCATCAACACAGGTTGCCACATAGTTCAATCCCTTATAAAGCAATATTATCAGCAAACCCTGCATCTACTAAATGTTGATTTATACTTACACCATCTAAAAAGCAAATTGCAGTTGGATAATTTTGATATGTATAAGCTACAATTTCACACTCAATATTTTTCTTATCAACCAAATCCCTTAAATAAGATGCGGCTTTCTCAATATCAAATCTATAACTGTCTGTATATATTCCGTATAATATAACATATTTATCATCTACAGACAAATCATTAGCTCCAAACACCAATGCTGTACCCTCAATATGTTCTGTCGTATCAATATAAATTATTGGTAAAGTTTCAACTTTGCGATAAGATAACTCGTTTTTAATTTCCGGCATCGGCACAACAATTTCTTCATGATCCGATGTAACAGGATCTGTTTTAATCTGTAATTGCGGTGCTGCTTCTACAATTTCAGCGTCAGAAACACTGTCATTATTTTTTTGTAATTCTTCTTGAAAATATGGTTTTTCTTCAGTTTTTTTCGTCCACGTACTCTTAATACCTTTATTACGAAATGATGATTTTTTTATATTAAATGTCTTTCTTTTAACTTCTTTTTTTTCGACATTCAATGTATCATCAGCAGAATTTCCATCCATCTTTTTCTTTAATTCCGCTGACACATATCTTCTATCCGGTGCTGCTGTTTCCTTAAACTTAAATTCTTTTCTTACTTTAGTTTTAACTTCTCTTTCAATAGCTTCCGGTTTAGCTCTTTTTTCAGTGTTTATTTTTGTTTCAATTTGATCATATCTTAACATGTACCAATCAAAAATATGCTTATAACTTACACCTTGCGACATAGGAATTGCCGCTAAAATAACAATTCCAACAAACAATAAACCCAAAAATTTAAACCCATGTCTAAACGGATACGTTAAAAACATAAATACACTATGGATAAACTTACCAATTCCTTTTAAACGTAAGCTTTTCAAACTCTCAAATTTCATTACTTAGAACTCCCGTATTTTAATTTTAATTCTTCAACACGTTCCGGAGTAATACGTTCAAACAACATATCTCCTACTACAAATTCTGTACCGGGCTTGATACTTTTAATTTCTTGTTTAATATCAAAATCTTTTAATAAACCCGACATATCAACGTTTAAGTTAAGTTTAGCAAGCATATTCTCAGAAGTTTTTGGCATAATGGGTGCGCTTAAAATTGCAAAAATACGAATAAGATTAATACATGTTCTTAAAATCATAGAAGCTTTATCTTTATCTTCTTTTATAACTGTCCAAGGCTCTGCTTCCGATATATAATTATTTCCTTCAACCCAAATTGCACGAAGTTCTGCAAACGCTTTACGAAACTCCAGTTCATTAAAATATTTGAAGTAATCATTAACTCTTGTCTGTAAATTTTCTATCAATTTATATTCAAGTTCTCCAAATTCTCCCCCATCAGGTACAATATTTCCAATTTTTGAAGATGTCATTTTGAGCACTCTTGATACAAAATTACCCAACACTCCATTTAAGTCCTTATTGATTACAGAGGCAAATAAATCAAATGTAAAACTTGTATCGGAACTTTCCGGAATATTACTCATTAACCAGTAGCGCCAATAATCTGCTTCAAATTCTTTAATTGCATCTTCAGCAAAAACTCCCCTATTTTCCGATTTTGAAAATTTACCTCCTTCAAAAGTCAAATAGCTTACACCTTTCAAATAATCAACTTGTGTCCACGGTTCTTTTGTACCTAAAAGCGTTGCAGGAAATGTAATCGAATGATATGGCACATTATCTTTTGCCATAAATTCAACATGACGAACATCTTTAGCATCATACCACCAATCTTTCCAATTACGTTCATCGGGTTTTTCATCAGACCATTGTTTAGTAATACCGATATAACCTATTGGAGCATCAAACCAAACGTAAAAAACTTTATCTTCAAATCCTTCTTTATTTACAGGAAATCCCCATTTCAAATCACGTGTAATACAACGTGCCTGTAAACCTTCTTTAAGCCACTTTTGAGCAATAGAATAAGCGACTTCAGGCCAAAAAGCTTCTTTTGTTTTTAGCCATTCTTTAAGAATAGGCTCTATTTTAGGTAAATTTAAGAAAAGGTGCTTTGTCTCACGAACTTCCAAATTAGAGCTTCCGGAAATTGTGCTTTTTGCTTCAATTAAATCTGTCGGCTCCAAAACTTTTGTACAGTTTTCACATTGATCTCCTCTGGCTTTATCATATCCGCAATGCGGACATGTTCCGGTAATATATCTGTCGGCCAAAAACATTTTATCATCAATAGAATAAACTTGTTTAATTGTTCTTTCTTCTATAAAGCCATTTTTATCAAGTTGTTCAAAAATATGGTATACAATTTCCTTGTTCTGCTCAGAAGATGTTCTTCCAAAACAATCAAACGAAAGATTAAAATTTTTATATGCGTTATAATGTTTTTCATGAAATAAATCACAATATTCTTGCACATTTAACCCGGCTTTAATAGCGCCAACTTCAGATGTTGTTCCGTGTTCATCTGTACCAACAATATATAAAACATCATTTCCCATCATGCGCATATATCTGGCATACACATCAGAAGGAAGCAAACAACCAACCATGTGTCCTAAATGAGGAACTCCGTTTATATATGGCAAAGCTGATGTTATGAGTACTTTTGACATTTTATATATTCTCCTAAATTAATTAAACCATTTTCCGAACCAATTCTACGTCAGTTAATATAAAACTTCAAGTATTATAAACATTATACAACAAAAATATTAAGTTCTTTACTTAATAAAATATTTATTATATCGTAAGCGACAAATAAAAAATTTATAAGGAGAAAAAAATGGCTATTAAAAATATATTTTGGGATGTAGACGGAGTTTTGGCCAACTTAAATTTTGCTTATTATAACTTTTTAACAAAACACCCCAAATATGCTCCTGTGTTTGGTCACATAAAATGGGAACAATTACCTGAGGTTTTACCTATTTCACCTAAATATGGAGCCTTAGAGCTTAAAACTCACCCTACCCTTGGTACAGAATTAGATTATGACTTTTGCCATTCTCCGGAATTTTTCACTAATCGCCCGTTGTATCCTAATGTAATCGAAACGCTAAAAGAACTAAATCGGCTGGGATATCGTCAATTTACCATGTCTGCAACTTTTGATGTTGAAACAAAAAAAAGATTTTTAAACAATCTATTAGCAGATGTAAAAGATTTTTTGGTTATTGAATGCGTTCAACATGGAAAATTTATGCATGATACGGCAAAAGAAGATATGTTAAAAGCTTGTTTTATGCAATATGGCTTAAAAGCTGAAGAAACAGTCCTAGTCGATGATCGTATATATAACCAAGCAGCCGCCATCAACGTTGGCGCACATCCTATCAGATATAGATGCGAATTTACCTCCGATTTGCCTGAAGATCTAAAATGGATTCCTGAAATGCACAGTCTGGAAGAATTTAAAGAATGGCTATTCAAACAACAATAAACAAATTGTTTATACTCTGAAAGCAATATATAATCTTAATAACATACTTAATTTTAATTGTTATTCACATGTATAATCGCTAACATATTTGGTAGTTTTTCCACATGACAAACATGTAGAGTATATAGGCTCACACTCATCAGGATACGAAATACTCCTTGGGCAATTAGACCAACAAGATTGATAAGAACCATTACAACATGGATCCAATAGTATGCCGTTTCCTGCATTATTTGCATTATATTTACATGTGTCAAGTGGCTTACATTCACAATCTAAACAAGATGAACCTTTATAAGATATTTCACGACATTCCCATCCTGCTTCAACAGGATGTTCATCATGATATTTACCATCGCTACAAGTATATTGCTTACACCACTTATAAGAAGAATCAAAAGGACAAGTTATATATTCGTTTTCACAAGTTGCATCCTTAAAATATCCTAATGATTCGCATGTCGGAGTTTCAATACAGTTATCATTGCAAGTTGTTGCATAACTTGTCAACGGAATGATAGATAAAAACAATACAACAAAAAATTTCATCGTAAGCCCTTTATGTAATTTCAATCAATATACATAAGTTTAATACAAAAAAAGTTTTTTTGCAATCAAAAAGAACACTTTTTTATATTATCCAATTTGCCAATATCTAATAAAGCACCTTTGAAAGGTGCTTTATTAGATATGATATAAAACTAACTTACTTTTTTAAGTTCTTGTTGTTCTAACTCTTCAAGAACCTCTCTTTTCAAAGTAATATTATCTGTTTTACCGGTTGCAAATGTCGGTATGCTGTCACGATACAGTATTATACGCGGCATAAACAACTCAGACAACCCGTTGTTTCTGACATATTCATGTAAAACTTCTTGTTTTACTTGTCTGTTTGTTGTCACCAAAACAATTTGCTCGCCCTTACTTTCATGTGGAATTGCAACAACGCCATATTCAAAGTCAGGTCCCATCCATTCATATGCCTTAACAACCATTTCCATCACGGCTGTTAACGAAACCATTTCACCACCGATTTTAGCAAATCGTTTAATACGATCTCGAATATATACAAATCCGATTTCATCAATTTCAACCACGTCACCGGTTTTGTACCAACCATCTTCCGGCGGAACTAATACTCCCGGATTATCAGGCATATAATATCCTAACATAACGTTTGGACCTTTAACCCAAAGTTCTCCACCTTTATCAATTCCCGGAACAGGTTCAATTTTGTACTGCATTGCAGGTAACAATTTGCCGATTGAACCAAATCTGTTAAATACACTATTATTTCCGGTAACGACAGGAGAACATTCTGTAGAACCATAAGCTTCCATCATTCTTATTCCCATACGTTCCATCCACATATTACGTGTATCTAATTTAACTGCCTCAGCACCACCATACATGAAACGCACATTATGGAAATCATAAGGATGGGCAATTTTACCATATCCTCTAAAGAATGTATCTGTTCCAAACATAATTGTTGCACCCAACTCATATACTAACTCTGCAATAATACGATAGTGCAGCGGAGACGGATATAAGAACAATCGACTACCTTCAAATAATGGGAACAAAGTACCGACTGTTAAACCAAAGCTATGGAACATTGGCAAAGCATTAAATACCAAATCTGTAGTGTTTAATGTTTCAAGTGCTGCCAACTGCTTTATGTTAGAAATAATATTTGCATGGCTCAACACAACAGCTTTCGGAGCACCTTCTGATCCTGATGTAAACAAGATAACTGCTTTCTTGTTACCACCATCTTTATGTGGAACACGTTTAACTTTATAACGTAAAAAAGCTCCTATTTTTGCAAAAATATTAATATGTTTTGCAAGAGATTCTAAATAAAAGATTTCAACACCATTAGCCTTTAACACCTCAACAACAGATTCTAATTTTGCTGTTCTTATGAATGTTAATGAAGTAATCACTAACTTAATCTGTGCTGTTTTGCACATAGATACCATGTTTTTAGCGCCAACTGAAAAGTTCAGCATTACAGGAACTCTCTCATAAGCAGACAAACCAAACAATGAGCAAACATTGGCAATCGTATTAGGAAGCATCAAGCCTACATGCTCAAAATGAGAAGTTCTTTTTTTGAAAAACTTACCGATAACAAAAGATTTAATAATCAAATCCTTAAAAGAATTTGGTTTGCGATTAATATCTTCAATAACTAAGGGGCGCTTAAAAAAGAAACCTTTTTTAGAATGTACTTTAGCAGTCTTCATTAATTGTGCAAACAGTGAAATATTTGGCTTATAATTGATTTCAAACTGCATATCACGCAAAATTGTGTAAACCTCATTACTAATATGGTCTCTTTGACGACGTAATTCATCTTTTAATTTAAATGGTCTTGGCGCGCCAACCGTGATTCGTATTTTAGGCAAAGGACGATGAGGTAATTTACCTTTTGTTTTTGAATAATATCCATATTGAGGGCCATCAATCCATACCGGAATAATCGGTGCTTTAGATTTATCAGCCACCAAACCCGGAGCTTCGTATATTTTCATCAATCCGCCATTTTCTGTCATACGTCCTTCAGCAAAGATAACAACCAAACGATTGCTGTCAACTTTTGCGATTAATTCTTTAATATCCGATGGTTCTATCGGGTTAAAAAGGACAGTGTCAGCATATTTCATCAAATTTCTGATCCAACGGCGACGATACAAATGTCCGTTTAATGCAAACACCGGATTTCCGGGCAAGAATGCATATAACAACAGCGGATCCAGATAAGATACATGGTTTGAAACATAAACACCCTTCTGAGGAAGTTTTTTCAAATCAAAACGTATCTTGCATCTACTTTTAAATAAAGTAAATAGTGTTCTTAAACAGAATTTTACAAATTTATTCAATGTTTTTCTCCATTATTGTGACATATATTGTGTTGTATACAAAAAACTTTTTTTTGTAAAGATAAAAAAAAGTCTAGTGTATATCTTAAAAGCAATAAGATAATAACATATTGTTTTCGCTTGTTTTTTAAAATTTTATCAACGTGTATTATCTTTAATGCTTGCTTTTTATTTTTTTATTAGTTATAACGCCCGAGTAACATATTATGTACATTTATTTCAAATATGCCGAAAATATATAAAATATAATAAACAATAAATAAGGTATTGATGCATATTAAGTTACTTTTGGATTAACAAAGAAAGTGAATGAATAATATGAATAAAATTTTAACTTTAACAGCATTGGGAACTGTTTTATTAGCGGCTTCTAATGTACAGGCAGCAGGTTTCCATCTTCGTGAACAATCTGCAGCCGCTCAAGGTAACGCTTTTGCAGGTGCAACAGCAGGTGCCGAAAACAATTCTTATGCTTACTTTAACGCAGCGGGTTTAACCAAGCAAAAAGGAACTCAATTTAACGTTGGTGGCACATACATTGCTCCTAAAGCAAGAGCTGAAAATGTTAAATATATTGAAAACGGCGAAACCAAAAGAGGTCATGATATCAACAACATAGTTCATGCCGCTGTTGCTCCTAACATGAGTTTTTCTCATCAAGTTGATGATAAAACTTTCTTAGGTGTTACTATGAACGTTCCTTACGGTATGGTAACAAAATATGATAGAGATTGGGCAGGTTCTGACCATGGTATCACATCTAAAGTTACTTCCGTTACAGTTACTCCGATGGTTGCGTACAAAGCTACCGATAAATTATCTTTGGGTGTTGGTGCTCAATTGCAATATATAAAAGCAAAATTAACCAACTCAGCTCATCCGGCTGCTGAATTACACCCATTAAACCCTAAACTTCATACTCGTCTTGAAGGCGATACATTTGATATCGGTTACCAATTAGGCGCTTTGTATGAATTTAATAACAATACTCGTATCGGTTTAGGATACAGAAGCGAAGTTAAGCACAAACTTAAAGGTGAAATCGAGTCTAATACATCTGCCTTAGGTGACGCTTTATCATCTGTATTTAACCCGCTTCTCAACCAAGATATCAGTGCTCGTTTAACAACTCCTGCCATGGCTTCAATCGGTGTATTTCATCAAGTGAATGAAAAATGGGCTGTTATGGCAGAATATCAACGTGTATTTTGGAGTTCGTTTGATTACTTAACAATCGTTGGTGAAGATAAGAACTTATCAGATTTAGGAAAACCTAGCGATTATGTATCTCAAGTTAAAGAAAAATGGCGTGATACAAACTTCTTTGCGGTTGGAGCAAGTTATCAAATTGACAACCAATGGAAATGGCGTTTAGGTTTGGCTTATGACCAATCTGCCGTTCGTATGAAACACAGAACTCCACGTATTCCGGATTCTGATCGTTTGTGGTATTCAACAGGTTTGAACTACCAATATAACGATAAGTTGAGTTTTGATTTGGCATATACATATATTTATGCTCACAAAGCTCATATGCATACAAAAAACATTACACCAAATGATGTAAACAGAGCTTCTGTAGATTTTGCAAACTCTGTTCAGTTGTTTGGTTTCTCGCTTAATTATAAATTTTAATTTAAGCGCAAATAAAAATCCGGATGAAAATCCGGATTTTTTTTTACATATTAAATTTTCTGTTTCATCTACCAAGCATAATTAACGCCTAGGCCGACGGAAGATGCTTTATAATCAGAACCGAAGGTATAATTAGCCCATCCGTATGTAGACCAATGATCGCCGATACTATATTTTCCGCCTAATTCTATGCGTCCTAAGGTATCGTTATCTATCGTATCTATCTTGCCGATTTTATTTACTTTTATTTCATCTCCGTCCGTCAATGTTTGTACAACACTCGGTTTTGCATATACCGCATAAAAGCCTTCTGCCGTATATACCGCTTTGCTGAATTTTATTCCAGCCTCAATTTCTACTTGTTTTAAGCTGTCATATTTGGTTGTATTACCTAAGCTATCGGTTATGTCATCATAGTCTATTTGTGAGTAAAATACGCTTACACTCGGGGTTATATAAGTGGTCTTACTTAAAGCTTGGCTATACCCAATTTCGGTGCTGGCTCCAAACTCTATACCATCAGTATCGCTTGACATTCCGTTTCCAGCTGTGATTTCAGCATCTTGAAAGCCGCCGTATACCGTTGAGAATGCATAAAGGTTATTATTGTCATAGCGATAGTATAAACCGGCTACATAACTGTCTATATCCAGCTCACTGTCTATCGTCGATACATATTTTTCTCCTTTACCGTTCATTTCGTAATTACCTTTACGATACGATAAAAATACTCCCAACTTGTTGTTTAAGTCTTGTTGCAAGTCTGCTCCTGCTTCTATGCCCCATACTTTAGCTTCTACTTCTACAGGTGATGTTATCTTTAACCCGTTATACGTCGTATCTGCCCATACATTACGGATTGATTTTCCGTCCCAATTATAATCATAAAATCCGCAGCCGGGGCAATATACCTTATTGATGCCGACTTTTCTCATCACATTATATACCATACCGTTACTTTGTGAAACGGATGCATTTGGTAACGATATTGATCCGATAATTTCAGGTGTTACAACAACTTTATCAGGGACAATCAAGTCTTCAGGTGTTACATTCGGGTTCGGATCAGCTTCAGGTTTTACATCTTTATTCGGATTTTCTTTCCCGTTCATCGAAAGTTCCCAGTTATGTGTGTTTACGTTGTCATCGTCTTCTCGGTCCATTATCACATCATATAAATATGGGCTCTTATATACATAGCCAACCTTAAACGAACTTTCGTTTCCCTTGTTGTCATTTTCAGACTGTGCAAACAATATATATTTTCCGGTGATATCATCGTCCGACGAAGCATAAATTATAAGATTTGTGGTTCCGTCAACATCTCCGTTAAATTTAAGAACATCTGATTTTAAGTTGTCTACATCAACATCTAAATGTATAAAGCCGTTAGTTGAATTGTGGTTCTTGAGTTTAATGGTCTCATAATAGCCGTTTGAAATATCAAACACACCGTTATTTAAGTTTAATGATGTAACGGCCGGCTCTTCTAATTCTTCAAGACCTTTGTCAGTTAATGAAGCAATTATCTTGCCTTGCCCTTCCCAGTTGTTGGCAGTTTTGTCTTCGTGGTTATATTTACCTAATCGTAATGTCGTTCCTCTGACACTTATTTCTTTTGCGTTGATGATAGCATTGTTCATGTTGATATATTGCTTTGTACTGCCATCTTCAGCTACGCTATCTGTTCCTTCAAAGGAAAGATTATATTGATAATCATATTCAACTGATGTTTCGGTATCAACCCCGCCTTCGATATTATCGTTTATCACCCAAGCACCACCTTCGTTAGTGTTGATATTGATTTTAGGCTCAGAACCTGCGGCATATGAACCTACAAATATCGCATTGTAGTTTTTACCTCTTAC
>JAZRHM010000024.1:0-27129 GCA_045644765.1 Alphaproteobacteria bacterium | reverse complement strand
AGTCGGTTGTGTCTGCACCATAGTTGATATCTGTTGATATGGTTACATCTCTATCAAAGATTTGTGCTATAACCGTATCTACAACTGCAACCGTTGTGTTTGTACTAAGTGACGGCGCTTGGTTCGGCGCAACTTCTTCCGAAGCTATTTTGTTTCCTCTGACAAACTTAAACTCACCGGTTGTTGTATCATATTCTATGGTATATTCATAGTTTGTTGACAATACGTTATCAACTGTTGTAGTGACTTTATCTTTGTAAGATTCACCTGCAAAGCTTATCAGAGTTTCTACTTCTGCTGCATCTGACAAGATTTTGATACCGTCAACGCTTATACTTCCTTCATCAGTTACTTCAACTTTGCCTAATGTATCCATTGTTTTGTTGGCTAAATCTGCATCTACATAAAGTTTTAAGGCTCCGCTTATTTTGAAGTTAGATGCAATAAGTGTGCGAACAGCATCGTTTTGCATGTCTAACGTTCCGTTCTTAACTTCAAAACTGTTTACAGACGCCAGATTAGTGCTTTCATCTGAAAGTTTTAAGGTCGGACCATCAAGAACCAAATCTGCCTTTTCAATCTCAGAATTTAAGTTGATGATAGCATCATCAGCACCTGCAAGTGTCAAACCATATTCAACCTCACCACTAACTTTTGAGTTAAGGTTCAGTATTGCACCCTCGGCAAAATCAAAAGTTGATTCTTTATAAGCCGGTGCTACGTATTCATATGATGATGGAGCCCCAACTTGTGCATACATGTTTTCTATTTCTGCCATTTCATATTTACTAAATGCAATTATATCTCTTAGCTCTTGCTTGGCTCCGGCAATCTCATCATCTGTGATATTTTCTCTTTTATCTTCCGGTAAATTTGCCACCATCTCTGCGACAAGTTCTTCAATCAATGCTTCTTGCTCAGTTGCATCTTCGCTATAGAACAATTGTGTAAACTTAAGTGGTGAAACTCCATAATTGAGTGATCTATATGCGACACATCCTGCTGCTGGATGAGCTTTTCCATATTGTTTCATTGCTTCTAAAGCTTCATTATATTGTGCCTCTGTTATGGGTAATCCAACTTCAGTTTGGAAAAATTCAAGTTCGTTATTCCATGGTAATTCTTCTCCTTGTGTTTTCCTCAATTCAAACATTAAATCCCAATGTTCTGCACCATTAGTGAATTCTAATATTTGACCGGTTGCAGTTGATAGTTCTTCTGACATATTTTTCATAAATTCAGCATAAGAAATTCCTTTTTCTGCAGCACTACGAATAAGATCTATATCCATATTTGCTCCATACAACGGATATTCATAAGATTTTCCGGCTTCAAAATACATCGCATAATCAGAACCTGAGATAGTGTTTTCTCCTTGTAAAGAAACGTTACCGGAGTTTTGTAAACCGACTTTATTATCTTTTAAATTAACATTGTTTAAGGTCATCGCTCCTTTGTTTATCAAACCGGTTTCAAAACCTTTGATTGTTAGGTTACTGATCTCTGCGGTTTGACCATATTTAAGGTTCATAGCATTTAAAATTTCTCCGTCACCGGATAAAGTTTTATTGTTACCTAAAATTGTTAATTTTGCTTCTTTGTCTTGAACATTTCCTGTTTTATCTTGGCCAAATATTAAAGCATGACGCATATCTTCATCTTTGGTAAAACGATAATCTCGTTCCTCACCAAGATTGTTTTCATTTGCTAAAAATACAGCAAAACCTCCGATACCATCTGTCTTTTCAATCATCAGGTTTTGACCATCATTAATAACTGAATATACATTTTCACTTGTTGATAGTTCGTGTTTTGATTCTTTAGTTAATGTTTTGTTTGAATATGCAATTTTTTCATATTCAACATCTTCTGCCATTTCATCAACAAGGTTGATTTGACTTAAAGTGAAATTATCATATCCTGTTATTTCACCTATACTAAATCTGTCGCTAATACCTGTTGATAATATAACATCCAAGTTTAAGGTAGATGCGGCTTCAATATTAAAATAGTTTTGTTGAATAATATTAGCTTCTTGGTTTATCATATTAAATGTATACGGGTTTTTAATATTAAAAGTCCCCCCTCCTTCAATATTATTATACATATTAAATTTAGCGATATTATTATCAACAACAGCATTATCACTAACTAAATTTATAGTTCTGGAATTATATATAGAATCATAAAAAGTGAAAGTTCCCAAATTACGAGATTCAAAATTTATTGTTCCGCTATTATATATAGCTTCATATTTTTTATCTCCACTTCTTGATTGTGTGTAATTGTCTTGGAACAATACATCATCTTGTAAGCTATCTTCAGAATCTGATGCATCAGCTAAAAAGTTTATTGTACCACTATTATAAATAGCGCCACCATAGGCAAAATAATTTGTTGAAGTTGCACTATTTCCTTCAAAATCTCCGGTTATAGATGATATTGTACCATAATTATAAATAGCTCCACCATAGGCATAAGAATTTGTTGAAGTTGCACTGTTGCCGATAAAGTCTCCGGTTATAGATGAGATTGTACCTTGTTCTCTATTATAAATAGCTCCACCTCTGGCATCAGATTTTGTTGAAGTTGCACTATTACTCTCAAAATTACCGGTTATAGATTCTATCGTACCTCCATTATAATTATAAATAGCTCCACCATAGGCATAAGAATTTCCGGTTGCACTGTTGCCTTCAAAATCTCCGGTTATAGTTTCTATTCTACCATAATTCCAAATAGCTCCAGCGTAAGCCTCACCATCTTCTGAATTCGCACTGTTACTCTCAAAATTACCGATTATAGATTCTATTGTGTCCCAATTATAAATAGCTCCACCATCGGCAGCACGATTTGTTGAAGTTGCACTATTACCGATAAAATCTCCGGTTATAAATGATATTGTTTCACTATTATAAATAGCTCCACCATTGGCAAAACCATTTGTTGAAGTTGCAATGTTGCCGGTAAAAATTCCGGTTATAGATGATATTACACCTTCATTAAAAATAGCTCCACCTTTGGCATAATCATTTGTTGAATTTGCACTGTTGCCGGTAAAATCTCCGACTATAGATGATATTGTACTTTCATATCTATCATAGATAGCTCCACCTCCAGCATTACCATCTGTTGAAGTTACACTATTGTCGGTAAAATCTCCGGTTATAGATGATATTGTACCACCATCATTATAAATAGCTCCACCATATCCACCATAGGTAGAAGAATTTGAAGTAACACTATTACCCACAAAATCTCCGGTTATAGATGATATTGTCCCCCAATTATAAATAGCTCCACCATAGACAGAAACACTTCCGGTAACACTATTACCCACAAAATCTCCGGTTATAGCTTCTATTGTACCACTATTATAAATAGCTCCACCAATGGCATAAGAATTTGTTGAAGTTTCACTATTGCCGATAAAATCTCCGGTTATAGATGATATTGTACCGGCATTAAGAATAGCTCCACCATAACGACCGCCTGAAGCACCAATAAAATCGGCTTTTACATCACCGGAAAGATTATTATATTGACGCTTGGTATATTTACCCCTTGTAGAATCTTTATTAGTCCAAGTATATTTATAATATTTATCACCGATTTGGATTGTATTTTCACCGGCGGAAGTTACTTGTTCCCATGTAATGTTGGGGGATTTTGTGGTTGAATTGTTTAAGATATCTAAAATGCTGATTTCTTCAGCTTTGACCGTGTTGGCACACACAGAAATTGCACAAATAGCAGTTGTGGCTAAGAGTTTGCTTTTGGAGATAAAATTATTCATGGTACAATCCTTATTATAAAGGTTAATAATATGTTAATTACTCTACTAAATATAAACGCCTATTTCAAGCATTATTTACACATCAGTGTAAAACACTTGTTATGTGGAAATATAATATAAGTCTGTTGCAAAATTACCATAAATATTTAGACTGACATTATTAGGAGAAAAAATATGGTATGGTTTGTTTATGCTTGTCTTTCGGCCCTGTTTGCCGCCCTCACCTCAATTTTAGCAAAAATCGGTTTAGATGGCATTAGTTCTAATGTCGCAACAGCAATTAGAACAGTTGTCATCTTATTTATGTCTTGGGCAATGGTTTTTATTGCCGGTTCACAACATCAAGTGTTTACGATTTCTGCAAAAAACTGGTGGTTTTTAATTGCATCAGGATTAGCAACCGGTGCTTCTTGGTTGTGTTATTTTAAAGCATTACAACTTGGCGAAGTTTCAAAAGTTGTGGCAATAGATAAGTTTAGTCTTGTTTTAACTATAGTACTGGCAGCTATGTTTTTAAGTGAAACATTGACTGTTAAAAGCATTATCGGTTGTGTTTTAATTACAGCCGGAACTCTTATAATGGTTTGGTAAGCTATTTATATTGACATAATTTGCAATTTACGCTAACATTAAGGTATAAATTTATTGTATAAGGAGAAGATTATGTGGCCATTTTCAAATAAAGAAGATCAAGATACAAAAAAAGAAGAAAAGAGAAAACAAGCAGCTAAGGATCTTAAACATTATGCGGAGTACATCAATTTTGATCAAAGACTAAAAAATTATGTGGCGCTAGTTTCTTCTGAATTGATTCATAATTATGTCCCTACTCAAAATGATAGTGAGTTTACACGTAAAGTAGCAATGAAACTTGCTAATGTAGCTATGCCTGACTATAAAGGAAAACTAGAGGATAAAAATGTTTTAGCAAAAATGGATAAAGAATTTTTACCACTGCCAGATCATGAGCGTTATTGGTGTGAAAAGAAAAGATTCTCCAAAATTCAGAATCATGAAACAAATGAAGGAGAAATGCAAGCTGTGATACTTAAAAAAACATCTGAAAATGAGAATAACACATCTGAAAATGAGAATGATACATCTGAAAAAAAGATTTATAACTCTATAGCTCATGCAAGAAACGAAATGAAATCTGAGTTTGTATATGTTGTAACATGCTACCCGGCTTTTGCAGATAGTTATGAATTAAGAACATCGACTGATCTTGATGATAATGGCACAAATAAACATTGGTATTCTCATAACAAATCGGCTCTTTATGATGAAAAAGGTGATGATATAGTTGTTATAGCTGGTATAAATCCTGAAATAAACCATAATTCCGATTATGATGCAACCACATATGTGCCTTCAGATTCTGTTTCTTATGCGATTAATTGTAAGGAACTTGGTTTGGAAGAAGATGATGTCAAAGAAGGATTTATATATCAATCTAGAGGTATGAATGTTATGGATCCCAAAATGCAAGAATCTATTTTCAGCCTCAAAAAATCTGGTTTTACTCAAGAAGAAATTCTTAATCTTTGGGATAATAATTTGGATTTCAAAGATGTCAAAAATATTGAAAAAATAAAACAACATATGGCCAACGGAGGTTCTAAAGAAGAAATATTTGCAGATTTATCAAAAAAAGGTTTAACAGATGAACAAATAGTAGATTTTTGGAACAATCCAACAGCTTATTTAGATACAAATAGCAATGATGAAAAAGAAAATAACTTAGTTTTAAAGAAAAAAGAGAGCCTAAACCTTTCTAAGGTTAAAGAAGGTGAGAACGAGTATAAATATAATTTACAAGACCACAGTTGTGCAATTCAACCGATGGCACCTATTTTATATGCTACATCTGCTAAAATTGACAGAGAAAACATGAATGCAGAAGAAGCAAATAAATTAAGAGAAGATATTGGTCTTTATAATATTTATGATGAAGAAAATTATGGCAAAATAAATAGCAAATTTTATGAAGACTATAAAAAAGAAACCAAAGAGGCATTTAGAAATTGGATGAAAGAAGGTTTTAAAGAGTTTCTGGATGATCCTAAAGGAAAAATGAAAGAGATAAAAAGTGATATAAAGCATTCGGCAGGTTGGGCTGGTGCCAAAATGGAGCTTAATATTCCGAGGATGATAGAAATAGCAAAGGCAGAAGTAAAAGCCGAGGAAAACACAAACACTAACGTTGTTGAAAAGCAAGCCCCACAGAAGGCACCATTATTAACAACTAAGTTCATAAAAAATTATACAAACGACTAGAGAATAAGATATTTATTAAAGATTAATGTTTATTCATTCGGTAATTTATATCTAACAAAATAACAATTTTTGTTGTAATTTTGTAATTTTAGCGTTATGAATCTGAATTGATTTTAAAATTTTTGAAAGAGAAATAAGAATGTCAAATCCTATTGATACAAAAGTAATCAGCAAATTAGCTGAAATTCTGGATAAAACAAATTTAACAGAACTTGAATATGAAGATGAAAGCTGCAGAATTTCACTTTCTCGCAACTGTGGAGCATCGGTTGTTCCTTCGTTTGTTCAAGCTCCTACTCCTGTTATGCAACAGGCAAATGCAGTAGTTGAAGCTAAAGAAGAAATTGAAGATTCTGTTGTCGAAACAAACTATGAAAACAATCCTAATGCTGTTAAATCTCCTATGGTAGGAGTTGTTTATCTTTCAAGCGACCCAACCGCAGACACTTATGTGCATGTTGGCGACATGGTTGAAGCTGGTGCTACAGTTTGCTTAATTGAGGCTATGAAAACATTTAATCCGGTTAAGGCTCATAAAGGTGGTCGTGTTACCAAAATTTTGGTAGAAGCCGGTGACCCTGTTGAATATGGTGCTCCTCTTATTGTTATTGAGTAATTAAAAATAGGAAAATTTTATGTTTGAAAAAGTTTTAATTGCGAATCGCGGAGAAGTTGCTTTAAGAATACATCGTGCTTGTAGAGAAATGGGCATCAGAACGGTTGCCGTTCACTCAGAAGCAGATGCAAACGCAATGCACGTACGCTTAGCAGATGAAGCTGTTTGTATTGGCCCTGCCCGCTCTACAGATTCATACTTAAATAAACCGGCCATTATTACGGCAGCGCATATTACAGGTGCAGATGCTATACACCCGGGATTTGGATTTTTATCAGAAAATGCTGATTTTGCCGAAATGGTTGAAAAACATGGTATAGCTTTTATCGGACCAACTTCTGCTCAAATGCGTTTAATGGGAGATAAAATTACTGCACGCAAAGCAGCTATTGATGCCGGTCTCCCAATTACACCCGGTTCACCTGCACTCGACACCCTTGAAGATGCTAAACAATGGGCAAATAAAATCGGTTATCCTGTCATAATTAAGGCAAAAGACGGCGGTGGCGGAAAAGGTATGAAAATTGCTTTCAATGATGAGCAAATTTCAGAAGCTTATACCATGGCCAGAGCTGAAGCTAAAGCTGCTTTTACAAGTGATGTTGTATATATGGAAAAATATTTACAAAATCCGCGCCATATTGAATTGCAAGTTTTGGCCGATAAATACGGAAATGTTGTGTGTCTGGGTGAAAGAGATTGCTCAATTCAAAGAAATAATCAAAAAGTTATTGAAGAGTGCCCTTCTCCGGCATTAAACGATACTGAACGACAGAAAATAACGAAAATTGTTCGTAATGCAGTTGAAAAAATCGGTTATACAAGCGCAGGAACTTTAGAGTTTTTATATGAAGATGGCGAGTTTTACTTTATGGAGATGAACACTCGTTTACAGGTGGAACATCCTATTACGGAGGCTGTTACCGGAATTGATTTGGTTCGTGAGCAAATTCGTATTGCAAGTGGAGCCCCTTTAGGCTATTCTCAAGAAGATATCACTTTTAACGGACATGCTATTGAATGTCGTATCAATGCTGAAGATCCGGAAACCTTTGTACCTTGTCCCGGAAAAATTCTTGAATGGCATGCTCCTGGAGGTTTGGGTGTCAGAGTTGATTCAGAAATATACTCAGGATATACAATCCCGCCATTTTATGATAGCATGATTGCAAAACTGATTATTCATGGTAAAACTCGTAATAGCGCTTTGATGCGTTTACGTAGAGCTTTGGAAGAATGTATCATTATGGGTGTTAAAACCACAATTCCATTACATCAAAGTATTATCTCTCAAGCAGAATATATTGATGGAAGATATGATATCCATTGGCTTGAAAAATTTATGGAAAAAAATAATAAATAGGTAAATTTTATGAAGAAAGAAATGTCTGTCAGACAAGTTTTTATTGATACTTTGGAATTTATTGGCAACAATAAAGCTATCTTGATTTTTATGACATTTCTTTCTTTTATCGGTTCTTATTTAGCATCTTCTGCCGGACTTTCTTTTAAAAATCCGTTTTTCGTTTTTTTATACGGAATTTATGTATATGCTTTTTACTATTTTTTTGTGGGTTTATATTGCCAACAAAAACCGTTGATTACAAAAGAAAAAATTGTAGATTCATTTATTAAGCTACTTATTATTGCTGCTTTATCTTTATTCATACTTATTTGTTGCAAGTTTCTTTTCCACATTTTATATATTTTCGGACGTAAACTTATCGGATTTCCTGATTTATATTATTTCTTAAGGAGTGTATATCGTTTTATGATAAATAATCCTTACTTAAGATTAATCATATATTTAGGTATAACCACTCTTTTAAGTGTTTCGTTTTTTATTCCCGGATTTGCTTGGATTGCAACAATTGATAAAAAGGATAATTCTATAATTTCTGCTTATGCCAGAGTTAAAGGTAATTATTTAAGCGTAATTGCTTCAATTTTTATTATTTTTGGAGTTTTTCCTTTATTTATCGGATATATTGAGCTTAAATCATCGCAAGTGATTATGTCTTTGATGCATGCAATGTTAGCCGTATTTCAAATTGTAGCGTATTTACAGATATACGATAAATTTTATCCTGATAGTGAAGATTAGTTAAATTCCTCAGCTTTTATCTCAATTTCAAGCCATAAGTTTTCTTTTTCTTCTTTTAATTTCTTACTTTCTTCTAATGTTGAAATTAATTCATCGAATTTATAAGCATCTGTTGTATACAAATCTGTTTGCGTAGATAACATATTTTCAATTTGAATAATTTTATTTTCAAGCTCTTCTATTTCCGATGGAAGAACTTCAAGTAAACGTTTATCTTTATAGCTTAATTTGTTGATATTTTTTTGTTTTTCTTGCTGTACGGTTTTAACTGGTTTTGCCTTTTTATCTTCTTTCAATGGTATATTTTTAAGTTTTTCCAGTAATTCGGTATAACTTCCTATATGTTCAACGATAGAACCGTCACCTTTCATATACAACAATGATGTTGCAACTTTATCCAAAAAATCTCTATCATGACTGACTATGAGTATGGTTCCCTGATATTCATCTAAAACTTCTTGTAACAAATCAAGCGTATCCATATCCAAATCATTTGTAGGTTCATCTAACACAAGAAAATTAGAGGCTTTGGCAAGAGCAACAGCTAACATAAGCCTGTTTTTTTCACCGCCCGAAAGAGCAGATACTGGGCATTGAGCTTGATCAGGTTTAAATAAAAAATCTTTCAAATATGCAACAACGTGGCGATATTTTCCCCTCACCCATATATGATCACCTTCATTACATAAGGTTTTCCATAATGTTTTTTTCGGATCCAAAGTTATTCTGTTTTGATCAAAATAAGCTTCTTCTAAATTTTTACCTATACGAACAAACCCGCTATCAGGTTCAAGTTTTTTTGTTAACAGCTTGATTAAAGTGGTTTTTCCGGCGCCATTAGGACCTACAATACCAATTCTGTTTCCTTTTATTACTTTTATGGAAAAGTCTTTAACTAACTCGTGATTGTTGTAAGATTTGAAAATGTGCTTAGCCTCAATAACAAGACGAGATCTTAAGTCAGCCGTTTCTATTTCCATATTAACCGAACCTATTTGTTTAACTTGCTCACGCCGTTCTTGTCGTAGTTGCTGCAATCGGCGTAATCTGCCCTGATTTCGTTTTCTTCTTGCTGTTACACCTTTATGCAACCATTCTGTTTCTTCTTCTATTTTTTTATTCAAATATTTTTGAGCTATAATTTCTTGTTCTAAAATTTGTTCTTGCCATTCATCAAAAAAGGCAAATCCCTTGTTATTTGAATGTAAAATTCCTCTATCAAGCCAAAAAGTTTGCTTTGATACGTGATTTAAAAACATTCTGTCATGACTTATTACGACAACAGCCCCTTGAAACTTACTAATTATTTGTTCAAGTTTTTCAATAGTTTCAATATCTAAATGATTGGTAGGCTCGTCTAACAACAATATATCAGGCTCAGAAATCAGAGCCTTTGCCAAACTTGCCTTTTTAAGCTCTCCGCCGGAAGCATTGGATGGAGATTGTTTTTCTAATATATTTAACGCATCAATTAAAATATCTGCTTTATAATTCTGTTCTGTTGTATTATTTTTAAGACCTGAAAGCACAACATCTCTTAAGGTTTCATAATCACTATAATCAGCTTCTTGGGGCATGTAAGAAATTTTCATACCCGGTTGAATAAAAATTTCAGCATTATCAGGTTCTATTATACCTGAAATAACTTTTAGAAGTGTAGATTTTCCAGATCCGTTTCGACCAACCAGACATATTTTATCTCCACGAGATATATTTAGCTCAACTCCGGTAAAAAGAGGATTAAGACCAAAACTTAAATATGCATTTTTAATTGTATAAATTGGGGGTTCTGCTACCATTTTTTGCATCCGTTTCGTATTTAACATCTAATTATCATAGTATTTATTAAATTACAACAATATTTACCTTGAAAGTGGATTATTTTTACCTTAATATACTTAACGTTATAATGTAAATTTAAGGGATCTTTTTTGATGAAAAAAATTATATTTATTGTAAGTTTCATATTTTTTCCTTTTTCCATTCACGCTCAAATCATTGATTTAGCTTCATCTATTACTGACGAAAGCGTTGATGAAGTAGAGATTGAAACATCAGAAGAAGAAAATTTGGATAAAGATAAGAATGCTTTCTCGCTTTTAAATTTTTCATTTATTAAAAAATATACCAGTAAAGAAGTTGCAGAAGACACAAATTCTGAAGATAGTACACAACAAGAAACTCCTTTGGAAAGAATGATACGTCATGCTCAGGAAGGGAAACTTGATGCTCAACTATCTTTAGGATACATGTACTTATATGGAGAAGATGGTGTCGAAATTGATCATAAAAAAGCATTCTATTTTTATGAAATGGCAGCAAAACAAAATAACGCAATTGCTCTTAACAATTTAGGCAGTTTATATTTCAATGGTATTGGAACTGAAGTAAATTACCAAAAAGCTGCAGAATTGTTCTTCCAAGCAGCACAAAATGGCAGTGATGACGCAGCGGTTAATTTAGCTTTTATTTATTTAAGCTCTGATAATAGTGATGAACAACACGAAGCTGCAATTAATTTATTTCAAGAAGCTGCAAAAGCCGGAAATAATACGGCGAAATTTATGTTAGGTTACGCATACTACAAAGGGTTTATTGTGGAACAAAGTTTTCATCAAGCAATTGACTTGATAAAAGATGCTGCAAAATATAAATTTGATATAGCCCAATATATGCTTGGTATTATGTATCGTAATGGTGAAGGTATAACCAAAAACTACGGTAATGCTGTAAAATATTTGTGGTCAGCAGTAAATCAGGGTAATGTCCCTGCTATGATGGATTTAGGGACTATTTATGCCGAAGGTGTAATATATCCCCAAAATCATTTTATGGCGCATGTACTTTTCAATATTGCATCTGTTTACGATGCTCCCAATGCTGAGACATACCGTGATGAAATAGAAGAATATCTTAAAATTGAAAATTTGTTACAAGCGCAAACAAAAGCTGAAACCTTTAGTGAACAGCCTTCAGAATTAACATTATATATACGTAAAACATACGGTAACGATGTTAGAGTATATATTGATGAAATTATCAAAAAACGAAAAAAGGTAAAAAAGAAACATGACAAATAATGAACATAATATCAATTCCACTATGCATAAAACTAAAAAAGTATTTAAGAAAATCATATCTTGGGCCGGTTTATTCTTCTTTGTATTAGCTGCTTATATGCTTTACAGGCAGCTTTCAAAGTATGAATTTGGTGATATAAAAAATGCATTATTAAGCATTCCAAATATAAATTTATTGTATGCTTGCATAGCATCTTTTTTAGGATATATTGCTCTATCATCTTATGATTATTTAGCTTTAAAATATATTAAACATAAAATCAGCACATGGAAATGGATTTTTGCCGGTTTTATCGGATTTAGCGTAAGTAACAATGCCGGCCATGCTATTGTTTCTGGTGGTGCAATCAGATATAGATTGTATACAAGATGGCGTTTAAAAGGAAAAGAAATTATAAAAATGGTTACTTTTTCAGGCTTTACATATTTGGTAGCATGTTTCTTTTTAATTATCATCGGTTACTCCATAACACCTGACCATGCTTTTGGTGATGGCATTGCTTCTAAAATCACAACAACAATTGTAGCTTTGGGTTCTCTGGTTGGCTTAGTGATTTATTTAACAGCAAGCGTGCTTTATAAAAAATCTATCGATATAAAAGGTATAAAGCTTAAAATGCCTAATATCAAAATGGCTTTAGCACAAGTGTTTGTAGGCAGTATAGATATTTTGATGGCTTCTCTTGTTTTATACTTCACACTCATTCACTTTATTGATATTCCGTTTAACACGTTTATCGGAGCTTATATTATTGCACAAATATTAGGTGTTTATAGCCAAGTTCCCGGAGGTTTAGGAGTGTTTGAACTTGTTTTTTCAAACATCATACCCGGAACAGAAAATCAAGCAATGTTATTTGGAGCGTTAATAGCATATCGTATAATTTACTATTTATTACCTTTAATCATATCTGCAATTGCTCTTATTTCTTATGAAGGATATTTAGGATATCGTCAAAATCAAATAAAAAAACAACGCAAATTAACAATGATTAAAGAATTTATTTCGAAAAAAACTGAAAATATAAGAAATAAACGAAAAAAGTGATTTTCTATAAAATATCTTTGGGAGTATGGCTTATACTCCCGTTTTTTTATAAAATCTACCAATAACTCTCAGATTAAAACTTAACAAGCTTAAATAAACCTTCCGTTGTTTCAATCTGGCATGGATTTATATATTGACAATTTGACGTTTTTATTATACCTTGAACGCCATAATTTATACTATTGTTTAATCTCTTAATTATTTTAATTATGGGTAATTATGTTATTTTTGTTCCGATTGCAATTTTGTACGGATTAATTGCAATCTTTTTATCAAGGACAGCATATCCGCGAAGTGAACTTGGTGTTTATGCGCAAATTTATATTCAATTTGCCGCAATTACAGTTTGTTGCCTCACGCCTGCTTGGTGGTCAATTACCACTGTTTGGGGCTGGATTGCTTGGTGTGCATATTGTTTATTTATGTATGCAGCTCTTTATTTGCAAGTTTCCAGTGCTCGAATTTGTGTTATTAACAAAACAAAAGTGTATGATTGTCATATTATCGGCATCAGGCATTTAATAGCTTTCCACGGTTGGAGGTTTGTGATAGGACAAATCATAGAAGGAAGTTTTGTAACACCTGTTGTAATGTTGGATAAAGAAGCTAAAGAAAGAACAGGAACTATCATTAAAGTAAGGTATGACCGCAAAGAAGGGCATTTTAGTAAACTAACCGATATGCCTTATTTTGATGAAAACTATCAAAAAGTTGTAACTAAGGCTTGTATCCTCGTTACAAAAGTTGAGACTTGATAAAAAATTCTACGCACTCTGAAAAAGTTTCAGAGTGCATTTTTTTTAAAGCGTATAATGTGTCTGTAAATATTGATATTTAATCTCAAAAAGAGCCTAAATTAAACAAAAAACTTCGCAAGTTTTAGCAAGCGAAGTTTTTTGTAAAATCAGTAGAAATTATTTACTATTTCTTGAGCTTTCCGTTTTTACACAAACGACATTTGGAAACGCATCCACGTAAATGCCCTGTCCTTCTGTTTGGATTGACATAATACATAGATCTATTTGCAAACGAATAGGCTGCAACGGAATAACCGTCTCGATCTCTTGTCCAGTAAACGCCGTGTTTTACAAAGTCTTCACATTCTAAACCGTAAGATCTTAAAACATGAAAAGTTGCGTTAATATCATCTTCATTCAGATTTTCAAAATCAGCAACTGTAGGTAAGCAGAGTTCATCAACTGCGCCATCGTTGCTTTCTACATAATCTTGAATACCGAAGTAAAGGATATTAAAACGTTGTCCGACAAGAGGCCAAACAATCATTCCCGTTAAAATACCACAAACATCTTGACGTCTTGATAAGTCAAGATAATTCATTTCTTCGTATAACCCATCTTGAGTTTTATACAAGAGAGGAAGCGCTGTCTCTACTGTTGTTTCTTTCAACTGTGATTCTTTTAGTTCAAATACAACTGTAGGCATAGAAAGAAGAGTTTCTCTTTCTTTAATTTTTTTTTCTTTCATAATGATTCAAATTACTAGATTTAACGTATTAATAATAAATAGGTAAACTAAAAATAGCACATTTATGCTTTTTGTCAACCATAAATATGCTATTTAATGAAAATAAAGTGTAAATTATACGGCAACTTTACCTTTTATAACTCCGTAGCTTTCGTATCCAACCAGTTCAAAATCTTCAAACTTAAAGTCATTTATATCTCTAACGTCAGGATTAATTTTCATAACCGGAAGCTTTAACGGTGTATGTGTAAGTTGTTCTTTTACCTGATCAAAATGGTTGTGATATATATGAGTATCTCCCAAGGTATGAACAAATTCACCAACTTCCAAGCCACAAACCTGAGCTATCATCATAGTTAAAAGAGCGTAAGATGCAATGTTAAAAGGAACACCTAAAAACATATCACAAGAGCGCTGATATAACATACATGAAAGCTTGCCATTTGCCACATAAAATTGGAACATCATGTGACAAGGTGGCAATTTCATTTGAGAAATTTTACTGACGTTCCAAGCAGAAACAATCATTCTTCTATCATTTGGAGTTTCTTTCAAGCGCTTTATAACATCTGCCAGTTGATCAACACCTTCACCGTTCCAATTGCGCCATTGAGAACCATAAACCGGACCCAAATTACCATCTTCATCAGCCCATTCATTCCATATACGAACTCCGTTGTCTTGCAAATATTTAACATTTGTATCGCCTTTTATAAACCATAGAAGTTCGTAAATAATGCTTTTAAGATGAACTTTCTTAGTTGTTACAAGAGGAAAACCTTTGCTCAAATCAAAACGCATTTGGCGTCCGAACACAGAACGCGTTCCTACCCCTGTCCTATCGATTTTATCAACACCGTTATCCAAAATGTCTTGCAGCAAATCAAGATATTCTTTCATTTATTTTTCTCCTTTGTTTTCTATAGCATAAATAATCCGTTTAAGGACAGATTGTTCAACAAAATCACCTTTTTTAACCCATACTGAAGTTATGATATTATCCAATTCATACTCATCTGAAATACGAAAATATTTATCATTCATAATCTTAACACATTCCGTAATATCAATTTTATCTCCCGTTAAGTTAGGATTAAGGTCTCCTTTATAGACACTATCAACTATAATATCAGGCATCAATTTTTCATTTAAGCTCATAAAAAGTTTATATATCGTAGCTCCTCCGGAAACATATAAATCTTGTTCAAAATCTTTAAATTTATTGATATCATTTACAACAAAATGATTTTCTTTATCCGAAACTTCATAACTTTCATTAAATGTAAGAACATAAATTTTTCTGTTAGGTAACGTCCTGTTAGGAAAACTTTCATAAGTTTTTTCACCTGCAACAAGGTTTTGTCCTTCTGTAATACGTCTGAAACGCTTAAAATCTGACGACACACGCCATGGAATTTCAGGTCCTATACCGATAATATTATCATTTTGATGTCTGCACCATACTGCAACTTTAGTCATTCTACTTCTCCCTGAAGTTAAGAATAACAACATATTTTTAAACCTCAACATTTTTATAATTTAACACACATGTATATTTTTATTTAGAACTAAAATTAAAACTTGCCAAACAATAAAATTTATGGCAAAATGTTTCTTCATGAAAGGTTGTAATATGTCAGAAAATAAAGAACAAGAATATAGCGTACGTGAAGTTTTTGAAATGCCTAAGAATCGGATAAAGGAAATTATATCCGAAATGTCTGAGAAAAACCTTACGATTATTGATCAAGCATATAAAAATATGGAAATTGATGATATTGGATATGACTGTCTAAAAAAGTTTTATAAAAATCCCGGTAAAATATATAATCGTACATATCGTGCTATCTTTGACTTATTCAGACAACCTGAAGCAACTTACGCAATTGATCTTAACACCGGTAAGGTTGAAACAGATGCAAACGGAGCTCCGATAAATTATTCGCTAAAAGTTGTTACACCTTTTACGAACACTGAACTTTTATATTTTGATAAATTTAACAATCCGATAAAAATTATCTTTCCGAAAATGAAAGATGCCAAAAGAGCTATTGATAAAATCATTTTTGAATATGGTAAAGAATATAATAAAGAGTTGAGTAAAATTTCAGATATTGCATTTATTGATGAAGATAGAGAAAGATATGCTTCAGCTATACAAGATATCCCGTCTCCAAGTAGCAACTTACACGATCCTTTACGCCTTACGGTAACTTGTAAATATAAAACTGATGTTGAACGTGTTTGTAATTTGTTTCAACGAGACAGAACCATATGTACAAAAAATTCCAAGGACTATCACAAAACCAACGCTTCTGAAGAAAAAAGGATAAAAGAAGAAGAACCTTATTATACCATTTTTGAAGAAACTCGTAATCGTTTTAACGATAAATTAGAAAATAACCCTAAAATGTATTTTGACATCAAACTTGTTTTACATATTCCTGATGATGAAGGCCAAATAATTGATATCGAAGTACAATTTAAAATAGATTGTCTCTATTATGCAGATATAAGAACTCATAAAATTTATGAAGAAATTAGAGAAATTGAAAAACAGCTAAATAAAGACTATGGCAAAACGGAGAGAGTAAAAGAACGACTTACCCCAAACAGCCAAGATCCTGAAGAAATAAAAATACAAGAAAATCTTAAACAACAAGAAATGGAAAAAGCTCAGTTATTGGCAAGAAAGAAAATCTTAATAAACAAAATCGCACAAATAAACAAAAATGCAATACATCAATATAATATGATGGTTGTTGATAAAGTAAGGCGCCTTGAAGACGATGGATATATTCAAATTGAAGCAGAACCAGATTTTGCCGACGGAACATATAAAGAATGCCGTGACTTTTTATTTAATGAATATATGCCAGAATCATTAAAGGATTTTAATTCTAAAGATGCATTCAGCCTTGATGATGAAACTAACAGAATGTGTTTTTTACGTATGATAGGTAAATTAGAACCAACTTTTGATGAATTTTCACCTTCAGCTTCTTTGGATATTGAAGATGCTTTTACAAACCTTTCTGCATCAGAGATGGCACGTTTTGAAGGGATATATCAGGTATCTAACAGGTATAGCCATATCATTCAAAATGCAATAAACAACAAACGCATAAAAGATAATGGTTTTACTCCTGATATTAATGCATATATATTTAATCAATATGCAAGATACTGACTTATATTTACTGTGTAAACTTTATAAAACATTTGTTGCTTTATATAAAAACAATGTTATATTGTGATGTATATAATATTAACTATATAATTAGGAGCTAAATCATGCCTAACAAACCAGAAGTTTGTATTTTACCGGTTGCCGGTTTATCTACTCGCAACCTCCCGGCAACTAAAGTTTTACATAAAGGTTTTCTAACCTTAAACAACCTTCCTATCATTCAATATGCCATAAATGCTTGTAAAGAAATCGGAGTTAAAGAGATTGTCTTTATATATAGTGACCAATCGTGTAAACATCTTTTTGAAAGATATTTTTCTCCGTATCCTTGGCTTGAAGAACATTTAGAAAAAAAAGGAAAAACAGATTTGCTCAAAGCTGTTAAAGATATAATCCCTGAAGGGATGAAATTTTCTTTTGCTGAACAAAAAGAGCCCTTAGGTAACGGACATGCAATTTTAATGGCCAAAGAAATTGTCGGAAAAAGAGATTTTATTGTAATGTGGCCAGATGATATATACATTAATTTCCACGGAGAAGGTATATTAAAACAACTTTCCGATGTGTATGAAAAAACCGGCGGAATGGTTGAAAATATTATGGAATTTCCGAAAGAAGAAATGGTAAGATACGGAGCATTGGTCGGCGCTGTAAGAGATGGACGTACCGTTCAGGCTAAAGGTTTGGTTGAAAAACCTAAATTAGAAGAAGTTCCGTCAAATTATGCCAGCATGGGGCCTTACATTTTACCTAATGTAATTATGGATATTTTACCGGAAGTTAAAAACGGTTCAAATGGTGAAATTAATCTTACCGATGCTCTTAATTTGGCTGCAGAACGTGGTGTTCCTCTAACAGGTGTGTTATGCAGAGGTTTACGCTTTGATTGCGGCACCAACGATGAACTGGCTAAATCAAACTTGAAGTTATCTTTGATGTTAAATCCTGATTTAAGAGCATATACCAAAGAACTTCTTGATACAATTTTAGTTTAATATCAATTTTATTGAAAGTTTTAAGGCCAATGGAATATAAACCTTTATCAATTTATATTCATTGGCCTTTTTGCAAAAGCAAATGTCCTTATTGTGATTTTTTTAAAAAAATTAAAAAAGATTTAGATCAAACTCCCATTATTGATACTTATATAAAAGAATTGGATTATTATTATTCTTTAGTTCCAAACCGGATAGTTCGATCTGTGTTTTTTGGTGGTGGAACCCCTTCCCTTATAAAACCTGAAAATATATCGCGTATAATTGAACATATATATAAGCTATGGCCGATAGAAAAAAATATCGAAATAAGCTTGGAAGCTAATCCGAACTCTGAATATGAAAACATGTTTAAGCTCATTAAAAATGCCGGTGTAAATCGTCTTTCTCTTGGTGTGCAAGCACTAAATGACAATGACTTAAAATTTTTGGGACGCACACATAACTTAAATCAAGCTCTGCATAGTATTGATGAAGTGTTGAAAAATTTTGATAATCATTCAATAGATTTAATATATGCAAGACCTGAGCAAACATTTTCTTCATGGCAAAAAGAACTTGAGAAAGCTGTAAATTTTGGATTTAAACATTTGTCATTATACCAATTAACCATAGAAGAAGGAACAGTTTTTGCTTCTAAAAACATTAAACCTCTTAATGAAGAATTAGCTGCTAAAATGTACACTGATACAATATCTTTTTTAGAAGCAAACGGCTATCTGCAATATGAGGTTTCAAATTTTGCTCAAGTTTCATATCAGTCATCACACAATAAGTGTTACTGGCTTGGAGACGAATATATAGGCATTGGAGAATCTGCCCACGGACGCTTAAAAATAAACGATGAGCATTTTGCCATAACGTATCCTCATCATATGGAAAAACTTACCAAGCAAGAAAGAGCCGAAGAACTTATAATTATGGGATTACGGCTTAATCAAGGTATAAACAAACAATATTTTGAACAAATATGTAATATAAAATTTGATAATTTTATAAATCAAAAAGCAAAGAACGAATTGTTAAATTTAGGCCTGATAAAAGAAACCCCCAATTGTATGTATGCTACAAAAGAAGGTTTCTTGTTGTTAAATAAAATCATAGAAGATCTGTGTAGTTAATTTTTCTGAATATTACCAAGTGATAATGTTCGAAAACTTTTCTTCTTTTCAATAAGTTTTTTTGCCTGCTTTGCATCAACTTTATTAAAACAATAGAGTTTGCTCTTGTATTTTTCTGCAAATGAAATATCACAGTTACCATATTCATTGTCCCACCACAGTACAGAAAGATGATATATATCCTTATATTTATTTAGATCTTCAATATTATCTTCTTCTTTTATAACTTCATCTTTGTATAAAACTAAGTCATTTTTATATAGTGTCGAATATAATTTAACATCTCTTCCATAGAACATCATATTTAAATGTCCATATGTGTGATCATACAAAACTAAAGTATCTTCTGACATATTTTCTTCAATATATTTTTTCATTTCTCCCAATTTTTCATCATTAGCTTTTAAGTAAAATTCACTATAACCGACTAAAAATACAGGAAATAAAAAAAGTAAAAGCATTGTTCTATATTTTTTGAAGTGCACAAAAGCTACCGCAACGCTTAAATAAAGCAACCCTACAGGAATGGACATATATCTTGCCACTAAATTAGGCCTAAAAAAGATAGAAGATAACAACGATATAAGATAAATACTCCAGAACACCCAAACAGCACGTTTGACAACCACATGCGTAATATTTTTCTTATCTTTATCTATTAAAAATTCAAAAATTAACAACCAACATAAAATTCCGAAAAACTCAGCAAACATATCAAAAACTTCATTCGGAATTTGATAAGTCATCCAAGCGCCTTTAACGGCATAAAACACATGATTTGTTGTCGGATACCAATTTTCTTTAATATTTTGATATTGTTGCATAAAAGCAAACAACCATGGTAAATACATAAGAGAAATTATGACACCACCTAAGAAAAACTTTTTAAGAGTTTTATATTTTTTAAGACGTATCAAATCAATAAACAAAATACCCCAAATAACCACTGTTAAAATGGCAGCATAGTAGTGAGTATAAAGAGAAAGAAGTGAAAATACGCCAAACCACAACCAATCATATTTTTTAGGTTTATAAACCATTAGCATAGCATATATAAAAGTTCCCGTAATCAAAAAAACAGCTAACGGATACATTCTCATGTCCATTGCCAAATAATATGCGGATGGCAATAAGAAAACCGAACCTATAAAGATAAGAGCTATCTTATCTCCCAACAAGCGTCTGACCGGAAAAACACCCAACAATGCCAACATTAAAAAAGAACAAAGTGTGGCAATACGCATCGGTAAAATATTATAAGCATCTCCACCAAACAACACACACCAAAACTTAGCGTATAGATAAGAAAACGGTGGGTGTCCGTCTTCACTTGCAATAATTCTAATCATTTCCCAAACAGGAAATCTATTCATCAACATTGTGTATTGCTCATCATGTCCGGCATTTATCAAATTAATATACGGAACATAAAGCAACAAGCCACAAGCAATTAATACAAAACACTTCTTATAAAAAGATAAATTCATAAAAGGTTGAATAAAGACCTCGTTTATATCAGCAAATCCGGTCTTGAAAAATTTCTTAACAGCATCTATCATTTTCTAAACTTTCATTTTAGTTCTAATTTCGTTACGTTTAATTGACAAATTAATCACATTTAAAACTGCTTCCTTAAAAATACTACCACTCATTTTTGAAGCACCTAAAAGCCTGTCTGTAAAAATAATAGGAATCTCTTTAATTTTACATCCCAACAAAACGTGTCTGAACTTCATTTCAATTTGAAAGCAATACCCCTTTGAAAAAATACTTTTTAAATTAATTTTCTCAAGAAAACGTCTATGGTAACAGTTAAATCCACCTGTAAGATCTCTAACATTCGACATTAAAACCAACTGTGCATACATATTACCACCGAGTGAAATTAAACGCCTTAGTAATGGCCAATTTCTAACACCACCACCTTTAACATATCTTGAACCGACAACCAAATCATTTTCTTTCATAGCTGAAAAAATTTTGGGTAAGTATTTAGGATTATGTGATAAATCGGCATCCATGCTGAGAAAAACATCATAGCCTTTTTCCATTCCCCAAGTAAAACCTTCTATATAAGCAGTTCCCAAACCTAATTTACAATTTCTGTGTAATACAAACAAAGAATCTCCAAATGTCTTATTTTTTATAAAATTATCAACAATTTTTCCTGTACCGTCAGGTGAGTTATCATCAACAATTAGCACATTAACATCTTTTTGAGCATGGAATATTTTTGTAAGTAATTCGTTTATGTTTTTACTTTCATTATAAGTTGGTATTACTATAAGTTTTTTCATATCTTAATCCTTTTCTTCCCATTTTTTCAGTATCCATGAAGAAGAATTTGCTTTATAATCTCCACCGACACCAAAGGCTAAATCGATATCATATTTTTGACATATTTGCACTTCCGGAATATTATCTTTTCTTCTATCACCGCCATTTGCAAACACCAGCTTATCATTAGGATATTTGTGACGAGCTTTATAAATTCCATCAGATGCACTTTCATCTGAATCATCAAACTCTATAACATCAACAACACCTTTAATATGTTCTAAAATGATTTTTCTTGTTGTTATTGACTGAAAATTTTTACCTTTTTTACGACATAGCCACGTATCTGAATTAACTAAAACAATCACACCATCAGACACTTCCGCAGCATTAGTTATCAACTGTATATGTCCTTCGTGTAAAGGATCAAACCCGCCTGATACAATATAATATGTTTTATTTTCAGCCATAATCATGATATTCCAATTACTATTAGTACTGTGTATAACATCAGTTGATGTTATATGCAATCATTTTTTAGTTATTTTACAGTTTTAATAACTTTGTGCAGCACATTAGAAACCTTAATGCTATATATTGTATAGAAATAGCCACTCATAACCACAATTGCTGCCCCTACCCATGCAATGGGAGCCGCATAAAATACACCTCTATATCCAATTACATTAGCCAAATATATTGCCGCAAAAGATCTAAAAATCAATTCCACACAACTTCCAAGTAAAGGAATCATTGTTTTTCCCATACCTTGCAGAGCATTTCTGAAAACAAAAATCATCCCCAAAAAGAAATAGTAATAAGTACTTAAACGTAAATATTCTTTTCCTATTTCGATAATTAAAGAATTTTCGTCTTTAATAAATATTGCTATCATTTCACTACCGACAAATCTTACCAATAAAGATGCGCAAATACCGATTATTAAAGATACTAATGCCGCAAAACGTACTCCTTTTCTTATACGTGCCAATTTTCCTGCACCCCAATTTTGTGCCACGTATGTAGCCATAGCAATACCTAATGCCAACAGTGGTTGGGTAGCAAGCTGTTCAATTCTTAAAGCTGCCGTAAAAGCTGCAATCACATCAGGACCGAAAGAATTACAAACACTTTGAATAATCATCAGACTAAATGACAACACCGAAAATTGCAGAGCCATAGGTACAGCCACTATTAAATGTTCTTTCATAAATTTTTTATCGAACTTCCAATCAGTTTTTTTAAGGCGCATTATCGGAAATTTTTTATACATATATGCCAAACACAAAAATACCGCTATACAAATTGCACAGACAGTACCTAAAGCTGAGCCTATAACACCTAATTTGCAATAATAAATAAATGTGAAATTAAATAATACATTTAAAACCGTAGAAAAAATCAAAAAATATAGTGGTGTTTTACTATCTCCGACAGCTCTAATAAAACCGGACAATAAATTAAAGAAGACTATCATTACCATTCCGCCTGTCAAAATGGCCATAAAATTATAAGAATCTTCAAAAATAATTTCCGGAATATTCATTAAAATTAAAAATGGTCTTAGAAAAACTAACAATAAAAACATTATTAAAACGCTTAAAGCAGTACTTGCCATAACACAATGTGTTATAGATTTTCGCATCAAATCATAATTTTTTGCGCCAAAATTTTGTGCGGTAATAACCGTTAAACCTGCCGTAAATCCAAAAGAAATAAGCAAGAAAACAAAATAAAGCGGAGCCGTTGATCCAACTGCGGCCAGAGCATTAACACCTATCAAACGTCCTACAATTAAGATATCAGATATATTATACAATTGTTGAAAAAGATTACCTATTAACAAAGGTAAACTAAACAGTAATATTAATTTTACCGGTGAACCGGTTGTCATATCCTTCATGTTATAAATTCCTTATTTCAAACATCAAGAAAATACACCTAAATTTTTAAAAGTAAATAATTATCTTCATTTAAATTCAAAATTTCAATGCATATATAAACTGCGTCAATAACTTAACAGGAGAAGTAAAATGAAAAAACTTTTAATGCTTACCATAGCAACAATTTTTGTAACAACCGTAAATGTATCTGCAAAAGATAATAAAGGAGGTTTTCAAAATAATAATCCTCAGGAAATAATCAGCGTTTCTGAAATTGCCGAACTTAAAGATGGCGATTATGTTATAATGCAAGGAAATATTTTAGAAAAAACAGGTGATGAAACTTATAATTTTAAAGACAATACAGGTACCATAATACTCGAAATTGATGATGATAGTTGGGCTGATATTACGGTAACTCCAAATGATATTGTAATTATTGAAGGTGAAGTTGATAAAAATATGATGAATCCTACAATTATTGAAGTGGAAGAAATCCGTTTTGCAAAATAAATAAAAAGCTCCTTTGTTTTTAATCCTCAAAGGAGCTTTTTTTTGCTTTTATACTTGACAATATTGTTTTCTATGCCTTATTTTATGTATAATTTGTATTATGCTTTTAGGAGGTATTATGAAAGACAAAGCAAAAACTGTTAAAGAATTTGTTGAACGTATTGATAGCACAAAAAAAGTCAATCCTAAAGATTTGTCATCTGATCAAGATTTAACTATTGCTATCATGAACTTAATTTCTATTGAAGAACACTTGGTGTTTTCCGGTGCTAAAACAGGCAAAACAGCTTTTTATGATTTAATAGAAGAAGTTCGTGAAACTCGTAAAAACCTAATGCAAAAAATCATTCCCTCGTACGAAGGTGAAGTTTGGTGTATTTCCAAGCACTTACTAGCAACTTCTATGCGTTTACTTGAAGTTGGCACCAAACAACAAAGTTTAGGAAATCGTGAGCAAGCCTATGATTTGTTCAATAAATCATACGATATGTATTGTTTGTTTTGGGGCTTAAATATGGATATGCTCAAAGTTGAAGACCTAAAATGGGTTGAAACAAGCATGGAAGATATCAAGAAAATCACAGCAAAAATAAATGAAAACACTATAACTGAAAATACAGTTAAAGAAAAAGAAATTAAGGTTGAAGAACCTGCAACTACAACATCTGCCCTTTCTAAAATGAAAGCCTTTGTAAGAAAAGCAGTAGATTGTTGCATTGAATAAGAAAGAATAACTAATGAAAAATATTATAATAACTCTTATCGCATCTGTTTTTTTATTGTCAGGATGTAATAAAGACAGCTCTGAAATAAATAATGACACAGCATACTTGTTTTATTCTCAAACTTGCCCTCATTGTCATGAAGCAAGAGAATATATAAACCAAAAGTATCCTGATTTGAATATAAATCAAATTGACGTAGCATCTAAAGAAGGCTCTAAAATGTTGCTCAAATGTGCTAAGAAGTTCGATTTGGGAAATAATATAGGTGTTCCTTTATTTTGTTTAGGAGATAAACATATTATGGGGTGGTCTAGTTCTTATAGAATAAAGTTTGATGCTTATATCAGACCATTTTTGAAAAAATAATATATAACTCTTAAATTTACGAAAAGGATGGAACAATCACCATCCTTTTTTATATTTGTCCTCCTAAAAACACATTGACTTTTGGCGATAAGAGTGTTAACAAATAATTAATATATTATATAGCAAATTAAGATAGAGGTTTTTATTATGAAATACAATTTATTAGCTGCTTTGTTGGTTTCGACATTTTTAACAAGCAATGCTTTTGCTGCTGAAGTTGATGTAAATGCTAAATATTTAAATAGCTTGTCCTCACCTAAGGTTAAATGGACTGAGGCGCAAGAAGGTGATGAAGGCGCCATCAAAATCGGCGATAAATATTATACCTATACTTATACAAAACCAAATGATTATACCAAAGCAACCGAACACATCAGTTATAATTTATCTGAATCTGATGTGGATAAAGTTTTATTTGAAGGTTTTACGGAAAGTTACGGTGGCGGTGCAATACGTGATAACAGTGACAATTCTAGCTTAGACATCGTAGCAGACTTTTTATATAATCACGCTTCATATGGTGGTGCTATTCGTTTTGAAGATTATGGTAAAATAAACAGCATAACCGGTGATTTTATCAAAAACTACGTAGAAGGCGGAAATGTTCATGCCGGTGCTATAATGAATTTCGGTAATATAGAATATATCAAAGGTAACTTTATAAATAACTACGCATCAGGCGATCCTTTTGCTAATGGAGGTGTTGCCGGTGGTGCTATTTATAATAATAATTACATCGGTACTTTGGAATCAAATTTTATCGGAAATCATGCTAATACAGTTGGAGGAGCTATTCAAAATTATAAAGGAGCATATATTGGTAATATAAATGGAGATTTTATCGGAAATTATATAGACGGAGCAAGTTCAAATAGTGTTGGTGGTGCAATATCAAACTATGGTAATATTAATACTATATCAGGCAATTTTAATGATAATTATGTGCACATAGATGGGTATGCTCAAGGTGGTGCTATTGTAGTTAGTTTTGGCACAATAAATAACGTAATAGGTAATTTCAGCAATAACTATACAATTTCTTCAGAACTGTTATCTTATGGTGGTGCTATTACCGTGTATTCTTCTATAGGTGATATAACTGCTGATTTTACAGATAATTATGCTATTTCTTTAAACGCCTCTGCCTATGGTGGAACTATTGCTAATTTTGGCGAATATATAAATTCTATAACCGGAAAATTTATAGGTAACTATGTTGTAAGTAAACAATATGCCGTAGGTGGTGGTATTTATAATTATAGTACCATCGGTAATATAATTGCCGATTTCACAAACAATTATGCAATATCTTCAAATGGTTCAGCATTTGGTGGTGCAATTTATCACAACAATATAATAAGAAACATAACAGGAAGTTTCACGGGTAACCGTTCTATTTCAGAGTCAGATTCATATTTAGCGTATGGCGGTGCTATACAAGCTCAAGCTAACACAACCTTTTCTTCTGGTGATGATGTTCGGTTCATGAGTGGTAACTATACCAAAGATAAAGTAAGAGGTAAAAACTACAATGCGATATTTGTAGGTTCATATGCCGCAGGTTCTGAGCCTAAAATCAATATCAACACTAACGAAGGTGGTGCTTGGGTGATAAACGATAATATCGAAGGCGGGGTTGATACCGAAACATCA
>JAZRHM010000023.1:0-7739 GCA_045644765.1 Alphaproteobacteria bacterium | reverse complement strand
GAAATTCACATCGTGTACTAGCGAATCTTCACTACTTTTGGCCTCATTTAGCTTACTATCGCTCTTCTTATACGATATTCGGCTAATTTCAGCATACGAAAACGTTGTATCCAAATGAGATAATTTCTCATACATACTCTTTGCTACAACTTTTTCGCCTTCGTTGAACACAAACTCATAATCGCGCTCAACTGAAGTAAGCGTAAAATCGTTTGCTGTAGAGTCTTTGACAACTTCATCTGCCACACTTGATGATGTCATCGCAACAGAACTCAGTTGTTCCTTCTTAAGAAGGTAAACCTGTTTTGGTTCAACGTTAAACTTAACATAGAGATTCAAATTATATGATAACGTATCGCCATCAATAATTTGCTCACCCTCACATGTCAGAATGTTACCTCGCAGAGTTTGCTCAACCGTAAACAATTCGTTCACTGTTGTATCAAACTTAGCAACATAGTCCACATCGTACACAAGATTTGTGTCCGGTGTTTCAATTCCATCTCTGAAACCTACATAAGTAGATTCCAGTGTTTCATCTGTGCATGATGAAATACTTACCGCAGCTACTGCAATAAGCATAAATTTAACAATTTTTGTCATAGTGTTGAATTTTAGAGATTAAACATCGAAACAAAGCCTTATGTTCACAACAAAAGGTATGAAAAATCTTTTCAATTTTCCAATAATAAACATAAAAGCTATTTAAGTTTCGTCAGTTTAGCAAAAAAATCATAATATTACAACAAAAAAAATCATGATTTTTTATTTTTTTGGCAATTTTTTATCCGGTAATTTTCAAAAATATGTTGTTTTGTCAGATAAACTCAATTATATTGTGTTAAGTTTTAGGAGCAATATTTATGACACATAGTAAAAAAATTGAAATTAAAGGTGCACGTGAACATAATTTGAAGAACATCAGTATTGATATTCCAAAGGATAAGCTCACTGTTATCACAGGATTATCCGGAAGCGGAAAATCTTCGCTTGCCTTTGATACTATATACGCTGAAGGACAACGTCGTTATGTAGAAAGCTTATCATCATATGCTCGCCAATTTTTAGACTTGATGAAAAAACCTGATGTTGATTCTATAGAAGGTTTATCTCCTGCAATTTCAATTGAACAAAAAACGACATCTCATAACCCTCGTTCCATTGTTGGTACCGTTACGGAAATTTATGATTATATGCGCCTTTTATGGGCCAGAGCCGGAACTCCGTATTCACCTGCGACAGGTCTTCCTATTGAAGCTCAAACAGTTTCTCAAATTGCAGATAAAATCTTACAAAATGATAACGGAACAAAACTCATTTTATTAGCTCCGATTGCCAGAGGAAAAAAAGGAGAATTCAAAAAGGAATTTGAAAATTTACAAAAGCAAGGATATCAACGCATAAATATTGATGGCAATATGTATCAAATTGATGAAATTCCGTCATTAAATAAGAATATAAAGCACGACATTGAAGTTGTTATTGACCGAATTGTTATTAAAGATGGTATTTCAGAACGCTTATCTCAATCTGTTGAAACAGCATTAAAACTTAGTAATGGTATTATATTTGTGGATTTTCCCGAAACGTCAAAAAGAGAAATTTTTTCATCTAAGTTTGCATGTCCGGTATCCGGTTTTACTATTGAAGAAATTGAACCCAGACTTTTTTCTTTTAATAACCCTTTTGGCGCATGTCCGCACTGTGACGGAATTGGGGCAAAACTTTATATGGACCCTAATCTGATAGTTCCTAATGAAAACCTAAATATTGATCAAGGAGCAATTGCTCCCTGGTATGGATTCAGGACATCTTTTTATACACAAGCAATAAATTCATTGTGTGATTTTTTGAATATTTCAACAAAAACTCCATGGAAAGATATTCCGCAAAAAGCAAAAGATATCATACTGTATGGTTCCGGTAATATACCTGTTCCGATATACTATTCGCGCTTTATGACAGATAAACCTTTTGAAGGTGTAATACCTAATCTTGAAAGGCGTTTTTTAGAAACAGATTCTGCGGCCGTCAGAGAAGAATTATCTCACTATCAATCAGCTGCTCCTTGCGAATTTTGTAAAGCTAAGCGTTTAAAACCGGAAGCTTTAGCCGTAAAAATTGCCGGATTGGATATTATGGATGTTTGCAATATGTCTGTTAAAAATGCGCTTACGTGGTTTAGCGGTATTAAAGAGCAATTAACACCTCAAAAACAACAAATTGCAAGTAAAATATTGAAAGAAATTGTTGAACGCTTGCAATTTTTAAGCAATGTCGGCTTAGAATATTTAACTCTTTCACGCCAAGCCGGAAGTTTGTCAGGTGGTGAAGCGCAACGTATCCGTCTTGCTTCACAAATCGGTTCAGGTTTAACCGGCGTTATGTATGTGCTTGATGAACCGTCAATAGGTCTTCACCAAAGAGATAATGATAAACTGTTAAACACATTATATCATTTGCGTGATATAGGCAACACCGTTATTGTAGTTGAACACGACGAAGATGCTATTAAAGCTGCTGATTATCTGATTGACATGGGACCTTTAGCCGGCCAACAAGGAGGAGAAATTGTTGCAAAAGGAACTGTCGATAAGGTGCTGAAAGAAAATATGGGGTTAACAGCCCAATATATCAACGGTAACAAAAAGATTGATGTACCGAAAAAAAGACGTAAAGGAAACGGACTATTTATTGAGCTTGACGGCGTTCAAACCAACAATTTAAAAAATGTCAATCTCAAAGTCCCGCTTGGAATGTTTAATGTAGTTACCGGAGTGTCAGGAAGCGGAAAATCTTCCTTAATTCTGGAAACCTTATACAAAGCATTAAATAACAAAATTAATGGTTCAAGAGAACCTGCCGGAATATACAAATCTATAAAAGGTTTTGAAAATATTGATAAAATTATAGACATAGATCAGTCTCCCATAGGCAGAACTCCTCGCTCAAATCCGGCAACTTATACCGGTGTTTTCACTTACATTCGCGATTGGTTTGCTAATTTACCTGAAGCAAAAGCCAAAGGCTATAACGTAGGAAGATTTTCTTTTAATGTTGCAGGAGGAAGATGTGAGGCTTGTAAAGGAGATGGTGTTACAAAAATAGAAATGCATTTTTTACCTGATGTATATGTAGAATGTGATGTCTGTAAAGGAAAGCGCTTCAATCGAGAAACTTTAAGCGTAAAATATAAATCAAAATCTATTGCTGATGTATTAGATATGACAGTTGATGAAGCTTATAAGTTTTTTGAAAATATACCATCTATAAAAAATCGTTTAAAACTTCTACAACAAGTCGGTCTCGGTTATATACATTTAGGTCAACCTGCCACAACATTATCGGGTGGCGAAGCACAACGTATAAAACTTTCAAAAGAGCTTTCTAAAAAAGCCACGGGAAAAACTCTTTATATTCTTGATGAGCCTACAACCGGACTTCATTTTGAAGATATTAATCACTTGTTGAAAGTGCTTCATACTTTTGTTGAACAAGGAAACACAGTAATTGTAATTGAGCATAATTTAGATGTTATAAAAACTGCCGATTATATAATTGATATTGGTCCGGAAGGTGGCGATAATGGAGGTAAAATAATTGCTAAAGGCACGCCGGAAGAAATTGTTAAGGTAAAAGAAAGCTATACCGGAAAATATTTAAAAGGAAAATTATAATGACAGAAAATATCTTATTACTTTCATGTTGTGCTCCCTGCTCTTGTGCTGTTATAAAAACACTGGCTGAGCAAAATAAAAATTTTTCCGTTGTTTTCTATAATCCGAACATAAGGCCATATGAAGAATATATAAAAAGAAAAGATGAAAATAAAAGAGTATGTGAAAAATATGGCATTAACTTCATAGAGCTAGAATATGATAACGATCGTTGGTGTAAAGAAATTAAAGGATTAGAAAACGAGCCTGAACGAGGAAAACGTTGCTCTATATGTTTTTATCTCAGGCTTAAAAGAGTGATGGAATATGCCATGGAAAATGAGTTTACGGCTGTCGCATCTGTTTTAGGAGTATCTCGGTATAAAAATTTGGATCAAGTCAATAATATGGCTGAAATTGCTTCCACCGAAACAAAATGTCCTTATATTCATATCGAAGGTCGTAAAAACGGCATGCAAGAACTTAGAAATGAGTTAATCAGAGAGCTGCAACTATATAATCAGACATACTGTGGTTGTATGCCCAGGTAAAATTTTATCTTTCTTTCCATTTTATTCTGATGCGAGATAATTCTCTATCATCGTCTGTCGACTTAATAGAATGCAATGTTTGAATCCCGTTAATTTGCGATTTAACATTAACATGTTCTCCTAAATAACCTTCTTTTTTAAACATTATTTCAATTTCTTCCGGCAAATAACAATCTCTGAAAGAATATTCTAAGGTTTCTATTGCCCATAAAGGATAAAGAGAATTATTTACATGCATATTTATATCTATATCATCAAAACGTACTGAAAATGTTTTGTCTATGTCTGTTTTTTCAACATCAGGTAGTTTTTCAAATGCTGATATTAAAGAATGTTCGTTTATAACTTTATATTGAGGAAGTTTCTCTTTAAGAGCAACCGGACGTTTTCTTACAAAATCTATCAATATCCATTGACTTGAAGCAACCATAATTAATGCATCTGTTTCATCATAAACGGCAAAATCTCTAATTGCTCCAAGCTTTCTTTCTTCTGAAGGCCATGTTATAATTTTAATGTTTTCATGAATTTTAGGCATTCTGTTTATTTTTACATGATAGTTTGCCCCTACCCATGCTAGTCCTTTTGATAAACAAAATTCCATACCCAACCCTAAATCAGTTGCATGAGAATCTGCCATATCTTGAAGTAAATTAAATAATGAAACTATGCGTAAATAACCATTTTTATCGCACTCATATGTACGAAGATTATATATTTTCGTGTATCGTTCCATAAAAGATATTCCTTAAAATAACGAAGTATTAGAACTTATATCTGCCAGTGCTAATTTATTTTTCTCATAATGATTTATAAGTTTTTGCTTATATCTCAATCCTTTTGATGGAATTTTTGAATGATATGCCATAGCAGCTTTAGTCCAATCTTTTCTTTGATTATAAAGTTTTCTTAGAAACTTTGCACTATATTCAACATTTTTTTCAGGCTCAAAAGCATCTTCAATACTTTTAAAAGCATTATTATGATACTTTAAACTAATTTGCATACATCCTACATCAATACTTTCAACACCATTAGCCTGCAATCGTTTAACAGCAGCTACAGCTTCTTCTTTTGTTTTGAAATGTCTACCTTTACCATTTGCATTGATTGTCCATGGCCATGAAATAAATTTTGCTTTTTTGTAATCCCAACGACCGGTTTCCACACTCGATATTGTTTGTAATAAATGTGGTTTTATTCTATATTTACTTTCCATGCGTGTAGTAGCTAACAAACACAAATCCGTATCATCTGCTTGTATTGAAGCTGATACATTCTCTTTGTATTCTTTTTTGGCTTTTAATGGAGATGTGATGACTAAAGAAATAACCAATATAAAAAGTATTTTTCTCAGCACTGTAAAATTCTATCCTATTCTTACCTCATTTTAAGCAAAGAACTTCCCTCTAACTGATTTCCGCTCTACAATTTGCATATAAATAGTCTTAAAACAGGTGTTAAATACCTTACTTTTTCGTTAAAATATATCAACGAAAATAAAATTCAAGGTTGAATAACATAATTTTTTTTAAAAATCCAGCACTTTTTTTGAAAAATCAACAATAAGCGAGCATATATCATTGCTAATTGATTGAAAATTATCATTTTTTTGCAATATATTTTCATGAGAATAAAGGCCTCTATTAACTTCTAATTGCATTGTATATACCTTTTTTCTGGGTTGACAATAATTAAAAGTGATAAAGGCTCCGGAGTATGGAACATTTAATGATACATTGTAACCTTTTTCTTTAAGATTATGTTCAATAAATTCACTCATTTGCGCAGGACAACTTTGTGAAAATAAATTACCTATACAAAAATCAATATTATCGCTTAACGGAATTATATTACATATTTTTGACGGCATTGAATGACAATCTATTAAAACACATAATCCAAACTTTTTAAGACATTTATTTATCATTTGATTTATTTTTTTATGGTATGCATCATAAATATATTTAATACGATCTTGAACTTCATTGTATGATAATAAACCATCATAAATAGGTTTATTATCAGCATCAATACGATGTATAAGACCTAAGCCAAAACGACACCGATGATTTTCAATCACTAACTTATCTTTGGGATAATTATAAAACATTTTTGCATCAAGCTCTATTTTATCTCGATTTATATCAATAAAAGCCCTTGCTATATTCATGCTTAAGACCTGTATTCCCTCAGACATTAATGGTTCAATTAAATCACTTACAAATAAATCTTCATTTGAACGCAATTCTTCAATTGTTCTTGATGTATAATTTAAAAATTCATCTGGAAAAACAGTTCCTGCATGAGGGATAGAAAGTATAACAGGATATTTTATATCTGTTATTTGATTTTCTTCAAAAATTTTTAGTTTTTTATAGTCTACTTTAAAATCACAATGTATTTCAGACATTTATTATCCTTTCAAACATTTTTTTATGTTAGCATCAAATTATTAAATTTTTATAAATGGTAAAAAAATAAAAAAAATGCTTGCTAATATCATTTTGCTGTGATAACAGATAAGAGAATTTATTTTTCGGGTGTGTAGCTCAGGTGGTTAGAGCGCTACGTTGACATCGTAGAGGTCACAAGTTCGAGTCTTGTCACTCCCACCAATTTAATCTCCCTATTTAAAACTATTCTTTGAGATTTGGATAGTAAAAAGAAATCCCCACGTAAAACGTGGGGTTCTTCATATAAAGGATGATTTTTGTTATTTTCAGCTTAGAAATCAAAGTTTAAGCCGAGGTTGATGTTCCAACCTTCACGGCCGCCGGAGCGACGGGTAAGTTCAACGTAGCCTGATTTATCAGCCCAGTTCTTTTCAACTCCAAAGCCATATTCTACATATGGTTTTGCGCTCATTTCTTCTAACACTACATCATCAGCCTTAACTTCAGCATCATAGATATAATGCTTATAGCTTACTTTTGCATAACCGTCTAAGTCTTTACCGATGCGGTTACTTACCTTGAGCTCAGGCGCAATCGTTATAACGTTAGAAAACTCGTTTTCCATCTTAACGCCTGCTTTGTTGGTGTAGTCTTCGGTATCCATACCGGTATATGCTACATACAACGCCGGTGTGATTTTCCAGTTGTTATATGTCTTGATATCATAACCTGTCTTGTTAGCAACGCTTACTACCTTGGTGTCAAACTTATCTTTACCCCAAGAGGTATTGGCTTCACTTGTTATATATCCACCATTAAGTGTGAAGTTTGAGAACAGATTGCTCTTTCTGAACGCTGCACTTACACCAAGATAGCCGCTCTTTTGCTCAATCTTGCTATCGTTATATTTTTGTTTTCCGCCAACATAGGCACCATATATGCCATATGCTGCTTTAACTCCGTTGTCATATTTGAAGACCTTGCTGTCTACTCCACCGACAACACCATATGCTTCAGCATCGATTGTGCTGTTAAAGTTATCAACTTCTACATCATCATCTGAACCGAAAGTTTTAACCCATACGCTCTTGTCGTTGCTGATATTTACACCATTTGACGTAACTTCTTCCGATACT
>JAZRHM010000022.1:0-8621 GCA_045644765.1 Alphaproteobacteria bacterium | reverse complement strand
TCACAGAACGACATGGCTACGATCCGACTTGTGACGATCCTGACGTTGGCGGCGGTGACGATCCTGACGTTGGCGGCGGTGACGATCCTGACGTTGGCGGTGGTGACGATCCTGATGTTGGCGGCGGTGACGATCCTGACGTTGGCGGCGGTGACGATCCTGACGTTGGCGGTGGTGACGATCCTGACGTTGGCGGTGGTGACGATCCTGATGTTGGCGGCGGTGACAATCCTGACGTTGGCGGCGGTGACGATCCTGACGTTGGCGGCGGTGACGATAACACAGGCGGTAACCAACAAACAGGTTCCGAGAAAATATCTGTTTATCCTGAAGTTATGGCCGCTATAGCGCTACCAACAGCTGCGTTAACTCAATCTGAAGGTATGATTGATAATGTAATGCGTAATGTTACAGGTCTATATTCATTAAAAATTGTTCCAACAAACAATTTATGGGCTAGTGCAGACTATATGGGTGTAGAAGTTACAGCTCCTGTTGAAGTTGAATCCAAAATTCAAGGCTTTGATGCAGGATCAGATGTTCAAGGTGATTTATACAATAAATTAGGTGTATTTGTATCATATCGCAAAGGAACCCACGAAATTAATGGAGAAGGTGAAACATACTATTCTACCTCTGCTTCAGAAATTGAAATAGAAAGTTATCTTGCTGGTCTATACTATTATCACAACAGAAACAACCTATATACCTTTGCAAGTGTATATGGTGGCGTTCAAAAATCTGAAATTTCAACAGATGATGCTATGAAATTTGACACCGATGGTATAGAATTGGGTGCCCAGCTAGAACTTGGCTATTCAATGAAATTAGGCAGAAACTTTGTATTAACACCAAGCATAGGCGCTTCATACACCAGAATAATGTATGATGACGCAGAAGATATTGCGGGTAAAGAATATGAGTTTGGAGATATCGCTCAAGCAAAAGCTCAAGCTTCTCTCAAATTCAGCCACATATATAAATCTGCAATAGGTTTTGGTGAATTTTATGTTAAACCAAGCATAATTCAGACATTTAATCTCGGTGACAACACAAAAATTACCGGATTAGATGAAATTGAAACTGCTGAAGATACTACATTAGGTCGTATTGAGATGGGTGCTCAACACAACCTAACCGGAAACTTCTCAGTTAATGCTTGGGGTGCTTATACCTACGGCTCAGATTATGACGCTGCTGCTGCAGGATTAGGACTTAAATATAACTGGTAATTTTAACATTAATAAAAATCCCCTTGATATTGCTATCAAGGGGATTTTTCTTATATTAAGTAAATTATTTACACAATTCCAATTCTTGTCTTAACTTATTTATTCTACCAATCCATTCCCACGTATATAAATATTCATCATGGTTTAATTTTTTAAGCTCTTCAGCAACTTTTTGCCCTGCAATAGGATATATTGGGCAATAATTATAATTTATTTGCTTGCATGAGGTTAAGAAGCTCATCATAAGCAGCAGTAGATTTTGCCCATATTTTAGCTTTTTCTTTTTCAACATATTTTACCACCTCAACTTCTCTTATAATTTCTTTTTTTTCTTGTGTTAGTGTTTTTATTTCACAATGTGATTGTCCTAAAATATAACACGACAAACAAAGAACTGTAAGTAACATTAAACTTACCGCCCACTTTTTTAACCACATCATAGCAATTCCAACAAAATTGATGGCATGTTTATCCCAATCGCCCCTATTACAGACAGAGCTATAACACAAAGCCAAAATATTTGTTTTTGACTTAATTTATGAATAATTTCTTTATGAACATCATATTTACAACTATGTTTTTCCTTTTTAATCATAACTAAATACTCCTGTTTCAAAAGTTCTTGCTATACGTTCAGCTCGATCCTTAACCTCTTTAGCATATTTCGAGTTTAAACATTCTTTGGCAGCACCTCTATAATCTCCTATTTCAAGTGCATCAAGCATTTTTCTAAACCCTAAAAGCCTTCTTAACCCCAAATTAAAACACATATCAACAAGAGCATATTTTCTTTCGGCATCCAAATGTTTCCAAAAAGCAAAACAACTACGACATTCACCAATTACACGTTTAATATCATGTCTTAAGAGGTATATAGCCATATCATATGTAATTCCACGACTGATATCTCCTACCACTTGTTTTTCCGTTTTTGTAAGTGGATTTGTTACCAAATTACGCCCTACCCCAATTGTTAAATAACCTGCCGGACACTTATATGGTTCCAATTTTAATCCTTCATGTAATATTAATCTGTTTATTATTTCTTCCATATCTATCATAGCTTACTCCTCTTACTTTTTTCTTTAGTCATCATATCAAGTTTTACTTTAATTTCCGCTAATATCTCATTATTTTTATGCAATAAAATAGATAAATTATCTTGTTTTTGCTCTATTGAATCTATTCGTTTTTCATGAACGCACACTCTCTCTTCCTGACGAGCTTTCCATTCTCCTAATTTTATAATCACAGCTAAAAACGCTATAATAGAAGAACATCCGGAAATAGCTCCTATAAAATTCAAAACTTCCATTCAGCACCTCCTTATTATTAATAAATTTCAAAAAGATAAAAAACATTATTGAAGTAAAACTGAAGCTATTTTTACATCTTCAGTCGGTAGTTCTTTAGCAAAAATTTTAATAAAACCATCACATGATTGAGCAATCGGAGCAAAATTTAAACTTAATACATCTTTAAGAGAAAAAACCACTATAGGAATTAAATCAGCCGATGCTTCTTCAAGAGAAATTTTTGCAGAATACGGATATTCTTCATATTCATCATCTTCAGTAAATGAGCTGACAGTTACATCAATATCCTCCTCTTTAATAATCGGTGAATAATTTATAATATCGTTTTTAACTGTAGAATAAACACTTTGTAATTGAGAATTATAGTGTTCATATGCATCTTCTAAAGATACCAAAGCTTCTTCTAGCTCTTTTGCCAATGCTTTAGTATCTAATTCTGAAATTTCACCTACATTGTTTGCAACTTGAATATAAAGACATAATTTTACGGCTGGCGGTTGTACAGTATCACTTGCTCCATAAATTTCATTTGATAAAGACGCATCAAACATTGTTGTTTTTTGCGCATGCGCTGTTGAACCTGTTTTAGCGCTAGTATGTGAAAAATCACTTTTTTCACTATTATAAAAGGCTCCGTCAGGATTACCCATACGATATGGCCTCAAAGAACCTTTAATATTAGGTAGACCTGCATTCTCTTCTTTTGCTAGTTCTGTAATATCTTCTAATGATGAAATAAATTTAACAATTTTCGGCAACCTCAAATGACCATTTAGCTCATCCATATAAAATGAAGCGCATTGTCCATAAGTCTCCAGCTTCTCTTCATATTCTTCTGCAGAAGTAAATAGTGATAAATTACCGGTTGTAGCAAGATTTTTTACTTTATTCCAAAATTGCGGATACAGACTTTTACAATGAGTAATTGTCTCACCTGTCCACAAAGGATATGCTCCTATCGGAGCCAAACTTGAAAAACTATAAAAAACATCCAACATTTCTCTTGTCGGTTTATTTTTTATATCCGAAATTGCTTGATGAATTTCATTTAAGCTAACACTAATTCCGTTAGCAAAAGTTTTAACAGCTTCGAAGTTTGCATTCACCTCTGAAGCCACAGCTTTTTTCCCGCCCTTAAATTCATACGGATAAATTAAATTTGTATCTGTCATATTATTTTCCTTTCATAAATTAAAAAAAAGGCCGTGAAAAATTTTCACGACCGATTAAAAAAAAGGAGCATAAAGCTCCCCAAAATTAAAAACTAAATTATGTTTATTGCATCACATATCCAAACAACCAAAAGTAAAAACCACACAACAAAGATGTAAGGATTAGAAAAGCAATAAAAAACTTTTCTAAAACACTAGTAATTACGGCTAATGTGTTTAGCGACCATTTCTTCACAGTTACCATTTTTATTTAATCTCCCTAAAGAACGACCGAGAGTATTAGCTTGAGAATCTTTTATACTCTCGTTAAATTGGTTACTTTTTAATAAGTTTACATCAAAAAATTCTTTATGTCTAGATAAAAGTGTAACTAAATCTTCTGCTGTTTGCCCTCTTTGTGCTGCTTGGCAATTTATAACTGAATGTTTGTATTTGTCATTTAACAATAAAGGATAATATTTTGCAGCATCTTTAAAAATATTAGTTGTTTGTTTTCCAATTTCTGAAATATTTTTGTTATCCATATCTCCCAAATGGTCTACAACAGACTTAATCATTCCAACTAAATAACCGCTTTCATATCCCGGCAATTTAGGAGCATGTTTATCCCAAATCTTATTTGCTATTTCCTTATAAAGAGGAAGCTTGCTTTTATCATTTTTAACACTTGTTACATAATTTTCCTTGTCTAAGCCTGTTGTAAAATTAGTATCATTATCTTCTTTTTTGATATCTTCAAACGGATTATCAAGCATTCTGACGCGTCGATATTCTTTATATAAAGGATCGTCATAATCTGTATCAAAATCAAACGGTATATATTCTTCATCAAGCAAAAACTTTGTATCTCTTGGCGGATATAAACTCTCCGGTTTATAATTGCTACCATAAAAATTTTTTGCAGCATGTGTTAACCTTTGCATCTGCTCAAACGCTTCTTGATTTTTATCTGTCATCTTCTTCCCTTTCTATTCATTTATTGCTCATAAAAAACTCTGCTAACATATCAAATTATATAGTTACTTTCCTAAGAAGCTGTTTTTCTTTATCATACCATTTAAATCCGGCTTTTTTTAATGCTATTACTGCATTTAAATGTGAAGTATATGCATAAACCTCATCAAACATTTCACTTACCATATTAATAGCTTCCACGACCTCTTTATGATGTTTTCTTAAAGCATATCCCCCCATATACTTTTTACCGTCATATCCTTCATAAATAAAAACAGAACCGACATACCCATTGTTACAAACATTAAAAAAACGGCTATTGGATAATAAATATTCAAAGCCGTTTTTATCATTTAATTGTCTTCTGTTAAGTTTAAAAAACTTTTTTGCCATTTTTTTATCAAAAAATGGGCTCCCGTATTCAACCAATGTTGTCATATATTTTCCCTACTCAATTATCTTAATTTCAAGAGGTGTTGTATCCACCTCTTGAGTTTCTTTTTTCTCAGTATATAGACCTGCTAATTTTCCTTTAAGCTCTTCAGCTTTTAATGCTAAACTGACATTTTCTTGTAAAATTGCCATCTCTTGTAGTTTTATAAGTTGATTAAAACTATCGCTTGATTCATAATTAACACGACCTTTTTTACTTTTTTTCATATTTACCTCCTATTATCAACTTTATCCCAAACTTTTAGTTTTAAATCTCACTCTTTTGAACTCAAGACGCTTAATGCCAAATTCTTGAGTTCTATCACAAGTATAAATACGTATTTGCAATCTTTTAAAAGGGCGTACCGCATCTAAATTAAACATAACAGAATTTCTATCACCGCTAAGCCATATACCTCCATTTTCATCATCTTGATTAAGAGCCCAATTTCCGCCATCTTCATCTTCATGACTTTTTGACCAAATAAGATACCCTTTTATCAGCTTTACAATATGCTTTTTCTGACTTTTTTCCGGAATATCATCATAAATGAATTCCATATAAAAATCATTTTCACAATCAAAATCAAGTGTCAGAATAAGTGGCATTTTAGGTATTTTAATATTACTGTCAGAATTCAGATTTAAAACATTCATTTTATATTCAGATGGCACAAAAACGCCATCAAAATCCGGACCGACATATTCTTTTAATATTTTATTTCCTGATGCAGAATACAAACTACTTTTAATTATAGCAAAAGCCCTTATATCTGATTGAGCTTTACGCTCAATCCATTCGGCATTAAGATAATCAAAAATTAAAATAACATTATCATCTGCAGTCGGGATTTTCAGCCATATTTCGCTTTTATTTCCATATATATAGCTAATAAGCTCAATTTCATTTAACCTGTTATTATCAATTTTTTCAAAAAAATGTATTACATTATTGGCCAATCCTTCAGTTGGTCTGGTTTGTCCTATATCCAAAAGATAATAAGCAAAAATATTTTTAGCTTTATTATCATAGTAGAAAAGCTTGTTATCAAATTTTATAACAGATTTAAACGAAGGGGTTCCCCCTCCTGTTGCGCCACTTCTGCTAAAAGCACTTGCATTTCCGGGATTTCCGTTAAAACATACTGAATAATCGGAAGTAAAAACAACCAAAGAATCATTGTAATAAACAATAGCTGTAACATCCCTGTCAAATTCTTGATAAGCCGGTGATGTTACTACATTTGGATCACTTGAAATCCAATCAAAAATATTAGCTTGAGCCGACCAATGAACTCTATTTTTACAAAATGTAACCAATCTGCCATCTTGAACTTCAAGTCCTAATCCCCTTATAGGACGAGATTCCGCATCAACAGCGTTTAAGAACCTGGCTCGGCCATCTTCATTTGCCAAAGTCATACAAATGGCAACATAATCATCAATTCCGTTTGTAAAAACAAACCAATCATCAAACCCTTGAGAAATTGTGATACCATTACACATATTACTTCTTGACAGTTCTATATCTATTAGTTTAAGTTCATCCGATAAGTGATTGTAATAGTATAAATATCCCCTGCTTTCATCTGTTGCGAAAATAAACCAATAAGAAACTCCTGATTGCACACTTTCAAATTGTCCGATAACCTTTTTACCAACATCTTTAACACATTTATTTCCCTTGACGGTAAAAATGGCAACATTAGAACTGTCTTCCGTATTTTTAAGTTCAACATTCTGACATGTTATTGCCGAAACGACACCTTCGGAAACCAAATTACAAATTGGTTTTTGTTTACGTATTCCTCTAAAATTCTGTATAAAAAAATCACTCATATCTCCCCCTTAAACCACCAAGCGTGGTTCAATTTTAATTCCGGTATACTTTAATAAAGTTTTGTAAGCTTCCATAAATTCTTTTTGATACGGAACATAGTTTTCATCGCCTGAATCTGCTATTAAATATTCCATTGATTTCGTATTAAGACAATGTAAATACAAATCTTCAATAGTCTTATCTTCAGGTAAATTTAATACATCATCCATATCTGAAAGATTAATTTTAGGTTCGCCTAATTTAGAACATGCCTTATAATTAGTAATATAACGCATCAAAACGGTACATGATTTTTCAGGAATAGGATACAAATGTATCTGTGCACCTTTATCACCAAATTCAATCCAATATTTTGTAGGATTTCCATACTTGGCAGATGATAAAAAGTCTGCTTCTTTAGGAGAAATTTGTTCTAAATACGATTTAGCGCCATCAATCCATACCTCTAATAAATTACCTTTAGGTGCTAAAACTGCATTTTGGCCTTTACTCAAGTTAACAGCCTCTTTTTTTACCTTAAACGGAAAATCATTTAATGACCAAATATAAGAATTTGCCTGCGCTATAGCCAGTTTAACTGATGCTTGTACTTCTGCAAAAGATGTGGGATCCGGATCATTAATAGACCAACGTAAATTAGACACATCTCGAATAATATCAAAGTATGATTTCATCATTTTTCCCCTTCTTAATTTTTACGTTCAAAAATAAAGCCTTTATCGGAAATTTTTTTATTTCCTTTGAGAGCTTTTTTCTTCCCATCAGGGCCTAACATTTCATAAGCCATCTTGCCGTTAACCAAATTTGAACCACATCCTTGACGCGTAACAATCCAAACCTTATCAGCAGAAAATATATCTTTTTTATTTTCTTTTTTTGATACATTTTGTTCTTTTCCTAAAACTTTATCTTCAATTTTAGACATATTATTTTCCTTTCATAAATTTAAAAAAAGGCCGTGAAAAATTTTCACGACCGATTAAAAAAAGGAGCATAAAGCCCCTTGTGTTAAAAAACTAAATTGATGTTACTTCATTACACACTCAAATAACCAATAGCATAAAGCATAAGATAGCGCAGAAACGCCTAAAAAGACAAGAAACAACGATTCCGCAATATTAGTAATTACGTTTAATGTGTTTAGACACCATTTCTTCACAATTGCCATCTTTATATAATCTCCCTAAAGAACGACCGAGAGCATTAGCTTTAGAATCTTGTATGCTTTCGCTCCATGTGTTTTTATTATCTTTCCTTAAGTGTACATCATTATATTCTTTAAGTCTAGATAAAAATGTAACTATATCTTCAGCTGTTTGACCTCTTTGTGCAGCTCGGCAATTTAGCATTGCGTGTTTAAATTTATCATTTAACCCCAAAGGCTCAAATTCATTATAATCTTGATAAATATTATACGCCTGCTTGCCAATATCTATAATGTTTTTATTATCCATATTTTGCCAATGGTCTAAAGCCATTTTAGGAATAGCCGTATATTTACTAATTTTATATGTTGGTGTTTTAGTTATATATCTATCCCAAATCTTATTTGCTATTTCCTTATAAATTGGAAGCTTGCTTTTATCATTTTTAACACTTGTTGCATAAGTTTCGTTGTCTAAGCCTGTTGTAAAATTAGTATCATTATCTTCTTTTTCAATATCTTCAAACGGAT
>JAZRHM010000021.1:0-11586 GCA_045644765.1 Alphaproteobacteria bacterium | reverse complement strand
GATAAAGTTCTGCTCGCAAGATTAAGTCAAATCCAATACTTTATAGAAGAAAGTGCTGAAGATATTGTTGAGGGAAAAAAGAACTTTAATAATATCAAACTTCCTGATGATAAAAGAAAAGAGCTAATGGTTGAGATGATTATTGATTATCTCAAAAGCTTGGTTGACAGTTCGCAAGCCAATATAACTTTAAGAACAACTTATTCAAAACTAAAGGAAAAAGAAATAGAGCTTGGTTTAGAAGATAAAACCCAAGATGGCTATGAATGGTTTAAGAGTTTTGGCACCCACATTTCGGCATTAGAAAGATATGCTCAAAATAGTGTCAAAGCAATTAAAAAGGATAAGCCATATAATCCAAGCAATCCAAAGGTTAAAACATTGCTTAGAAGTTATGATGAGTTAAAGACAACAGAAAGATTAACCAAATCAATGTCTAAAACCCATTGGGAAAAGTTCTTCAAAAAGTATGCATTAAACAAGCAGAACCTAAAAGGTATTCCGGAAGAACGAGTTCGTACAATGTATTTAGGTATAAAACTAGCCTTTGCTGTTATGGGAAAGACATATATAGAAGAAGTAACAAAGCAAGATTGTCGTAAACTAAGCGAGAAGATTTACCAAGTTCCCAAACAATGGAACAGTGTTCTAGATGAAGGCAAAAAGATATCTGAAATTTTTACAAATGCCCCTACAAAAGTGTTGGCTAAAAGAACAATTAAAGGATATTTGCATACATTTATTAATTTTATGAAATATACTGTTAGGGAAGAAATTATTGCTCAAAACCTAAATGAATTTGTAGATGTTCCGATTAATTGTGAAGATGAGCAACGAAATCCTTTTGAAAGCAAGGAATTGCATAAGATTTTTAATCCTGAAACATATATAAATCCTAAATTAAGGAGTAATCAAGCTAAGTTTTGGGTTCCGTTGATTGCTTTATACCACGGTTGCAGATTAAATGAAATTTGCCAATTAAATACAAAAGACATTGTTAGTAATAAAGGTATTCCGTGTATATCTATTAATTCTGACGATAAAGACAAGTCTGTAAAAAATAAGCCATCTGAACGAATTATACCTATTCACCCTCAGATTATAGAACTTGGTTTTTTAAATTTTGTGGATTTTCAAAGGAAAAGTAAGCAAAAGAAATTGTTTAGTGAATTATCACAATCAGCAAGAGGAAAATATAGTAGAGCAGTTCAAGGTTGGTTTGCCAGATATTTGGATAAATTGGGTATAACCGGAGCTGATAAAGTTTTCCATTCATTCAGATATACCTTTGAAACCAAGGCTATTGAAGTAAAAATACCTGCTGAATATCAAAATGCCATAGCAGGTTGGGCAGATAAAGGAACAGGTCAAAGACTTTATGGAAAAACAAAAGATATAAAGGTTGTTTTTCAAGAATTATCCAAGATTTCCTACCCATTAAGCAAAGAACTAAAAGAATTAAAGAAATTGGTCAGAGAAAGTTATTATTTCAAATAAAAGCCTTGAAACTATCCAAACTCTGCTAAATGGCAGAGTTTTTTTTATATTCATTCCGATTTTTAATCATTGCTCCAATAAATACACTTATAAAATATGAGGAAACAAAATGATTATAGATATGAATCAATTAAACAAAGACATAAATGAATTAAAGCAATATTTTGCCAAAGAAACTCCTGTTATTACACCATCAAAACCATTAGACCAAGAAGTTAATGAGGAAATGGACAATCCTCAATATAATCAGCAAAAGATAGATGCTAAATTTCTGGTAAAGTGCTTCAAATACTTAAAGAAACTAGGATACATTAAGACACAATATGAGTTTAGTGAGCAGTTTCTAAGCAAGAACAAATATTATTTTGGAATGATATTATCAGAACAAAGACACCCGTCACTTGATGCAATTCATCATTTAATAACCAGCATATCCCAGATAAACGACGGACTAAATAAACTAAAACACCTCGATAATCTTTATGAAGAGGGACAATGTTTGATAACAAAAAGGTTGCTAAAGTATCTATAATGGCAAAAAATTGGCAAATGTCTTAAAGTTCGGTAATATCGTAGAAATGCAATCGGGCAAATGTCTTAAATGTCTTGCAAATCCGTTCGGGAAGAATTGTTGGTTTATCCAAATAAATGAGGTGATTTTGACGGGTTTGACGTCTTCAGTGACGTGTAGGTCCGACGTGTAGGTTAAAATGCTGAGAAAATAAGGCATAAAAAAAGCCCTTGAAATAAGGGCTTAATAAAAAACTGGTGCCGCTGATAAGAATCGGACTTACGACCCCGTCATTACCAATGACGTGCTCTACCACTGAGCTACAACGGCAAAATAATATATAATGCATCAATAACTAGCAAAACATACACAATGATTTTTTTAAAATCAACTTATTTTTTAATTTTTTTTAATTTTTTTGTACGAATATAGTTCTTATAGTCTGTGGATAGTCGTTTTGGTAGTTTAAAATTGGCTAAAAACTTTTATAATAGACATTAATTAAGGCTTTTGTAAGGTGGTTTTATAATGGAATTAAATCAAGAAGATAAAAAAATACCAGATTTTTTACAAGATATACCGGCTCCGGAAATGTATCTTGAGCAAAAAAACACTGTTTTTAAAAATTCAAATTTAAAGAAACTTTTTGTTGCAGAAACAGTTGTATGGTTTGCTTTTATTGTTTGTTATCTTAATTTTTATTTCGGTTGGGATAATTTATCAACGCTTTTACCTAACGAGTTTATCCGTTTTCTTATCGGAATGTTTGTTCCTTTAGCGTTAATTTTATTGTTATCTGCGTTGGTTTATAATTCTTATATAACAACATCGCAAAAAGCTGCTTTAGAAAAGAAACTTAGCAAAGTTTTGTATTCTAATGATGAAAACGCTTTAGCAAAGATGATTAATGATGCTTTAAAAAAACAAATACAAGAAATTGCCGCAACAGCATCGCATATAAGCCTTCAGAATGATTTATTAAAAAAAGAGCTTTCTACAAAAGCCGAAGATTTTGAAAAAATCAGTTCTGCGATAGAAAGGTGTTTCTCAGAAAATTTGCTGAAATTAAATGAAAATACTCAAAGTTTGTTGGACGAATATAAAAAAGCAGCCGAAACCAGTGAAAATTTTTCATCAAAGGTTGAAGAGTTAAAACAAGGCGCTTTAAGTTTGACCAACGAGCTTAATCCTCTTATAAACGAAACAATTGCCACTGCTGATCATCTTAAAAATGTGGTAAATGAAAGTAAAGAATATATTGCAAAACATGCGGCAGATATGTCTGATTTTGCTACATCTAACCAAACAAATTTAGAAAAGATGACGCAGAATTTGGAAGAAAAAGCGACAAAGCTTGAGAAGATATTTTTACAAACGGCTGATAATTGTGAAGAAATTTATAAGCGTCTCGACGGAGGTATATCTCATGTTGAAAACAGCTTAAAAACTCATAAGCAGTTAGCGGAAGAACAATATGCATTGTTAGATAAAAACTCGACATATCTTGATAATAAATTGGGAGAATACGGCAAGCTTATCAGTTTAGAGGTTGAGGCGATGGTTGAGAGGTCTTCAACTTTAGATATGAATGTGGAAAGTCAATTAAAAACTTTAGGAGAGGCCGGTAAGAAGATTGCTGAAATTATAGACAATGCAAATAATTCTTTGGAACAAAAATCAGAAAAAGCAACCAAGAGAATAGAAAATGTTGCTCAAAAACTTGAGATTGAGTTTTCAAAATTAAATGATTTTATTGTTAAAACCGAAACAAAAAATGATGAAATAAAAAATACTGCTGAAAAAATTACCGGAAAAATTGGTGATTTAAGTATGGATTTAGGCTTAAAAGTTGATGATCTTAAAATACGAGCAGTTGAAGCTATTGATAAGTTTAACGAAGTTAGCGGGGTGGTACAAAAAAACACTTTAGAGCTATCTGAAAGTGCTAACATAATTGTAAACAAAGGCAAGGAAGGCTCAGTTGCTCTTAAAAAACAACACGAAAGCATTTTATCTGCATTGGAAAATTTTGAAGAAATTAAAAACAAAATTATGCAAATTGAACAAAACATTATTACAACCTCTGCAAATGCCGGAGAGTCTTTTAAACAATATCAACAACAGGTTACAGGTTTGGGAAGTGTTATAAATGAGCAGATAAGTCAGTTGGATAATCATAAGGTTCGTTCGGAAAGACATTTGGCAGAATTAAAACAACAATATGACAGCTTCAGTATGGCAAACTTTATGAACGAGTCATCAGAACTTGTTACAAAACTTGAAAATTTAAGTGTTGATATAAATCGTTTCTTTAATACTGATGAAGAAGATGATTTGTGGAAAAAATTCTATGGTGGTGACCATGCTGTTTTTGTACGAAATATAGTTAAAAAACTTAATAGAAAACAAATTGTAAAAATTAGAGATGAATATGAAAAAAATGCTGATTTCAGAGTTTTGGCCGATAAATATATTGCAGATTTTGAAAGTCTGTTAACGGCTGCGCAAAATGCTGAACGCTCTGAAGTTGTGTTGGCGATGATTTCGGGCGCTGATATCGGTAAAGTATATTATGTAATTGCAAGAGCAATTGATAGGTTAAAATAAGAATGGCATCTTTTCTTAATTTTAATAGTAATGTTTTTTTAGCGCCTATGGCAGGTATCACTGATGCTCCTATGCGCAAAATTGTGCATCAAAAATGTGCCGATAAGGTAAATATTGTATCTGAGATGGTGGCAATTAATGCTCTTTCAAGAAAAAATGCAAAAACATATAAAATTGCCGATGTTCGAGATGAAAAATATCCTGTGATTGTACAACTTGTAGGGTCTGATCCGGATCTTTTTGCTGATGCTGCAAAACTTGTTGCCGAATTGGGGGCATCAAGTATAGATATCAATATGGGGTGCCCTGTTAAAAAAATTATATCTTCGGGATCAGGTTCTGCTTTGATGAAGGAAATAAAAACGGCAGAAAAAATCATAAAAGAAACCGTAAAAGCCGTAAACTTAAAAGTTAGTGTCAAGTTTAGAAAAGGTTGGGATCAAAACAGCGCCAATGCGGTAGAGTTTGCAAAGATGTGCCAAGATAGCGGAGCTTCTTTTATCACGGTTCATGGGCGCACCAGAGCGCAAGGATATTCAGGGATTGCTGATTGGGAAACAATTGCCGAAGTTAAAAATGCGGTATCAATACCGGTTATCGGCAATGGTGATATTTGTTCTGTTGAAACGGCTAAACAAATGATACAACAAACGGGTGTTGATGCTGTTATGGTTGGAAGAGCCGCTCTCGGAAACCCATGGCTTTTGGGCCAAATTTTTGATTATTTGGAAAAAGGAATAGAGCCGACAAAAGTTGATAATGCTGAAATTTTGAACACTGTTTTAAAACATTTTGAGCTTCTTAAAGCATATTATGATGAAAAACTTGCAGTTGCATTATCTCGAAAATATGTTTGTTGGTATTCAAAAAACTTTTATGATGCTAAAAAGTTCAGAGAAAATTATATGAGAATAAACGATTATGATATAGCAGTTAAAGAAATTGAAAAATATTTTTCTTCAGCTACAAGGGAGATATAAAATGAAAATCATAGTTGGTGGTGCAGGTAGTGTCGGACGCAGTATTATAGGTTATTTAAGCCGAAGCAATAATGACATCATTGTGGTTGACACAAGACAAGAACGTTTAAATGAGATATCTAAAGAGTTTGACGTTCAGTCTGTGTTGGGCTCGATTTCTTCTCCTGATGTGCAAGAAAAAATTGGTGCAGATAAATCTGATATCTTAATTGCAGCAACATCAAACGATGAAGTAAATTTGGTTGCTTGTCAGGTTGCTTATAGTTTGTTTAATGTTCCGAAAAGAATTGCGCGTATAGGTTCAGACTGTTTTTTAAATCCAATGTGGAATACACTGTATAATGAAAAAAATCTGCCGATAGATTTAATTATATCTCCTGACAACGAAATAGCCGAAGCTATTCTGCGCGTAATAGACATACCCGGATCTAAAGAGGTATATCCGTTAGCAGATGACAAATTATTTTTGGTTAGTTTTAAGTGTAATAATAACTGCCAGCTATATAATTTCAGCATTGCAGACATATACGAAAATTTTAAGGACACATCATTTCATATTTTACAGATTTTGCGACAAGGGCAAAACTTTTACCCTAAACCTGATGAAGTGTTAAAATGTGATGATGAAATTTATCTGTTGGCAAGTCGGGAAAACATAATTTCTTTGATGCACGATTTCGGTGTTGAACAAAAACTTAATGAAAATATTGTGATTTTCGGCGGCAACGCCATAGCTTATGATTTGGCAAAAAAACTTGAAGAAAATGACAATATATTAAGCTGTAAAATTATTACGAATAATCCCACGGCAGCAACATATTTGGCTGATAATTTGGATCAAACAATTATTATAAGCGGCGAGATGATGAGTGATGTTATCTTAAAAGATGCAGGCATTGACAGCGCAGATATCACCATTGCCGTAACAGAGCAAGATAAAGACAATTTGCTTGTATCGTTGCTTGCCAAGCATAACCATATATGTTCAACGGTTTCTCTGGTAAATTCAAGAGCTTATGATAGCTTGATAGACAACATCGGTGACAACATTATTATTGATCGCTCCTCTGTTACAATTTCAAAAATTTTGCAAGACATCAGAACGGTCGGTTTGAGCAATGCATATTCACTTGGGCGAGGTTTTGGCGAAATATGGGAAATAAAATTGAAAGAAGACCAACCTGTAACCGGTAAAAAAGTGTCAGATTTGCATTTGCCTGATAAATGTAAACTTGCCGCCATTGTTAGGAAAGGGGAACCAATTTTTTCGGTTGCGGATGAAGTGTTGAATACGGATGATGTTTTGATTATATATGTTTATCCTTTTTCAATTAAAAAAATGGAACAAATTTTTGCTTATTAGACATTGACATCGGCTAAAAAGCGTGTTACGATAAAACGTAAAGATCTTTATATTTTGGGAGAATTATCATGAGAAAAATACCCGTACTAAGCTTGTTTTTTGTAGCTTTGCTTGTTGCCGGTTCGGCAAACGGCAGAGTTTGTTTTTTGGCTGATATAGAGTGTCAAGCCGGACAACAAAAACCACTTGTTGTTGAGCCGGGCCAAAATTGTCCTGATCATTTGATTGCTGAAGATGAACAATGTCCAAGCATTGCCTATGAGGCTGCTTGTGAAGATTCGACCGGCATATATTATGAGCCGCTTGGCTGTAAGGCAGGCTTTGTGGATATGGATGCACTGATTCCTGAAGATGGTTCAAACAGAAGATATAGAGATTTGTACACATGTGCATCAGGATATGAATGTGGAAATTGTTGTCCTGAAGCTGATTTGAGATGTCCTTCATCATATAAAGTTTGTCCGAATAATACCGTTATATCTACTTCAGCCTTTAATGACACTTGCGAAGAAAATGGTGTTGTTAAATCTAAATATTGTGAATGTGACAAACGTATATATACGTTCACCAAAGCAGATTGTGAAAACAGGGGGTTAACACTTGTGGGTATATGTACAGAAGGTGTTAGTACCACCATGCGTGGAACAGGCTGTGAATGTCCTGAAGGTACTGAGCGTGTATCACGAACTGAAGTGAGTAATTGTCCTGCAGAGTGTGAATGTGGATGTACACGTAGTAAAGGAGCAACTCCAATTCCGGGGACAACATATGCTTGCGTCGGAGTTGCAACTTGTGATGCTTGTCCGACGGTAAGTTGCGTAACAGAAAATGGTGAATATGAAACACAGCTTGCTTGTGAAAGTTCTGTTGCAAACTCTGTTTGTGAACAAAACACTAACAGTTGTTGGGTTGTGTCAGGTTGTGCTACAAACGTTTATCAGCTTTCAAAAGATCAAGATTTGAAAGATTTGGATACCACAATTCCTACAGACAAAGAAGGCGATTTTGTCTGTCAGGATGATAATTGTAGTGTAGATTATACGGATAAAGATGGCACAACTTCAAAAGTTGAAGGATGTGAGCCAGAATGTGTAAGCTTAGGTTATAAATATTGCGACAGCAACAACAACGAAGATGGTATTTTAAAACATATTTTCTGTCTAAACTCACCGCGAAAATATTATACCGGTTGTGAAGCTAAAAATATGTGCTATAAAGTTACGTTAAATGACCAAAGGTTTTATAGCGACGGTGGCTATTGCGAGCTTGTTACACCTGTTGATGAGGCTCAGCAATATTTAAATAACGGATATTACGCAGTGACAAACTGTTTACCTCTCGGTGTTCCATCTGATAATGTTTCAGAAAGAAAAACACGTATGCACGCCTGTGAAAGCGATGATCTTGATTGTATGGGTAATTATTCTCCGGTTCACGGCAGAAACACTGCATTGCCTATTGAAGGGACATGTTTAAATGCTGAAGACGGAAGAATTGAAGAGTGTGGCGGTAAGAACTATACTGTAGATTGTGAATGTAATCATGTTGGAGAAGTGCCGAGTGGCTGTGTTTTACTTGAAATTCCTAATGGATCAGCAGCAGCCGGTACACCATATGGTACACTGTTAAGTTATAAAACAGGAAAACAGACTAATCCGGATAGAGCCTTTATATTTACGGGAGAAGTTAAACAAGGGTGTGAAAAGTTTGGTAAAAAATTTGGATATTTTAGAAATGTAGATGATACTGTAGATAATTACTATTCTCATGATAGATTATGTTTAGACACAACTCAGTATATTTACGGAGAAGCTAAAACACTGCAGATATGCGATACAGGAGATAGCAGTAGAGCTATGTGTGATGGCGTAACTTTTGATGTTTTTAAGAATAAATATAACAGAGATTCAATTCTTTGTGATGGACGATGTGTTAGCAAAGAAAAATATGATTGTAAATTATATGCACAAGAGCATGGAATTGGTTATGCAGTTGGTTCTGCAAGTGGTAGCTGTATAATGCATATGGACGGTAATTCTTATCAATATGAATATAGAACAATTACTCTTGAAAATGGTACGAAATGTAGAATAGCTCAGGATTGTGAAGCTGAATTAACCGGATATTGTGCAACAAGTGGCTTGTACCCCTCAGATTGGGAGCCTCAAAAAACTGGAAGATGTACAATGGTTGGTGAAAACGTATCAGAGTTTGAGTATACTCGGTGTGGTTCATATTACTACGGTAATGATACAAGTATGTGTTGTAAATCAAGAAACGGGGTTCATAAAACAGTAAACTCTACGAGCGATTATAATATTCTTAAAGCTAATGGTTTTACCGATGTGTCAACATCATATGATTATGAATTAGGTTGTTACTATTTGAAGTGTGATGAAGGATCAACATATTTCAATTATTCAGATGCTTCCTCTACAAAATGTTGTCCAAAATTTGCTGGAGTTACTGTAACAACTAATAGAAGTGAAGCTAATCGGGAAGGATACATTAATATTACAGCTGATTATGCAGATCAGGCACCGGAAGGTTGTTACTATTACAAAAAAGACGTTAAATGTGCCGACAAACAAAGCACCGGATGTCCGGTGGTTGTTGATGAGGGTACAAGTGTGGATCTCAACACATATTATAAGGTAAAAACAGAAGGCGGATGTGACTATTATGGTGCATGTTTATCAGATATTGCTGACTGTGGCGGAGGTAAGTCTCCTACGGCAATCTACGATGAAACAACCGGTGAAAGAATAAACCTTGTTAAAGAAAGTCAATGTGATAATGTTAAACAGGAAGATAAGGTGGTTGGCGAAGTTTGTGGCGGACCATATTATACACAATGTTTCTTGCAAACACAATAATCGTCAGATTATCTTAACATAGTTAGCATTCCCCCTTGTGTGTTTATCAAGGGGGATTTGCTTTAAAATTGTCATTATTTTTTTACAAAGAGACAGAAAATCAGAAATTAAACCATGCTGAAAAAAATATGGTTTGTTGTTATCTTTGCAATATGTGCTTAAAATTTAAATATTGACAAAACACCACATTTGGATTATATTTGAAATATAATTTACTTTTTAATGATAGGTAAAACAAATGGAAGAAAAGAGTGTTGAACTTGTGACAAATCCTCAAAAAATTGTCTTACTTGACAAAGATGATACAAAAGAGCGTTTGGAAAAATTAGAAAAAAAGCATAAAATGTGTGAAAAGCTCTTTGAGTGGGGGTATCGTACATCTATAGTTAGTGGTTCCGGTGCGGCATTGTTTATGGGTGTTAGTTTAAATTCTAAACTTGCAAAGTTAAGTATTGCAGCTTCTGCAGCATCCGGCGTTGTAAGTGTGTTGGGTGTGGCTACAACGCTAATTGTGGCAAAGCGTGAAGAGAAAATTGAAAAAGAGATTAAAAGAGTTCGTGAAGCACTTTCTTTAAGAGAAGAAGCAAAAAATAATCCGAATATTGTTATAGAAGAAAAATCTGCAAAACAAATTCAATTGGAAAAAAAATTAGAAAAATATGATAAAATAAGTGATATAACAGGAACTTTTGTTTCGGTCGGTGCAGTAGTGGGAGCTGGTATCGGATGTACTTTTTTGGCGAAATATTTGGATGTGGACTTGCTGGCCGGTATGGGTATAGGTATGTGTTTTGGTATGGGAGTGGGTTCGGTGCCTATGGCGGGACCATTGGTGAAAAGAGATAGAGTTAAACAACAATTAGAAGAAACCGTTAAAACCGAACATCCCGAGTTTTATAAACAAAAACTTCTGACGGAAATGGGTGGTATTGTAAAAAGCAATGCAGATGCACCAGATTTGCAAGATAACAAAGAAAGATATGTTTTGTTGGATAATGCCTATAAACTTGCCCAAAAATGCGATTCAACAGAAGTGATTGAAAGGCTTGTTAATTTGGCTAAAAATATGAGCCCTGATAACGCAAAAGAACTTAATCATATGGTTGTAAATGGCGGAAAGGAAATGGGATAGATGCAAGTTAAAGTTATAGAAAAAAATGCTGTTTTTGTATTTGATAAACAGGGTGTAATTATTATCACTGATATTGAAAAAAAAGGTAATATTGTGATAGGTGAATTGGTTTATGATGGAAAAAATGTAGCTATTCTGAACCGCAACAATAGAGAATTCTTTTCTCTTAAAAATATTGCACCGATAATGAGAGAAAAAGTAAAACAATCTAAATATGTCACAATTATAGAAAAAGATAACGATGATATTTATTCTTATAAAGTTGAGGTCCATTTAAAAGATGATTTGGGTTTTGAAGACGATTTTGATGAATTTGCACAAAGAGTTGTATCTGAACTTAAAGAAAAAATGACACCGGAAGATTTTGATGATTTTGTAAAAGCATCTGAAAAATTTTTTCAAGATGCTTAGATAGTATGTGTGTTTGAGTTTATACTTTCAGTCAAACCTTCCTCTCCATAAAAAAACACCCTTTTGGGTGTTTATATTGGCGGAGAGATAGGGATTCTTCTTGTTTGAATATTCAAACATCGGTCACTCCGATTTTTAAGTTTTGTTTCGCTAAGTGTAACTTGCTCACAAAACTAACAAATCTGTCGTCTTCGGGCAAAAAACAATAT
>JAZRHM010000020.1:0-5425 GCA_045644765.1 Alphaproteobacteria bacterium | reverse complement strand
GAAATTCACATCGTGTACTAGCGAATCTTCACTACTTTTGGCCTCATTTAGCTTACTATCGCTCTTCTTATACGATATTCGGCTAATTTCAGCATACGAAAACGTTGTATCCAAATGAGATAATTTCTCATACATACTCTTGGATGCAACTTTTTCGCCTTCGTTGAACACAAACTCATAATCGCGCTCAACTGAAGTAAGCGTAAAATCGTTTGCTGTAGAGTCTTTGACAACTTCATCTGCCACACTTGACGATGTCATTGCAACAGAACTCAGTTGTTCCTTCTTAATAACGTAAACCTGTTTTGGTTCCACGTTAAACTTAACATTAAGGTTCAAATTATAAGAGAATGTATCTCCATCAATAATTTGTTCTCCCTCACATGTCAGAATGTTACCTCGCAGAGTTTGCTCAACCGTAAACAATTCGTTCACTGTTGTATCAAACTTAGCAACATAGTCCAAACCATCGTACACAAGATTTGTGTCCGGTGTTTTAATTCCATCTCTGAAACCTACATAAGTTGATTCCATTTCATTTTCACATGATGAAAATACTACAGCACACAACATAGCGGCTGCAAAAGTCTTAATTTTTTGCATAATATAAAATAAATTTAGTGATTAATATTCAAAATTAAAGCTTTTTGCGTATAACAAACGGTTTTGAAAAATCTTTTCAATATACCACAATAACACATAAAAACTTTTTTATCTACCTCAATTTACCAAATTTTTCAGTTAGTTTCAAGAAAAAAATACAAAAAAAATGCTCCTCAATAAAATTTGAAGAGCAAATTGATAAATTAATTACAAATTCTTTCCTTTGATTTAACTCTAACCGTGAATTTTAAATCCGTTTTATTATTTTTCGAAATCGGAACTTTCCATTCATATTGATTAATATTTTTAAGTTCACCTTTAATATTTTCATCTATAATTTCTGAATCTTGTCCGATATTTTGTGCAAAAACGACATTTACATCATCATTTCCACCATTATTAAACTCTACTTTGACAACATAATCTTTTATCACATCAGCATTATAACAATTATTGTTAGCCACTCCGGTTTTATTTTTTGAAACTTCATTTACATCAACAATTTTACCATTGACATAAACATTAAACATTTTACCAAGCTTTAACTCTAGTTTCTCGCCTTTTGCCGTATGATTAATATTATTTTCCCCAATAAACTGCATATTATCCATACTGTCATTTTCATAGAATCGTATTGTTCCAGCAGGTAATGGAATGTCTAACCCATCAGCTTTAGTATTGTTTATTATGTAATATACAAAAGGATGATTTTTCTCAAATTCTGCCTTATATCCGTTATTAAAATATAACGAAGAACTTAATCTTCCTTCTTTTTTATATAAAACATTAAAACGTTCAAACAAACTTACCTGTTTAGTTTGATTATCTTTAATATCAGCCTTGTTTGGCAATGTATACAAATGGTAAGAGCTTAGTTGCTCAGATCTTCCGGCACCCATTGCCATAGCATCAGTTGTTTCCATTGCAACAGCTTTTGCCATCATAACTCTATTTGTCATAAGGCCTGTCTCTTTAACTTGATTTACATCACCTGCCACAAGCTGAATTTGAGCATTGTTATAATCTGCCCCTGATGTATTATTAATCGCAACCCACGATGTCAAATTTAGATGATTGTTATCAATAATGCGTGCCACATAATTACTTTTCCATGAAATACCATTAGTAAGATATGCCAGTTCAAGTTCCTGTATTCCTGTTTGAGGGCTATATATTTTCGCCATCAAAGTAGGTTTTTGTTGTAAATTTTTCGGCAATTGTTCGAAAACTAAACGACCACTAAAATCTGTTTCAATTCCGTAATCAAATTCTAAAACCGCTGATGAACCTATAGCGCTTAATATTTTAGCTTTATTGAATATATTTTCTCCTGTTGTAGGATTTTGCACAACAGTTTTAACATTATGCCCTATTGATTTTTCTAAAATATTTTGAGGTGTTATTAAATCATAATTATAGTTTTGTTCCAACACATTGATGTTTTTTCCCAAAATCATAACACTCTCAGCCTTAATCTGAGAAGCAACACCTTCAAAAGCGATATCATTGTTACCCAATATAAGTTTGATATCTCGAGTATCTTTCACTAAAGCCAAATTATCGTTATATACACTTATCTCAAGATTTTTAATATTATCATCAGCCAAAGCTTGATTTGCAAAACATAATGCAGATAAGAATAAAATTTTATAAAAACGCATAATCATCTCCCTCTTTAACTATGGATTTACAATATTACGATTTCAGTTCAAATACAAGTTTTATATTTTATATAGTGGATTTTTTCTATATGATAATTATATTATCTTAAAACAACATTTTTAGGAGAAAAATATGAAATATCTAACACTAAACACTGGAGCAAACATACCCATAATTGGCTTAGGAACATGGAAATCCAATGTCGGAGAAGTTTATCAAGCGGTAAGATGGGCATTAAAATTGGGATATAAACACTTTGATTGCGCTTCAATTTATAACAATCAAGAAGAAATAGGTCAAGCATTTACTGATGCCTTCAGAGAAGACAACCTAAAAAGAGAAGACATTTTTGTAACTTCAAAACTATGGAACGATTCTCATTATCCCCAAGATGTTTTACCTGAACTTAAACAAACATTAAAAGAGTTAAAACTTGATTATATTGATTTATGGCTGATGCATTGGCCTATTGCACAAAAAAAAGGAACAACAATACCACAAAACGATGAAGATATGATATCGTTAAGTAAGTTAGATTTAAGTTTAACTTATAAAGAAATGGAAAAAGCACAAAAACAGGGCTTAACTAAATCTATCGGAGTATCTAATTTCGGTAAAAAAAATCTTGAACATATAATATCTGAATGTGAAATCATACCGTCTATCAATCAAATTGAATCTCATCCTTATCTGACACAATCAGATTTAATTGATTTTTGTAAAAAAAACATGATTACTGTTACGGCATATTCTCCATTAGGATCCGGAACATCTTCAAATGATTATAATTTATTAAAAGATAAAACAATAATGAGCATCGCTCATAAACTAAACATAACTCCGGCGCAAGTATTACTTAGTTGGCAAATAAATCGAGGTGTTATTGTTATTCCAAAGTCTGTTAAAGAACAGCATCTTAGAGACAATCTTAAAGCAATCAACATACAACTTGACAATAAAGATATGCAAGAAATTGAAGCGTTAAATAAAAATCATCGTTATATTGACGGAAGTGCTTTTGCCTATCAAGATTACACACCCGAGACAATTTTTGCTTAAATTATTAAATACTTTTTAAATTATTTTTTGTATCCTTTTAAACATCATCAATTTTGGAGGGATACAAAAAATGAAAGCTATATTATATTTAATCGGACTTATCGCTGTATGTAGTGGTTTAACATGGTTAGCATTTGATATTCACCCTGAACATCAATGGAACACCATTAGTAGTTATATGCAAAGCGCCAGTGCTAAGATATCTTCTCATCTTTCCGATACAACAAGCAGTGCCTCAAAACTTAAAGGAAGACTCAATGCTGAATTTGATCAAGCTGCTGATGTTTATCACGGAAAAGAAAAAGAAGATCCGTATAAATATAATCAGACTAAATAAATGTTATTAGTTCTTACAAAATAAATCCACATATAAAACATGTGGATTTATTTTATCTTTTTGATAACGTTCAACACTACAACAAAAAATATATATCTTAAGCAAACCATAAACCACACTTAACCTGCGACGCTAAATTTCTTATTTGCATTGAACTTTAGCAACTTTATTCATATTAGTTCACACAATTATGTTACCCTACTCTTTTAATATGATATGTATTTTAATTGACATAAATATTAGCTAACATTACAATATCATTTAGTAATGATAAAGGAGGTACAATGAAAAAATATTTATGTATTCTTGCAATGTTGTGTTCAATTAATAATGCGCAAGCGCAGATGAACGAAATGATTGGTGTTTTAGGTGTTAGCGGAGTGATTAACAGTAATGCAATTAATAATGTAGGTCAAATGCAAAATGCTCTTTCTCGCATGCAATTACAGCAAGATATAACTCTTTTGATAAACGAAATTCAAAGTACATTCATACAAGATTACTTAAATATAGATGTTTCATTGCTAAACTTTAGCGGTTTACGAGGGGTTAAGTGGGAAGTTGTTCCGGTTTCTTCGGTTGAATTTTATGTAAGCTTAGATAATATTGACGGGGCATCTTGCTTCATTATAAAGAATAATCCTTGGAACGCAAATCGCATTGAAATTAACGACGGACAAGATTGTCAAGATTCAACCAATTCCGTAAAATTATATTTTTAGTTATGATAAATTGAACCGGCTATGATTGTCGTCGCAATAAAAAATCTATGCGAAACATAAAACTAAGTACGTATCGTCTCTAAATATTGAACTATGTGCGTTTTTCCTGTAGTGAAATAATTAGTTTCCAAAGTATAACAATGCAAGAATCTTTACCAACTGTACAACATTAAAACAACAGATTTATTTTGCGTCAAATCGATAGAATATACAATAATTTCAGATAGAAATTTTGCCATATGAATCAATATATACTATCCCATCATTGTTATACACTTCATACCCAAAACCAGAGCAATCAAGCCGATAACAATAGAAAGCAACAGATATGAAAAGGCTTCAGCATAGTTATTTTCGCTAATAAGTGTTGAGAAATTAAGCAAATAGGTTGAAAATGTTGTAAAACCGCCCAATAAACCGGTCATTACAAATAGTTTAAAGTTGGTATTGTCTGCTAAATGCTTTTGAAAGTAGGTATAAGCACAGCCAATTAAGAACGCACCAAGAATGTTTACTATCATTGTTCCCCAATGAGAGTTGATTTTGCAACAAATCAGCCATCTTAAAACCGAGCCGACACCACCACCTAAAAACACACCTAATATTGAATACATCAAGTCCCCTCTTTTTTTAATCAAAGATAAAGCAAAGTTTGTTAAAAAAGTTATAAATTATAGCATAAAATAAATTTTTTCTTTGTTTTTTTTCGTTATACAGCTCGTTCAATCAAAGACTAAAAATGAATGGATAACCATGTATCCTTTTAGCATCTTTATTGTATTTATTTTTAACACAAATACCTTTTGTATAAAAATATCCATTTTTATTTTAGTCAGAATTGACGAACCTTTGGTTCGAGACCTTAGTATCAACAAAAAAACCTCCCCAAAAGGAGGTTTGTTATTGGTGATGCTTAACTCACATTTTACGAGCTATTGTTTGCTCCTTATTATGTCTCCAACCTCATTCATTGTTGAACAAACAGCAATTGCACCAGCATTAATACATTTTTTTCTATATTCTTCAGTATCATTACCCTCTG
>JAZRHM010000019.1:0-10328 GCA_045644765.1 Alphaproteobacteria bacterium | reverse complement strand
CACCGGCACCGGAAGAAGTTGCACCAAACCAAGCACCATCACTTAATGTAAACACAACGGTTGCAGTTGTAGATACTGTTATAACACAAATCTTTGATAGAGATGTTATGGTTTCAGCTGATACCAACTATGGTGCCGATACAACCGACTACATGAAAACATCAGACGTTGTAAACATCCGTAAAAATAAGCGCGTATGGGTTAAGACCTTTGGTTCAGATGATGATGTAAAAGTTGACAACTTTAACGGCACGATTGATTCCGAAGCATATGGTATTGTCGGTGGAGTAGACAGCAAAGTGTTTACTTATGACAACGGAGTTAAAGCAGCATATGGTGTATATGGTGCCTATGTTGGCGGAAAACAAAAATATAACGATAGCAAGATTGAGCAAAAGAGCGGCTATCTTGGTGTAAGTGCAGCGTTCAGAAAGAACAATCTGTTCTCTAACTTCACACTCAATGGTGGTTATATCACAAGTGAAGCAAACACCGCCTGGGGTAAAGATAAGTTTGATACCAAGGTAGTAAGCGTTGCTAATAAGACAGGTGTTGATATCAAGACATATAACAACTGGAAAATCACACCTGCGTTGTATGTGGCCTATACCGGTATGGATACCGAAGACTATACCAACAAAGCAGGTGTTAAGATGGAAAATGAGTTTTCTAATGTTATAACAATTGCACCTGAGCTCAAAGTAAGTAACCGCATCGGTAAAGACTTAGACGGTTATGCAAAAGTAAGCTACAAGCATTATATCTATGATGCCGAAGTAAGAGCTGATGATGTTCTGTTAGAAGAAATGAGCGCCAAACCATATGTAGAATATGGCTTTGGAGTTGAAAAGAACTGGGCTGATAAGTCTGGCTACGTTGAACTTACCCGTCGCTCCGGCGGCCGCACAGGCTGGAACATCAACCTCGGCTTAAACTTTGACTTCTAAACAAAAACTCAAACAAAAAACACCCCACTGATGCTAACGGTGGGGTGTTTTTTTTCATATACTTAAAAACTTTTAATCCAATCTTTAATATTCTGATTATCAATACAAGACATTGGCTCTTCTATAAAAGCACCAATTAATATGTTTTTTGCATTTTCTTCGGATATGCCTCTTGACTGTAAATAAAACATTTGTTCTTTATCAAGTTCTCCGCATGTTGAACCATGAGAACATTTGACATCATCGGCAAAAATTTCTAATTCCGGTTTTACATCAACTTCAGCATCATCGCTTAACAAGAGAGCCTTATGAAGCTGATATCCTTTTGTTCTTATTGCTTCCGGTGCAATATGTATTTTACCTTGAAAAACGCCCTTTGCATTACCTCCGACAACACCTTTAATCAGCTGGTTTGATGTCGTATCTGAGCAAAGATGTTCAATGTTGGTTGTTGTATCCACACAAGCCCATCCGTTTATTACATAGGCAGAATTTACCGTTGCTTGAGCATCTTTTTCAACAAGACGAACTAAAGTTTCGTTTCGGGATAAATTTGCACCTTTTTGCAAACAAAATCCATTATATTTACCACCAGATTTAACATCGATACAACTTAACGCTATATGAAAAGATTTAAAGGCATCATTTTGAACCTTATAATGTCCTAAAATGGTATTTTTTCCTACATTAATTTCATTTACAATATTATTAAAATATTGCGCTTTAATATCTCCTGTATGATAAAAATATTCTACAATATCCAGTTTTGCTTCATCTTCTACAACAATAATGTTTCTGATGTTAGAAAAATATTTTTTATCAGCATTTATATGATAAACCAATGCTAAAGGCTTTTGTGCCTGATATTCTTTAGAAACCTTAATAAACACCCCATGCTCTATATATGCAGTGTTAAGTGCCGCAAACGGAAATTTATCCATATCAAATTTGTTTAAATATTTGGTATATTCTTCATTCTGAAAAATCTCAGCTAATCTTATTGCTTGAATTTCTTTAGGTAAGTCAAAATCAGATTTTATCAATCTACCGTTACAAAACCTAATCTCATACGCTGAAAAGTTTAGGACATTCTCAGATGAGAAATTTGAACAATCTTCTTCCTTAGCAAAGACAAAATCATCAAGATTTAATTCTCTTGTCTTGGTATATTTCCACTTTTCAGTTTTTGCATGGGGAATGCCTTGAAATTCAAAAGATTTTTTCCCTTTTTGACGCAATTGTTTCAAAACAGGTGAATTTGTTTCTGATATAAATGCATCATTTAGCAATTTGTTCATATCAATACGTATCCTTTGTAAATTCGGCATATCCGTTTTGTTCAAGTTCAACAGCCAAATCTTTATTGCCCGATTTTACAATGTGACCGTTTGCAAAAATATGAACAAAATCCGGCTCAATATAATTAAGCAAGCGCTGAAAATGTGTAATTATCAGCATCGATCTTGTTCCGTCTTTTAAAGAATTAATCTTATCAGCCACCGTTTTTAAGGCATCAATATCAAGGCCGGAATCAGCTTCGTCCAAAATGGATAAACTTGGCTTTAAAATTGCCATTTGTAATGTTTCCATACGTTTTTTTTCTCCACCGGAAAAACCGACATTTAATGAACGTTTTAACATTTCGTTGTCAATATTAAGAGTTTTAGCTTCGGCTTTTAGATTTTTAATAAACTCCATTGTATCAATTTGAGGTTCGTTATTTGCTTTTTTTATATCATTTATGGCGTGTTTTAAAAATGTATTTGCCGTAACACCCGGAATTTCTACAGGATGTTGCATAACTAAAAACAAACCTGCTCTGGCACGTTCTTCAATGTTCATAGCCAGCAAATCTTGACCTCTGAATTTGATGTTTCCAGATGTAACTTCATAACCTTCTTTACCGCATAATACATACGATAATGTAGATTTTCCTGCACCGTTTGGTCCCATAATGGCATGAATTTCACCTTCGTTAATGGTTAAATTAAAATTTTTAATAATTTCCTTACCATCAACGCTTGCACATAAATCTTCAATTTCAAGTAATGGAGTTTTACTCATTGTTTTATCCTTTGTTTTTATCCCAATCATCAAGACGAGCTTCAATTTTTAAGAGCTTTTCCGATTTATATTTTTCAACTTGTTCAAAAATATCATAGCAACATTTTAATTGATTAAGCATAATTTCCACATCGGCAGTTTCTTCAATCAGCTCTGCTATATTATCTTTTTTTCTGTTTACATTTTTCAAAATTTCTTTTGTCAGTTCACTCATTTCTTCAATAACTTGCAACATTTGAGGTTCTTTCCCCCAAGTTTTTAATGCTCTTTTATAAATATTCATTATCCTACACTCCCTTCTAATGATATGTTTATAAGTTTTGAGGCTTCAATTGCAAATTCCATAGGTAAATGTTGCATAACCTCTTTACAAAAGCCGTTTACAATCAGGCCTATTGCATCTTCTTCCGAAATTCCTCGTTGTCTGCAATAAAAAAGTTGCTCATCGCTTATTTTTGAAGTGGTAGCTTCGTGTTCCAAAATTGCGGTTTTATTTCTGTTTTCTATATATGGTATCGTATGAGAACCGCAAGTTTTACCAATCAACAAGCTGTCACATTGTGAAAAATTACGAGCTTTATCTGCGCTTGGCATAACCTTTACCAAACCTCTGTATGTTTGGTTAGAAAAACCGGCAGATATACCTTTGGAGATAATTTTAGAACTAGTATTTTTACCAATATGAATCATTTTGGTTCCGGTATCGGCCTGTTGTTTGTTATTAGTAATTGCAACCGAATAAAATTCTCCTACCGAATTATCGCCTTGTAAAACACAAGAAGGATATTTCCATGTAACGGCAGAACCTGTTTCAACTTGTGTCCACGATATTTTAGAATTATCTCCTCGGCAAGCAGCTCTTTTGGTCACAAAATTATAAACTCCGCCCTTACCGTTTTTATCTCCGGGATACCAGTTTTGTACCGTTGAATATTTTACTTCGGCATTTTTTAAAACCACAATTTCTACAATGGCTGCATGAAGCTGATTTTCATCACGTTGAGGGGCTGTACATCCTTCTAAATATGAAACATAACTGTCTTCATCGGCAATTATCAATGTTCGTTCAAACTGTCCGGTATTTTTTGCATTTATACGAAAATATGTGGAAAGTTCCATCGGGCATTTTACACCTTTGGGAATGTATACAAAAGATCCATCTGTAAAAACTGCTGAATTTAGGCAAGCAAAAAAATTGTCGGTATAAGGTACAACACTTCCCAAATATTTTTTAACTAAATCAGGATATTCTTGAACAGCTTCTGAAATTGAGCAAAAAATAATTCCCTGTTCTTTTAATTTTGCTCTGTATGTGGTAGCAACAGAAACACTATCAAACACCGCATCTACAGCAACAACACCTGCTAATATTTCTTGCTCTTTTAAGGGAATACCCAACTTATTGTATGTTTCTAATATTTTAGGATCAATTTCATCAAGACTTTTAGGTTTAACCTTTTGTTTCGGTTCTGAATAGTAATGTAAATCTTGGTAGTTTATCTTTTCATAACACAATTTTGCCCATGTCGGTTCGGACATATTTTTCCAAAATTCAAATGCTTTAAGCCTTTTTTCCAAAAGCCAATCTGGCTCAGATTTTTTAACCGAAATCAGACGGAGAATTTCTTCAGTTAAACCTTTAGGTAAAGTTTGAGATTCAATATCGGTTACAAAACCGTATTTATAATTTTCTCCCGAACTGTCGGTTATATTTAGTTTTTGTGACATATTTTTCTTCCAACTTAAAAGCGAAGTCAGGATACGAAAATGTTTTTCAAAAATCAAGCATTTTTAACGAATAGTTAGCTATTTAATGACATAATATGTAAGATGGAAATGAGGAATTTGAATGTTTAAAAAATTTTTTGCAACAATAATAACTATTTTAATGCTGTCGGGGTGTTACAGTTCTGGTGGTGAAATTAGGTTATTTAATAAATATTCCTTATTTGGAGATACCTCATCAAGTGTAATTGTTGCAAAAGGTGATACTTTATACAGTATTGCACGTCGTCATGATATTCCGTTAAAAGATTTAATTGAAGCAAACTCCTTAAAGGCTCCATATGCATTGAATGTGGGACAAAAACTCAATTTACCTGTCGCACGATATCATATCGTTAAAAAAGGCGACACTTTATACAGTATTTCTCGCGAGTATAATGTTGATATTACCTCTCTGAGCAGAATAAACAATTTGAAAGCACCATATTCGTTAAATGTAGGGCAAAAATTACAATTATCCGGTAGCTTGTCATCAAAAGTAAGTAATACAAAACAAAAACATATTAATAAAAACAACAATAAGACAAATGTATCTAAAAAAAGCAATACTTACAAAGCTCCAGCAAACAGGACAGCAAAGTTTATGTGGCCGGTTAATGGTAAAGTTGTATCCGGTTTCGGTTCCATCGGTAAAGGGCGTAAAAATGACGGCATAAATATCAAAGCTCCACTCGGAAGTGATGTAAAAGCCGCCGACAAAGGAATAATCGCATATGCCGGTAACGAGCTTAAAGGTTTCGGAAATTTAATTTTGATAAAGCATCCTGATGGCTGGATAACAGCTTATGCTCACAACCAAAAACTCCTTGTCAGAAAAGGTCAACAGGTTGTTAAAGGCGAAAAAATAGCCACTGTCGGACAATCAGGAGGAGTAGACAGCCCTCAACTTCATTTTGAAGTAAGAGCCGGTAAAAAAGCCGTAAATCCACGTAAATATCTACCTTAAAATACTAATTTTGATAAAATAGTTGTTTAATAGTTGCAAGTTTAGTTTGTAAGCTGTGAAAAATGTTGTATATTCATCGCAGTTAATAATATTTTAAGGAGAAAATAATGTTTATCAGTAATGCTTGGGCTCAAGCAAGTGCACCTGTTGCTACAGGAGCATCACCATTAGGTATTGTTATTCAACTTGTATTAATTATGCTTGTTTTTTACTTTTTGCTCATTCGTCCACAGCAAAAGAAAATTAAACAACATGAGGCATCTCTAAATGCTATGAAAAAAGGAGATGTTGTGATAACCGGTGGCGGTATGTATGCCAAAGTAACAAAAATTAACGAAGATAAAATCAGCGTTGAAATTGCAAAAGGCGTTGAAGTAGAGGTTCATAAATTTACGATTCGTGAAGTTTTGGGTAAAGAAGAAACTGAAATAAAAACCATTAAAACAACAAAAAATTCTAAAACAAAAAAATAGGATATAAAAATGTATAAACTTTCAACAAAAAGAGTTGCCATTATTTTAGCGATATGCTTAATCGGTATCTTTATGGCAATTCCAAACTTTTTACCGCAAGGGACAAAGCTTCCCTCTTGGTGGAAACCGATAAGTTTAGGTCTTGATTTGCAAGGCGGTTCAAACTTATTATTAGAAGTAAAGATGAGTGATGTTTTAAAAGAACGTATGGCAAATATTGAAGATTCTGTTCGTCAAGTTTTAAGAGAACATCGTATTCGTTATCAAAATCTTGCATCAACAGATGATAGTGTTAGAGTTAAAATTGATAATTCTAATGCCAGAACTCAAGCTATGAGACACTTAAGATCAATCGAAGACGGATTGGAAGTCGCAGTTGTTGATAACGATGTCATCGAGCTTAAATATTCTGAAATTGCGTATAACCAAATGCAAGCAAAAGTTGTGGATCAATCAATTGAAATTGTTCGTCGTCGTGTTGATGAATTAGGCACAAAAGAACCTACAATTCAAAGTCAAGGACAAGACAGAATAATTGTTCAACTTCCGGGGATACAAAATCCTGAAGAAGTAAAACAACTTTTGGGTAAAACCGCAAAAATGTCTTTCCATTTGGTAGATTCAAGGACCTCTGCCACATCTGCAAAACGTGGTAAGTTGAGCAGCACATCTCGTGTTGTATCCGGTGTTGATGGCGGTCAATATGTTATTACACGCAAAGCTGTTGTAGATGGAGCTCATTTGGTTGATGCCGGTGTTTCTTTTCAAGATGGTGAACCTGTTGTAAGTTTTAAGTTTGATACCGTTGGTGGCCGTAAATTTGCTGAAGTGACCAGAGATCATATTAAAGAAGCTTTGGCTATTGTTTTAGATAATGAAGTTATTTCAGCTCCTACAATTCAAGGTGCAATCACTGGAGGAAGTGGTGTCATAACAGGTAATTTCAGTTCTGAAACTGCAAATGAATTGGCTATGTTGTTGCGTTCAGGTGCGCTTCCGGCTCAATTAGAAGTTTTAGAAGAAAGAACAGTTGGAGCTGGTCTTGGGGCTGATTCTATCAGACAGGGTATTCTTGCTTCAATTATTAGTTTTATATGTGTAATTGTATTTATGGTTGTGGCATATGGTTTGTTTGGTATTTTCACCACAATTACCGTAGTTATCAATCTTTTCTTGACATTAGGCGCGATGAGTGCAATTGGCACAACATTAACTCTTCCAGGTATTGCCGGTATCATCCTAACAATTGCTATGGCAGTTGATGCAAACGTTTTGATTTTTGAACGTATGCGTGAAGAAGTTAAAAAAGGACGTTCAACAAAAGATGCTGCTGATGCGGGATTTACCGAAGCAATCACAACAATTATTGATTCCAACTTGACAACCTTAGTTGCGGCTCTTGTATTGTTCTGGTTCGGGACCGGTCCGGTAAGAGGTTTTGCTGTAACACTTGCTATCGGTATTGCAACTTCTATGTTTACATCAGTAACCGTAACACGCTTAATTATAGCAAGTTGGATTGCTCGCTGTAAGCCTACAAAATTGCCAATTTAATTTTATGATAAAGGAATAGAAAATGAAAATATTTAATTGGGTAACCAAAGATACAAATATTGACTTTATGAAACCTCGCAAGTTTACCTATGTGCTTTCTGTCGTGTTGGCAATTATGTCTTGCTATTGGATATTTGTTGGCGGGTTTAACTACGGAATTGATTTCTCCGGTGGTATTTTAATTGAAGTTAAAAGCGAAAAATCAATTGATGTCGAACAAATTCGTAAACAATTGTCAAATTTAGATTTAGATGAGCTTACTTTACAAACACTAGGTGATAATAAAGATGAGTTGATCATCAGAACACAGGTTGACAATGCTACTGACGAATCTCAACGCATTGCCGTTGCTAAAATTAAAGAAATTTTAGGTAATGATTATGAATACCGTAAAGTTGAATCTGTTGGTCCACAAGTTGGTGATGAGCTAAAACGTGATGGTATCATTGCATCATTAATTGCGATAATTGCCATAAGTCTTTATATATGGTTCAGATTTGAATGGCAATTTGCATTAGGTGCATTGCTAGGATTGTTCCATGACGTATTTATCACTATAGGTATGTTGGCTGTGTTCAAATTTGACATCAGTTTGACAACTGTTGCCGCAATTTTAACATTAGCCGGATATTCTGTTAATGATACGGTTGTTACTTATGATAGAATTAGAGAAAACTTGCAAAAATATAAGAAAATGTCACAATATGATCTCATAAATAAGAGCTTAAATGACATCTTTTCAAGAACAATTTTGACCGGTTTAACAACGATGTTTGCATCTGCCGCATTGTTTATTTGGGGCGGTGAAACATTAAGAAGTTTCTCATTTACCATTTTATGGGGTGTTATTATCGGTACATATTCATCAATTTATATTTCTGCAGTTTTCTTAAATATTTTTGATTTAAGAAAAACTCAAGAAGCACAAAGCCAAAACTTAAACCCTTTTGGTAATGTGTAAATAGAAAAACACCATCAAACCTCCGGTGTGTAAGTACACTCTTATATATCGGAGGTTTATTTTTACAAAAGGACTTAGTATATGTTATATTCAATTTTTATAATTGTTATCGGTTTGATTTTACTTATTGCCGGTGCAGAATGGACAGTTAAAGGCTCGGTAGCTATTGCAAACAAAATGAAGATACCGATGATAATTGTCGGTTTAACGGTTGTGGCTTTGGGCACATCTTTACCTGAATTTATTGTAAGCATTAAAGCTGCATTAAACGGAGCAGCCGGTATTTCAATCGGCAATGTTGTAGGATCAAATATTGCAAATATTTTACTTATTTTAGGTAGTGCCGCAATATTCTATCCGATAAAGTGCCGTCGTCGCATTTTTTTACGTAATTATAAATTTTTGTTTTTGGTAAGTGCTCTTTTTGCAGTTTTTGCCATAAGCGGAAAGTTTGTTTTTTGGCATGGAATAATATTGCTCGGACTTTTACTTGGATTTATTTATTATAACTATAAAAATGCATCGAAAGTTGCTGTTAGTGAAGATAGTTTAAGTCCACTTGCCAATAAAAGTTGGATTTTAGTTATTGCAGTTACAGTTATCGGATTATCAGCAATTATGTATGGTGCTGATTTTTTGGTTAACGGAGCAATAAATATTGCAAAAATATTAGGCGTTTCAGATGAAATTATAGGCTTAACAATCATTGCAGTCGGCACATCTTTACCTGAGTTTGCGACTACAATCGTGGCTGCTATAAAAAAACAAAACGATGTAGCTCTTGGAAATATAATCGGTTCTAACATATGGAATATTGTATTTATAATGGGTTTCACATCGGTTGTGACAGATGTAACCGTTTCAAAACAATTTATGTTCTACGATGTATGGATAATGTTTTTAGCCACACTATTGCTTTATCCGGTTATGATGACAAAAGCACGTATGAACCGATTTGAAGGCACTGTTTTTGCAATCTTCTATGTATTATACATTCTATCGCAAATACTGATTACAAAAGGATATTGGACTTTTATATAATACATCTTAACACCCCTCATAATAACAACGTTATGAGGGGTAATTAAAAAAACATTATTATTTTCGACTAGTATTTGTTCTTTGTATCACTGAGGATGAGCCTCGTAACATATAAATTCTTTCAGCCAAAGATATTTGTGCTTTATTTACATTCTGATTTGATAAGTTATTATTTTGACTTATATTTTGTTCCGTATTTGGCACTTTTGTATCTGCAGTATTAAAATCTAAATTAGCCCAAAAGCATAGTTCTTTTATAAGTTCTAAGGCATGTGTAATTTTAGCAATATGTTGCCTCTACAACATATTTTTAATAATAGATAAAGTTGTTGCTCTGTCTATACTATATTTTTGTGCAATTGATTTTAAAATGTTCACATCTACCAAGCATAATTAACGCCTAGGCCGACGGAAGATGCTTTATAATCAGAACCGAAGGTATAATTAGCCCATCCGTATGTAGACCAATGATCGCCGATACTATATTTTCCGCCAAATTCTATGCGTCCTAAGGTATCGTTATCTATCGTATCTACCTTGCCGATTTTATTTACTTT
>JAZRHM010000018.1:0-23908 GCA_045644765.1 Alphaproteobacteria bacterium | reverse complement strand
TCAAACTCTCATCTTAATTGATGTATGTTCCATCCTGTCTATATTTTACTCATAAAGAATTTCTCTAGGTTCCAATACAGACTTTATATATATCTTTTACCAATACATACTGCCTGTATATCCTCTTCTTATTCACTTTTTCCTATAACTTCGCCGCAACAAAGCATACCTCATCGCGCCGGTGAAACTGCTTATAAACAATTCTATCCCCCTTGTCAACACCTTTTTTTAAAAAAATTGAAAAAAAATGTTTTTTTCTTACAACTTTTTCAAAATAACGAATAAATAAACTTGTGACAAGATAATAAATTTTGCTAAATCAATATGTTATATATTTTCATGTTTTATACACAATATTAGCATCTTTTTTGTGCATTTATATAAAAACACACTATACGTGTATATATATATTTAAAAGTGTAATTTCATTAAATCCCGATTCGAAACCATTGACATACTTATTATTTTATGATACGCTTTTTATAAAGCGTTAGTTGGCGCTTGTTGCCTGCCTTTAGGCGAACCCGGACGGGACAATTGTTGATTTTATTTTTACATAAACACCTTTTAGGAGAACTTTTGGTTGGCAGGCGCCATTGATATATGTTCTCACTATAGGAGTTTGTGTTATGACTGATACTAATTTTGATTTATCCCCCGATACCATTAAAGAGTTGTTTGCTAACGGCAAATGTTTAACTTTTACGCCCTTTGTGCAAACATTAGATACTTGGTTATATATGAAAAATAAAAAATACGAGTTTGAAAAACAAACCGGAAAAAAAGCAGTAATAAAATCTAAAACAGCTCTCATGCCACAAGAATCTTTTAATAAAAATTTTCACTTTTTTTCAAACGGCGTTTTAATTTTATCTACGATGTCTCAAAAGAAAATAAATAATATCAAAAGAGCTATAAAACTCAACGGATTTGAAATTAAAGAAGTTTACCAACCGCAAAATGAAACAGAATGTATGCACTACAATACTTTTCTTCATAAAATTTCAGACATTGCTTCTACATATTATCCGTATCAAGAGGATTTATTAATTGAACCATTACCCGATATTAAAGTTTTTGTGCAAAATTTGTTTGCCAACGACAATGAATGTCTTACTGCTTCAAAAAACGAAAATTTAGATCCTATGTATCGTGATTATATGGCTGTATTTGCAAACGGAAGAGTTCTTTTATCAGAAGAAAAAACTAATAATCGAAATATATTCGGCACGTTAAATCATTACAATTTCAAGGAAGATAATCCTCATTACGTTTTATCTCAATATGAGTATATTCCTCATGCCTATATAGAAGCCATTTATCAAAAAGCCAAAGAATACAATTGGTATATTTCCAAAAAAGATGTTCAAGAATTGAGACCGAAACAAAATATTCCTGAAGAAGATATAGACAAAATGAATCTTCATATTGATAATTTACTTAAAAACAGAACTTGCATAAGCATAACAATCCCTTCTGAAGGAAGTGAGATTACCACATCTCCCGATAAAGAAAAATATGTGCTTTTTTCCGATGGCACACTTATTTACTCTAAAACTTATTCTCCCAAAGTATTTTTGCAAAAATGTTTTACGAATCTTACTTTTAAAGAAGAAAAAGTGCCGGAATATTATATTGAACAAATTTATAAACGTTTATTAAATTTACAAAAGAGCGCTAACACCATTTTCTCCGAAATGCTGAAACAAAAGGCAAAAAAAATTAAAAAACTTTTCAAGATTCCTCATTATCAAGCTTTAGAAGCCGTGGCTAAAATAGCCGGACTTTCTAATTGGGAACAAATATCAAAGCTAACCGAACAAGAATCCAGAAGAGGTATTTTTATTGAGCAAAATAAAAAAAAATTGCATCAAAATCAAAATATGGACGATGTGTTGAAAAAAGAATATCATAAATTTTATATTGCAGAGAATAAATAAAATATTATTTTAATTTTTTGCACATACTAAAAACAGGTTTACCATTTGATAAACCTGTTTTTTACTAAAATTTTGCATTGTTTTAAAAATAACATTATCTTTTTTTATGAGGTTTGTGTTTAGATTTGAATTTGTTTTTATGAACACGAATCGGTTTATGTTTATTATGATGATGTATCTTAAATCCATCAAACAGTAAAGCGCCTACCACAGCCGTTGTTATTCCTGCAGCGATAGCTTCACCTGTAGAAATATTATCATAATAATATGAATTTGTAACTTTCGGTGTTTCTCTTACCACACTTACTTGGGGATATTGCTGCGTATTAATGTTAGAATCATTAAAAGTATAAATTTGCTGTTTTACGACTCCGTCTTCTCCAATTACTATAACACTTTCAGCGTTTGACGTATTTGAATACATTATAAAGGCTACGGCAAATATAAATAATTTTTTCATTTTTTACTCCTTTTTATTTTTTCTGACAATAAACATAACGATTTTAAATTTTGAAAAGTTCATTTTATTTTTTTCATATACATACGAATTTTACTTGATAATTTATAATTGTTGAGTATTATAATTATGTTTTAATATTTTAAGGAGGTTACAATAGCTATTGAAAATAACAATGCGTCAGTACGTACTGATGACGGACCGCGCATTAACGAAGCCATTAAGGTAAAAGAAGTTCGTTTGATTGATGAAAATGGAGAAAACAGAGGTATTGTTTCTATATCGGAGGCATTAAAAATTGCAGATAATGCAGGCCTTGATTTAATTGAAATTTCACCACAAGCAATTCCGCCTGTTTGTAAAGTGTTGGACTACGGCAAATATAAATATGAAGTTCAAAAACGCAAAAATGAAGCAAAGAAAAATCAAAAAGTTGTCAATATTAAAGAATTAAAATTGCGTCCCGTTATTGATATTCACGATTACGAAGTAAAAATTAAACAAGCTAAGAAATTTTTAGCTCAAGGCGATAAAGTAAAGTTCACCATGCGTTTTAAAGGTCGTGAAATGAGTGCAAATGATATGGGAAAAGATATTTTAAACAGGATCGTTGAAGATTTAGATACTATCGGAAAAGTCGATTCCGCACCAAAGCTTGAAGGTCGACAAATGATGATGTTAATATCTCCAATGTAAAGCTTAATGTATAAAAACCCTCAATTTAAATTATAACTCAAAATTTAGTTTTATTGAGGGTTTATTTTATACTCGCATCCATAGGATTAAATCTAAGTTTTATAGTATTCCACATATCATATTTATCGGCATATTTATCAGGAAAAAGCTTATAAATATTAACACCATTTTTATTAGAGCAACTATACACTGCCCTTCTCGCACTTTCAGCGATTGCTCTAAAATGAGGATCTGAATTTAAGCGAGATTTATCTAATATTTCAACATTTTTAATTGAGCCGTCTTTATTTAAAAACGCCCTGATTTCAATTATCATATTTTCAATACCACGCACCCCCGGATCAAGATTCCAACATTCTCTTAATTTTCCGGCAATTGCATCTGTTTCAGATATTGTAAGTTCGCTAAAATAAGAACCTGACGAACCTCCCTCAACTCCCATATTGTTTACCTGAGTTCCGGTTTTTATGACAGCAGGCGCTGCTGATTTACCTATTTCTTTTTCTAAAGAGCTAACCGAATCCATTAAACTTTTCAGCGGATTGGCAATTGTTTTAGGAGTTTCCTTTTTTTTAGGTGCAGGCTTTTTAACCTCAGGTGTCTTATTCTGAGGTTTGGGTTTTGGCTTAGGTTGAGGTTTTGGAGCAGGTTTTCTCACTGGTTTTGGTACCGGTTTCGGAGCAGGTTTCGGTTTTGGTTTTTCCGGCTGTTTCTCTTTTTTGGTAACTTCCGGCTCTGTATCCACAAAATCTTTTTTAGGTTCTTCAGTTTTAAGCTCCTCAGGTTCCGGTTCAGATTTTTTTTCTTCTCTTGTCCAATTTTGAGTGTTTTGTTTTTCTTTTTTTTGTGTTGTTGCTTTCTTTTCTTCTTCACCAAACACAGCTTTAGGCGGAAGATTCGTCATTTCTGCAAGTTTTATATCTTTTAAATCAACAATTATCGGAGCTTGCCCCATTGTAATTTCGGGGTTAAAAAACCAAGGTAAATCAAGCACTAAAATTAAAAATGCTGCTATATGTAATCCGATTGATCTATAAAGATAGCGATTCATAACTTTTTATTATTCCTTTTTCAGAGGACGGGCTTCTGTTTTAAGGCCAACTTTTTCAAAACCGGCTTCTTTTAACATCGCCATAAGATTTATAACCCTACCATACTCAGAAGAAGTATCTCCTGAAATTGTAACAGACGCTTGAGTATTTTCGCCGCGAATCGCTTTAACTTTTGCCACAATTTTATCAGCAGGAATTTCTTTTTTACCGATATAATAGTAACCTTCTTTATCAACACTTATGTTTATTGATGTCTCTTTACCTTCTAAAGCTTTGCCACCAACTTTCGGTAAATCCAAAGCAATACCCGAGGTCATTAAAGGAGCTGCAACCATAAAAACAACCAACAACACCATCATCACATCCATAAGATTTGTAATATTCACATCTGAATTACGACGAGACGTTCGCCTTGAAGAAGTCCTATGATATGAATTGTTAAACATTATTATTCTCCCGCAATTTCAGCTTTTATCGTGCTATCATCAATTTCTCGAGATAAAATGGTTGAAAATTCAGCAATAAAATTCTCAAGCCTTTTAGCATATCTGTCAATATCAGAGGTTATCATATTATAAGCAACCACTGCCGGAATTGCCGCAATAAGACCAAATGCTGTTGTAAACAAAGCTTCAGCAATACCGGGAGCCATAGCAGATAACGAATTACTTTGTGTAGCAGCAATTGCATTAAAGCTATTAATAATTCCCCATACGGTACCGAAAAGTCCGACTAACGGAGCAACTGACCCGGTTGAAGCTAAAAAACCTAGACGATTGTCTAAATCATCTAATTCTTTATCCATTGTTACCATCATTGCTTTTTCGATACGTTGTTGTAACGTAACACCTCTTAAGCTTCTGTCTGTTTTCGATTTCATAAGATTTGAACGACGCCATTCTTTCATTGCTGCCATAAACATGGCAGACATAGGATCTCTGGGATTATTGCCTATTGCATCATACAATCTGTCAAGAGAACCACCTGACCAAAAGGCTTCTTCAAATTTTTTGGAAGTTTTTTTAACATTTCTTAATGTTGATATTTTTTCAAAAATAATGGTCCATGACCAAACAGAAGCTGCAATGAGACCAATCATAACAATTTTTGTTACCGTATCAGATGCCCAAACCAAATCCCACATTGACATCTGGTTTGCAGTATTAACAGCTACATCTACAAGTTCTTGAGTTTCCATTTTTTGCCCTTTTTTGATTTTAATTACATAATTTTCCACTCTGATATCATAAAATGTTAAATTTTCGATTAAACTTTACATTTTTTAAATAAAAAAAGCCTCGCTTTTCTTATAAAAAGAAATAACGAGACTTAATCTTACCTTCCAATTGATTAACGGGTTCTAATCCAAAAAATCAATCTCGAAATCACACTCCATAATGTACCGGCGCCTAAGCCAATCCAGAACGGATGAATACCGAAGATATACATACTGTCAAAAATGCACATAAATTCTCCGATAATCATAACTCCTGCTAAAATTATTCCAAAGAATAATCCCATGATAACAAAAGATAAAAGCCAAGCAAGACCATCACCAACTTTATCTAACAGAAGTTCTACAAGCGGTTTCAACATCCCGATGAAAGCCGCAATTAGTAACAATTTCCAAAACATAACAATTAAATTTTGCAGTGCGGTAAGAACTCTACAAAGAAAGACATAAAAACAACCACACTAATTTTTTTTCATTTTTAGTGTATCAAAATTTTTCTGATTTTGCAAGAAATACTTAATATATTTTTATCAAACCTATTTGGTCCATTGAATTATGGAAGAGCAGTGTTGCTGCGTACGTCCTTTTATTCTGCATCTGTTAACTATAATATTCGGAGCAGCATCCAAATCATAGCACCCATCTCCCAACAAAGTATAATCTTTATATATAGGAGTTTCGGTTTCCACATTACTAAAACTTAAAGGAGTTTCAATTTTTGGCCATTTTAACCTATATGATACATTATTTATCTTTTCTTTAACTTTAGAATACAAATAAAAACGCATACTACAGCTTATCATACCATTTATACTGTGCGATATTTTAAAATCACGCATATACATATAGATCTTTTCATTAGGATCAATCAAATTAGCTTCTTGAACCTCTTTAACCGCCACTTTTTTATTTCCGGCAGTTTTATTTTTAACTAAGCGTGATGGCATCCTACGTTTTGTGGGTATGGTAACCGTGGATGATTTTTGTTGAAGATCTTTTTTCTCAGGAGCGACAGTTTCCTCTACTTGAGTCGCATCTTGAGCCACATCTTGAGTCACATTGTCATCATCAAACATCTGAGCGTTTACATTGCTGATAAAAAATGCAAAAACAATCAACATCAATATAAACACATTGATCAGATTAATTTTACATTTAATGAAGTATTGTTTTTGCATTATCTTATCCATTATTGAATTTTATTAATAATTTCTTCTGCTTTTTTGAAGTTTTCAACTACAGTATTATATGTCTTCTCAATACCTTCAACATCTTGTTGTCTATCATCAAGCGTTAAACGTTCTTGTTCGGAATATGAAATATTCTTAAATTCGTCATAATATTCCGGATTTTTAGAATCTATATACTCAAATAAATTAGAGCATTCTGTTGAAGCAGTACTTTTTGAATTTAAACGACGTCTGCTTGTTGTTTTTTCTTGTGTCTCTTTACCTACTAAATCACAACTTTCTACACGAAAGTTCAAGTTATCAAGAAGCAAGAAACATTTTTCAGTTTCAACCGTAGCCTTAACGGAAACTTGTTTATAAGATCCCAACGCAGGCATATCTACAACTGTTGTAACATCACCTAATTTTACCTGTTTGGCATTATTACGATAATTATTAAACACCTTATTTTGAGGTTCTTCCGTCACTTCTTCATCGATTTGATATTTTTCAGTTACAGAATCGGTCCATCCCAATTCTAATTTTGCCGGGCGTAAACCATCTTCTGTGCGATTATAAAATGTAGCCATAAAATCGCAGTGCGTAACCATACCTTCAGTGTTCATAACTGGTTTAATATCATGCAGTTTGAATAACACTGCACGGGGTTTAGATGTTGACTCCGGAGTTTGTGCTTGTGCTGTAGTTATTATTGAAGCACACGCTAACATTAATGCTGTTTTAACAATTTTCATTTTAATCCCCTTAAAAAAACAATTTAATTTTAGCCTATTATAAATCTCTTTTATTTAATTTTCCTTTAATTTTTTAAATAACCTTAAAAAATCTGACCATGCTTTTGCTTTTTGTGCACTGTTCCTTAACAAAAAGGCAGGATGAAATGTTGCTAAAGCCGGTATTTTTTCTTTTGATGAAGCAACATACTCCAACCACCGGCCTCTTAATCTTGAGATCGGCTCGTTATTATCTAAAACCGAGTTTGCAGCACTTCCGCCAAGAAGCAAAATAATTTTTGGTTTAATTAAATCTATTTGCCGTTTTAAAAATGGTAAACATACAGCAATTTCCCCATCTGTCGGGGTTCTGTTTCCCGGCGGCCTCCAAGGTAAAATATTTGTTATATAAACTTCTTCTCTTTTGATATTGATACTTTTTAACATTTTATCCAACAAATGACCGCTTTTACCTACAAAAGGTTGTCCCAATCTATCTTCATCCGCACCTGGTGCTTCACCTATAATCATAACAGAAGCATCCTGTGCTCCATATCCAAACACTGTTGATTTTGCCGTAAGTTTTAAGGCACAACCTTCAAAATTCTTTACCATATTTTCAAGCTCAATTAAATTTGTAGCTTTAACACACAAATCTCTTGCATTTTTGCAAGCAGCATTTGTTGTTTGTGATAAATTTGTAATAGCAGGTCTTTGTTCAACCGTTTTAACTGGAGAGACAATATTTTTGTTGGTATCATTACTATCATTTTTAAGGCAACACACATCTTCGCAGATTGCATCAACCCCCGCTTCAATATACCATGATAAAACTTCTGCTATATTAATTCTTTCTTCCATAACTTTAATATATAACCAAAATACTTTTTTATTGCAACATAAAGCAATTATTTACACATAATAATTATATAATTGATATTCATTTAAATAAGGTATATGTTATAAAAAATTTAATAATAAACAGAGATGAATAAATTGATGAAAATAAAATATATAATTGCAGTATTGGTAAGTGTCGGGATTTTTAATTCCTGCTCCGGCATTTTTCTTGATAAAAAAAACAATAACCAAAATATTAAAATTGCATCACATTACCATGTAAGCGAAACATCTTACGGATCATACTTGGCAGCAAGAGTGGCTCATATCAGACAGAATTACAATTTAGCTGCTGATTACTATATAAAATCAATCAAATTAGGTGTTAAAGACCCAGAACTTTTAAGCAGAGTATATCTTCTTTTGACGACCGAAGGACGTATTGATGAAGCAGCTAAATACGCTCAACAATCTATAAAAGAAGGAGATAGCAGCAATTTTGTTCGTTTTGTACTCATGTCTGATGAAGCAAAAAATCAAAATTTTGACAAAGCTATAGAATATATCAACGGTATTAAAGATAAATCTTATAAAAATGCAATTTCTCCTTTATTTAAAGCTTGGTTACTAGCCGGAAAAAACGATAAAAAAGGAGCTTTACGCGAACTTAATCTTTTGGAAAAAGATAAAGATCTTCTTTCTTTTTATCATATGCACAAAGGTATGATACTCGATTATTTTAACGACACCGAATCGGCACAAAAAGAATTTGATAAAATTATCGATGATCAAAATTTAGAAATTTCTTTTCGTTCACTGCAAATTATTGCAAATTTCTATGCCAGAAATTCACAAGTAGATAAAGCTAAGGATATTATAAAACAATATAACAATAAAAACTCCAACACCAAAATGTTTACCGAACTGCTAAGTTCCATTTATGATATTAATAAAAATAAACCAATACCGGTAATTGATACTCCACAAAAAGGATTAAGCGAGGCAATATTTAACGTTGGCGTTATTTTTCGCGATTATCAAAGCGATATTGCTCAGATTTTTACGGCTTTATCATTGTATCTCAATAAAGATAATGACGTTGCAAGAATATCTATGGCTGATTTATTGGAAAAGTCTCATCGCTATAGCGAAGCCATAAAACAATATGAAAAAGTAAGTGTAAATTCTCCACTTTATTATATGGCAAATCTAAAAATATCTGCAATATATTTAGAAAATAAAGACCATAAAGAAGCGTTACAAAAACTCAAAGAATTGTTATCTCACTATCCGAATGACTATAATATACTATTTAATTTAGGAGAAGTAAGTCGTATAACCGATAAAAATAAAGATGCTATAAAATATTATAATTTAGCGCTTAAAAAACTTCCTGATTCATTAAAAGAAGATTGGACAGTTTATTACGCATTAGGTATTGCTTATGAAAAAAGCAACCAGTGGGAAAAAGCTGAACAATCATTAAAAAAAGCTCTAAAAATCAGCAAAAGACATCCTTTTGTATTAAACTATTTAGGATATATTTGGCTTGAAAATAACCAAAATTATAATGAAGCCTTATATATGATTTTTGATGCATACCGACAAAATCCGGAAAACGGACATATTATGGACAGTATGGGTTGGGCTCTATATCGTATGGGTAAATACACTGAAGCTTTATCCGTATTGGAGCGAGCCGCCGAATATTTACCGGCAAATGCCGTAGTTTGTGATCACTTAGGAGATGTTTATTGGCAAACAGGTCGAAAATCAGAGGCAAAATATCAATGGCAACATGCTTTAAGCCTTAAAGAAGATGCTGAATTGCTAGATAAAGATGTTATCAGAAAGAAAATAGCTGAGGGAGTTAACAAACCGACAGCTATTATATTTAATGAAAGTTTGCTTATAGAAAGATTAAAAGGCTTAAAAAAATAAGCACAAAGCTTAATTAGCGTATTCCTGCTTAAGGTTCACTCTTTACAGCTCGCCAACTTCACTTTAGGCACTCGCCTTATAAGTGTTGTTGAATCATCTATTGTCGGCTATCAAAACGAACTCAACCATACCCCACAAACAAAAAAAGCACCTTAATGGTGCTTTTTTAATTGGTGTCTTGTTTCTTAAGGCTCGCTCTTTACAGCTCACCAACTCCTCTTCGGGCACTTGCCTTATAAGTGTTGTTGCGCCGCCTTTCGCCGGCTATCAACACTAACTCGGCTACGCCCCACCAACAAAAAAAGCACCATTAAGGTGCTTTTTTAATTGGTGGGCGCTGAGAGGTTCGAACTCCCGACCCTCTCGGTGTAAACGAGATGCTCTTCCAGCTGAGCTAAGCGCCCATATCTTGCTTACGGAAGTGGTTATAACTAATTTATTTTAAGAAATCAAGTAAAAAAAACATTTTTTTTATTTTTTTATTATTTTTTATTCTTTGTTATTGTTTTTACTGTTTTTATTTTTTATATTTTTTTCATATTGATATTTTTTATGATCTATATTAAACATATTTCAGTATAAACAACCGATGAAACAACTATGAATAAACTGCAAATTGACATAACCACGCTTATAGATAAAGTAAAAAAACAGAATCTGCTTTTTTATCCTGTTATCATACATATTTTATCTAAAGCATTGTCTTTATACGGACAGAAAAACATTATATCTGCCTATTTAAGCACGGAAAACACTTCAATTGCACCTTTTTTATACCAATCATTTGATTCTGATTTTGAAACATTTTTCAAAACTTATGTTGAAAATTGCTATTTCAATAAAACTACAATTGAATTACCGCCAAATTCTATATTGTTTTCTTATATACCAGAAGATAAAATAAACAGCATAGCCGTTCCGGCCATCTTCATTTTGCCTTTTGAACAATGCGAGAATCGAACATTTCTATCCTTTTATACGCGAGATTTATCCGTTGATGATAAATTTTTAGGCCTTTGCCAAGATTTGTGCGATTCTTTTTGAATATCACATTCAAAATTTCCACTCATATTGTTAGGATATGTGCAACCGCACTTATCGTCTTCGGAACAATCACACTTGTTGGCATAATCATATATACAAGTTTCTTTTTTCATAAAACCTCCATAAAAAAACCGGTGATGACACCGGTTTAAATAGTCAACAATCTGAATTATTAAAGATATTTAACTTCTAAAATTTCAAAAGATTTTCTTCCGCCGGGAGCTGTATATTCTGCAACATCACCGACCTCTTTACCGATAAGAGCTTTTGCCAAAGGAGAAGAAAGTGATATCAGATTCTTTTCAATATCGGCTTCATAATCTCCGACAATTTGATATTGAGTTTCTTTATCTGTTGGTTCATCAACAACTAAAACTGTTGCGCCAAAGCGAATTACGTCGCCTTTTACAGCCTGAGGATCAATTACCTGAGCACGACTTACTACAGCTTCCAATTCTTGTATACGGCCCTCAATAAAGCTTTGTTTTTCTTTTGCTGCAGAATATTCTGCATTTTCAGATAAATCACCATGTGAACGAGCTTCTGCAATTGCGGCTATAATATTAGGTCTGTCGATACCTTTTAAATTTTTCAACTCTTGTTCAAGTTGTAAGTATCCTTTTTTAGTTAAAGGGAACTTTTCCATTGTTCATTCTCCTAATAAAACCATATCCTTTTTTTCACAAAAAAGGTATATTATTTTTAAAAAGTTAGAAAAAATCAGACTGCGATAAGCTTTTATCACAGTCAGTTGTTAATTTATGTCCTTATATATAACAACTTAAAAAAATAAATCAAGTATTTTTTGTGTAAAAAAAATTAAAAATTATATACAATTGTATAGGGTTTGTTACACTTTAGTTGTTATTTTATAGTATTTGGAGAAAAACGATGAAAAAAACTCTATTAGCTTCCGTAATGCTCGGTGCAGCAATGTTTATTTCTGCTCCTGCAGATGCCTTAGATAGCACAGGTTGCGGTCTCGGTTCTATGGCTTGGCGTGGCCAAAGCGGTATCATTCCACAAGTTGCAGCAGTTACTACAAACGGTATTTTCGGAAACCAAACATTTGGCATCACTTTCGGAACATCAGGTTGTGATCCTAACGGTCGTGTTACCGGTGGTACTCAAAAGATGATTTTAGCTTTTGTTGAAAACAATATGGAACAGTTTGCTATGGATGCAGCTGCAGGTGAAGGTGAAACTTTGACGACTTTGGCCGGCATCTTAAACATGGATGAAAAAACTGTTGCTTCTAAAGCTCATCAAAATTTTGCTGTGTTATTTCCACATGAAAATGTTGATGCAGTTGAATTAACATTAAAATTTTACGAAATTATGAAAGCTTAATTTCAAATTTGTAAAGGATAAGCACGGCTTTTAAAAGTCGTGCTTAAATTTAAAATGATTCTAAAAGTTCTTTTTTTCTTATTCAGTCTTTTTTTCTGTTTTGAGACAAACGCTTCTCAATCAGACTTTGCTTATTCTGACAAATGGCTAAAATTAGTTCATTATCAACCTAAGTTTTTAGGCGGTTTTGAAGGAACAATCGGATCACAATCTTTTTATTTGAGCCCTTGCGGAAAAAACAATCCTTCAAAAGAACTGGAAGAAACTATTGCGCTTTTTCAATCTAATAATGATAAAACAAAGTGTCTTTTTCCGGCGCGTTATAAGTTATTAAAAGATAACAACATTATAGATTATGATTTTCCTGTTTGTCCAGAATATGAGAGCTTTAAACAAGATTTACAACCGGCAGGAATTACTTTTTTGTTTACTGACGCATATATGAATAACTCTTCCTCTCTTTTCGGACATACATTATTAAGAGTAGATACGAAACGTATTGGTACACAACTATTGGCTCATGGTATAAATTATGGCGCATTTACGCGAGGTTATGAGGACAGCTTTTTATATGCAATTTATGGAATTATAGGTGCATATCCCGGTGGTTTTACCACTAAACCTTATTATGATATAATCAACACCTACAATAACTTGGAAAATAGAGATATATGGGAATATACCCTAGATTTAACCAATGATGAATTAGATTTATTTGTGGCACATCTTTGGGAACTCGGTCAAACGCTTACACCTTATTACTTTTTTACACAAAATTGTTCTTATATGTTGATGGAAACTCTTGATGCTATAAAACCCGAATTAAATTTAGCATCTGAGTTTAAGGTTCAAACAATTCCTCTTGATACAATAAAAGCCATAAATCGAAAAGAAGGTCTTATAAAAGAAACAAATTATCGCCCTTCAAGACAGCGTAAAATCAGCCACCGCATTAAACAAATGAACAAAAATCAGTATAAAAGTTTTATCAATCTTATAAAAGAAGACGATTTTTCAAGTCTAGATAATCTGAATAATGAAGAAAAAGCCGATGTTTTGGAAACGGCATATCAATATATTCAATATCAATATGTTGCAAAAAAAATAGAATTAAAAGATTATCGCAAAAAAAGTTTTGCCATATTGAGAAAAAGGAACAAGGTAAACACACCTCCAAAATTTGATGAATTAAAAAATGGCGTCAATCCAGTTTTATCACACGACTCAGCTTTGATATCCTTAGGTATTGGAACAAAAAACGGTGATATATTTGAACAAATAAGCTTACGACCGGCATATCATTCATTAATTGATAACAATAAAGGGTTTTTAACCGGTGCGGAAATCAATTTTTTAGATATGGTTTTCAGACATTATGATAACAGCAAAAAATATGTCTTAGAAAAAATAAATATATTGGAACTTGCTTCACTTTCACCAATTGATGAAGTTTTTAAATCTGTTTCATATAAGATAGATTTAAAATTACAAAGACTTTTAAATCCTAAAAATGAAGATGAAGGATATGCTTTGACAACAAGTGTTGGCGGAGGTTCCACTTTTGCTATAAACGATAATATTTATGCATTCGGATTGAGCTCAATAGAAGGAGCTTACGGAGAATTTATACCAAATAACTACTGGATTGGAGCCGGTTTTAGCGCCGGTTTATTGGCTTTATATGAAAAAATCGGTATCAAAACAGAAATAAAGCAAACTTTTGCAACATCTTCTATCGGAACAAATTTGCAATTTGAAACAAAGATAAACTATTATCTAAATCAAAACACTTCCATTGAAGCTATGGTTTCTTATCAAAACAACAAAAGTAAAAACATATCCGAAAATATTTTGAGTCTAAAACGATATTTTTAATAAAAATCTCTGCATTAATACAAATATATTTGACAAATTATAAATAATCAGGCTATTTTATATATATGATAACTTAAGGAGAACAATAATGCTCGGACGATATCGTTATACAGCAAGCACACTAACCCCCGGAGAAGAAATAGAACTCGTAGGCAGATTACACTATTTTGCCTTGATTATTCCGTTTGCTTTAACATCATTATCGGTTTTTGCTTGCTTTACCGCTTTAAGCTATTCCAGAGCTTTGGAACACTATAATAGTTCAATACTGAATTTTGCTATATGGCTTCCGGTTATAGCATTAGTTATTTTCACCATTGCGTCTTGGCTTAAACGCAATTTAATTGAAATGGTTTGTACAAATAAACGCGTTGTCAGAAGAACAGGTGTTATTAACGTAACAACAGAAGAACTTAATCGTGAAAGAATAGAATCGGTTGAAATAAGACAAAGTATATTGGGTCGTTTATTTAATTACGGCGATATTTTATTTTCCGGAACAGGAACCTCAAAAGTTGTATTTTCATTTATCAATCAGCCTCGTTTAATGAAACAAGTTATTGATGAGGTTATCGGTCGCCCTAACTAGTTTTTGGAGAAACTTTATGAAAAAATTTTTACTATGTATTAGCTTTGCATTATTAACATCTTGCAGTGCTGATTTATCTCAGTTTGCAAATATAAGCGAAAACTCTTCTTACAAATCAAAAATGAAAACTTGTTTAATAAGTGAAGCAAATTCAAGATTGCAAGCAGGCACATTATTTAATTCTTCAATTAGCGCAACCGCAAAAGAATTAGTATCAACATGTGTTCAAAATTTAGCTTTACAATCTGTCGGCATCGAACAAGAATCGCAATCTACAGCAGAAAGCATTATTCAAGGTCTAAAAAATCTGACTGCAAACAAAAATTAAGCTTAAAGGCGTTTCTTTGAAAACGCCTTTTTTATAATCTGTAAGATAAAGCTTGTTTTTTTATAAAATCTGTGCTTAATTGTCAATTGTCGTAAAGACGTAACATTAACTTAACAGACATGACGGAAACAGCGTTTCGATGTCTATATTATAGAAGGAATAAAAAATGAAAAAAGTAGATTTATCTTTTCAAAGATATATTTTTCCGAACATAAACAATGAAGGTTGGCGTTTTGTAAGTATCTTTGCTGCAATAACTGCGTTATTGGCAATTTTATGGTTACCTTTAGGTGTTATCGGACTTATTTTAACAATTTGGTGCTATTATTTTTTCCGTGATCCTGAGCGTGTAACCCCTCAAATTAAAGATGTGGTTGTTTCACCTGCCGATGGTATCGTACAAATGATTACAAGAGTCTCAGGTCCTGAAGAACTTGGACTTAACACAAAAACATATAATCGTATAAGCATATTTATGAGCGTTTTTAACGTTCATGTAAACAGAGCTCCGGCATCAGGAAAGATCACAAAACTTGCATACATCAAAGGAAAATTTTTCAACGCTACTCTTGATAAAGCCAGTAAAGATAATGAACGTCAATTGTTAGCTATGCGTACCGATTGTGGAAAAGATATTGCTTTTGTTCAAATCGCCGGATTAGTTGCTCGCAGAATTGTTTGTTTTGCTAAAGAGGGGCAACAATATCAGGCTGGTGAACGTTTTGGACTTATCAGATTTGGCTCAAGACTCGATGTATATCTTCCAACCGATGTTGAACCTCAAGTTTGCATTGGTCAAACTATGGTAGCAGGAGAAACCGTTCTTGCAAATTTGACCTCAACTGCAGCTCGCGTTGAAGGAGATATTAAATAATGAAAAGATTAAATGACAGAATTAATGATAAGATTTTGCTTTCTAAGCAAAAACTTAAAGAAGTTCCTTTTCGTAAAATTGCACCTAATATGGTAACAATGATGGCTTTATGTTCCGGCGTAACATCAATTCGTTATGCTGTACAAGATGATTGGATAAAAGCTGTTGTATGTATATTTTTAGCTGCACTTTTTGATGGTCTTGATGGACGTGTTGCAAGGTTTTTAAAAGCTTCATCAAAGTTTGGCGCAGAATTAGATTCTTTATCAGATTTTGTAAGTTTCGGTGTCGCTCCGGCAATACTCATTTATCGTTGGTCTTTATATGACTTACCCGGTTTCGGTTGGGTTCTTTGTTTGATTTTTGCGATGGGTATGGCTATGCGCTTAGCTCGTTTTAATACGATGCTTGAAGATAATGAACAGCCTGAATATTGGTCACATTATTTCGTCGGAGTTCCAGCTCCGGCAGCAGCTGCCATTGCCTTAATGCCGCTTTTGATTACTTTTGATTTTCCTGAAACAGAAGTTGTTTTACGTTCAAACATCTTTTGTTCTATATTAATGCCGGTAGTTGCTTTTTTAATGGTAAGCAGAATACCAACCATATCATTAAAGAAGATGAAAGTTCACACTTGCATGCTTTTACCCTTAATGATATTAGTTGTGTTGTTTATTAATTTTATGCTTTCACAACCATGGCTTACATTAGGAATTTTAACATGTCTTTACATACTTTCAATTCCTTTAGGGATTATAAAGTTTTTTATAGATAAGAAAAAATATTCTTAGTAACTAAAAACCTCTGTTATAAAACAGAGGTTTTTTTATTACTCTAAAAAAATTTTCTTTTGAACTTCAAAGAAATTCACTACTGTAAGAACTATAAAATAATTCATTAAAGAAAATAAAATTTCTGCATAAATATTATAGAACCATATAGGAAATCCTTGTGAATCTGAAAGAATTTCAGTTGTAATAACCATAAATAACATATTTACAAAAAACAACAACGTACAAGATAATACAATCTTCATACTATACCCTTTGGTTTTATTCCATGCTTTCTTAAATTCCTTCCAATTTTTTCCTTCTAAAAACAAAGCCAATAGAGAGTAAATGCGCATCAATAGAAATGGAAATAAAAATCCTATGGAAACAATTGTAAAATATAATAGCTCAATCTTCCAATTAGGGTTCGGAACTCTAAAAATCAATAGCAATACAGATAATAAAGGTATTAAATTAAACACCAAATAAGCAATTATAAAACCAAAAGTTTTAATAAATTTTTTCCATGAAGATTTAAAATAATCCTTTGTTATAACTTCATTTTTATAAATAACGGCATACCACAGATTTACAAAAACAGCTATCAATCCTATTTTAACCAATAAATATGGAACATATAAATATGTTGAACTCATGCAATAGTCGGTATGAACAAATTCTTTATTAAAAACACAAGCATATTTTTGGTTAAAAATATATGATACAATTACCATAATCAGAGAAAATATTAAACCTTGTTGAATAAAAGTCTTGAAGTAATCTGTTATAGTCCAAAATGGTTGCATAAAAGATTTTGTTATAGAATATTTTATCGGTTTATTATTATCGTTCATATCTTATATCTCCTTAACTGATGACACACCGGGGATTGCTCTTATTTTACCGATTATATCAGATTGACTAAAGGCATATCCGTGGCTTAACTCTATTCTTACATCCCAATTTTCTATTTGTGGTATTATATATATCTTATTTGATCCTTGCTTATCTGTTTTCAATATATCTTTAACTTCCATAACGGCTGATATATTTTCAATAGTGATTATAAGTCCTTTTGCTTGCTCTGTTATAGCTTCATCAAGAGGTTTAAGTGAATTTATCATTATTCTCGGGTTAGAATCTTCATTTTGCTTATCTATACTTATTTTTACCAACACCGGAACTTGTGATTCTATAACATCTCCATATTTAGCCATACCTTCTGAAAATAAAAAGGCTTCAAAAGATGCTGTTGCATCAGACAGACCTACGAAAGCATATTTGTTACCGTTTTTACTGATTTTTTTCTGATAGCTCTCGACACACACTGCTATATTTGCTTTTATACTGTCGCCCACTTTAATATTCTGGATTATATCAGCACAATTTCTAACACCTAATTTTTCTACGCTTTCTTTATAAATATCTAACGGGTGTGCAGATAAATAAAAACCTATTGCACCGGCTTCATATCTTAATTTTTCCAATTGTGGCCAATCCGGAGTTTGCGCAAATTTAATCTTTGCCACCAATTCGGCACTTCCGAATAATGACGTTTGCTCACTGTTTTTAAGCTCTGTTGCCGAATATATATTTTTAATCAATGTTTCTATATTTGCATACAACATTGCTCTATTTTTTTCTATGCTATCAAAAGCCCCTGCTTTAATAAGTTGTTCAAGTTGCTTACGATTAATATCTTTAATATCTATCCGATGGCAAAAATCCGAAACATCCTTAAAGCAACCGTTTTTTTCTCTTTCCGCAACAATACTCGACATAGATGCCGCACTGACACCTTTAATTGCACCTAATGCATATCTTATTTTACCGTCTTCAACCTTAAATTCGGCTTCAGATTTGTTTATATCAGGTGGCAACACTTCAATTCCTGCGGTTTTACATTCCGAGGTAAAAAATGTAAGCTTATCTACGTTTGTAATATCCAAATCCATAACGGCACACATAAATTCTACCGGATAATGAGCTTTTAAGTATGCCGTTTGATATGAAATTAAAGAATATGCTGCGGCATGAGATTTGTTAAAACCATATGATGCAAATTTTTCCATTTGATCAAAAATGCTTTTAGCAACATCTTCAGCTATACCGTTTGCAATTGCTCCTTTAGTAAATTTTTCACGTTGCTTCGGAATTTCATCACGAAGTTTTTTACCCATAACTTTACGGAGTTTATCTGCTTCACCCATAGTATATCCGCCCAAAGCACGTGCTATGTTCATAACCTGCTCTTGGTAGACCATAATACCGTAAGTTTCATCTAAGATAGGCGCCAAACTAGGGTGTAAATATGTAATTTCTTCCTCACCATGTTTTCTTTTAATATAAGTAGGAATATTATCCATCGGACCCGGACGATACAACGATACAATAGCAATCAAATCTTCAAAACGGTCGGGTTTTATTTGCTTATGAACCTCTTTCATACCGGCAGATTCAAACTGAAATACAGCTGCTGTTTCACCTCTTTGCATCATTTCATAAGTTGGTTTATCATCAAGAGGAATTGCATCAATATCTAAATCTATATTATGGATTTTCTTTATCCAATCGACTGCTTTTTTAATCACCGTTAAAGTTTTCAGACCCAAAAAGTCAAATTTAATTAAGCCCGTTTCTTCCACATATTTCATATCATATTGTGTAACAGGCATATCGGCTCTGGGATCTTTATAAAGAGGAACCAATAAATCAAGCGCTCTGTCGCCAATTACCACACCGGCTGCATGAACACCGGAATGTCTATACAAACCTTCAAGTTTCATAGCTATATCAAACAACTTATTTACTTGAGGATCATTTGCCCTTAGTTGCTCCAACTCTGCAACTTGTTCTAAAGCTTGAGCCAAAGTAACGTTTTTACCTTGAACCGGAGGAGGTATCATTTTTGAAATTTTATCTGCTTGTGCATAAGGCATTTGCAAAACACGAGCAACATCACGTATAACGGCTTTTGATTGCAGTTTTCCGTATGTAATAATTTGTGCCACATTTTCAAAACCATATTTATTTTGCACATATTCAATGGTTTTTGCTCTGTTTTCCTGACAGAAGTCAACGTCAAAGTCAGGCATATTAACACGATCCGGATTTAAGAATCTTTCAAACAAAAGTTCTAACTTTATCGGATCTAATTCGGTAATTTTAAGTGACCAAGCAACAATTGAACCGGCACCGGAACCTCGTCCGGGTCCTACCGGAACGCCATTGTTTTTTGACCATCTGATAAAATCAGACACAATTAAAAAATATCCCGGAAAACCCATTCTTTTTATAACGCTTAACTCATAGTCTAAGCGTTCAAAATATTTTTTATCAATTTCTTGTTTTTGTTCATCTGACATACCTTCAAAATAGACATGTCTTTCCATACGCTCTTTTAAGCCTTTATAGGCCTCTTCCGTGATAAATTCATCTTGAGTTTTTCCGTCAGGACACTCAAAAACAGGCAACAAAGGATCAACTTTTTCAGAAAGATAATTACATCTTTTAGCAATATTTACCGTATTTTCCAAAGCTTCCGGCAAATCCGCAAAAAGTTCTGCCATTTCTTCCTGAGACTTAAGCCGATTATTTACGGAAAAATGATGGCGATTTTCATTTGCGACAAATTCTCCCTGTGCAATACAAACCAAAGCATCATGAGCTTCATACATATCGGTATCAAAGAAAAAAGCCTCATTTGTTGCAACCAGAGGAATATTATATTCATAAGCCAAATCTATAAAAGTTTGTTCGGTTTTGCTTTCTTCAGGCGTTCCTATACGTGAAATTTCCATATATAATCGGTTGCCGAAAATTTTATGAAGATGCTTCAAAGTTTGAACTGCCTCATCTTTTCTGTTTTCAAGAATAAGCCGACCGACAGGACCTTCAACACCGGTTGTAAGAGCAATCAAACCTTCATTTAATTCTTCCAAATCGGTATATTTAAGTTGTGGTTCATCACCTGACTTGGTGTTATCAAGATAAAAACGCTTCATAAGTTTAGAAATGTTGAGATAACCTATATCATTCATCACCAACAAAACCAGCTTATCTCTTTCCACCGGTTTACCCTTAGTTTTTAACAGATTATCCATATCAGAATTTTTTAAATAGAATTGGCATCCTAAAATAGGCTTAATACCATTACTTGAAGCATACATAGAAAAAGCCTTAGCGCCAAACATATTAGCTGTATCTGTCATAGCAACTGCCGGCACATTTTGTTCGCAAAGTTTCTTCATCAATGCCGGAACCTGAATTGTTCCTGATGATAAAGAATATGCGGTATGAACTCTTAAATGTATAAACTTAGGATCTTGCATTTAAACACCCCGATTGACAACATAAGTGCAATTATAAGCCAACTTTATATTTTCTCAACATATTTTTCCCTGATATATACGATTTTATAAAAAAATCTCCTCTATCATTTCTGAAAGAGGAGATATCAAAGAAAAATTTTTAATATTCATAAATAGTATTATTGTTTTTCACATACATATTCAAATATTGATTAATATTTTGTTCCATACGTGCGTTAAATTCTTCAAACAATTTTTGGACCATTTCGTTCCAATATTTTTCTTTATTTTCAATTGATGTATCAATCGGCATTGTGAGCTCTCTCCAAGCCTCAATAGATGTTTGAGCTGATGATTGACCATTGTCTGAAGAAATTTTTAAAACGACAGATAATGTTGCTCTATATTTTAAGCTATCTTTATAAAACAACTGTGATGCTTTAATTTCTTCTTCTGTAACGCTTGCATCTTTAATGATAAATTCAGCAACTCTGTTTGATGAATAATCAACAGCTTCTAAGCGATCGTTAGCCCATATACGAGCAGCTTTTTCTATCGAAACAGGAAATAAATGTTCCACATTCGGACGAGTAAACGATGGTGTAAACTCAGATATAACGTCTATTTTACTAACATTTAACTCTATAGGTGAAAGATTGTTGAAACGCGGTTCCATAAAACGACGAGTTTCAGCAAACTCACCATCATTTGCACAAGCGCTTAACAACAAAGCTACCAGCATACTAAAAATTTTATTCAATTTAATCATATTTTTTATCCGTTCTTATTAAAAAACTATTATTTGTTTACGTATTTTTCTAATACAAATTTTTATCATATGCAAGTTTTTTTAATGTTTAATCAGTTCATCTTTGTCAAAAACATAACTTGACGAGCAAAAATGACACGTTGCACAGATTTTTCCATCTTCTGCCATATCTTCAAGTTCTTCTTGTTTAAAAGAGCTTAAAGTTGTAAAAAGCTTTTCACGGCTACAGCGACAACCAAATTCGTATGTTGTTTCTTTTGTAACTTCTAAATCGAGCGAGTGGAACAAACGATATAAAATTTCATCTGAAGCAAGCTCTGCATCAAAAACTTCATTTTCAGACAAACTTCCGATAAAAGCTTTAGCATCTTCAAACATTTGATTATAAGAATTTTCATCAACATCGATTTCTTTTCCACCCTTTAGCGGAACTTTTTGCAACATGATACCTGCCGCATAAAAAGACGAACTTTCCTCTGTCGGATATTTTACAAAAAGTTTTAAGGCTGTATCAATTTGCTCAGACATTTTGAAATATCTTAAAGCAATTTCAGATAAGGTTTTACCCTGCAAATCAACCACACCTTGATACAAATCGGTATCAGGACCTTGATCAATGGTAAACGCCATATGTCCGCCACCAACCAAATGAGGAACAGGTTCAATCACATCTTCTGTTTTACGCAAAGATTTTGCCTTATAAAGCTGTTCTCCATCAAACTTTGCACAAGCTCTGATTTTGTGTTCCGAAGTTATATCTGCAACCAACACGGAAACAGGACCGTTTCCTTGTAATTGAAGGGTAAACAAACCGTCATATTTAAGCGAATTTGAAAGTAAAACAGCTAAAGCGGTGGTTTCAGCAAGGGCTGTAGAAACATTTAACGGATATCCGTGCTTAGGCAAAATATCTTGTAAAACTTTATCTAAACGCACAATTCTTCCCACAAAAGCACCTTTTGCCAAGCTAAAAGATACACAACTATCAAAATTTTTATTACTCAATTTTCAAATTCCTTATATAATGATGTTATAATTATGAGCAATCTAATCTAAAATAAAGGATTTTTCAAGTGTCAGAATTTGATGATAAACCGATAAAACAAAAAAAACTGAAAAAAATAAGCAAACAGCGGTTAAAAAACATCGCATTATATTATTTGAAAAGGTTTGACTCATCGGTTGAAAACTTAAGACAGGTTTTAAAACGTCGTGTAAACGATTATGTTTTTCATAATCCTGATTTTAACAAAAGTGAGGCATATTCTTGGATTGAAGAAATTTTAGCAGATTTTGAACGCTTAAAATATCTTGACGATTTCAGATACGCCGAAATTAAAATACAGAGCTATTTAAATGCCGGAAAACCGGAAAGATACATTAAAATTAAAATGCAACAAAAAGGTATAAAAGCAGCTTTAGTTGAACAAATTTTAGAAAATCAGACATATTCACCTTTTGAAATGGCTTTAAAATTTGCAAAAAAGAAAAAAATCGGACCGTTTAGAAACAATGAAGATGAGCAACGTGCGAATCGGCAAAAAGACTTAGCAACAATCGTCCGAGCCGGTTTTGATTATGATGTTGCACTAGATGTTTTGGAACAACATTTTACAGATGATGATATATAAAAAAACGCTTGCATAATTCAGTTTTTTATTTTATGAAGAAAAAAGCCAACGGAGAGATGGCAGAGTGGTCGAATGCGGTTGACTCGAAATCAATTGTGCGTGTTAAAGCGCACCTAGGGTTCGAATCCCTATCTCTCCGCCAATATAAACACCCAAAAGGGTGTTTTTTTTGTGGAGAGGAAGGGTTCGAGGCCTAGGGTACCTAGGGCTGAGGGATAAAAAACAATTGAATATTGTTTTTTGCCCGAAGACGACAGATTTGTTAGTTTTGTGAGCAAGTTACACTTAGCGAAACAAAACTTAAA